>JAKOVX010000148.1 GCA_029781855.1 Acidobacteriota bacterium | reverse complement strand
GACACCCTTTACGGCGTCAGGAAGGTTGAGTTCCTGCCAATTCGGCGGCTTTGTCGGGATCACCCGCATAACGATCGCGAGACTGCCGCGTTGACGAAAGATATTGACACGAAAACGGCAGAGTCCCGGAACACTATAGGACACGTCCGCCGATCCCTTTCTTTCGAGCGCCTCGATCGACTGTTCGTTTCCCGCCAACATAATGTCCGCGATCGCTTTTATCTGGGCAGGTTTTAACGACTCAAGACCGGGGAGCACGACGCCCTGCAGATCGCCCGAAAGTTCGACCTGCGGCGGTCGGCCCGGCGAGAAGATCAGATCACTGACCTTGCTGTCGACGGCGAACATTCGCTGGAGGACCTGATGAAACGATTCTGCGGTCTTTTCCGCCTGCGTCTTTGGCTGGTCCGGAGGCAGTTCTATACCTATTGGCACGTGCGAAACGGTTTGTTCATTCATTGATTTGTGCGGGTTCCTAATGGAAGACTGAGGTTAGCCGACCGATCATTGCGGTGAAACCGCCAGACGATCGAATCTACGAGTATTCTAGCGTGCAATGCCACCGACGCGCAAACATTTTAAACACCTTGCCGCTTTTCGCTTTATCCAGTAAGATTATTGATTTTACAGAATACGGCCCTCGGAAGGTTTCGCTGGCCGAAATTATCAATCAATTTAGAAAGGAATATTCATACATTTATGAAAAGAGTCGGAATTTTAGCGGGACGCGAAGTGACGTTTCCCGAGTCAATGATCAAGAGCATTGCTGAGCGAAGCGGCGGCGATGTTGTGGCAGAATGGATCACTATCGGCGGCATTCGCCTGGATGAACCAAAGAAATACGATGTAATTATCGACCGTATCTCGCACGAGGTACCGTATTACCGGGCCACGCTAAAGCGGCTCGCTCTTGAGGGTACGTATATCATCAATAATCCGTTCTGGTGGTCGGCGGACGACAAGTTCTTCAACTTTTGTCTGGCGGCAAAGATCGGAGTCGCGATCCCGAAGACCGTGTTGCTGCCGCAGCATTCGTATATCAAAGACATCACGACGGAAAGCCTCAGGAATCTCGAATTTCCGCTCGATTGGCAAGGAATCGTCGACTACGTCGGGTTCCCGTCTTTCCTGAAACCGTTCGACGGCGGAGGTTGGAAGAATGTCTCGAAGATCCACAACATGGACGAGCTGATGACGGAATATAACCAGTCCGGCACGCTCTGCATGACGCTGCAGGAAGGCATCGAGTACGACCATTTTGTCCGTTGTTACTGCGTCGGTAAAGAGAAAGTGCTCATCATGCCGTATGACCCCTCGAAACCTTATCTGTCCGGTATGCAGTACGTGAACATCGATAATTACCTGACGCCGGAACTCCACGAACGAGTCGAAAAGGACGTGATCACGATCTGCGAGGCTCTCGGATACGACCTCAACACCGTCGAATTCGCTATCAAGGACGGAGTGCCTTACGCGATCGACTTTATGAACCCGGCCCCTGACGCCGAGCTTGCTTCGGTTGGTGAGTACAACCACCGGTGGATAGTCGATAACATGACCGATTTTATCCTGCGAAAGTTAGAGGAAGGCTGGGACACACCGGATTATCGCTGGTCGGCAATGTTAAATCCGCCGGCGAAAGCGGCGAACGAAAACGCGTAAACCTGCACAGCAGAAAATACGCACATCCAAAAAAAGCACGGTCGGAGATCATTCTCCTAACCGTGCTTTTTGATTGCTCTGAAAAGAGAGTTTGTCTATTTGTTCTTCATCAGCTCCTTGACCGCTTCTTCGATCTGCTGATCGCGGCCTGCAGCCATAATGTCCGGTTCGTTCCGAACACGAATATCCGGCTCGGTCTGGTTGTTCTCCGCGAACTTACCGTCCATTGAACGCCAGCCACCCATCGGGATTCCGAACCGAAGAGTCGGATCGATCTGATTTTCCCACCACACGAAGGTTCCGGTTCCCGGAACGGGCATGCCGAGCAGCTTGCCGATCCCCTTTGCCTTGTAAGCCAATGGGAAAAGATGAGCGTCGGAGTAGTTGCTTTCTCCGATTAAAACGATAGACGGCTTTATCCATTTGTCGCTGGGCTCATATCCGACATATTGTCCGTGCGGAATGACATCGAAATACTTCTTGCCGCTCAGAAAATCGGAAAGCTGCTCGTGAATATTGCCACCGCCATTGAATCGCGTATCGACGATGATCGCGTCTTTCTCGAGATTCAGCCCTAAAGCCTCGTCAAACGCCGCACGCATACTTGCGTCGTTCATCGCCCGGACGTGAATGTAGCCGATCTTACCGCCGGAGAGCCGGTCGACCTCAGCCCGACGGTTCTTGACCCACCGTTTGTATAGCAGTTCGCCCTCTTCGCCCCCTGAGATCGGCTGCACCGTCTCTTCCCAACGTCGGTCCGACGTAGGGTCAAATAATGAAAGGAGCGTGATCTTTCCGGCTTTGCGGTTCAACAACTGATAGAAATCGATCGAATCGTCGATCTTTTGGCCGTCGATCGATTCGATCACAGTGCCGGCCTTGATCCTTGATGAAGCCTTTTCCGCAGGGCCGCCCTCGATGACCTCGGCAACTTTCAGGCCGTTACCCGTAAACGAGTAGTCGTAAAGCAGCCCCAGGCTCGCTGTCGCGTCCGTATTCGGGAAATTCGCCCTGTAGTAGCAGCCCGTGTGCGAAACATTCATTTCGCCGAGCATCTCGCTTAGCATCTCGGCAAAATCATAGTTGTTGTTGATATACGGCAAAAACTTCTTGTAGGTCGTGTAGTAGTAATCCCAGTCGACACCCTGCAGATCGGGAAAGATCAGTTTTTCCTTGAATTGCCGCCAGCTGTGGTCAAAGATGTAAGCCTTTTCTTCCGAATACTTAAGTACCATCTCGGTGTTCACGGCTGCCGGCTCGGCTTTGCCGCTGTCAGCGTCTACCTTTACCACTTTGCCATCGGCGAGAACGAGCAGGAATTTGCCGTCTTTTGATATCTCCATCGAGGCATTTCTCGCTCCAAGTTTGGCGAACAGCTTTGTTTCCTTGGACCGAAGCTCCGTCACCCAGAGATCGTTCCCTTTTTCAAAACTGGTCAGGTAGTACAGTTTTTCGCCGTCTTTCGAAAGTGCCCAGTCGCTTGCCGGCGAGGTGTGAAGTGTAAGTTTGGCCTTCCGGTCAGTCAGTCCATCCCAGTCGATCTCGATCGGCTTCCTTTCCTTGCCATCCGTTTTGGGTGTCGGAGTCGGAGTTGCGGCCTTGTCCTTTGCCTCCGCCTCTTTCTTTTCCTTTTCGAGCTTGTCTTCCTGTTCCTTTAGAAGTGCAAACTCCTCCTTGGTCAATTTGGAACGGTCAAAGAGGTCTCGTGAGAAGTACATTCCGTAAATATCACCCGATACCGATCCTCCGCCTTGATTCAGAGCTCCCTCGCGGTCCGAGCCCCATATCATCATCTTGCCGTCCATTGCCCACTTAGGCTGAAAGTCGTTGTATCCGCTCTGTGTCAGGTTATGGAGTTCCCCTTTTCCGTCCGCCGAGATCAACCCGACTTCGGGGGTGAATATGCGTCCGGGCAGCCCGAATTGGACCAGGAACCACTTGCCGTCCGGCGACCACTGATAATACTGATCACCGTCGGCGTAGGAGTAGTTTTTATCTGCGGCAAGTATCGTTCGCGACTGCTTGGTCGAGAGATCGATCACTTTCAGTACCTGGCGATTCTCAAGATACGCGACCTCCTTGCCGTCAGGTGAGAATGCCGGTTGATACTCCTCCGCCGGAGTAGCCACGACAGTGTCCTCCTTCAGAACCGTCGAAACGTAAAAGTACGGCTCCTCTTTGCGGGTGATCGAGAGCGTATAGACGTTCCAGTTACTATCCTTTTCAGCGGCAAAAACAAGGCTCCTTCCATCCGGGCTGAAACTCACAGTTCTCTCCTGCCATGGAGTATTAGTGATCCGCTTCGTTGTTTTTCCGTCAACGCTGCTGACGAATATTTCACCACGGAACACAAACGCGAATTCCTTTCCGTTTGGTGACAACGATACCTCAGTAAATCCACCATTTACCGGCACGATCTTGTCGATCGCATCACGGCCATCGGCACCGACGCGAATATTTACCTTGACCGGATCACCGCCCGGCTTTTGCGTGTAGATCTCGCCGTCGTAACCGAAACAGAGCGTGTTGTTGCGGGATCTTGTCAGAAACCGGACCGGATTTTTTGAGAAACGGGTCAGCGGAGTCGACTTGGCGGGATTTGCCAGGCTGCTCTTATAAACGTTAAAGCTTCCTCCCTGCTCGCTCAGGTAATAATAATCGCGGTCGTTCGAGTCAAATACGGGATTTCGATCTTCGCCTTTGAATGTAGAGAGTTGCGTGTATTTCTTTGCCGTAAAGTCGTACAGCCAAATATCACGTGTGACCGCAGAAGTGTGATGTTTTCGCCAGTCACTCTCGTAGCCTTTGATATCGTGGAATATCAGCTTGTCGCCAGTAGAATTCAATGTCGCGTCCAATGCCGGAGTGGGCAAAATCTGCGATACGCGGCCACCCGCTACCGGAACGCTATAGAGTTCGCTCATCAATCCGATCGGAAATTGAGCATTGCTGGCAACATCCTGACGCGCGGCGTTAAAAATAACTGCCTTGTCATCCGCCGTAAAGCTGCTTGGAATTTCGCGAGTGGAGTGGAATGTCAGACGTTTCGCTTCGCCGCCGGTGGCGGGCATGACAAAAACATCGAAATTTCCGTATCGGTCTGACGCAAACGCTATGCTTTTGCCGTCATGGCTCCAGACCGGCGCGAATTCGTAACTCTCACTTAAGGTCAATGGTATGGCAGTGCCGCCGGCGGCGGGAACCGAGTATATATCGCCTTTGAAACTGAACAAGATCGTCTGTCCATCCGGCGATATGGCCGGATACCGCATCCATAACGGCTTGTCCTGACTCATCGCCGTCAAGGACATTAGCAAAACCAACAAAAGGCCAAGTTTCATTTTCATAAATATTCGCTCGCTTTTAGAGTTTTTTGGCAGCATTTTCGGACGAGAATACGCCGATACGACCAACCGCTTGATTTGTTGATGCGTATAACGTGCTTTGATCTGATTAAGTTTCGATTTCTATGGGAAAAGAGATATCCAATTTGACGAATCGAAAATAGCAACAGAACGCTAGTCTTCCTGATCCATCAGCTCATATGGAATACGTGCCGAGAACATCCGAATGCTAATGTTGAGTCCGGTCCAAATAAGCAGTGTAACCGCCGAAATCGCCCAGCCGACATTGGCGATCATTTCGTCGTTGAAAAGGATGCCGATGAAGATCGCCGGAAAGCCGAGAAACGTCAGCCTGAGCGCCGTCTTCTTCGACCGTTCGAACGTCTCGAGCAGGCTAACGCGGCCGACCTCCATCTCCATGTATTCGTCGTCATCGTTAAGGCGGGCAAAATAATCTGCTTCGCCGCGTGTCCAACGACGCAAGCTAGGGGTTTCTGCCAGACGGTTCGCGGTCGAGAAATGGTGGATGACGTGGGCGATCTTGCCCTCGCGGAGAGCTATTTCGGCCAATCCGCGGGCGGAACGAAAGCCCTCGCCGGCACGGTCAAGCGCCTTTTGGAACGCGGCGGCCGAACGCCGCCATTCGCCTGCCTGAAAATATGCTTCACCGAGGCGCTCCAGCAGGTCACCATCATCTTTTGCGCGCATCTCGGCGAGCCGCATAGCCGCGATCGATTTACGTTCGAGCCTACCGCTGTGCTCGGCTCCGGCAAATGACTGGAGGCATCGAGCGAACTCAAATAACAGCCTGCCGTCGTGGGGCTTGATAACCAGTGCCCGTCGAAAGGCTTCGAGCGACTGACGCAAATAGCCGTTAAGCCGAAGTTGGTTTGCTAATTCGCGGAGCCGGTCAGCTCGTTCAGCTTCAGCCTCGTTGAGCTCATGTGGGATGATCAGTGCGTTCGTGCGGGCTCCCCGCGTCGCATTCTGAAGCACGTCGGCCGACGGGATATTTTCAATCGTCGCCTTTAATAACGTTTCCTTCGGGTCGGCGAGGTGATCGCGAAGTTCTGTCGAGCGGGCGTCGAGTACATTTTCGGCCACTCGCGGCAAAATGCTGGTGATCATTCGCCTGTAATCTTCGCCGCCGGACGAAAACGATATCTGGATGCCTTTGCCGCGGATCGCGGTCCGATAACGGTAATACACATTTCCGCCGCGTTTAAGAGCCCTCACGGCGGCGGTCTCGATCTGCTCGATATCGCTGAGCTTCAGGCTCCGACGTGATCCGTGGAGCCAGGACCAAACACGCGGCACGATACCCGAACGCGTCAGTCGTTTACCGTCGAAAACGATCCGGTCATTCAGCGCAAAGAATGGAACGAGTATCCACGCGAAGCAGAATAGTGCCACGCCCGCCGCGTCTGATTCGAGATAGAAAAGAAACGCTGAAAAAAATGAACCGAGGAGAAGCGCGATGAAATAGCTGTTGGGCGAGACACGGATCGATACGGTCTGTCCGGCAATATCCGACGATTTTCGCGACACTGCGTCAACTTCGACGCTGGATTGTGTTTGAGTCGAGTCGTTCAAATGGTTTTGCCCCGTTCCGCCATCTCCCAATGTATCTTAAGAAATAACGAATCGGGGCACTAATTTCAAATCCGAGATCGACAAATCAGGCGGCCGTCAGCCTATTGCAGGCTGATCGGAGCTCCGCCAAACGGATTGGTCGGCGGAGCCTCGGTGATTCCCTTTGCCTTTTCAGGATCAAGCTCCGTGACCTTATCCTTGGCGTCTCGAGCCGTCTCGCTCATCGGTATTGCCTTGCCGTCCGCGTCTTTTGCGTCGCTCGCGGTCTTGGCAATGTTGTAATACAGATCGATCGCCTCCTGCTTTTTGCCCTGCTTCTCATAGACCTTAGCAAGCTGGAAATTGATGGTTTCTTTCGCGATGATCGGATCCGGCATCGCGGCTAGTTCCTGGTAGAGAGCAGCGGCTTCGTCAAATTTTCCGTCTTCGGCTTTTGTCTGGGCAAGTGCGAATTTGGACAATTTCGCAACGTCCGAGCTTCCCTTAGCAAGACCCTCGAGTTCGAGTATTCCGGCTGCTCGATCACTCGTCAAACGATTTACTGCGATGAAATACTTGGCCTTCTCGCCAGCGGCACCGCCAAACTTGTCAACGACATCCTGAAACGCAGCGATCGCGGCGTCAGCTCGCTCCTTCTCGGTCTTATATGTCTTCTCGTTGGATCCTGCCGGCACCGGAGCGTCAGTCACGCGGGACTGCGAGATTTCGATCGCCTTACCAAGAGCCGCCTGCGCCGCACCGGTAGTGCGTCGATTCCACTGGTAGAATATGCCGATCAGAATGGCCAAAACGACCAATCCGGCCACACCATACATTATCGTACGTCCCTTACCGACAAAGATCTGCCCAGCCGACTCGACCTTTTCGCCGATCTTGCTCTGAAACGGATCTTTGTACTGGATCTTTTCCTTCGGTTCGTTCGGAGCCGTCGCGACATGTTCCAATCTTCTCTGCTTTCTTGCCATGATTAAATATTGCAATTTCCGGCTTGCCAATCGTTATATAATTGCCGTAGCCGGTCGATTTCCAAAAGAGTTAATTTAGCGTAAATCGGCATTCAGAGCAAACTTGACGATAGCGAAAGGCACTTCGAGACCCGAATATGAAGGAGACGAAAAATAATTTTAGATTTTCGGGAACATATTTGAGTTTGGGGTGTCTAATTATTCCAGTTCGCGGAATATGGGCGAACGGGCAGTTTTTCGGTTCTTCTTTCGAGAACCACAAAGGCGGGAAATGGTCTTCACGAAGTCAATGACATTTGACGCAGAAGGACTCGGAAATGCCGCGGTGGCGTCTCAGCCCCTGTCCGTTACTACTTTTCCGGAATCAGATTTTATTGAAAAACTAAAGGCCCACGATTCAGCAGCCTTTGACACGCTGATCGTACGATTTTCCGGCGATATCTTTGCTCTATTGTATCGATTGACCGAAAACGCCGAGGAAGCAGGAGACCTGACGCAAGAAACTTTTCTCAGCGCGTTTAGGTCGATAGGCAAATTTCGCGGAGAAGCCGGCTTGAAGACCTGGCTATTTCGGATCGCCATCAACGAATCGCGGAATCGTTTTCGTTGGTGGAAGCGGCGACGGCGCGACCAGACGGTCTCGCTAGATTCCTTGATCGGGTCGACCGAGATGACGGTCTCAGAGACGATCGCCGACGCAGGCATTAGCCCGGAAGACGAGGTACTCCGACGTGAGCGCGAATCGGCGCTGCGGATGGCACTGCTCGACCTGCCCGTGGTCTTTAGAGAGGCCGTTATCCTTTGCGATATCGAAGGCCTCAGTTACGAGGAGACCGCACTTGCGTTAGACGTCGGTCTCGGAACGGTTAAGTCCAGGATCTCACGCGGCCGTGAAGAGCTGCGGCGGAGATTAAAAGACTTTTGAAAATTGAATGAATGGTTGACTCGCCCCGGTGTCATCTTTGAGGACTAAATAAAATCGGTGCCAAACGATAGGTCAAAAGAGAACGAAGGTTGAGGAAACCAATTTCAGGGAAGGTCGGCTCGAGACAGGTATTTGACTAGACCAGCAACATCTAAGCATTACGGTCGAACGCCAATATCTCCGATCTTGGACTTTAACACAGCGTTGTTTTCGGTTTTTGAAAACAGCCGGGGTCAGTTAGCCATTCATTCAATTGCGGCCGCATTTTAGGGCCGCAAAGGATCAAAGCAATGAAATGCAGCGATTTACAAGATAGCCTCTCATTTTACGTCGACGGAAATTTGTCCGAATCGGAGATTGCCGAATTTGACGAACATCTGCCCACTTGCCCACTCTGCAGGGAAAAGGCCGATGAACTTCGATCCCTACGGGCCGCTCTCAGGCAATTCTCTCGGCCGGTTCTCTCACCGAAGATCGAGAATCGGGTACGGCTCGCCGTCAGGGAGGAAAAGCGGAAAAGGTCTCTGGTTCCTTTCCTTTCTTACAACCTAGATTGGATCCAGATGCGGCTGATCCCCTTGGGTGCCGGCGTCATGGGTTCTCTGGTGATCGGATTTTCATTTCTTGCCTTACTTCTATCCGGAAGCCTCGCGATAACCGACTACTCGGTGCGAAATGGGCACAGCGACTCACGAATAATGCTATCACCGGGCGGAGCCCGCCAGCAGGATCCGAATTCGGCAGACATTTCACCAGCGGAGTATGCGAGAAACCGTATGGCCGTCGCCGGCGAATCGCCAAGCATCAACCCGCAAGGAGCTCTTGCAACGATATCGAAATCGCTTTCCCGCAATGGCATTCGCAACAATGAAATGGTCGTAGTGGCGGATGTTTTCTCGAATGGACTTGCCCGGATCGCGGAGGTAGTCGAACCGTCGAAGAATGTGGGCGCGGTCGAAGTTCTGGAACAGGCGTTCGATTCCGATTCAGCGAACGCGCCGTTCGTACCGGCATCGATGGATCAGCGATCCAATAACGTTCGCGTCGTTCTCAGATTCCAGAGCGTTGAAGTGAATTCTCGAAAACCAACGAAGCGCAAATAAAATCGGCACGCCGGGATTATAACTGCGTGCCGACTCCATCCAACGATCCTCGATCACATCTTATCGATCTCGGCCTTCAATTGAGCGGCTCGCGACTGATCCAGGCTCAACAGAGCATTATATTGCTCCATAGCCGCCGACTTATTCTTTTGGAGAACCTGCAGGATCCCGAGATTATATCGGGCCCTAATGAAGCGCGGGCTGATCACGAGGCATCTGGTGTACGCATCGATCGCCTTCTGAGTTTGATTATCAGCAAAATACGCGTTTCCCAAGAGATAAAATCCATCTGAATAATCGGGATTGTTCTTGGTAAATTCCACCAGGCCGGATACGGCTTTGGCATAGCTGCGAGTGGCATAGTCTTTCTCTCCGGTCAGGTCGTAAGCCCGGGCAAGATAGAAATAGGTCTCTCCGTCGTTGGGGTTCAGCTTAAGTGCGCTCAGGCACGTCGAAATGGCTTGCTGGTACTGCTTAGCATCATTATAGGCACGGCACAGGTTCGTGTAAGGCATGTATTGATCCGGAATGAACCTGATGCCCGCTTGGGCCGCGGCGATAGCGTCATTATTCCTGTCCGATAGGCTGTAGTACCAGCTCAGATCGGTATAAATATAACCGTCGTTTGGATAAAGCAAGAGGGCACGTTTTGAAATATCGATCGCCTCGTTGAGCCGGTTTTCGCTGCGAAAGATATCTGCGAGGTTACGGTAAGCCTGGTAGTTCATCGGCTTTGCCGCGATCGCCCGCTGATAATCCTGTATCGCTGCCGCCGTCTTTCTCAGCTTCTGGTCAGCGTCGCCGAGGAGAAAATACGCCTCGCCTAATTTAGTCGTACCAATATTAACCGCCTGTTCGGCTGCATCCGCCTGGGCTTGAGGATTATTGAGCGAAAACTCTACACGCGCAATGTTGTAATAAAGATCTCCGTCATTTGGGGCTGCCTGGATGGCACGCTTGAATGATTCCAGGGCAGCGGTATAATCATTCTTTGCGTACTCCAACTCACCGCGTGCCTTCAAAAGAACGAGATTGTTCGGCTCGATCGCGAGGCCATTCTTGATATCGTCGAGCGACGCATCGTAATTCTTAAGATCGTAGAAGATATACCAGCGAAGCTTATATATCTCGATCGCCTTAAATCCCTGCATTTGTGCGATCCCCAGCTCATTAACCGCCTGGTCGTTCTCTTTCAGATAATAATGGGCATAACCCTTCCAGAAGTGCGCATAGGGGTTAATAGCTACAAGGGCTATGGCCTGCCCATAGGTATCTGCAGCTTCGCGATAATTCTTCTGATTGAAGAGCTTGTCCGCCTGAGCAACGAGTTCCTTCGAGCGCTTGATGTCTTTTTTTGACTGTGCTGAAATACCGGACGTAAGGGCAAAGACCAACACGGTCAGCCAGCATATCGTCAAGGACCTTAACAATCTGTTGTTTCTCATTTTTATCTAAATCTCCGCATCTACTGCAAAATCACCGTACGATCATTGGTCGGTTTCGGCTTCGGCGTAGGCTTGACAACTGCTGGAGTCGACGTCGGCCGGGTAACTGTTGTCTTATCCCGCGTGGTAGTCGTCCGTGGTGTTGGCCGCGTTGTAACATCATTTGGCGTCGGTGTCGCCGAGGTATCATTGACCGTCGAATTCGAATTGGTATTGGAATCGGACGTTGCTAAATTCGCATCAGGCGATGGCGACGGCTCCGGGGTCGCGGTCGGCGACGGTTCGGGTGTCGCGGTCGCTTCCGGCGTCGGCGAAGGCGACGGGGTCACGGCAGCCCCGGCCATATAGTTTTCGTAGTAATACCATGCCCCGCCGGCCGCTCCAACGATCAAGATGAAAAACGCCGCAAGTCCCGCGAGAATGAGCAGAGCCTTTGACTTCTTCTTCGCAGGAGCCTTGGGCGTCGCCGGGACCGGTGGAATCGGAGCTGCAACCTGGGCCTGCGCATCGACCGGTGTCGCGTTCGGCGCGGTCGAGGCGACCGTCTGAAAGAACTCTGGAGCCGATGGCTCATCCGCATTGCCGGACGAAGTTTGCTCCATACCGTAAAGTGGTACCGTCGACGCAGGCTCAAATGGCTTGTCGGCAGTAGGAAGAGATTCGCTTGCCACATTCACCGGTCCCGTCGAATAATCGTCGTGCGACTGCGGCGTTTCGTTAACAAACGGTGATGCAGGAGACGTCAGACCGCTCTCCTTCATATCTGAAGCGAGAAATACCTCAGTCTTTACGTCAGCCTGTCGTACCTCGTTTTGCACCGGAGCGGCATCCATTCGGATCGTAGCATCCATCGTTGGGGCTTCAGGTGGCGGCGGAGTCGCGTTGTGAGCGTCAGCTCCGGGTTGGCTCCCAACATTGAATGCGACAGTTTCGGCCGACATTTGGCCCTGCATCTGGGCGTAGGCTGAACGCAAGGCCTTCTGCATTTCGCCCGCCGAGGAAAACCTCTTTTCCTGGCTGATCTCGAGACCCTTGAGGATCACATTCGAAACCGCCGGCGAGATCTCCGGATTTAGATCGGACAGCGGCCGGATCGGATCGCCGGTGCCGGAGATCATCGAATCAGCTCGAGTCAAAGCGTCCGCCGGCACAGTATTTGTCATCAATTGATAGAGCGTCGCAGACAATGAGTAGATATCGCTTCGGGCGTTGGTCCCCGTTCCGCGAATCTGCTCCATCGGTGCAAAATGCGGCGTATAACCGACAACGCTTCCCGATGTACCGGGCGCCGACGGCATTGCCTGGTTCGCGGTATCTTTTGAGAGGCCAAAATCGAGCAGAATGATGTGATTTTCGTCCGTAAGTTTCAGATTCTGCGGCTTGATGTCGCGATGAATGATCGGGGGCTCGTGCGAATGCAGATATGAAAGCGCATCTAGCAGCTGATCGGCCCAGAACATGACCCAACTCACGGGAAAGGGCTTTCCGGCAGTTTCGAGCCGCTTCGAGAGGTCATCTCCCGAAATGTGCTCCATTACGAGGTATTGTTCCCCGTTTTCAGCGAAATGATCGCTCACTTTGGGTAGTACGGGATGTCGCAATCGAGCTAGGATCTTGGCCTCGCGTTCAAATGCGGCCGCAAGCGACTGGTCGTCGGCAAAACTCGTCCGTTTGAGAGCAACGGCACTGCCAAGGCGTTGGTCAACGGCAAGGTAAACCTCGCCCATGCCGCCCTTTCCGATCATGTGAACCACCAGGTATCGGCCCTGGATCATCGTGTTTGGAGCTAATGGTTTCATCAGAGTTAATTTTGACTGACGTAGTTATGAAATGAGAACTCTTTTCAACTTACCCGCAATTTTTCCGGCGGAAGCATCGCCGGCATCCCTGTGTGCTGAAAGCACCTGACATTTCCTTTGACCCGCCGAGAACACGGTGTTCCCTTTTTCGTCTGTGCACCGCACATGTAGATCGGGCCGTCAGTATTTGGGCGTTCGGTCGCACCTGCCTTCGGCGGCTGCGTTAATGAATTTGCAGCCGATCCCACATCCGGGATCGCCGGACTTTTGACACTTTCTTTCCCAACGTCTACAGGGGGCGAAATCGCTGCTTTGACCGGTGCAGCTGAAGGTGATTTCTCGGTCGTCGACCTAAACGATCTCGCCGTAACAGGTTCACGAACGCCGCTTC
The DNA here is from genome assembly GCA_029781855.1 of Acidobacteriota bacterium. Taxonomy (GTDB): domain Bacteria; phylum Acidobacteriota; class Blastocatellia; order Pyrinomonadales; family Pyrinomonadaceae; genus OLB17. The sequence goes on along the minus strand of JAKOVX010000148.1, from coordinate 24,773 downwards.
CCTGACCGGCACCGACATAGCCGCTAATTCCAAACGCAACTCCTAGGATACCTAATGCCGCAAACACCTTTGGGATCAGGTCGGTACCCTTGTACTCGGATTCGCAAACAACGCAAAATCTACGGCTCGTCCACAAATGCCAATCTGACCTTTCGATCTTTTCTCCACAATTCGCACAGTAACTGGGTCGAAATAGCATTCGTCTCACCCTCTGAAGACGCACGAGATCGGTCGATTTTGCCGCTGCGTGGTTCGCCGTGATCTATGAAGTCAAAATTCAACAAGATTATAAACCATAAATCTAAATCTGTTAAGACCTTGAAGATATAGGACGGATACAACCGTACTTCCCGAATCCGCGTCTGATTGTTACTATTTCGTTATGCTTTGTCGCAAAGCTCTCATCTTTACTCTGTTTACGCTGGCGTCTGCCCTTACTGTGATGGCGCAGGATGACGACCCGATCCGCGTTGACTCGTCGATCGTTCGACTCAATGTAGGGGTCGTCGACCGCCGAGGGCGTCCGATCACTACTCTCGACCAATCGAATTTCAGCGTTTATGAGGACGGTGTTAAGCAGCAGATCAGCCGCTTTGAACCCTCAACGGCGCCATTTAGCGTGGTTCTGATGCTCGACATGAGCGGTTCGACCCTTGGGTTCAGACAGATTATCAAGCTCTCGGCTTCCCGATTCATCGATGCTCTGGGTCCAGAAGACCGTGTGGCCGTGGTCGAATTCTACGACAAGATAAACCTTCGCAACGACTTCACGACTGATCGGCGGACGATCGCAAATTCCATCGCCGTGTCGGAGGGACGTGGCAAAACACAGTTTTATAAGGCACTCGAATTCGCTCTCGACCAGCTTTCATATGAAAAAACGAGGCGAAAGGCGATCATCGTGTTGACCGACGGCATTGACACAGCGTCGCAGGACAGAGATCGCGAAACTCTGGAAAAGGTGCCGGATAATGAAGTCGCTACTGCACTAAAGCCCGAGAACAGCCCTGCCTTGATCCATATGCTCGATCGGGCCGACCGTCAGGGTGTGACGATCTATCCGCTTGCTCTGCCAACAGGTGATCCGGCGAAACTCGCCGATCCGACGCCGCGTCAGGTTGCCATGTATAACGCTGCCCGCACCCGGCTGCAGATCATCGCCGACCGATCGGGTGGAGCGCTTAACGCCATCGACCGTCTCGAACAGATGGGTCTGTTATACGCCAAGGTCGCGGCAAATATACGCACTCTCTATACCATCGAATACCAGCCACTGAATGAAAAGAAGGATGGGAAATGGCGCTCGATACGGATCGAAACCCGTGACACGGACCTTATCTCTCGCACACGGACGGGATATTTCGCTAAGTAGATAGCGTGCTTGGCCTTCTCGGCAGGCAAAACTTGACACACCGCACTTCTGTTTGTAGTCTATCTACTTGCCTTTTGTGCACCCGTAGCTCAGCTGGATAGAGTACTTGACTACGAATCAAGGGGTCGCATGTTCGAATCATGCCGGGTGTACCATTCAAATCTTGTTCAATTTAACTTTCAACGAAGGAAAGCGGCAGGTTTATTTTCCTGCCGCTTTAATATTGGAACTACAAGCGGACGGAACTTCGTTTTACGACCGAATCAATCAAGCGGCGGCGAGACTGTTGATATGGCCAGTTGTTGAGCCGAGAATAACAATATGGGTTCCTAGTCCCACCTTTGTCATGATAGTTTCACAAAGATCGATCTTCCGCTTGGCTACTTGGCCCACCCAAGAACATAGTTACTCGTGTTGAAATTAGCGTGCCGCCGCGTACGATATCTGCCACCGTTTGGATCCATCACGTTGACATCGGCTGCCGCACCAGCGTTCAAGCTGTGGATGACATTTACGTGAAACCCTCCAACTTCAACCTCGTTGTAACCGATCAGAACCGGGCTGAGAGCCAACTTTTGCCCAATAAAGCTTCCGTCCCACGAACCGGCGCCGCGTACGACATAATCCATTTGTATCGAGGCGTCATCCATGATGTGCCCGAGACCCTCGCCGGTAATAGTACCGTATTCCGGATCATCTTCGTCGTGGTTCCAGAATGCCACGAACTTGCTCAATAGATTGAGCTGAGTGATAAGCGAGCGAGAATCGCGCATACAACGGAGCCACCATTCCAGTCCAGCTGCCCAACATGCCGTCGAGTCAATCTGCGCCACGGCGTGCGGATAATGAGCTGAATTTCTATCCCAAGCCATTATTTTGGATTCCTCCTATTTTTATTTTGCACACAATGCTTCGTAATTTTAATATCACGATACCCACAAGAACCCAAGGATTATTTACTAATGACAACCGAATCTTCGTCGAGAATAATCACTTTTCGAACCGTATCTTTCACGAATGCACTTTTACCAGCTTGGGTCGGCGATGAAATTTGCGTCGAGCAGGTCGTCGGTGAGGCTCACCACGCGGCTCGGCATTGAGAAGGTGAACCGCTTCGAATTCACGGTTACCACATACGTTTCGCCCGCCTGTAAACCGTCAAATCTGTAATACCCGAACGGGCCCGTAACGACCATCTTGGGCTCGTTCATGCTATTGCCCGACACCACGACCCTGGCGTTGAGGACTCCGCTCCCATCGGCCGTCAAAACGCGACCCCCAAGTGAAACGGCGGCGGCGGTCGGAGCGTACAGTGTGACCCGGCCACTGTGCAGCAAATACGGGACCGCTACGCTGCTCTTGAAAAAGAAAACGTTTTGGAACGTGAGCGTAGACGAACTGCCCGAAGTCACACCAGTAGCGGTCGCGAACGTCAGATTCAAAAGCGTTCCTGATCCCGCGATCGCCGTCGTGCCGAAGGCCGTGATTCGCAACATTCCCTCTTGACCTGGCACGACGTTACATAGGAGAGCCAAGCCGGCTGACAGAGTCGCGCCCGACGAACAGCCGAAGTTCGCTCCGCTTGGTACAAGGAGCGCAGGGTCATAAAGCACTATGAACTGAAACGAGTTGATCCCGAGGTCGGATATCTCGTCAACTGTGATAGGGACTTCAAAGGTCGATGGAATCGTCTGATTGATCGTAGGCGCCGTCAGCGTGAATGGCCCGAGGAACGTAACCTGTCCCCCTTGCGAACTATAGGTAATAGGTCCGCTATTGTCGAAAAAGCTAACAGTCTCAAACGTCAGCGGCGAAACACTCCCCGATACCGCCGATGTGTCGGCCAGGAACGTCACGTTCAGAACAGTTCCGGTTCCAGACATCGCACCACTGCCAAAGACGGAGACCTGGAGCCTGCCTTCGTCACCCAGAGCCACGTTGCAGATCGGAGATCTTCCGGCCGCCAGGGTACCGGACGTAGAGCATCCGAAATTTGGACCACTCGGGTCCAAAACAGCCGGGTCGTAGAGTATGTTGAACTGAAACGCGATGATACCGCCGGCCGTATCTACCGTGATCGGAACGACGAACGGCGTAGCAGGTAATCTTTTTGTGAGGGTCGGTAATGCAACGAATGGTGACGTCAACGCCGATTGCTTTGTTGAAGAAAGTTGCGTTGTGCCGGGCCTAAAGTTGGCCTTTCGGTCGACGACATTCTGAGCGAATGAACTGACAAAGCCAAATGTGATGGCCGATGCCACGAGCAGGATCTTCACGATCGAAAGACACCTCGGCCGAGACGTCGGTTCGCGATTGCCCGAGCATACCTGAGATCCTGTTTTGCCAATCTTAAGCCTGAAAGTTTGCATCACTTGTTTCGTACCGAGCCGCGGGAGTTTGTCCGCTGCGAGCGGCCCCTAGCTCAATCTATTGATCGGAGACCAGTTCTATATCGACAGCGCTACTATCGATGACCACCGATCGACTGACGAACACGAACCGCTTTGATGCTGCCTCGATCGTATACGTCTCGCCTGTCGAAAGTCCGGAGAATTCGAAATAACCAAACGGATTTGACGTCGTCGAGCGAACAATACCATCGGAACCGGTAAGCGTGATCCGAGCGTTCCCGACCGGACTACGGCCCGCTGAGAGTGTTCGGCCCGTAAGGACAGCTTTATTTGAAGACGCCACGACCGAAATCCCGCCATTTTGGCTATAGACCTCATCAACACCGTTATTGAACCTAAAACCAACAATATTCAGCGGCGACACCGACCCGGGTCCCCCTGTTACGGCAAATCGGAGGTTTACATACACGCCGTCACCGCTGACCGGTAAGGCACCGTAAACAGCGACCTTGAGAACGCCGGGCGTCGGCGAATTTGAAATAACGGTAAGGCTCTCGCTATTAGTTCCAAGCACGCTTGCAGCATTCGGGACCGCTTCGATCACGCCCGGATCATATTCTAAGGTGAATTGATACGAGCCTACAGTCTTACCCTGCAAATTATCGATCCTGAAGGGCACGTTGATAGTCGCTTTGGGCGTTGCGGCAGTAAAAGGAACCGAAGCTATTACTGAGTTCTTGGTCGGCTGCGATAGCTGAGCTAGAGGGGGAGGAGGAGACGCCAGCCAACTGCCGTCCACATCGCCAAGCAGAAACGCTCTGTAATTCTGATTGTTCAGATCAGATGTGACAACCCCGTAATTTACGCTCGGCTGGTCGAATTTCCATCTCCCGGTCTGGTTTATCCCGTTGGAAATGCCGACAGTGTATTGGGCGATCAACGCCGCATCGAACGACGAGAGTGTCGGAAGGCCGCTGACCTTGGCCGCTTTGATCTGATCCGGCGTAAGCGTGATCAGACCAACCACGTGTTGGGCGATCAATGCGGCGTCATTTATGAAGATGCCATTGTTCTGATCTACGAGTTCAGCGGGCCTCGACGGCGTGACCGTATAGGAACCGGGCCCGAAACCGGAAAGCGAATACTGGCCGTTCGAGTCGGTGGTCGCCGATCTTGCGGGCGAACCCGGAGCGTCGAGCATCGTATTTGCGACCTTTTGCGTCGGCGCGAGGGCGTAGCTGACCTGGCCGTTGATCATACCCGAACGGACCGTGAGCGAACCGTTCGTTCCCGAGGCCGGGATCAAGCCATTGTTTAGTTTGACGTTAGTCAGCGTCAAGGGCGTTGAAGCTCCGATAGTGCCGATGACGTCCGCCGTAATGTTGACAATCGTGCCCGTTCCGCTGAATTCGCCGAGCCCCGGGGCCCGAGAAACTGACACTATGAGCGTTCCCGGAGTTGAAGCATCAACCGTCACCGTCGATCCAGCGCTGACGGTACCAGCCGTTGCCGAAAACGTTGCGGTATTCAATACCGATGTGTTGTAAGTAAGCGTCAGATCTGCTGAGAGAACATGTGCACCGGCAAGTTCCGTGGTTGTTATCGGGATCGTCACGGGCACATTCGTCAGCGACGTCATGGTCGGCGCGGCGAGTGTATTGCTAAAAGCGACCGACGTAAGGACGACGTCATTTCCGTCGCCGCCGGTATAACTGATCACGAACCGATCCGGACCAACGGCGATCGTCGACCCTTCGACAAGGCCGTTGAACGTTCCGATCACTGGATCGCTGCCGTCATTTGCGATCAGCGTATAAGATTGGCCGATCGATGGTGTAAAGCCCACTGTGAGGCTCAGATCCGAGTTGCCGAGATCGACTGAACCTGTGACATTGACAGTATCGTATTGCGTGCCGGCGACGGTGCCGTTGATCTTAGCCTTTAACGTCGTTCCCGTCGAAAGCGTGAGTCCGCCGGAATTGATCACACCGGGGTTCGTTCCCTGGCTGACGATCACATCCGGAACACTCGCATTCAGGTGGCCGCTGAGCGTAAAGCTTCCGCGGATCTCCATCGTCCGCGTGACGTCTACGTCGCCGCTGTAATTCCCCGCATAAACGATCACGGTTCCACCATCCGCAACAGACGCGACCGCGTCCTGGATCGTCGAGAACCCGTCATAACCCATTATGGTCGCCGGACCGCCGCCATCCGGATCGTTACCGTTCACGACACCGCTCCAGTCGTCATCGACGTAGACAGTCGCTGATGGATCACGTTCGAAATTGGCGGTGACCGTTATTGGCCCGATGACATTAATGTCTGTTCTCGGGTTTACCGTCGACGAATCGCTCCAGTCAACAAAGTGGTATCCAGCATCCGGCACCGCAGTAACCTGAGTTCCGCTGGAACCGTGGTTGACCATTTGCGGACTTGTGCCCGTGATAGTGCCGCCGGTACCTGCGATGTACGTCAGCGTGTAGGTATTGATGGCAAAATTCGCGGTCACGCTAATGTCCGCCATAACATTGTCATCGGTGCGGGATGCAGTCAGCAGCCCGTCGCTCCAGTCAACAAAGTGATATCCGGTGTCAGGAGTCGCCGTGACCAGGCTGCCGCTCGTATTGTAGTCAACAGTCTGCGGACTGGTGCCCATGATCGAGCCTCCAGCACCGGCCGCGTATGTCAGCGTGTACGTATTTATGGCAAAGGTTGCCTCGATCGAATGCGGGGTCATCACGTTCGTGAACGTGTACGTGCCGCTCGATACTGCTCCCGCGTTGCTGATGCCGTCTATCAGCACGTCTGCAATGTGATAATGCATGTCAGGCGCAATAGTGAACGCCTGGCTTCCGCCGTAATTTACCAACACCGGTCCGATCGGACTTATCGAACCGTTGGATCCGGCTGTTACGGAGATCGGATAACTGATGATCGTCCATTGCGCGTAAAGCGTAGTACTGGCAACGATGTTGAAGGTGCCGCCCACCGCATACGCAGTTCCGCTGCCATTCGCGGCAGTGTTCCAGCCAACGAATGTGTAGCCGGTCTTCACAAGACTGCCTGGCGACGCAACCGTCACCGGTGTGTTGAAGGCATAAGCGGTGCCGTCAACGGGCGCGGTTCCACCCGTTTGACCATTTCCGTCGTAGGTGACGGTGAATGTCGGCTGGTTCTGATAAGTGATATTGACCGACTCGACGACCGGCGTTTGAGTGCTGTCGGTGTTCGCAAGCGTCGCTCGATACTGAATGTAGCGCGAGTTCGGGCTCGCGATTGGGCTATTAACCGCCTGAAATGCCGACCAAGTCCCATCCGGGATCGCAGTGTCGCCGCTTCGTGTCTCAAACCCAACCGATGTGCCTGTGGGCGTGCTGCCTGTCGATGTCAGGTCAAGCCAATCAACGACCGATCCGGCGTCGATCACGCGAGACGTAAACGTGCACGGCGTAACGTAAGGCGTTATCCGAACCCAATCGATGGACGGGTCATTTCCGCCGGCGTTATAGTCGCTAACGATAAACACCATATTCGACGAAATGACACGACTAATATTGGTGATGAAAACACCGTCGATATAGTAATCAAAACCGGTCGGCGTCCAATCGATGCGATAAATATGAGGCGTGCCGATCGTCGTTGAAGAAAGCAATACATCGCCGCCATCATCGCGCCTGGCGTAAACGGCACCGGCGGAGTTGCCTTGTCCGATGACCATCCAGGGAGCGTTGATATCGCCATCAGTGGCGAACCCAGCGTATTGAAATTGAGCGTTAGTGAATGTGGCTCTAAACTGAAGCGAGGTTCCCGGGCTGAAACTCGCGGTTGTGAACGCTCGGGCGCCGTCGACCGTTACAGACCCTCCGGAGACCGTCGCGTTTCCGCCACCGGGCCAGATACCTGAGGACCATCCTGTTGGAAGCGACGAACCGTTGAAATTTTCTTCAACAGTTGCGGTCTGCCGCAACGCTCCGTCGTTTATGCCACCGTCGATCGTACAGTCGGTGGTGCCGGCAGCGAAATCGGCGGTTGTCGTGTCCGTTGCGGAGACGATGGGCGCAGCCGTTGTGAAGACCCACGTTTCAGGTGCGAGCGGGTTGCCGGAAACGTCGGTCATTCCGGTGTCGATGGTCACGGTGTAGGTCGCGAGATTCTGGAGGTCAACCGTCGGGTCGAGTGTGGCGGAGTTCCCGGAGACGAGCAGAGTCGCCGGGGTATCGGCTCCGTCGCCGTTTCGCCGAAGTCGGAAATTGCTCGTCGTGATCGTCGAAGCGAGCATCGGCTCGCTGAATGTCACGGTCACATTCGACGATGTGCTGACATTGATCGCATTGTTGGCGGGATCTCGATCGACTATCGTCGGAGCGGTCGAGTCGGATCCGGTCGAATAGGTGATATTTACATCCGTCAGCGTCGGCGTCTGTGACGAGTCAGCAGTCGCCAAGACAGCCTGATATTGAATATATCGCGAGGTTCCGCCAAGCGTCGCAGGCGACACACTCGCCGGAACAAAGCCGCTCCAGCTCGCGTCCGGCGACGGCGAATTTCCGATCCGATAGCTCATCGCCAAGCTCGTATTCGCGGGAGTCGTCCGATTCCAAGACATCATTTCCCAGTTAACGCTGCTGCCTGCATCGAAAATACGAGATGTGAAGGTGCAGGGTGCCTGATATGGCGTCATACGCACCCAATCTAATACAAGTGCCTTCGAATGATCCACCGTCTGGCCGGGCGTCGTAAGGTCGCTGAATGCCGGGCGGAGCTGCGTGCTGCCAAATGAAACTGTGTGCGTCGCAACCGGAACCGTCATATCGTCGATATAAAAAACGATGTTGGATCCGCTCCATTGAATTCGAAAATGGTGAGGAACCCCGACGGTTGCTGCTGTGTCTGTTTCTATCTGGGAGCCTCCAACATTAGTACGCGCCTTTATTACCGTTCCCGCTGGCGAACCCATACTGAAAGCGGCCCAGTTTGCACTTGAGTCATAATCAACCGCGAATCCAGCGTGCTGGAGCGCGTTCGGCTGAAAGGTCGCTACGAAATCAAGGACCCGGCCTGACAGGTAATACTGGTTCGTGGAAAGCAACGACTCGTCGATTGTTATCGAGCCGTTGTTCACGATGCTGCTTCCACCTGGCTGATACGACCACGGCGTACTTGTCCATCCGTTGGGAACCGTCGAGCCGTTGAACGTCTCATCCACTGTCGCTGGAAGGAGCACGGCGCCGTCGCCGATCGACGGATCAACCGCGCAGCCTGAGCCCGCGGAAAAATCGGCGGAATTGGAGTCGGTAAAGGACCCGAACGCAGTAAAGAAAGTGTTGGTTGCTGGGTCGACGGGAAATTCCGCCGAGTTACTCGAGGCGTCCGACGACGAAACTCGGTAATAATACGTTGTATTCTGATTCAGTCCGGTCAGGACCACGCTGTGGTTTGTAACGAGCGTATGATCCACGCCATTCGAGACCAGTCCGCCGCTTGTGACGCCGAAAAGAACTTCGGATGATGCCGGTTCGTCAGTAGTCCAAGTGATCGTGGCGGTCGTGCCGTCTACACCGGGCGTCGCAACGACGTTCGAGATCGCCGGAGGCACAAAGTCGGTCGTGTCGAAAACGGCATCGACCCAGTAGTTTGCACCGCTACCGAGCGTCGGAAATCCGCCGCCGTACTGATAAACGCCGTTATGGCCGTCTTCCAGATCCGCCAGGGCACGTAGCGGCGGGTTATTAACCGCTGTTGTGAGGCCGCCGACCGTATACGCGAAATGGCCGGTTGGCGACGAATATATTGATGCAATGTAGGTCGTGTTCGCCGCGATAGGAACGGGTGTCGGCAGCGCCATCTCCTGCCATCCGGACGCCGTCTCGCCCGAGAACGTCACGGTCGCGAGCAGGGTACCGTTGGAAGCCCGAAGGTGGCCTACGTGTGTATCCGTTTCACCACTACCTCTATAGTATTTTAAGGCGGTGATGAACCCGGCCTGACTGGAACGGAACTTAGTCCCGACCTCGATCGGCTGGTTATCAGTAGCCAGAGGATTCGCCGGCGTCCCAGTGTTATCCCAGATCGAACACGGACAGTTGTAGGAGAAAGGCGTGTTAAATGTAAGTACGCCGGGTGCGATTGGCGAACTCGACGATACGCTTAGTCCATCGACTGAAGTCACTCGGTAATCGTAGGCAGAGCTTGACGTCAGACCCGTCAGCTCGATGCTGTGCGATGTGACCAAATTGCCATCGGAGACATTGGAACTAAGGGCTCCACCCGACGTGCCGTAATCCACCCGCGTGGTCGACGGGACATCGGTGTCCCACGAGATCGTGGCGGTCGTGCCGTTTGTTCCCGGCGTCGCAAGGACATTTGAGATCACCGGTCCGCTCGAAGACGAAATACCGTCGCAGCTGATCGAGACGCTGTTAAGGAGCGGCGTCATTGACGGATCGCTGGTCGCGAGATCAGCGCGATATTGAATGTACTTGGACGTCACGCCGAGCGACGTTCCGCTCGCCGGCACCAATGCGAATGAGCTCCACGTACCGTCCGGAATGGGCGTGTCGCCTGTGCGTGCGTAGATCGCGATCGAGGTACCGCTTGGCACCGTCGAATTCCATATCACCGCACCCCAAGTCGTGTCCGTCGTGCTGCCGAACACCCGCGAGGTGAACGTTCCTGACGAAGCGTACGGGCTCACGTGGGCCCAATCGACCGCAAGAGGCACTAACGGATCAAGATCGCTCGCCCCGACATTCAATGGCCCTGCAACCGTATAGTTTAGGGTCGCTGCCGGCGAGCTTGCGCCATCGACATAAAAATCAAAACTGTTGGCATTCCATACGATCCGATAACGATGCGCTGAGCCCTGAAGCGCGGTTCCAAGCAAAACTCCTGTCGGATCCACATCTGAACGGGCATAAACTCCGTCACCGTTCACCCCGGTGCTGACGAGTACCCAGGGACCATTGAAATCGACTCCATTTACGAATCCAAAATGCTGGTGACGCTGACTACCAAACGTCGCAGAAAATTCGACCGAAGACCCGGGCCCAAACGTAGCAGTGGTGGCCGCGCTCCGCTGATCCAACACCATTTGACCGTTAGACACGGTTACGCTGCCGCCCGGATTCCAGGGTGTTGGATTTGCTGCCCAACTTGCCGGAAATATGCTTCCGTCGAACTCAACTCCGGAACTAGAGGCAAGCGATACTTCCCCGCCGCTGACGTCAGATACGTAAGTTGATGCGCCAGTCGATCCTGCACCAAAATCAACCGTCGTGTCATCCACAAAACACGGCGGAGTAGGCATCGTAAAGCTAAGCGGTGCGTTCGCGGTTATCGGTTCCGTAGTGGTGTTGGTGGATGCGTCCGCTGAAGTTACACGGAAGTAATATGTTTGGCCCGGCGTCAGTCCGCCGAGATTCAGGCTGTGGCTTGTGACCAGAGCGCTGCTCGTGGCGTTCAAATCCAGCAACGATGACGACGTACCAAAATCGACCCGTGAGTCCGAGGCCTCGTCGGTTGTCCACGTGATCGTAACGGACGTTCCGCTCTCTATGTTCGCGACAACACTCGAGATCACTGGCGGAGTCGTATCCGGCGTGTAAATCGCAACAAATGATGCTGTAGTACCCGGCGGCGGTGCCGGGAAGAAAGCGTACGAGATGCCTTTGATGGTCTGGGTCGTGAACGCAACTGGAATCCCGTTCTGAGTCAGGCTGCCGAGCGGGCCGGCCGCGGAATTGGCCGGCAGCATCGCCCTCATGTTTCGTGAACCTGTCGCCGAAGTAATATCGAAGCTGAGCGTGTCACCGCTCCAGTTCATATTCGCAAATGACGAATTATTGCGGCCATCGAGCCACGTCAGCATCTGCTTGGCGGAGACTACCGGGACGCTTCTCGCCAACGCAGCATTGACGACGATCTGCTGGCCAGGATGCGGCCCGGTGTCCGTATGCATGTTGGTCGTGACGACACCGTAATAGCCGTGCGAGTCGAGGGCGTTATCTAGAAGTGTATTGATATGCAGCGAGTAGTCGATACCACTCTCGTCGGTCATCTGCGTCGGCGATTGGTAAACGTCGATCATCGTGCCGTCGAGATCGGCAAACCGCATCGGCATTCCGGAACCGGTAAAGTGGCCGGGCCTATTCTGGATCCACTGGTCGGGCCAATAGTAATAGTTCGTGTCGTATCTTATGCCGTTTTGATACTCGACTTTCGGCTGAGTCGCCCAATCGCTCCAGGCGATGCAGTGTGTTCTGTTCGTTGCAGGCGAGGTCAAACCGGGGAACGTGCCCGCAAATGTCGATAACTGGCTCGTGTAAAAATCGGAAAGGTTGGATTGCGACGTCCAGTTGCCGCAATCGGTCGTGACGTGGAGCCCGAGTTCAAAGCCCTGAGCCTGATACGCCGCCGCAGCCGAGTTGGTGATCGGCGTATTCGTATACATATACGATGTACCGCGCACGCACTCCCAGTCCGCGACGCTGCAGCCCGACGGGCTCTGCAGGATATCCCAGTCAAATTGCGGTGTCGTTCCATTATTGCCGTGGTCATCGCCGGTCATAACGACTGCGGCCTTCAGCCCCTTCGGCAAGTACCAGAATCGCGGCAGGGGTTTTCGGTGCATGATCCCGAGCGTGATGGCATTCGCGAGCAGACGCTGTTGCTCGTCGGCCTGCGGGATCTGCACTTTGTTCAGATCGACCCAATCAGGCTGGACATCACCGGCTTTTGCTCCAAAAAACAGATCGTCAGATCGTATAAGCTGACCGCCGCCGGCGCCGGTGTCGCGCTCGTCGCCTGACCACGCGGGATTGCCCTGACGTGTGTAAACGACCGAACGAGCGAGGTCGAACGAATATGCGATAGCTTTTCCGCCGTTAGGACCGACATCGATGGTCGTTACCGCCGGGTTAGAGGTGGGCGTCAAAGCGTCCGAATAGAGTGTCGCGATCGCAGTCGCTCCGTTTAGCGTGTAGAGATCGGCCGTTCCGTGATACTGGATCGTCTGGTTGACGATTCCGACTCCCGGCCCCGAGGCAGTATTGATCAGAAGATATTTGTCGGCAAGCGTTCCTGCCGCCGGCGTAATACCGAGCAGCGTGTCGAGATCCGTGTCCGGACGCATTGCGATAAAAGTCCCACCCGCATTTGTCCAATCCGAGAACATCGTCGCCTGCGTACTGTCTATCGGCATTTCACCGAGGATCACGACATCGTAGTTGTTCAGTACGGCCGGAGTTACCAGCGAAATGTCCATCGCCGTAAACTCGTTGAGGCCCTCGGCACGCAGGATCTCGGCGAAATACCGGCTAAATGGATTTGCCGCCGAGCTCACAACGAGGATCGGCCCTCCGGGACCCTCAGTCGGCGGTGGCGGAGGCGGATCCGCGGTCGTAAATGACCAGGTACGATCAGACGCAAGAGCATTGCCCGCAATGTCTTTGATACGCGGGTCTGTGCCGCCGCCCCTGATCGTCGCGGTATAAACAGAGGAATACGCAAGCGAACTCGCTGGCGTAAGTTTCGCAGTTCTGGTGCCGGCAAGATATGTGACGGTGGCGGGCACGATTGCATTGAGCGAGTCTCGCAATTCAAACGTTGTTCCGTCCACCGTCAACGGGTCGATGGCTTCGTTAAATGTCGCACTTACCGCTGCATTGACCGAGACAGTGGACGCACCGTCAGCCGGCGCCAGGGTCGTCACGGTCGGCGGCGTTACATCGGGCCCAACAGAAGTCTCGAAAACCACGTCAACCAGATAGTTGGAAGACGCGTAGGTAGTGGTGGGAAAAACACCGCCGCCACCGTAAGCATATACGCCGTTCGGCCCATCGAAGCCGTCCTGCAAAGCGTGAAGCGGCGTATTATCAACGCCAGCCGCCGCGAATGAGGCGCCCGTAGCGTAATGTCCCGAAGTTGTATGGTAGGACGCCACATAGGTCGCATTCGCGGTTACCGCGACCGGAGTGTCGAACAGCACTTCCTGCCAGCCTGAGGAGGTTTCTCCGGAAAACGTCGCGGTCGCCAAATTTACACCTGCGGAAGACCAAAGAGTGCCTGTATGCGTGCCAATGTTGCCTGCGGTCTTGTAGAATCGAATGCCCGTAATATATCCGGTAATATCGGAGCGGAACTTGACACCAAGTTCGACAGCACCTGAGTCGTTTTCTTCGTTACCCACCGTCAGCGGGCCAAAGATCGAACACGGACAAGTTGGCGCGGCCGGAGCCGTGACATTAACGGTGATGACATTCGGCGAACCCTCGCCGCTGCCGGTGGGCTCGAGATTTCCGGTGTCGTCAAACGCTCGGCTTTTTATCGTGATCGTGCCCTGAACCGAAGGCGTCCATGCGAAACTCCAATTTGTGGTGCCGATTGCGGCTTGCCACGTGGTACCGCCATCGACCGACACCTCAACGCCGGCAACCACACCGCCTCCGGTATCGGCCGCAGTGCCCTGGATATTCACGGTATTTCCGCTCGGCAGAGACGCCCCGCTTATCGGGAAACCGATGACCGAACTTGGCGGCAGCGTGTCGCTCGACGCTGCACCCGAAACAAGGCCGCTCTGCAGCGTACCCGGCTGAACGCCCATATCAGCGAAAAGATTGACCGTCGCCTGCTGCATTCGCGAGTCTTCGGTCGAGCCGCCTCGATCATGAACACCATCGAGTCCCCACGACCATTGGACAGTTCCGGCGCCGAAGACCAACGCTCCGCTATCGGCACGGTACAGGCTTACCTTGTGGTTCTTGCCGACGGCGGTCGTGTCCGAAAGCAATATCCTGCGCGCCGGATATGAACTCGCATATGCCGGTTGTTCTCAGTCGAATTCATAACCGAGCGTGCCGCCGCTGAGCGTGGTCGCACCACTCATTCCCGTATTGCGCCAAAATCGAAGTCCCGTAGCCGTCGCAGGCACCTGAATCGCTCCGGTTGAGTCGCCCCAACTTATCTGCCCGGAAAGGGCGTTCTCAGGCCGACAGCCATCGGTGCTCCCGGGATTCTGGATCGGGCACCCTTCGCGCCAGAGGCCGGTCCAAACATTAGCGTCCGGATCACACTGGAAATTTCCCCGGCAATCGTAATGCTCGCTTCCTTGAGCTGCTCCTTCCTTGTAACTGACGAGCGTCCGGTAATTATTTTCCCATCGAGTTTTCCAGTAGATCTCGTTTCCACTGAAGAACGCTAGGTTCTTTCCCGCATCCCGAGCCGCTTCGAATGCATTTCGCTCACCTGCGGACCAGTACTCGTCATGCCCGACCGACATTACGACTTTATGCTCAAGCAGTTCGGACGGGTATCGATCGGCGTCAATGGATGAGAAATAGCTCAGATCGTAGCCGTTTCGTTCCAGCCAACGGATCATCGGATATTCCGCGTTAAAGAGATTATCTTCGACGGGGGTATCGCGTGTTGTGAATGGCCGATTATAGCTGACCTTATGTGCGTGGCCGCCATTATTTAGCCCCGGCCCGGCATACAAACTGTATCCACCGTACTGGTTATAAGCTTGCCATGTGGTGTCCGACGTTTTGAAATAAAGCTCCGAGTGGCCCGAGTCGTCGCGAACTATAAATGGAATATGGCTCGCTTTATTCGATCCGTCGGTTGTCTCCAATCTCGCAATGTATAGGCCGGAAACGGCCGGTTTACTAGGAGCATACGTGCTGTCCACGGCGGTCCACGACGCGGATACCGACCATCCGCCGCAGTCCACCAAATTTTCCGGTGATAGGCTGACTGTGCAAGCAGGTTGAGCTGATACCGTCGTCGCGGTGTCGGGAATGGTCGCTATCAGACGAGCACCGTTGCCTCCGTAATAACCGAGCCTGTAGATCTTGATCTGAAAAGATGTCGCGGTCGTATTGACCTTAAAATTGATCGTTCCGCCGCGATTGACGCTGATGTCCGTCGCGAATCCCTGGATCGACGAATCTCCGGCACCCGCAATGTCCCATTCGCTCGACGGGTTCCCAGTTTTGCAGTTTTCTTCGACGATCTCGTTCGCGAACGGTCCGTCGCAGGGGGCAAATGCCGGTCCGACGAGGTTCGACGAAAGTTCGCCGCCGAATAAGACGGTATTCGAGACCAGATCGTTAGCCGGCGCCCAAAATGAGAGGTTCGCCGCTCTTGCCGCTGTTGACGTCATCAACAAAAGCGTAAGGATGAAGACCTTCGTTAACGCACAGCCCAAAATTGAGGGTTCAAAATGAAATTTGTTAATCATGGGAAACACAACAAGGGTCTACAATGCGTGCCGCGAGCAGCATGAAGGTGTCTCGCTAGAGTCCACTTGATCTACCGTAAAAACCAGTTCGAGCGATCTACTAATCGATCTTCATTTCAGTAATTGCGCAGCAACCGGTTTTGCCTGTAAGGAATTTCACAGTCCTACCGCAAATCACCGAATCAACACCCTGATCCGACAACCCTTTTATCCACTGACGAAAACAACCAATAAGGTGTCTTCTCCAAATTCGTTTTTCGGCACTTACTCAATGCATGCTGCAGAATCGGGTGGCAATCCAATTCGCATCTTGCGGCAATCTCAAACCGGTTTCGCGGGCACACGTCTCGCCAAATACACCGTCCACCTTTTCAAAAGTTCGTGTCCACAATCATCGGTATTGCGTATCTAGTTAACAAAGACGAACAACCGTCGCTTTTTTTGCATAAGGAACCCGCCATATACGGCCGCAGATTCCGTTCAGGAGACAAAACTTGGCTTCGATCCGGTTCGCTTCTAAACGCAACAACAGGCGCACCAACGCCGTTGGAAGCTGGGGTCAAATTGTTTGAGACTCGGGCAGGTTAGCACGACCGACGGAAATATGTCAAGGATTTTTATGCACGATTCGTGTTACTTACGACGATCTATCAGAACCGTAAGTTCAAGCTTAATAAAGCTTTACGTTGTCAGATAATAATTCCTATTCAGCCGCTTATATCCGATGATTTTTATGATCGTATTAACTGTAATCATGTTGTCAACCGGCTCGTCTGCTGGATTCTTATGTCCAGTAAGGCCTGCAACCATTTGTTCAAGGGTACGTAAAACCATAGTATTTAGTATCAGGTATATTTGATAAGGAGAATCTGAAAATGCTTAGTAGATACAAATATCGTAAGGTGGTACTTTTCGTTGGAATATTGGGATTAGCGTTATTTATGGCAAATCAAAGGGTAATTACCAAAACAGAGGCGGCCGAAGCTCCGGCCAATCCGCTGCTTGCCAAATGGGACGGGCCGTACGGCGGCGTTCCACCGTTTGATAAGGTCAAGGTTGCGGACTTTAAGCCGGCACTTGAGGCCGCGATGGCCGAAAATCTGGAGGAGATCGACCGGATCACGTCGAATAAGGCAATGCCGGATTTTGAAAATACGATCGCTGCAATGGAGCGTACCGGCAAAACGCTCGACCGCGTTCAGACCTTTTACGGAATATGGTCGGGCAGCCTGAGCACTCCCGAAATGGAAAAGGTCGACACCGAGATGGCTCCGAAATTGGCAGCCTTTTCGGATAAGATCTCGCAAAACACGGAGCTCTTCAAGCGTATCGAAGCGGTCTACAACTCGCCCGAAAAGAAGAAATTGACTTCTGAACAGCAGCGTTTGACGTGGGTCTACTACACAAACTTCGTCCGCCGCGGAGCCAAACTCGGCCCGGAGCAAAAAGCCCGCCTCGGTGCGATCAACCAGGAACTCGCCGGACTGTTCACGAAATTCAGCCAGGACCTGCTTGGCGAGGAAGGCCAGCTTTATTTGACACTGACGAGCGAGGCCGACCTTGCCGGACTGCCCAAGGATCTCGTTGATTCTGCGGCGTCCGCGGCCGCATCCAAAAAGATACCTAATGCGTGGGTTATCCGAAACACCCGATCGTCGATCGATCCTTTTCTGACCTACTCCGACCGCCGCGATCTGCGTGAAAAGGCGTGGCGGATGTTTGTCAACCGTGGCGACAATGGCGATGCCCGCGATACCAACCAGATCATCACTCAGATCCTCCAGCTCAGGGCCGAGCGTGCGAAACTGCTCGGCTATCCGACACACGCCCACTGGCGGCTCGAACCGCAGATGGCGAAAAATCCCGAAAACGCGATGAAATTGATGGAACGCGTTTGGCCCGCGGCAGTCGCTCGTGTCCACGAGGAAGTCGCCGATATGCAAAAGCTCGCCGATAAGGAAGGTAAGGGTGTCAAGATCGAGCCATGGGATTATCGCTATTACATGGAAAAGGTCCGCAAGGAGCGTTACGACCTAGACCAAAACGAGGTCAAGCCGTACCTGCAACTCGACAAGATCCGCGAAGGTATGTTCTGGGTTGCCGGTCAGCTGTTCGGATTTACCTTCACGCCGGTCACGGACGTGCCCGTTTATCATCCTGACGTCACGGTTTACGAGGTCAAGAAGGGTGGCAAACACGTCGGTCTTTGGTATTTTGACCCGTATGCCCGCGACGGCAAAAGGTCAGGAGCATGGATGAATGCCTATCGCAGCCAAGACCGGCTCGATGGCGACACGACGACGATCGTCTCGAACAACGCGAATTTTGTTAAGGGCAAGCCCGGCGAGCCGATCCTGATATCCTGGGACGACGCGACAACGATGTTTCACGAATTTGGCCACGCGCTTCACGGCCTGTCGTCGAACGTCACATATCCAACTCTTTCGGGCACTAATGTTGCCCGCGATTATGTCGAGTTCCCGTCGCAGTTGATGGAACATTGGGTCTCGACGCCTGAAGTCCTGCAAAAATTCGCACTGCATTATCAGACCGGCAAGCCTATACCGCAGGAGCTCGTCGACAAGATCAACAAGGCAGCGACCTTTAATCAGGGATTCGCCACGACCGAATACCTCGCGAGTGCTCTCATCGATATGAAACTGCACCTTGCCGGCGACAAGAAGATCGAACCGGATGCATTTGAAAAGGAAACTCTCGCTCAGCTCGGGATGCCGAAGGAGCTTGTTATGCGTCACCGTACTCCGCAGTTCGGGCATATTTTCGCGAATGACGGTTATTCGGCCGGATATTACAGCTACCTGTGGTCGGACGTGCTTACGGCAGATGCATTTGGTGCATTCACCGAGGCAAAAGGCCCGTACGACAAGGACGTTGCAGCCCGGCTCGTCAAATACATCTTCTCGGTTGGCAACACCGTCGACCCGGCGGAGGCGTTCCGCAATTTCCGCGGCCGCGATCCAAATGTAGATGCATTGATGCGAAAACGCGGCTTTCCGGTTAAGTAGCAAACGGGACTTGAAAGTCTCACAAAGTGATGCAGAAAGGTCAATCTTATGGCCTTTCTGCGTCATCTACTCGTTGGCTCGTTTCTGCCTCGCGGCGGTTAAGCCTGTCGATCAGCTCCTGCCGATATCGTTCCATTTCCTTGTCAAATTCTTCGAATTCCCGACTCTGTTCAACTCGGACTTTCTCTTTATTGGTGTAAAATTTGACTCCTTTGATCTCGGTGTTTTTAAGCGATTCGATCCAGCCGTGCAGTTGTTTGGAAATACTTACACATTGATTTATCAAATTTGAAATTTCAGATCTGACATTTGAAAATCGCGGAAGTCCTTCGAAAATCCGCAGCATCGAACGGCTCTCACCGGCTGAACCACTTGCGATATACAAGAAATTAATTAACTCAACTGTTGTGCCGCGTTCAAAACCTTCGGCAATATTATTGGAAATCGAGAGAGCGGCTCTCTCAAGTTGATTCTTCGTGTCACCGAGGCCGCGAAGATCGGCTTTGTTGGTAAATTCGAAGACTTTCAACGCAAGGTCCGTCGATGTCTTCCAAACCGGCAGGTCCTCGAATCGTGAGTATTTCATTTCGCCGCGATCCCTAAATTCCGCATTCGCCGGTACAGGTGGCTGCGGTCGACGCCCATGTCTTCGGCGGCTTTGGCGACGCTGCCGTCAAATTCGGCGAGCTTGTGCAGGATGAATTCGCGTTGGTAGGCGTCGGTCGCCTCCTTGAACGTCGGAAACCGAAAACTGACGGCCGATCGCTCAGTCGATGACTCCATTTCGGGAAGGTCGTCGGCGCCGATCTTCACTTTCGGGGTCATGATAACGATCCGTTCGATCGTGTTCTTTAGTTCGCGGACGTTGCCGAACCAATCATAATTCTGGAGAGCCTCGATCGCTTCGTCGGCAAATTGCTTCGGCTGCTTGCCGTATTCGTGTGAGAATTTTTGATTAAAATGTTCGACGAGTTGCGGCACATCCTCGGCACGCTCGCGAAGCGGCGGGATCTGGAACGGAATGACGTTGAGGCGATAAAAAAGGTCTGAGCGAAAATTGCCGTTTTCGATCAGGCCATCGAGCGGCTTGTTGGTCGCCGAGATGACCCGGACGTCTACCGAAACAGGCGTGTTGCTGCCGACAGGTTCGAACCGTTGTTCCTCGAGTACGCGAAGCATTTTTGCCTGCACTCTCGGCGACATATCGCCGATCTCGTCGAGGAAAAGCGTGGCTCCGTCCGCGATCTCAAACTTACCTTTCTTCGAACGCGTGGCGCCGGAAAAGGCACCCTTCGCATGGCCGAAAAGCTCGGATTCGACAAGTTCCTCTGGGATCGCGGCGGAATTTATCTCGACAAACGCCGAACTGCGGCGTTTTGACTGAGCGTGGATCGCCCGGGCGACGAGTTCTTTTCCCGTGCCGCTTTCGCCCGAGATCAGCACACGGCCATCGGTCGGGGCAACGATCGAAATCTGCTTTCTGAGTGCTCGCATAACGACCGAGTCGCCGACCATGACATACTGTTCTGCAAGTTCGCTCTGTAGCTGGGCGTTAGTGATCTCGAGCTGACGCTGTCGAATGGCGTTCTTGACGGTGACGACTGTCCGATCGAGGCTTAACGGCTTTTCGATAAAGTCGAACGCACCCAATTTCGTGGACTTCACGGCAGTCTCGATATTTCCATGTCCCGAGATCATCACGACAGCCGCGTCAACGCCGTCTTCACGCAGCTTCGCGAGCGTCGTCAGCCCGTCAATGCCTTCGCCGAGCCAAATATCAAGCAGAATGCACGCGAAATTAAATTTTCGGGCGATCTCCAGGCACTCCTCGCCCGTCGACGCGGTTTCGACTGAGAAACCCTCGTCCTCGAGCACGCCGCGGAGCGTCTCACGGATACCGCGTTCGTCATCAACTATTAAGATAGAATTCAACATGCGGCTAAGCTCGACGTTTCTCAAAAGAACCGAAAAACGCAACTATCCAAATTAAGGCTTCGCAGAGAAAACTAATCACGGGATAAGAGATAAAAACTACTGTAAACGTAACCGTCGCATATCGAAAAGTGGAGAAATAAAAGCAATCAATACACGTTGACGCTGACGACGAAGGATCGTCAAACAAACGCCCGCGCGTCACGATCTCATATAGATATATCCATACCAAACTCACGACCCAAAGTAACTGTGAACGCCAGGCCGCGCTCAGCGAGTTGCGGAACAAAATCGCAAATCTGATAGAAAGTGTGGCCAATATCAGGAAATGAAAAGCGACTGCGACACAAATATCGTACAAATTTCTCGATACAAAATCGAGGTCCTGCATCCTTAACAGGGCAGAGAGCAGATCAAATAATGAAACAGCCGAGAGGATAGCGAGCAAGAAACTTACCACCTGTGATAGGCGTCCCGCCTTTGCTACGATCGCAACATATTTTGAAAAGAATCTCCTCAGCATAAACTAGGCGCTCACCGGCAATTCCAAAATAAATTTCGCGCCGCTTGGCTGGTTTGCGACGACCTTGATACGGCCGCGGTGTTCCGAGACGATGCGATTGACGATCGCGAGTCCGAGGCCCGTGCCGCGGCCTTTGGTCGAAAAATACGGCTGAAATAGTTTTTGCATATCGCCTGGAGCGATGCCTCGGCCGTTGTCCGACAACTCGACGACGATCAGGTCGCGGACAACGTCTTGCCGGGAAGTGACGGTTATCGTCTTGTCATCCGCCGTCTCCTCAAAAGCCTCGATCGAGTTTTCGATCAGGTTCACAAATACCCGCTTGAGTTGCTCGGCGTCGATCATCGCATCCGGCAGGATCGCGGCGAGGTTGGTCTCGATCTTAATGTCATCGAAACGGTCCTCGTACATCGCAACCGCCTGGCCGATGACCTCGTTTATGCTGCCGCTTTCCAATTTGGCGTTCGGGAGCCGTGCAAATCGTGAGAATTCGTCGACCATCGATTTCAGGCTCTGGACCTCGCGGAGGATGGTGTCGGTTCCCTCTTTGACGATCTTCTTCGATTGCTCCGGGCTGACGCTTGTATGAATTCCCGCCGCCGTGGTCGCGACGACCGGCGTATCGAGGCATTTCTTTGCGATGCGTTCCGCGGAGAGCTGGATCGGCGTCAGCGGATTTTTGATCTCGTGGGCCATCCGCCGGGCGACCTCCTGCCACGCCGAAGCACGCTGGGCGGCGATCAGTTCCGAAAGGTCCTCGATGACCAGCACGACACCGTTTCCGTCCGGGAGCGCAGCGGCGGTCAATGCAACGGGCAGATCCGCGGAGTTATCAACGGAGCCGTTCGTGTTCTCTCGCTTTAATGACGTCTGTTCGGATGCGTGCCCAACCCGGATCGCCCGTGACAGCAAACGTGCGATGACGGCTCGATTCTCCTTTTGAACCAGCTTATCCAAAGCAACGCCGCTGTAGTCGGCATTCTCGAGTTTCAAGATGTTCAGCGCGGTCCGATTGATAGTGCCGACCCGCTGCTCGGTGTCGAACGAGATCACCCCGTTCGGCAGTGTTTCGATGACCGTCTCGATGTACCGCTGGCGTTCGCCGAGCTCAGCAGCGTTCTCCTCAAGCTTCACGGACATCTGATTAAAGGCCCCGACGAGCAACGCGAGTTCGTCCTCGGCCAGGACATCGATCCGATATCCCAAATTCCCTTTCGCGATCTCGTCCGCACCTAACGCCAACGCCTGGATCGGCTGCGTCAGCCCGCGGGCGATGTAAAAAGCTATCCACGACGACGCGAAGATCAGCAGAAACGTTAAAACGCCGAGAGTCAACAGTCCGACTTGCCGGACCGTGACTTGCTGCTGCTTGAGCCGATCAAACTCTCCAAGCGTTGAATTTACCAGCTCGGCGACATTGCCGACCGAATGCACGTAGGCGACGAGTACCAGCCGCCGCCCGTCGGCAAATTGCCCGTACGACGCAACAAATCCGCTGCCGTCGTCAACGTATGGCAACCCGGAATTGTCATCAAGCGCGGTACGTATCTCATTGTCGACCGTCCGTTTCTCGGTCTTATCCAGGTTTTTTTCGCTCTCAACGAGGGTCCGACCGTCGCGGGAACGTATTTCGATCCGGGCCAACTTCCCTGCCTGCACCAGTTGTGCAAGTTCATCAACAGTTGGCTCCTTGCCTTCCATCGATCGGGCGATCATTTGCGCCGTGTCGCCTAAACGAGCCTTTTGATCGGCGACCGCCTGTTGCTGGAGCTTGATCGGAGCCCGCACGACATTCTCAGGGATCTGCGTGAACCAGCGGTCGAGCGCACGGTTCATAAAGAGGTACGAGAAACCCGCCATCGCAATGATCGGCAGGAGGCTTACGGTGAAAAAATATAGCAACAGCCTCGTCTTTATTTTAGACCCGAGCTGAAACGTCCGCCGCTCGCGCACGAGCTTAAAAATACTCCGCAGGAAGATAAAGCCGAAGACGACAAATGCGATGAAATTCAGCGACGACAGGGCGTAGAGCAGCAGCGTGTCCGTCGCAGTATCCACGGAGAACGTCTGCCAAAGATTGGACGATTGGAGCAGCACCAAAAACAGAAGCAAAACGAGCACGATGGTGCCCAATGCCCACGGCACGCGGCGTCTGTTCTTATCCTTTTTCGGCTCCTGCATCTCTCTGGCAAAGTTTAGCATAATCGCGTTTTTCGCGAGGTGCCGTTTTGTTCGCTGACGATCAATCCGCTATCATCGGATTCGTTTGCAACACTCACCCGGAATATTATTTGACCCTCTCGGCCGCCTCCGCAGCGGATGGCGCGCCGCGATCTTTCTGTTCGCGTTCATTTTCGCCGCGATCGTCCTCGGAGTGATCGGCCAACTTGTTCTGCGAGCCCTCGGCGTCGATGCGGCTCCGAACTCGGCGGCATTTATGCTCACGAACGGCATCACGTCGCTTATCCCGGCGTTGCTGCTCGGATGGCTGTGCGGATGGTTATTTGAGAATTTACCGTTTCGTGCGATAGGAGCGGCCTTTACGAGCGGCTGGCTGAATCATCTATTCCTCGGCGTGATAATCGGAGCAGCAACTTTGAGCCTCGCTGTACTGATCGCGTTCCTTTATGGCGGATTAAAGTTTAATTTTGACGTGGCCGCCGGTGATAAAGGGATCGCTTGGTCGCTGGCTGTGTCTTTCGTCGTTTTTGCTGGGGCTTCGGCGTTTGAGGAAGCTCTTTTTCGCGGCTATATCTTGCAGACATTCTCCCGTTCCGGGCTCGCCTGGCTGGCGATCTTGCTGACGTCGATCTTTTTTGGCGCGGTACATCTCGGAAATCCGGGTGTCACCGTCTTTTCCACGCTAAACACGATCCTCGCTGGCCTCTGGTTCAGCGTCGCCTATCTCAAAACCCGCGACCTGTGGTTCGTCTGGGGAATGCACCTGATGTGGAACTGGATGCAGGGCTCGTTCTTCGGTATCGAGGTCAGCGGGCTTACCTATATCACCACATCGCCGCTTCTGAAGGAGATCGACTCCGGCCCAACGTGGCTGACGGGTTCCACTTACGGCATCGAAGGCGGAATAGTCTGCACAGTCGCCCTCATCGTTTCGACGCTCGCGATCTGGCTGCTGCCGATCGCAAAACCGGACCTCGAACTGCTCGCAATGACCTCCAAGTCAGAACCGCCTGCGTCCGACATTTCAGAACCGTCCGCGGTAGCGGGTGGTTGAGGATCGGGAAAAGTAACCACAGATAAACACAGATGGACACCGATAGCATTGCCCACTGCGGCTTACTGCTTACCGCTAACAGCTGACTTCACTACGCGA
>JAKOVX010000147.1 GCA_029781855.1 Acidobacteriota bacterium | reverse complement strand
AGGTCCCGAGCGGACTTCGACGGAGACGGCAAGACCGACCTTTCGGTGTTCCGTCCGAGTGAAGGCAACTGGTACCTGAACCGTTCGACGGCGGGCTTTACGGTGATCAACTGGGGCCTTTCGTCTGACGTTCTCGTTCCGGGCGACTATGACGGTGACGGCAAGGCCGACACTGCCATTTTCCGTGCATCCCCGACGCGGGGTGTTTCCGATTCCTACATTCTCAATAGTAACGGATTCGTGTATTCCGGTGCCGAGTGGGGAACGACTGGCGACGTGCCGGTCGCGGGCGACTATGACGGTGACGGCAAGACCGATCTTGCTGTGTTCCGACCGTCGACGGGCGTCTGGTACGTTCTGAACAGCAGCAACGGTTCGAAGACCATTGCGCCGTTCGGCCAGACGGGCGACGTACCGATGGCAATGGACAGCGACGGCGACGGCAAGACCAACGTCTGCTTCTTGCGACCGTCGGAAAACACCTGGTACATCGCACGAAACACCGGCGTCCCGGCGTCGAACTACGACACCGTGCCATTCGGAAGTGCGGGAGACATCCTTGTTCCGGCGGATTACGACGGCGACAACAAGGAAGACGTCGCGGTCTTCCGTCCGTCTAACGGAACGTGGTACATCCTGCGAAGTTCGGATGCACAAGTGACGTACACGGCGTTCGGTCTGAGCGGCGACGTTCCGGTTCCGGGAGACTACGACGGCGACGGCAAGGACGATGTGGCTGTTTATAGGAACGGCACGTGGTACCTCAACCGGTCGACGGCGGGCTTTACGGCACAGGTGTTCGGCCTCCCGACCGACGCTCCGGTACCGGCCGCTTACCATCCGTAACTTGTCTAACGCGGCAGGGCACCTCAAAAGCGGTGCCTTGCCCTTTCCTGATAGAAAAGGGCCGGTCCGCGATTGCGGGCCGGCCTTCTTCATTGTCATTTTGGATTTTCTTTTTCGATCGACCGACAAGCGCCTTCAAACCGGTCATACTTCTACAAGCATCTCTGGATGCGGACCCTTTTGTCGAGCTCCAGAGTAAATTCGCCAACAGACGTTTTTGATTCCGTTAGTATTATCTTCATCGTCATCGACCGGCCGGCGATCCGCCCAACGAATGATGCGTTTTGGGCGGCCATTCCGCCTTCTCGCTGCGGGCCCGGAGTCCGGCGAGTAAACGATCCGGTTGCCGAAAAATTGCCTTTCGCGTCCTGAAACAACTTTTCGGAGATCACGCCCTCCGCACAGGCGAATTGAAGGGCCGACGAGTCATCGCCGATCTCAAGCCTTATGCCTTCGCCGCCCCAATTCCCCGGAGCCACTGCTATCCGCGTTTGTAGATCCATGGTTGCTTCTTTCTTCGGTTGATCGTTATCGATACGGGAATGTGTTCGAATGTTCGATTCGGTTCCCATCGCACCGGATCCCACCGACGCCACGGTCAGGAATACTGACACAGTAACACCAACCGTAACGACCGCCGCCGCGATCTTATTGCAAACCGAGTATTTCCGGCTGATTTCCATGTTACTCCAATTGCATCGCGATCCCAGAGCAGGATCCGATGGTACCGGTTACGATGTCTCATGGCTCTCCTGAGATGTCATGCGAGAAACTGCAAACCCCATCCTTCAAAATAGCGCTCATAAGGCGATTTGCCGAATTGAGGCTAATACCGTATCGCAGAAAGTGGTGTTTCCGGCCCCTGTACGCTTGACTTGAAAAGGGCTCTAGCCTACTATCGCGAATCGTAGTTGCAGTAACAATCAGAAACATACCGATGCGAGAAACTAGTTGCTTTTCGCACGTCAGCTTTCAGGTGACACCAGACCTAGGTTGAAAACCGGAAAAGGCAGAATCTCGTGCCGCCCGGCCACTGTTTCCCTGAGTCGGGAGACGAGTCGGCTCGTCTTTTCAACACCTATTGGCCTTACCCTCAGATCTTGTTGCTCCAAACTAAGGTTGGCTTTAGAAGTATTCAGAGTCCGGTAGTTTTGCGATCTCGTTCGCCACGTCAAATTTCAAATTAGAGGATCACAATGAATTGGAAATATAGAATTACCCTCGCGTTTGCCGCCGCTGCAATAGTGGCAGCATTTTTCTTTTATCGTACGCCGTTTCAAACGTCGTCTGTCGCCAAGTCACCCGACGACGGCATGATAATGCCGGGCACTAACGGGAAGGCAAGATTGTATCCAAATGATGTGATCAAGATCGAACCCGATGGATTTGCGATCACCACGGCCCTTCGTGATCTACCGGACGCGAAAGACCAGCCGGCGGAGCCCTTCGCCGAACAGAAACTTGAAAAAGCACGTGAAGAACGGCGTGACCGCGAGCGACAGGCCAAGGGCTTGCCCGCGCTCACCGAAGAGCAGAAAGAACAGTGGGAGATCAATGAGCGAAACGCTGAGCGCGTAAAGAGGACCGTTCCCGGAGCCGGTCTCGCCGGTGACGAATTTACCGATCCGCTTGCGGCCCTGAGCGTCAACCCGAAAGCTCCACAGGCTATGCCGACGCCGACCACGACGTTCGACGGCGCGGGAATGGCAGACAACTCGTCCGCCGGAGCCGGCACGGGCTTCACGCCGCCGGACACAAATGGCGATGTCGGACCGAATCACTACGTCAGCTCAATCAACCTGGTACTGAAGGTCTACAACAAGAATGGAACGGTGGCGGCAGCCGGCAAAAAAACGAGCGACCTTTTCGCGTCACTCCCTGCCGGTGACCCCTGCCGAACCAGAAATGACGGCGACCCGGTCGTTATTTACGACTCGCTGGCGGACCGTTGGGTCGTTAACCAGTTTTCGCTGCCTGCGGGTATTGCGGGTACCGGAACAAACAACTACCAGTGCATCGCGGTCTCGACGACTCCGGATCCGACCGGAACGTATTACGTTTGGAGCTATCTGTATCCGGGCAACGCATTGAACGATTACCCGAAGATCGGTGTCTGGCCGGATGCATACCATATCACGTTCAATCAGTTCAACAATGCCGGAACTGCGTTTCTCGGCATGGGCTTTATGAGCCAGGACAGGCCGAAGGCTCTTGCCGGCGACCCGACGACATCCATTGTCTATAAGAATATTTTCTCGGTCGACCCGAATGCCGGTGGTGCCCTTCCGACGGACTTCGACGGCTTCGTCCCGCCGCCTGCGGGAATGGCCGAAGTGATAGCGGAATTTCGCTCGGTCTCGTTCGGCGATCCGCTTGACGCGATACGTTTCTATAAGTGGGTTCCCGACTTTGTGACACCGGCAAACTCGACGCTAACGGTTTTGCCGGATGTTGCCCTTGCTTCATTCGACGCTCGGTCACCGACGTCAACAAGCTCAGTTATGGAGGTCCTGAGCGGTGCAACATTGGACGGACTCAATGACCGTATGATGCATCGACTTGCATATCGAAACCTCGGAACCTATGCGGCTCCCGTCAATTCGTACGTCGGCAACTTCACGGTGAACGTCAGCGGCGTCAATCCGACCTCGGCTGGGACGTATCAGGGCGGTATTCGCTGGTGGGAAATGCGTCGGACAAACGATACTTTCACAGTCACGGACCAGGGCACACAGTCGAACGGTCCCGGAAATGGTGCGACCGGCCTCAACAACTGGATGGGCAGCATCGCCCAGGACAATCAGGGAAACATCGCTCTCGGCTACAGCCAATCGAGCACGACTCAGCGGGCGAATATAATGATCGCCGGGCGAACCGGAGCACCTTCTGGATCGCTTGATCAGGGCGAGGCACTCTTCTTCGCTGCTCCGGCGTCGCAATCGTCCAGCAGTCGCTGGGGCGACTACAGCTCAATGTCCGTCGACCCGACGGACGACTGCACGTTCTGGTACACGCAGGAGTACTATGCTGCGGCAAGCAGTTCGAATTTTTCGTCACGTGTAGGAAACTTCAAATTCCCCGGCTGCACGGCGGCACCGAAGGGAACGATCAGCGGTACGATCACGTCCTGCTCGACCGGACTTCCGGTCGGTACTGCCTCGGTAGACGCGACAGGTGGATTCAACCGACTCACCGTCGCTAACGGAACATATTCGATGACGGTCGCACCGGGAGCTTACACGGTCAACGCCAGCAAATCCGGCGGATATATCGGGGCCTCGTCGAATACCAACGTAACGAACGGCGGCAATAGCACGGTGGACATTTGCCTTAACGGCGTTGCGGTCGTAAGTGCGGGAACTACGTCTATCGTCGCAGAGAGCTGCGGCGTCGGTAACGGTGTACCCGATCCGGGCGAGAACATTACTGTTTCGTTGCCGATCTCGAATACCGGCGCGGCAAACACCTCTAACTTAACCGCGACTTTACAGGCGACCGGCGGTGTGACAAATCCTGGCCCGCCGCAGAATTACGGAGTGATCACCGCAGGAGGACCTTCCGTATCGAAGGACTTTACCTTTACCGTCGATCCCGGCGTTTCGTGTGGTAACTCAATTACATTGACATGGAGCCTTCAGGACGGTGCAACCAACTTCGGGACGGTCACTAAGACCTACTCGACCGGTTCGCCGATCATTAATCTGACCCAGAACTTTGACGGCGTCACGGCTCCGGCATTACCGGCAGGCTGGACGCAAAACCAGACCTCCGGAACGGGCATCACGTGGGTGACGAGCACGACATCGCCTAATTCGGCGCCGAACGTCGCCTTTGCGAACGATCCATCGACAGTAAATGCGTCAGCGATCGAGTCGCCGGTCTTTGCCGTGTCGGTACCGAACGCAGCATTGACGTTCCAGAAGGCATTCACAACCGAAAGTACGTTTGACGGCGTCGTCCTTGAGATCAAGATCGGGGCCGGTTCGTGGACGGATATCGTGACAGCCGGCGGTTCTTTTGTGAGCGGCGGTTACAACGCGACGATCAGCTCGAATTTCCAGAGCCCGATCGCGGGCAGGCAAGCGTGGTCGGGATCTTTCCCGACATTCACCACGACTAGCGTAACGCTTCCGGCAGCTGCTAATGGGCAGAACGTTCAGCTCCGGTGGCTGATGGCGTCAGATAGTTCGGTTTCGTCAACCGGTTTCAGGCTGGATGACGTTTCAGTCACGGCCGGTGTCTCATGTGCTCTCTGCACCACGACCGTCAAGTCACGTGCAGATTTTGACGGGGACGGCAAGACCGATATTTCGGTGTTCCGTCCGAGTGAGGGCAACTGGTACCTGAACCGTTCGACGGCGGGCTTTACGGTGATCAACTGGGGCCTTTCGTCTGACGTTCTAGTTCCGGGCGACTATGACGGTGACGGCAAGGCCGACACTGCCATTTTCCGTGCGTCCCCGACGCCGGGTGTTTCCGATTACTACATTTTGAACAGTAACGGATTCGTGTATTCCGGTGCCGAGTGGGGAACGACTGGCGACATTCCGATCGCGGGCGACTATGACGGTGACGGCAAGACCGATCTTGCTGTGTTCCGACCGTCGACGGGCGTCTGGTACGTTCTGAACAGCAGCAACGGTTCGAACACGATCGAACCGTTCGGCCAGACAGGCGACGTACCGATGGCGATGGACAGCGACGGCGACGGCAAGACGAATCTGGCCGTGTTCCGTCCATCGAACAATACCTGGTACATCGCACGAAACACCGGCGTGCCGGCACAGAACTTCGATGCGGTGGCATTCGGAAGTGCGGGCGACATCCTTGTTCCGGCCGACTACGACGGCGACAACAAGGACGACGTCGCGGTCTTCCGTCCGTCGAACGGAACGTGGTACATCCGGCGAAGCAGCGACAGCGGAGTGACGATCACGCAGTTCGGGTTGAATGGTGACGTTCCGGTCCCGGGAGACTACGACGGCGACGGAAAGGACGATGTGGCTGTCTATCGCGGCGGCACGTGGTACCTCAACCGATCGACGGCGGGCTTTACGGCACAGGTGTTCGGCCTCCCGACCGACGCTCCGGTACCGGCGAAGTACCATCCGTAACCGTCGGATGAACCTAAAGCAAAAGGCGGGTCCTCGGGCCCGCCTTTTTTGATTTGTTAGACGTCGAAAACGATCGGGGGTTGGGTCGGTCGGTAATGTTCGTCGCAGTTTGACGCATTGACGAACCTAACGCCGTTTACCATCTCAGTGCCGTAACCGCAGTGGATGTGGCCGAATATATGGGCTTTGAGCTTGCCTGTTGTGGTGAGAACGTCGACCCGTTTGCGCAATTCTTCGCATCCTGAATGGTCTATGCCCCACTTCCTGGGAACAGCGTCTAGAATGCCGTAAGGTGGCCCGTGTGTGATCAACACGTCTACGTCGTCCGGTATCATCCGCCATTTCTCGGCCATCTCAGGACCGCGATTCAGATTAAACGCCCAATCGAAAAACCGCGGCTGCCACGGGCTGCCATAGAGATGCAGGCCGTCGACCTCGACCGACGAGTCTTTTAGATATTCAATGTTTTCAGAGAGCAGCTCCCTTGCGGCCACATCATTCCGCTCAAACAGCCAGTCGTGATTGCCGGCAACAAAGACCTTTCGGCGGTGAGGCAAACTCGCGAACCAGTGGTTGAATTCGACAATTTCACCTACTGTTCCGTTGACCGTGGCATCACCTGAATGAATAAGCAGATCGCCGTCCGGGACCACGATCTGCTCATTGCAATTATGTGTGTCTGAAATGCAGACGACCCGCATCAGTTATAGACCCGCGAAACAAAATTCCCCGCCAAAAACGACTTCGGTTCGATCTGGCTCTGAAGTACCACACCCTTCAAGTTTCCGGTTAAGAGCATCATCGCGGACTGGCACAATGGAGCCGCGGTCGTCGTCTGGATCGCCCGCAGGCTGTGGCCGTTGATCTCAAGCGGCTCAACAAAGTATGCCTTTTCGAGCATACGGCGCCTGCCGCGAGCGTCAAAACCATCGACCGATGCGTGGACCAACACCAGATCGTCCTCGACCGACGGGACAGCCTGGAGCATTTCGGCCTGAAGCCGGTTCGGGAGGTCGGCGTCTTTAGGCAGCTTGCGAATAATAGATTCGACCCAATGATAATGGCCGACGTAGCGAAGCGTCTTGTAATCGAGAGAGCGGGCCTTTCCTTCAAAATAATCGGGTAGGTCCGCTGCACCGCCCGAGGTCAGATCGGCTTCGTACGTGCGGGCACCGATGACGATGGTCTCTCGTGACGACAGAGCCGGCCGCTCGGTGATCGAGAAATTTCGTATGACCCGCGAATTCTTGACATACTCGGTCGCAACGCCGATCGGCGACCAAGTAAAACCGTAAAAATGCGGTGAGTGGGCGTGGGCGGTAAGGGCCCCGACCTTCATCCCGATGCTCTCGACCTTATCATTCTCATATTTGTCGACGAAGCTGTGGTAGAGTTCCATCGCCTTGACGTTAATGAATCCGGGTGCAAGGCCAGTCTGAAGGACAAAGCCCGTTTCGGCGCCGCCTGCTATCTCGATGATCTTGTCCGTCTCGGCGACGTACTCGGTGAGGTTTGCGTAATGCATCTTGAAGTCGACCGCGAATCTCGCCATTTTCGGCGCCTGCCCGCCAGGAGAACAATCGAGAAGCACGTCGGTCCTCTCGAACGCCGAACGCATCGCATCGTTTATGCCGTCCGGAGACATCAAGACGGTTTCAACCGCGGTCGTCTTTGCTGAATTTGCCGTAACAAAATCGCGTGCCTTCGCCAGATTCTCTTCCTGAACATCACCTAATATCAAAGTCGTTTCAAATTCGCACCATTCGCGCAGCAAAAGGGCCGCGGCTTCGCCGATCCCACCGGAACCGGCAATGAATATAGTCTTTGTCATAAATAATAGTTATCAAACAGGAAGTTCAAGTTATACAGTATTTTACAATGCGAAAGCCGACATTGCTAATCGGCAATATCGGCTTTTCGGAGGCAACTTTCGGACGAGTTTAGTCGACGTTAAAGTACTTCGCCTCAGGATGGTGGACGATGATCGCCGACGTCGACTGCTCAGGGTCGAGCATGAATTCGTCGGTCAGCTCGACGCCGATGCGTTCGGGTTCGAGCAGTTCGAATAGTTTGGTCTGGTCCTCAATATTGGGACACGCCGGGTAGCCGAAACTGTATCGCGAACCCTGATAGCCCTGGTGAAACAGTTTGGCGAGTTCCGGAGCGTCGTTACCCGCGAACCCGAGTTCCTCGCGGATGCGTTTGTGCCACATCTCGGCGAGAGCCTCGGCGGATTCGACCGATAGGCCGTGAAACAGCAGATAATCGGTGTAATTGTCGGATTTGAACAGCTTGGCCGAATGCTCGCTCGCTTTGCGGCCCATTGTCACGAGGTCGAATGCGACGACGTCGATCTTTCCCGATTCGACCGGGGCGAAATAGTCCGCGAGGCACAGGTTCTTACCGCCACGCTGCTCAATTGGCTGTCGCGGAAAGGTGAACCGCGTCCGCTCGGACCGCTCGTCTTCCTCGTAGATGATCAGATCGTTTCCGCTCGACTGGCACGGAAAATAGCCGTAAACGACCTTTGCTTCGAGAAGTTTGTCGCGGATCGCGTTCGCCTTGACCTCAGCAAATTTCGGATAAACGGTCGTCCTGAGAAGTTCGTCGTATTCCTCTTTCGACGATTTCCCCTGTTTGTATTGCCACTGTCCCTTGAACAGTGCGGTCTCGTTGATGAAGTCGAAAACTTTGGTCAGATCGGTGATCTCGACGACCTTCGAGCCATAAAACGGAGCTCTGGGCCTGTCAACGTCCATCGCGACGTCCGACCGGTTAGTGTGCGTCGTGTCGCCCGTCGAACGGGTTGAAACGCGTGCCGCAGCCTTTCCCAATTTGGCATCCTCGCCGATGAGATCTTCCTCATCTAATACCGTCTGAATTTTCCCGTCCGAACCGTCAGCCGATGCACGTAGATCTGATCCATTGGCACCGACCGATTTTGCTTTTAACTCGACAGACTCGCTAGACCCGACAGACTCAACAGACTCACCCGACTTACCGCCCGTTAGTTCGTCCATCGCGTGCAATCCGTCAAAGGCGTCACGAGCGTAGAACAATTTGCCTTTGTAAAGCGGCACGAGGTCGGCGTCGACATAGCGGCGGTTGAGAGCCGCTCCGCCGAGAATCACGGGCACGTTGATGCCGCGTTCGTTCATCAGTTCGAGATTGTCGCGCATGATGAGCGTCGATTTGACCAGCAAACCGCTCATCCCAATGGCATCGCCGCCGGTCTCTTCCCACGCACGCAGGATGTCATCGATCGGCTGCTTGATCCCAAGATTGACGACCTTGTAGCCATTGTTGGTGAGGATGATATCGACGAGATTCTTGCCGATGTCGTGCACGTCACCTTTGACCGTCGCAAGGACGAGCACACCTTTATTCGAGCCCTCGACCTTTTCCATGAACGGTTCAAGGAATTTCACAGCCGCCTTCATCGACTCGGCAGACTGCAGCACGAACGGGAGCTGCATCTGGCCCGACCCGAAGAGGTCGCCGACCGTTTTCATCCCGTCGAGCAGGATGTCGTTGATTATCTCGAGCGGGGCGTACTTCTCAAGCGCCGTCTTGAGCGAATCCTCGAGTCCGATACGTTCGCCGTCGATAATGTGGTGTTTGAGCTTTTCCTCGATCGGCAGGTTGGATATGTCAGGCTTGATCGACTGTGCCGACTTGCCCTGGAACATATTCGAAAATTCGCCGAGCGGATCGTAAATGCAGATGTCGCCCTCAAATTTTCGCCGGTCGTAGATCAGGTCGCGGGCGACCTCGATCTCGTGCTCGTTGAATCGTATGAGCGGCAGTATCTTGGACGCGTTGACGATCGCCGAATTCATCCCCGCATCGACGCAATCGTGCAGGAAGACCGAATTAAGGACTACGCGAGCGGCCGGATTGAGTCCGAAGGAGATGTTCGAGACGCCCAAAATGATGTTGGCGTCGGGCATTTCCGCCCGGATCTGTTTGATCGCGTTGATAGTCTCGTCGGCGTTTTTACGGTCCTCTTCGATGCCGGTCGAGATCGGTAGTGCGAGCGGATCAAAGAAAATATCGTGCGATTCGATGCCGTTCTCGACCGCCTGTTTGTAGGCTCGCCGTGCGATACGCAATTTGTCGACGGCCGTCCGGGCCATTCCCGCTTCGTCGATGAGGCCAATGACGATGCCCGCACCGAAGCGTTTTGCGAGATCGAGGACCTTGAGGAAACGGGGCTCGCCGTCCTCGTAATTCGTTGAATTCAGAAGCGATTTGCCGCCCGCGTGCTCGAGGCCGGCCTCCATCTTTTCCCACTCGGTCGAATCGAACATCAGCGGGATCTTGACCGCGGTCGCAAGCCGTGACGCGAGTTCGTGCATGTCGGCGACGCCGTCGCGGCCGACGAAATCGACGTTGACGTCGAGGATGTGGGCTCCCTCGCGTTCCTGCGATTTTGCGAGAGATACGAGTCCGTCCCAATCCTCGGCGTCGAGCAGGTCACGCATCTTCTTCGACCCGGACGCGTTGACACGTTCGCCGACGATCAGAAACGAAGCGTCCTGCGTATACGGCTGCTGAAAATAGATCGACGACGCCGACGGAGCGAGTTTGGCATTGCGATCTTTTGGCGAAAGCCCGCTCATTCGCTCAACGACGAGCCGAAGGTGCTCGGGTGAGGTTCCGCAGCAGCCTCCGACGATATTCGCGCCGAAATCCTTGGCGAAATGCTCGACCTGCGCCGCAAAGCTTTCCGGTGTCTCGTCATAATGCTGCTTTCCGTCCTTGACCTCGGGCAGGCCGGCGTTCGGCAGCACGCTGACCGGCAGCGGCGAATTTTCGCACAAATAGCGAAAGCTGTCGGCCATATGCTTCGGCCCGGTGCCGCAGTTCATACCGATCACGTCGATCGGGAACGGTTCGAGCGCGGTCAGTGCCGCACCTATTTCCGTTCCGTTGAGCATCGTCCCGAAGATCTCGATCGTCACCTGAGCGATGACCGGAATTTTCGTTTTTGTCTTTTCGAAATGCTCGAATATCGCCGCGAGTGCGGCCTTGGTCTGCAGCAGATCCTGACACGTTTCGACGATCAGGAGGTCACTGCCGCCGTCGATCAGCCCGCGGACCTGTTCGCGATAGGCGTCTTTCAAGGCGGGATACGTGATGTGCCCGAGCGTCGGCAATTTAGTGCCGGGCCCGATCGATCCCGCGACAAATCGCGGTTTGTCGGGTGTCGAGTATCCGCTCGCCACGCGTTTCGCAAGCTCAGCTGCCTTGAAATTTACGTCGTAGGTCTTGTCAGCGATGCCGAATTCGGAAAGCACAACCTCGCTGCCGCCAAAGCTGTTCGTCTCGATCACATCGCAGCCGACGTCCAAAAACGCCGTGTGCACCGCCTCGATCGCGTCGGGCCGCGTGTAAAGCAGATTCTCCGAACAGTTCTCAAAGTTCGGGCCGCCCCAATCCTCGATCGGCAGGCTTAGCGACTGCAAATACGTCCCCATCGCACCGTCGAAGACGACGATCTTTTCTTTTAGTAAATCCAAAAATGGCGACATATTTTTCACAAATCAAAAATATCTATTTGAAGAATTCCATCAAACGGCTAAATACGGCCCCGATAAATGTACTGTTCGGATAAACAGCTATCCATGTTTTTTCGATTTCAAAACTTCCGCCCCAGTATCTTCGTTTCGCACAATAATTTGCCATGCGTTCAATTATTTCCCGACGACGACCCGATGCCCATTGTGCGCCACTCTTATTGCAAAACTCTATCCATTCGTCGCAAGCCGGTATCGAAACGGCAATTCCGGTGCTGGAAACTTCCCAAGGAAACTTCAATTGTGAAGTTTCACCATAAATAATCCACCCGGCCCGTCCAATAGAGGTGTGTTTGACGCTGTATTGTTTTTCCACCGCTTAAATCATAAAAACCCTGTGCCAAACAAGCACAGAGTTTCGATAAATCATTGCTGACACTCTCGCTGTTTAGCGTTTATTTTACGTGGCCGCAAGTCGCAATAACTCACCACGAGTAAATGATGAGTTTATAGGGTTAAGGCAAGCGAGTCAAGATTGGAACCATCGCGGGATATCGATCGCTATTCTCGATAAACCCAGGCTCCGACGACGGCAGTTAAGATGAAGACAGGTAGTATGACTCCCGCGACCATTAGCAGAAGTGTGGCCGGAAAACCCATATTATCCCCGATCATGTGAATGGTCGAAAGCAGAACAATGCCCGTCCACGACGCAAGTCCGGCACCGACCGCTGTCATTGGCCCGGCTCCATATCGCGTGCGAATTGCCGCGTACAGCCAAACGAGGAACGCTCCCGTCAGAAGCAGTTCGATAATGCCCACCAAAGGCTGTGGGGTAATTTCCGGTAAGCCCGCCGCCTGTCGAGCGGCCATTAAACGACCACTCATCAATGCGATAAACGCCATTTCGCCCAAGAAAAGCGTTTTGCTTGCAGCGATCGCCGCGAGGGCGAGCCTTTTGTAGTTCATTCGACGTAGTCTCCTATTTTAGGATCTCTGACGTGACGTAGTAATTGCGGTCGACCTCAACCGTCTTAATATCGTCTGCGAAGGTTTTTGTCTGAAGTGTCTCAGACGGCGTCAACACGACCTCTTTGCCGTTGACGCTGACCCGCACCGGCATCGCAAATCCGGGAACGACATTGGTCCACTGATACGACAGTTTGCCGCCGTCGATCTTGTATTCAAATTTCGGTATCTTGGTCGTCCTGAGATACTGATCGAACACCTTGCTCAGGTCGATCCCGGCCTGTTTCGAGATGTAGGATTCGACCTGTTCGGTGGTGACCGTCTGGTGCCAGAACGTTTTTTGCAGGCCCTGCAGGATGGACCGCCATTTCTCGTCGTCGTTGACGATCTGGCGGATCGTGTGGAGCATGTTCCCGCCCTTGTTGTACATGTCGCCGGAGCCCTCGCGGTTGGCTCCGTAGGTTCCGATGATCGGTCGGTCATTCCTGATCCCGCGGCGGTTACCGACGGCGTAGTCCGAACCGGCTTGCTTGCCGAAGTAATACTCGACGAACAGGTACTCGGCGTAGTTAGCGAAACTCTCGTGGATCCACATATCTGCGGCGTCACGCATTGAGATATTATTGCCCCACCACTCGTGTGCCGATTCGTGAACGATTATGAAGTCAAATTTGTAACCGATCCCGGTGCCGCTCGTATCGCGCTCGCGATAGCCGTTGCGGAAATAGTTTCCGTACGTTACCGAACTTTGGTGCTCCATGCCCGGATACGCGACCGTGACGAGTTTATAACCGTCCTCGTACCACGGATACTTGCCGAACCAGTACTCGAACGCTTTGAGCATCCTCGGGACCTCCTTGAAGGTCTCCATCGCGGCCTCTTTCTGATGCGGCAGCACCCAATAACTGATATCGAGGGTGCCGCCAAGGCCTTTGTATTCATCGGGCCAGGTCACGTAATTGCCGATGTTGGCATTCACACCGTAGTTGTTTATCGGTTGCGTGACGACCCAATGATACGTCTTGGTCTTTGCCTTTTCGTCGTGGTCCACGCCCTTCAATCGGCCGTTTGAGACATCAACCAGGTTATCGGGCACGGTGATGTTGATCTTCATCCCGCGGTCGGGTTCGTCGTAGCCGATGTCTTTGTTCGGCCACCAGACGCTCGCTCCGATGCCTTCGCAGGTCGTGTTAATGTACCAATCGCCGAGGTCGTCGCGTCCCCACGACACGCCGCCGTCCCAGGGCGGGTTTTTCGCGTCGGTCGGATGGCCGCCGTAGTAGATATCGACCTTGTCCTCGACGCCCGCGGGAAGTTCCTTTTTGAAATACACCCAGTAAACGTTGCCCTCGCGTTCAAATTTCAGGTCGTCGCTCCCGTGAAGCACCTTTGTGATCGCAAGCGGATCCTGCAGGTCGATCTGCATCTTGATGCCCGGTTTGAGCGTTTTGAAGGTGATAACGTTCGAACCTTTGATCATTCGGGTCGGCGGCATGAATTGGACCGAGAGGTCGTAATGCTGCACGTCCCACCAGGCACGTTCGGGCGTGATCGTACCGCGAAGGATCTCCGCACGCGTCGGTTCGGTCGATGTTTGGGCGACGGCCGGACCGATAAGTATGCTCAGAACAAGGACGATCAGGGCGAAAAAGCCAGATCTTCGAAATAGGTTGATGTCGGTCATAATCACGAATATACGCCTTTCTTAACTCTCTGCGAAATATCGGTCCGCTCCATCCCAATGTGAGAACGGCGGGCACATAAATGCCCGCCATTCTCAACCTCCGAACCATTCTCGGCCGTTTACTGCTTGGCTGCTGCCTTCAAGGCGGCCTCCTGGGCGGCGACGAACTGCATCGCACCCGGATTGTCCTTGAATTTCGTCTTCAGCATATCGATCGCCTCCTGGCCACGCGGGTCGCCAAGTTTGACGATCGCGAGAATGCTGTTGACGATGCCGCCGACATTCGAAGCGTCGAACGCCTTTTTGAACTCGGCAAAGATCAACGGATATGCCCGCGGGTCGCCCTTACCGGCCGACGCCACGATCCTTAGCGCCGTGGTCCTCAAGTTTGTCGAAAGCGATTTGTCGTTCGCCGCTTTCAGCCCGATCTCTAACGCACGCTTGTCGCCGAGTTCAGCCAAACCGGTCAGGCCGGCGGCCTGAATGCGGCCTTTCCACGACGGTGTATTCGTCAATTTTACGAGAGCCTCGTATGCTCGCGGATCGCCCACGCGGCCAAGCGCCGTCGCTGACTCGTCAATGACAAAGTAGCTCTGGTCGTTGAGGCCCGCGATGAAAAGGTCTGCGTATTTCTTGTCCTTGGTCTCGCCGAGCAAGCGAAGAGCTTCACCGCGGATGAGCGACTGTTTGTCCTTGGTCAGCCCACGAACGGCCTGTTCAACGTCTGCCGGCAGATTCGCGGCGGGGCGTTCCTGGCCGGGACGCGGATCAGGCGAGAAGATATTCGCGATCACCGACAACGCCGCACGGCGGATACGCCAGAACGGGTCCTTTTCGGCGGACGTGATCAGAGCGGTGACGATACGGCCCTTGTCCGCTTCGTTCTTCGCCTTTTTCTCAAGCTCGCCCATCGCCCAACGACGGGCAAGGACGTCCTTGTCGTTCGCCATTTGATAAAGGAGATCGTCCGTCGATTTCTCGAAGGTCATCTCCTTTAGCAGGGTCGATTCGTAGTCAAAGTTGACGAGTTTCGGCTTGGTCGCCGAGTCGAACGTGAACACATTCTCAGCCTGCGGCTTGAGCCAGACACGCTCGACCTTGTTATCGATCTCGACATCGACGTAGGACTGGAAGAACTCGGTCTGCGGGAACGCGTTATTGACGTCGATCTTCTGTGTTTGCTTGACGTTGAGCGTCAGCTTTTTCGTCGCGTCATCGTAATTTTGCGTGATCTCAAATACGGGATGGCCCATTTTGTAGATCCACTCGTCAAAGAACCAGTCCATCGACTGGCCCGTCGATTCCTCGATCGCCTGACGCAGGTCCTCGGTCGAAACCGGCTGATGCGCGTTCACCGTCAGATAGTGGTTGAGAGCCTTGAAAAAGAGCTTGTCGCCCAGATGTTTCCGCAGCATGTGCAGCACCGAACCGCCGCCCGGATAAGCGTATGTGTCGAACATCGCGTCCTTGTTGTCGTAATATTTCGTCACGATCGGACGGCGGTTGCCCTGGTTCCAGGTACCGAGGACCGAATCGTGGTTAGCACGCACGTCCGTGTAGAGAAATTCTTCGTGGCCTTTCAGTTTCTCGTCCCACATCGCCTGCATATAGGTCGCAAAGCTCTCATTCAGCCAGATCTGGCCCCAATCTCGGCATGTGACATAGTCGCCGAACCACTGGTGAGCGAGCTCGTGCGACTGCAGCGATTCGCTGTCCTGGTCGAGCAGTTCGCGATCGTCGTGGATCATCTCCTCGATCTGCGTGGTCGCCGAGATATTCTCCATTCCGCCGCCAAAATCCTCGACAAATGCCTGCGAATACTTCGCGTACGGATATTTGACGCCGGTGATCTCTGAGAAGAAACGGATCGTTGCCGGAAGGTTCTTGGTTGTCGCGGCTACCTCTTTAGTCTCGTTCGTGTAGCCAAAGTTGTAAACCGGTGTGCCGTCAAAATCCTGAACAACTGGCGTCGTTTCGGCAACCACGATCGAAGTCAGGTAATTGGCGTACGGCTGGTCCATTTTCCAATCAAACGTTCGGGTGCCGTCCGGGTTGTCCTTGGTGCTGACGAGCTTGCCGTTCGAGACGACATAGAACGGTTTCGCGACGGTCGCACGAAGTTCGGTCGTGCGGAAATCATTTGGAGTGTCGTACGACGGGAACCAGTATCTATTAAATTCTGATTCTCCTTGGGACCATATCTGTCGCGGCTTGTTCGGATTATCGGGCGTGGGCTTGATGAACCTGAGTCCGCGTCCGAAACTCCCGATCGCGGTATCGCCGCCGGCGGTATTTACGTAGTTTGTCCGGTAATCGACCTTGACGGAAACGTCTTCGCCGGCCTTGTAAACACGATCGAGCATGATCTTAAGGTTGTCATCATCATCTTTGCCGTCATACGCAAATTTGAGCGGCGTGCCGTTCTCGAGCTTTACGGAATTAATGGTCATCATCGCCGCGTCGAGCGTGATCGTGTCGGTATCCGAGAATGGAGCAACGGTCACGGTCGAAACACCGTAGGCCTGCTCCTTGTCCCAGTCGAATTTGAGGTCGATGAGGATGTGTTTGACGTCGATCTTTCGGCTGCGGATCCAATTGACCTTGGGCAGCGTCTTTTGGTCGTCGTCGAAAGCGAAAAGCCGCGGCAGCGGCCGCGCGAACGCGATGGAGGTAAAAATGAAAACGAATAAGGCGGCGCCGGCAAAAACACGGCGAAACGAACTTGATTTGATCATATTGTTAACTCTGATAATTACGCGAAATTCCTTCTGAAAAGACGATTTTCATTAGGTTACGACCGCCCTGCCGATTTTGTTTCACAAACAGAAAAACCGCCGGGCCTATTGCCCGGCGGCATCGAGGCTCGAATTTCTTCCCGACACTTACCTAGTTTGTGAAATATTTGAACGCCATTGATGCAATGTCGTCGATCGCGCTTCCGTCGTGGTCGCTGTCCAGCACGTTCGATGCCATATCGAGTATCGAGTTTCCGGTCGACGCCTGCTGTGCGGGCTGCGAGCCTCCGAGCAAGCCGCCTAAAAGGCCGCCGAGGCCGCTGGCGTCAACTCCCTGTTGCGCTTTTTGCCTTCCGAGATAACCCATCACGATAGGTGCGAGAAACATCAGGACCTGAGCCACCTGCCCGGTTCCGAGGCCCGAC
Organism: Acidobacteriota bacterium; assembly: GCA_029781855.1. Taxonomy (GTDB): domain Bacteria; phylum Acidobacteriota; class Blastocatellia; order Pyrinomonadales; family Pyrinomonadaceae; genus OLB17. The sequence goes on along the minus strand of JAKOVX010000147.1, from coordinate 903 downwards.
TGTTGGCTGACCTGTTGGGCGACCGCACCCTGACTCGAACCGAGAATGTGGCCGAGAATGCCGCCGGCGTCCGCAGCCGGGCTCGCCGCATTTCCCTGCCCTCCGCCGAAGATCATACCGGCGAGGCCGCCGATATTGTCGAGGATGCTGCCGTCGTGATGCTGTTCGAGGGCATTATTAAGGCTCTCTGCACCGTCCGGCGTAGAGGCGTTATTTGCAAGGCCATTCAGCAGCATCGGCAGAGCCGTCTGAATCGCCGTGTTAACTATTGAAGGGTCCGCACCCACGTTGCTGCTGATCTCCTGCACGGCCTGTTCGCCCTGCTCCTGTCCCAAAAGGTCCTGCAATGAAAACATATTGGTATCTCCTGTTTGTTAAAAATATTTGCGTGTCGATATAGTAACAAACTGTTGATGCTGAATAAATGAGAGACGCTCGCCGCAAAAATTCGTTTATCGGAATGACGCCGAGATCGATGGCCGTCATGGCCGCAGTATTTATCGCTCTCGTGATCGTTGCAGCGTACTTTTTCTATCGGCGGCCCACGCCGGTAATTCGTCCTCTCGTCAATACGTTGACGTTCGCCGGGTTTGAAGGAACGATCGGTGAGCCGTTCGGAGTCGCCGTGAAGGGGCTTGAAACGTATGTCTCGGACGGCGAGAACGGCGTCATCTGGAAGATCGCGGCTGACGGCACAACGATGCAATTTGCCTCGGGCCTCGACACGCCGTCGGGCATCGCATTTGCTGGAGATGACCTGATCGTCGCCGATCCGGGAACGCACTCGATAAAGAAGGTATTGCCGGACGGAAAGGTCGTATCGCTGGCCGGCACCGACGGTTCATCCGGCTGGTTGGACGGTTCCGCCAACGCGGCGAAATTCGACGCACCGATCGGCATCGC
>JAKOVX010000102.1 GCA_029781855.1 Acidobacteriota bacterium | reverse complement strand
GTCGATTTCTCGTATGAGGTTTCGCGTTCGCTCTCGGCGTGCGAAGGTGCGTTGTTGGTGGTCGATGCCTCGCAGGGCGTCGAGGCGCAGACGCTGGCGAACACGTACCTCGCGATCGAGAACGACCTTGAGCTAATTCCCGTCCTCAACAAGATCGATCTGCCCTCGGCCGAACCCGACCGCATCAAGGAACAGATCGAGAACATCATCGGGCTCGATGCAAGCGAGGCAGTGATGACCTCGGCCAAGACCGGCCTCGGTATTGCGGAGGTCCTCGAAGCGATCGTCTCCAAGGTTCCGAGCCCGAAAGGCGACCGCAAGGCACCGCTCAAGGCACTGATATTCGACAGTTGGTACGATTCATACCGCGGTGTGATCGTCCTGTTCCGGATCATCGACGGCACGATAAAAAAGGGAACGAAGATCCGATTTTTCAACACCGGACGCGAATATCTGGTTGAGACGATCGGCGTCAACCGCCCGCGTCCGACGCTGATCAACGAACTCGGCGCCGGCGAGGTCGGATACCTGACGGCGTCGATCAAGACCGTTGCCGACGTGCAGATCGGCGATACGATCACCGACGCGGCGAGGCCGGTCGATACGCCGTTCCCGGGATTTCAGGAAGTTAAGCCGATGGTTTTCGCCGGAATGTATCCGATCGATTCGGCACAGTATGAGGACCTCCGCGACGCGATGGACAAGCTGCGTCTGAACGACGCTTCGTTCTTCTACGAACCGGAATCGTCGACGGCGCTGGGTTTCGGGTTCCGGTGCGGATTCCTCGGGCTGCTGCACATGGAGATCATCCAGGAGCGGCTCGAACGCGAGTTTAACCTCGAGCTGATCACGACGGCGCCGGGCGTTCGTTACCGAGTGACGACGACCGACGGCGAGGTATCGGAGATCGACAGCCCATCGAAAATGCCGGACACGGGCCGTATATCGAAGATCGAGGAGCCCTTCATTGAGGCGACGATCCTGACGAACGACGCGTACCTTGGCGGAATATTGCCGCTGCTCGATGAAAAACGCGGTGTGCAGAAAAAGTTTGAGTACATAACGACCGACCGCGTAATGCTCGTCTATGAACTGCCGTTAAACGAGATCGTGCTCGATTTTTACGACCGGCTGAAAAGCGTTTCCAAGGGCTACGCGTCGCTGGACTATCACGTCTCGGGCTACCGCGAGAACAAGCTCGTCAAGCTAGACGTGCTCGTCTCCGGCGAGCCGGTCGACGCCCTCTCGCTGATCCTGCACAGCGACACCGCCACCGCGAAAGGCCGCCTGCTGACCGCCAAGATGAAAGAGCTCATCCCAAGGCAGCTTTTCGAAGTGCCGATCCAGGCCGCCATCGGCAACAAGGTCATCGCCCGCGAAACCGTCAAGGCCATGGGCAAGAACGTCATCGCCAAATGCTACGGCGGCGACATCTCGCGTAAACGCAAACTGCTCGAAAAACAGAAAGAAGGCAAAAAGCGAATGAAAAAGGTCGGCCGCGTCGAGATCCCGCAAGAGGCGTTTTTGGCGGTGTTGAAAGTCAATGAGAGTTGACGAACGAATTTCGCCGGGGCTTCATTTTGGCTGATTTCCGATTTAGAATGTTTCCTGCATGAAAGTCTTACGAAACATAGTTCTTACGTGTGCACTTTTGTTGTGTGGAAGTTTCTCAGCATATGCACAAGAGAACATTCCCAAGGACTTTATGCTCACTCTCAAAAGAACGACGTGTTTGGGCTGGTGTCCCGCTTATACGCTGACGATCACGGCGGATGGAACCGTGAAATTTACTCCGGACGGAGCGTTCGCCCAACGTGGCGACGGGCCGATGCCGAGTCTTCCGCTGACGGGCAAAATAACCACCGGTCAGTTAGCAAAACTGCTTTCCGAGGTCAAAAATGTCAATTTCTTTTCCTTGCATGAGCACTATGATTTAGCTGGAAAATCCGAATCAAGTTCCAAATGTCCCAAATCCTGGACCGACAGCCCGTCTGCGATCACCAGGATAGTTGCGAATGGAAGGCGAAAAACGGTCAGCCATTATTTAGGTTGTCGAGGTACAAAGACGCTTAGTGATCTGATGAAGTTCGAAGACCGGATCGACAAGATCGCCGGGACAGATCAGTGGACCTCCCGGTTTGGCTGGAACGCCGGTTCGGTCGTCGATCTTTTTCTCAGTACAAACGAGCTTGCGGGTAGCAGCTCTAATAATCAAATCAGTGTAAAGACTGTTGCCACCGATCCCGATAACGACGTCTTGACTTATAACTATATTGTCTCCGGTGGCAAAATCATCGGCAACGGAGCCGAGGTGATCTGGGATCTCTCAAACACCCTTGTCGGAACTTACACAATTACCGCCGGCGTCGACGACGGATGCGGTGTATGCGGCAAGACCGTCACAAAAACAGTCATTATTAAATAAAAACGGCAGGGATGCGATCGGCCGCATCGAGATACCGCAGGAGGCGTTTTTGGCGGTGCTGAAGGTGAACGAGAGCTAGAATCGAACGATCGCGTTCACATGTTCGTTGGCATTATTGATAAAAGGAGAAAATATGATAATTCATCGGTCGTTTCGAACCCTTTGGTCGGTTGCATGCGTTATCGGCCTTTTGGCCGCGCTTTCGACGGCCGTTGCCGCCCAACAACAACAATACGCCAACGCATACGCGTTTTGGGAATTCGGCGATAAGGTGAACGATGTCGAGAGCATCGATCAGACCATCTGGATCGCCAAGCCGGCGACCGGTTCGCAGTGGGTGCTGATCTGGACGTGGACTGCAGACCCTGCCCACGGCGGCTATCTCGGATTCAACGCAAGCGACGAAGGCAAGAGCCAGGCGCTGTTTTCGCTCTGGAACGCAGACCAGGCGAAAGGTAAAAGCTGTGCGAAATTCGGAGGCGAGGGCGAGGGCTGGAGCTGCCGGATGCCGTTCGAGATCAATGCTGATACCCAATACCAACTGCGGCTCGCCCGCACCGGCAGCGACAAGCAGGGCGTCTGGTGGTCGGCGTGGATAATCGAGGACCCGTCGGGCGACGCACCCGTCGAGCACCTTCTCGGAGAGATACGCGTTAACGCCAAAATGAACGCGATCCGCGGCAATTCGATCGCAAACTTTAGCGAATATTTTGGCGGCACGGTGCCGAAGTGCAGCCAGGTCCCGGTTTCGATTCTCGCTCTCGCCCCGCCGGCGGCTAACCGGAACAAGGCGACCGGCGATTACGCCCACACGGGTGCCTATCGAAGCGGCACCGACCCCAAGGACAATCCGTGCAAGACCGGTAACGAAGCGTCCGGAAACATGCTGAAGGTCGAACCGTTCGATTTCGGTCTGGGAGACGGAGCGATCATCTTTATCGGCGGGACGAGCAAGGATCATGTAAAACCCGACCTCGGCGACCAATAGCAACCGCAGAACCCGCAAAATGTCGGCGGTGCCAATCTGCAGATCTATTCGCCCGGACGATAACTGCGTTCCGTGTGCCCTTTCAACTGGGCCGGGTAGAAGTACACCTCGCGAAGGTTGCCGGTCGCGTAGCGCGTCGCCTGGTCATTGAAGTGTTTTGACTTTGGGTTGCCGCTCTCGCCGCCGGCGGTTACCGCACGTGCCGTGACCTTCGGACCGAATTCGACGACCGCGACAAAGCTGTTCCCGCTCGTGCCGTAGATCCGCTTCGAACCGTTGTACGAACGCGCCCCAAATGACGCGAGCGAACCCCAGACCGACGATGTAAACCCGACCGGTATGCTCGGGCCGTCATCGGTGAACGGATGCACGATGTCATCGGTCAGACGCTGAAAACGGTTGATCTCGCCCCAAGGGGTCTGCCATTTGCCAAAATCCGCGGCGATCTTGTCCGACGCGGCGGCGAGCATCCCGACGATCTCCTTGCCGCCGGCCCTGGCGTGGGCGTCGATGTCGGCGTCGGATATCTCGGACGGCCGGTTGTACTCACCGGGCATTTTTCGGATGACCTCCTGTCCCCAGAATATCGCAAGCGACGTCGCCACCGAATCAACCGACCATCGCTGGTCCCACGACCGCAAGACCTTGATCTGCTCGGCGGTCTTCGCTTTGAGCGGGTCGCTTTCCGGGAGCAGGTCCCACGCCCTTACCAGCACCTGTAGCCGTTTGTCGAACCATGTCAGATAGCTGTCGAAGGCTGCGGCACGGAACGATTCGAGAGTGAAATCCCGCTTGTTTTCGAGTACCCTGATCGCGTGTAGGCCGCGGGCCGATTCGTAACCGCTATCGACATATTTGGGGAAATCGGACTGCTTTAGACTGCTCGGGCCGGCATTCGACCACGGCCAATTGTTGCTGTTGTACAGCCAGCCGGATTTGGGGTCGATGAGATTCGGCGACTCGTCCACAGCGAGCAGTCCCTTGTAATCGGTTGCCGGGTCCGAGCCGTCGACCGGTTTGGTCCAGTCAAATTTCGGGTCGCGACGCGGGATGTAATTGGCGTGAAAATACGCGATGTTGCCGGCATCATCTGCATAGATCGTATTGTTCGACGAATTGGCGTGCAGTTCCATCACCTGTTTGAACTCTTTTAGGTTTTTCGCCTTGGTCCGGTTGTAGGATTGCGTCAGTGCCATCACAGGTGTGTTCATAAGGCTGATCGATACCCATTTGTCGCCCTGCGAACGGATGACCGGGCCGTGCTGCGTGCTGTAAACGGTAAATTTGCGCTCGGCCATCCCGTTTGCCGTCTTGTACCGAACGGTGATCTGGGTCTGAGTGACCGGCAACTCGTCCTTGCCGTGCTTGTAGAAATATCTATCTCCGTTTTTCGAGATCGTCTCGAGAAATTCGTCGATCGCGTCCACCGCGCTTGATGTGTGCATCCAGCCGCAGTGTTGATTAAAGCCTTGATAGATAAAGAATTGGCCCCACGTCGATGCTCCATAGGCGTTCAGGCCCTCGCCGCTAGTCATTTGCAATTCGGACCGGAAAAAGAACGACGTGTGCGGATTGATCAGAAGGAGGGCGTGCTTGTCCTTTGTATTTGAAGGGGCGACGGCGAATCCGTTCGAACCCGACGGTTCACCTAACAGGTCGTTTTTAGCGGGACGCGTGTCGGCGATGACGGTTTTTCCGTAAAACGCAGCGAGGCCTCGGAGGCTGATCGATTCGATATCGCCGCCGATGCTGCCCTCGGTGAAGCTGAGAGCCATCCAGGGCTCGAAATGCGTCAAAACGCGCGGCTTGGTCCCGGGGTGTTTCGCAAGGTAGAAATTGAGCCCGTCGGCCCATGCCACCATCAGTTTTTGCAGCCACGGCGGCGAAATGGCGTAATCTGATTTGAGCCGTTCGGGCGAGATAAACATCTTCTGCCGCAGGTCGCTCCAGATGGCGGATTCGCCCTCAGCCTCGGCCATACGACCGAGCGAATTCAGGTAGTTGACCTCGATCCGGTTGAAATCGTCCTCGGCCTGGGCGTAGATCGCTCCGAAAACCGCGTCGGCGTTCGTTTTCCCTGTTACGTGGGCGATGCCCCAATCGTCGCGGACGATCGACACATCTCGCGCCTGCCGTTCCCATCGCGCAAGTTCTGCACTTTTATCATCCGGGGCCGCGATCGCGGCGACTGCGAACGAGAGAACGATAAACGAGGCGATCGCTAGCGACAGCCAAACCCTACGAACCGACGAAATTTTAGCCATTCTGACAATATAACGCCGGACAAACCGCGAGACAAATTCGGATCGGAAACGCCCGGATATTTAAGTCCGAAGTGGACTTTCACAACCGTTACGCGATTCGGTATCATCTTCTGGCGAAGACGGTTAACGCAAATGGACCTGATCCACAACATGCTCGGGACGATCGAGCAATATATGCTGGTTTACGGCTACTGGACCGTGTTTTTCGGCGTGATGCTCGAGAACGCGGGGCTGCCCATTCCCGGCGAGACGATCCTGCTCGTGGCGGGGTATTTTTCGGCGACGGACCACTTGAATATAGGTCTCGTAATGCTCGTCGCAGCGACCGGTGCCGTCATTGGCGACAACATCGGGTTTGCGGTCGGGCACCATTTTGGGCGGCGATTCATCCTTAAGGTCGGACGTTTCTTTTTCCTGACGCCGAAACGGTTCGAGCACATGGAGAACTATTTCAAAAGCCACGGCAATAAGACGATCCTCGTCGCCCGCTTCATCACCGGTCTGCGTGTTTTCGCCGCCCTGCTCGCCGGCGCGTCCAATATGCGCTGGCGGATATTCCTCGCTTACAATCTCGCGGGAGCGATCATCTGGTCGATCGTCATCACGACCCTCGGCTACGTTTTTGGCCAGAGCCTGCCGCTGTTGGTCGAATGGGTCGGAAGAAGCGGCACGGTCTTGCTGATCGTGGGGATAATCGCAGCGTTCATTGTTTGGCGATTTTACCGCGTGGAAAAAGAAGAGATATAGGAATGGCGGCGATCCCAGCTAGAAACGCCGCCATTTTGCCCCAGGCCACCTCGCCGTTGGAACCAAACCTCTATTTCCCCTTCGCTTTTGCCGCGGGCCGGGCGACGGCGTACATTTCGTTTGCGATACGGTCTGCGAGGCCGTTTTGGTATAGGTCGAAGTGAGTCTTGCCCTCGATGTACTCGATCTTGGCGTCGCTGCCGAGTTTCTTGAGTTCGTCGTCGAGCAGTTTGACGGCCTCGTTCAGGTGGAATGTGTCCGCCGTGCCGACGATGATGTGGAGTTTGCCTTTGAGCTTGGGGCCGAGCGTTTTCCAGTTGGCTCGGAGCAAACGCGAAATGTCGTATTTCTCCCACGCCTTTTGCACTAGCGGGTTGATCCGTCCGGTGTCGAAGTCAAATAACTTCATTGGCTGGCCGTCGTCACCTTTCGGCGAAAACACTGCATTGAATGACGCCATCTGCCCGCCGTAATAGCCGAGAACCCGTTCCTGCATCGCATACTGACGTAATGTCATCAGTTCCTTGCCCTTATCCCGAACGAGGTTGTATTCCTTGCCGCTCGGGTCGTGATAGGCGTTTTGCGGCGGATATTGCGTAAGGTCGGGGCCGGTGAAATTGCGGAAATCGACCGGATCGGGAGCCGTGGACCACGTGCCGCCGAAAAAGTCGGGGTGTGTGACCATCACCCAGAGCGTCGTCCATCCGCCGGATGAATGTCCCGTAAGGAAGCGGCCCGACGGCCGCGCATCCATCCGGAATTGCTTCTCGAGATACGGTATGAATTCCTTGACGAGCGCCGTTCCCCATGGGCCGTTATTCGCCGAATCGGCAAAGACGCTGTGTCCCATCGGAACCTGTGCCTCGAGATAGACGTTGATCATCTCGGGCCGCTTTCCCTCGAGCATTTCCTTTTCCCGCGCCGCCGCGCCGCGTAGAGCGTTGAGGTGCGTGCCGCCGTAACCACTGACGTTATAAACCGTTGGATACCGCTGAGTTTTTGATTTGTCATAGCTCGGCGGCAGAATGACGCTCGCCGTCATCTTGATCGGGCGTCCCCAAAATGCCGAAAGCATAGGACTCTCGAATTCGATAAGGCGTGCGTTCGCCGGAACGTCAACTTTGCGTTCAGGTATCGCTTTGTCGAGTGTAAGTTCGGTGCCTGATGACGGCATCGTCATTTTCACGACCTTGGCATAGACATCGCCGGGGCCGGGGCCGTTATACGTGTACGAATGGTTTCGGTCGAGCAAGGCAAATACAAGATAGTCGCCGGCCGGAGCCGCTGAGAATGCTGCCGGGAATGAAAGCTCATCGGCATTTATCTCGACCGGCTTCCCGGCAGTGAGGTTCGCGACCTCGGTGCCGGAGACATAGACCGCGTTCGGATCCATCATGTCAGTGCCAAATCCATCGGTCGGTTTGCCATCGTCCTTTTTCATAAAGATCAGCAGGCGCCCGGAGAGCGGTCCGCCGGCCGGTATCACCGACGGATCGACACTTATTTTGACCGTGAACGGGCTGGCGGCAAACGAAGCTGCGGCGGCCGCGAGCAAGATAACCGCCAAAAGTGAAACTTTGGCGGCAAAGGTATGAATGCGATCTGTGTGTATTTTCATTTCTTTTGTCCTTCGTCCTTCTGATCCTAGGTCGTATGTGGTCAGATCCTAATATCGCACGAGCTCAGACAGCCGCGATGAATTCTGCGACCTTGGCCTCAACTATGTCACGGATCTCGTTGAGATGCTCGTCGGAGTCGGCCTCGAAGCGAAGGACGAGGATCGCCTGCGTGTTAGACGCGCGGACCAGGCCCCAACCGTGTTCGAAGACGATACGTGCTCCGTCGATGGTAATTACCTCATGATCGCGGGAAAAATATTCGGCTACCATCCCGACAACCTCAAATTTAGTGTCGTCCGAGCAATCGACCCGCAGCTCGGGCGTCGACGCGGTTTTCGGCAGGTCGGAGAGCAGCTCGGAGAGTTTTTTATCGGTTTTCGACAAGATCTCGAGTACACGGGCACCGGCGTAGGTCGCGTCGTCAAAACCGTAAAAGCGGTCGGCGAAGAAAATATGGCCGCTCATCTCACCGGCGAGGACAGCGTTGGTCTCTTTCATCTTGGCCTTGATGATCGAGTGGCCGGCCTTCCACATTATCGGCGTTCCGCCGTGAGCCGCAATGTCGTCAAACAGGTTTTTAGAGCATTTGATCTCGGCGATGATCGTCGCACCTGGCTCGCCAGCGAGGATCGAGCGAGAGAGCAGGACCATCAGTTCATCGCCCCAGATGATACGGCCGGTCTCGTCCACGATCCCGATACGATCGCCGTCACCGTCAAAGGCGATGCCGACATCGGCGTTGCTGTCGCGGACCGCACGGATCGTGTCCTGCAGGTTTTCGGTGACGGTCGGATCGGGATGGTGATTGGGAAAATCGGAGTCGGGCTCGATAAACAGCTCGACCAATTCAACGCCAAGCTCGCGGTAGACCGGCACGCCGGTGACGCCGCCCATGCCGTTGCCGGCGTCGACGACGGCTTTGAGCTTTCGCGGGCCGAAAGATACACGCGAGACGATATCGCGGCAATATTCGTCAAGCAGGTCAAGCGATTCGACGCTGCCGGTGCCCTCGGCGAAATCACGGGAAAGAGCGATCTCCTTTATTTTCTGAATTTGCGAGCCGTAGATCGTCGCTTTGCCAAGGCAGATCTTAAATCCGTTATGGTCGGGCGGATTGTGCGATCCGGTGATCATGACGCCGCCGTCGACGTCCTGGGTAAATACCGTGTAATAGAGAACAGGCGTCGGCACCATTCCGATGAGGACAACGTCGCAACCGGATTCGTTCAATCCAGCGGTCAGTAATTCACAAAATAACGGCGAACCGACACGCGCGTCGTATCCGATAGCGATGCGCTTCGCATTGTTATTGACAAAGAAGGTTCCGATCGCATGCCCGAGCGTTGCCACATTGTCGCTGGTCAGCTGCTGGCCGACGATCCCGCGAATGTCGTACTCCCTGAAAATATTCGGATCCATATGTGTGACCTAGATTATGCCAATTCTTACGCGAAATCAGTCTTGCGGGCAATCGCAAAGTGTCGAAATCCGCCGTCCGGATGTCCTCGCGAACCATCTTTGGTATACTCTTGCGTTATGCTGTGGCAACAAACATCGGCATTTCAGCATCAATAACACCGTAGTTCACAGGGCTAGCTTCCGTTGCAGATTATGACTACCACATTGCGTTCTTTTTCCGTTATTGGCTTATTGTTGGCATCGATCTTTGATCTCGGCGTCTGCGCCCAAAAATCGAAAGCGATCGCCTCGCCGAAACCTGCGGCTAATGTTTCCAGCCAGAACACGAACACCGCACCTGAACTGACGACAGCATCGGGAGTCGCGAGCCTATCGACAGTGCCGCAGCCCACACCGACTCCGCCTGCAAAGCCCACGGTGCAGCCGCCGACGCCTTTTCCGACGCCCCCACCGTCATTGACCGATGAGACCGGCGCGACCAAGATATTTGAGGTGCGGCTGCCGGTCACGGTCACGCAAAAGAACAAGCTCGTGTCGGGATTCACGAAGAACGATTTTGTAGTTTTCGAGGACGGAGTGCAGCAGGAAGTGACGTTCTTTTCGGACGAAAAGACAAATCCGCCTGTTTATGTCGGTGTGCTGATGGACACGTCGCCGTCGACGGCGGGCAAATTCGGATTTTCGAAGGAGGCCGCGGCAAATTTTCTGTATTCGGTGATCCAGCTCCGCAAAGATAAGGCTGCATTCATGACGTTTGATAACGAGATCAATCTTCGGCAGGACTTTACGGACAAGCTTGATCTGCTGCAGAAAGCCGTTGATAAGGTCAAAAAACCGGGTTCGCAGACAGCT
>JAKOVX010000100.1 GCA_029781855.1 Acidobacteriota bacterium | reverse complement strand
CTTTGCCGCGGCCGCTGCAATGTTGGCCTGGACGGTGATCGACTGGACCAAGAGCGGCAAGCCGACCGCGATCGGAGCGATCTCAGGGGCCGTTGCGGGGCTCGTTGTAATAACGCCTGCGGCCGGATTTGTCACACCGATGTCGGCACTGTTGATCGGTCTGATGGGCGGAGCGGCCTGCTATTTCATGGTGGCGAGGGTCAAACATATCTTCGGTTATGACGACACGCTCGACGTTTTCGGTATCCACGGTGTCGGCGGAGCGGTCGGGGCATTAATGACCGGCGTTTTGGCGACGAGCGTGATCAATCCGATATTCAAGGATGCCGCCGGTAACGCGGCCGCGGTCGGTGCGATCGACGGCAATTATATTCAGATCACGTATCAACTCGCTGGGATCGGAATTGCCGTTGTATTGGCCAGCGTGGGAACGTTCGTGGTGCTGAAGGTCGTCGATCTCGCTATCGGCCTGCGAGTCTCCGAGAACGAAGAGATCTCAGGACTCGACGCTTCGCAGCACGGTGAGACGGCATATGCTTTTGAGCCGGACACGATCGCACCGAACGCGGCGATCGTTTTCGCCACCGAGGAGATCACGATCGAAAAGGCGATCGCCGCGGCTGGATCACACTAGTTCCGGCGATCGTTAGAAGCTAATAGAAAAGGCGCTTGCGGACAGACTGCCAGCGTCTTTTTTCTTTTTACGGTAGAATCGGCTGTATGACGAGCCGAATCGAAATAGTCGCGACCGATCAGCATTACAAGATGCGGCTCGACGACTTCTTGTTCGACAAATTCAACGGGCTCAGCAAGATGTATCTGCGGGAACTCGTCAAGAACGCTCATTGCGAAGTAAACGGACGCCACGAAAATATCGGCTACAAACTTCGGCCGAACGACGTGGTCGAGATCTCCGTTGATACCAGCCGCGAAACCGCCATGCGGCCCGAGAATGTCGCGGTGGACATTGTTTTTGAGGACGAGCACTTGATCGTCGTCAACAAACCCGCCGGGACTTTGGTTCATCCGACGCATCGCGACAAGAGCGGCACGCTGTTGAATGCGTTGGCGTACCATCTGAACAGATCGAGGATCGAGGGTTTTGAAGACGCAGTCGTGAGTACGGCATTCATCCGTGCGGGGCTGATCCATCGTCTCGATAAGCAAACATCGGGACTAATGGTCGTGGCGAAGACCGCGAGAGCACATCGCATCTTGGCGGAACACTTCAAGCGAAAATTGGTCGAAAAGCGATATCTTGCATTGGTCGACGGCGTGATCGGTGACGATGACGGCACGATCGTTCAGCCGATCGGTCGGTTTGCCGAGCAGAAATTATGGGGCGTTAAGGCGGACGGGAAACACGCAGAGACACGATTTTGGGTGCGACAACGATTTGCGGACAAAACGCTTGTCGAACTCGAACCGGTCACCGGCCGCACCAACCAACTCCGCATCCATCTGGCTGCCATTGGCCACCCGATAGTTGGTGACGCAGCCCGCGGCGGAACGGAATTTCAACGCCTTTGCCTGCACGCCTACCGTATCGCGTTTCGACATCCGGCCGATGGCAACAGTTTGATGAAATTCGAGCGGGCGATCGAGTTCTAATGCAATGGATCGCTTCCGCCGAAGTTGTCATCCGACACAGGCAACGATAGCTCGCGTAACGGAAACTAATTCTCAATTCCAGGCAATTATCGCCGGCGGGATTGCAGAGATGTCACTGCATCAGAGATAATCTCAGGCAACTTATTTTTCAGTATATTGAGGCGCAAACGTTAATGAATCGATTCCTACTTGTAAAACTGGCCGCAGTTGTCCTATTCCTTGCGATCACGATCTCTGTCTGGGCATATTCCGCCCCGAATACCAATATGTCCGCATCGCTCGTCCCGAAGGATCCGACCTCGGGAGCGTTGGTCTACGCCAATAATTGTGCTCGTTGCCACGGAGATGACGGCGAGGGCGACAAAGGACCGGCGATCAACACTCCCGCGAAACAGAAGAAGTTCCGCGCAAACTCGCAGGGCCTGATCCGCAAAATATCGAATGGCGGCGGCAAGATGCCGGCGTTTCGGACGAGGTTGACTCCGGCCGAGATCCGTTCTGTTGCGAACTTTGTTAAGACGCTCTAGATTCGAGCCCGAATTAACTATTCGGTCGTTTTACAGGGCTTGGTAGATGCGACGTCGGCAAGCTCGCGAGCCTCTTCGTTTTGTTTCGGCCCTGGCAGAACGACGTCGGTGACGCACGATGATGTCTTGCTGATTTTCGAGACCATCAAATACGAAGTATTTTTGGTCGAATCGTCGGCGTTGGCGACGTTGTACCGGATGATCATAGCGACGGGAACGCCGCCCTTGGTTCGCCATTCGGCCTTTTCGCCCACGATCGAAAATCCACTGTAGAAGCTCCAAAAATCGAGTTCGAACTTCTTCTTGTTCGGAGCGATCACGTTGATGGTCTGACGGATGTCCCCCTCGATCAAGCGGAGTTTGTAGCCCCCGACACCGGGGCATTCGCCCTCGTAGGAGCCCGCGTCATTGGGATTGGAACTAATAGTACGGCAGGCTTTGGTCGCCGTGCTCGTGTAAACGCTCCTATTCTGAGCGGGTGAGATGTTGACTAACGCGAACACGGTCACAGCCGCGCAAATAATAAGTTTCATTGTTCTCCTTTTCTGGACGTAAATTTGCGAACCGGCGATGAAGGCCGGTGTTGCCGATGTCCGGCTTATCTGACCCGAAAGCCGGATCACTTTTGAGTCTTCGAGAGCTGATTCAGCAATTCCGCAGCGACAGCTCGAGCCGCCGTTTCGTTTGGTCGATCACCAATAGCGATGACCGCGGCCCTGCCGTTTCCGACCAAGACCCAAAGTTGTCTGGCGTCCGCACCGTTAACGAAATAGGCATCCTCACCGAGGCCCGGGACGGCATCCGTCTTTCCTTTGCGGTTGCTGCTGAATTCCTGAGTCGATACGATCGCGGCATAGGCAAAAACCGCGTCGCCGCTTTCATTCTTTCCGCCGTCATATGTACACCCCGAGTTCTTTCCGTCATTCGCGAAACTGTATCGCTCCGGAGCCGACACCAATTTGACCTTCAGAGCCGCCTCGATTACTCTTGCCGGCAAAACGTCACACATGTTGCTCGGATCAGCGACGCTCTCAATGGCATTTTGATCCGAACCGGCAGCCGGTATTTCCGAAACATTTGTATTCGAATTAGTCTTGTTCGGCTTCATGTTCCTACCGGAAGCCCGGACATAGAAGATGTTCATTGGCTCCTTTTCGTTTGAGCGCGTCGCAATGATCGCAACTATCGTCACGTCATTACCCTCTTCCTTGCCGAATAGACAAAACGTCGCGCCTTGCATCGGCGAATCGCCGCCGGTCTTGCAGCCCGGCTGGTCCTTAGAATTCCAACCTTTCGACGCCATCATTTCGGTCGAATAGAATGAACTGAGGTCCTCCGGTGTCTTGTCGGTCGTCCGACTGACGAAATCGAAGCTCTTTATCTCAAAATCTTTCGAATTATTGTTCTCCGACGAAGTGATCAGCGTCTCGACGATCTTTCTGACAACTATCGGGAGGGAGACGTCGGATTGTGCCGAGCCGGGAAAAGGAGGAACGTCCGGCCAAAGTTCCGAGTTTGTAGTACTCGGCGCCGAACTGTTATCGAACGAGTTCGCAATACGGTTCGCGATACCGCAGCCGCTGACGGCGATGATAAAAAGCAATATTCCTGCGAGGTTCCTAATTTTCATTTGCTAGTTAAAAACGGTGTCTCAGAATTATAGTAGAAATATTTGTTTTTAGTGAAGTCCTAAATCCGGCAAGAGAACCAATAAATCGCTACTTTCTAAAGACGACTTTCCCTCCGATGACGGTAGCTACGGCAGCACCTGAGAATTCCCAGCCGTCGTAAGGCGAGTTTCGCGATTTAGACCGTGAATCGGCATTGTGATACGTCCATTTAACGTCCGGATCGATGATGGTCACGTCGGCGATGGAACCCGGAGCCAACGTACCGCGGCCGGCGAGCTTGAAGATCTTCGCCGGGTTTGTCGAGCAAAGTTCGACCAGCCGGACCAGGTCTACGATGCCGGTATGGACGAGTTGGTTGAATGCCAATCCGATCGCCGTCTCGAGGCCGATGATCCCGAATGGGGCTTGATCGTATTCGAGTGCCTTCTCGTCAGCGTGGTGCGGCGCGTGGTCGGTCGCGATGGCGTCGATCGTGCCGTCCTTGATGCCCTCGAGGATCGCTTCGAGGTGTTCCTGGCTGCGCAGCGGCGGTGCCATTTTGGTATTTGTGTCGTAGCCCTCGACGGCTTTGTCCGTCAGCGTGAAATGGTGCGGTGTGACCTCGCAGGTGACGTTGATGCCCTCGGCTTTGGCGCGGCGAACGGCCTCGATCGCACCTTTGGTCGAAACGTGGGCGATATGAAGATGCGCGCCGGTCTCCTTTGCCAAAATAATGTCGCGGACGACGTCGATGTCTTCGGCGAGGGCGGGCATGCCCTTGAGGCCGAGGAGCAGGGAAGTTCTGCCTTCGTGCATAACGCCGCCGCTCGACAGGGACTTGTCCTCGCAGTGGTCGATCACCGGCAGGTCAAAATCGCGTGCGTACTGCATCGCCCTGCGCATAATTCCCGCGTTCGGCACGGGACGTCCGTCGTCGGACACGGCGACCGCACCGGCGGCCTTCATCTCGCCCATTTCGGCTAGTTCCGTGCCGTCGATAGATTTTGTGATCGCTCCGATCGGAAAAACGTTGGCGAGGCCGGCGCGTTCGGCCTGCTCGATCATATACCGCGTGATCGCCGCGTTGTCGTTGACCGGATTTGTATTCGGCATCGGACAGACGCTCGTCCAGCCGCCCGCAACCGCCGCGGCGCAGCCCGAAGCTATCGTTTCCTTGTGCTCCTGACCGGGCTCGCGCAAATGCACGTGCAGATCGATAAATCCCGGTGCGACGAGCAGTCCGCTTGCGTCAAAAGTTTCACATCCCTCGGGTGCCGCTTCGTTCGGCCGCAGCCATGCCGAAACCTTGCCGTCCTCGATGAGAACGGACATTCCGGTATTTTCCTGTGCGGCCGGGTCGATTAGGTGGCCGTTAGCGATAAGTATTCTCATTTGTTGAAACGCAAATTATGGTTCTAATGGATTAGCCGGCATTCATATATGAAAAATTCTACTGTTTGGGAGCTAGTGGAGGAAGTGAAATGGTTCGTAAGCCACCTGAATATGTACGTCGGTACTCGACGATATCATTGGCCAGAGTAGAATCAAGTCTCCTCAATTTTACTAGCTCTTTATCGAGGATTCTGTTCTTTTCCTTATATACATCGGCCATTTCGACGTACGCTTTGCAAATCGCATATTGTGCCTTTGCGAAATTCGGTTTAAGTTCAAGTGCTCTTTTGAAATAAATGATCGCCTCTTCCCATCGACCGTCTACTACCCAACTGTCGCCGTCCATCGTTGCGAGACCGATCTGTAAAAGCACTTCGGGATCATCAGGCGATCGGCCATATGCCTGCTTCGCCTTTTCCAAATTCTCCGCTCGGGTCAAAAGAGTGATGAAGTTTGGAAAAGTATTATCTTTCTCAGACGTTCGTCCATCCCAGACCTTTCTGGCCTCCACAAGTCGACCCTGTCTAACAAGTAGCCGACCAAGACTAAATCGACCTACCATCTTGCCCGGATCAAGATCGATTGCCGTTCGGTATGCTTCCTCTGCAGCTTTTTCATCCTTTTTCACATTCTCCAGGTGCATTCCAAGGAAGTAATACGATTCCGGAATTTTGGGTTCGATTTCAACCGCCTTTCGAAACGCGGCATCGCGCTCCGCTCCGTTATTGAGCAATTCGCCGAGAATTACGTACGCCGCGGCATAATCAGGTTTTAGTGCAATTGCTTTTCGAATGGAAGCGAGACCTTCCTCAGATGCGTTCCGATAGTGGTCGGCACGCGCCTTTAAGTAGTAGAGCATTGGGTTTGCAGGACTATATTTGATCGCTAACGCAAACAAATTAGAAGCCTCGTCCATTCTTCCTTTGGCCTGCTCGGCCATGCCCGACAATGCGTATGGACGGCTATCGGTCGGACGAATTCCGGACGCCTTGGTAGCAGCGGCAATCGATTCATCGTATTTATCTTCGTCGAATAAGTTATAGGATTTAACTAACAACGTATCAAAATCGTCGTGCTCCGATTTCGACTGACCTAGGGCCACAGTTGCCAGAACGCAAACTACTACAAATCTAATTGCCCATCTATCCATGTTACTCTGTCGTTAATTCAACGTCCGGTCGCTGCACCTATGTTCTAATATTCAGATCGACAGAACTTTGTTTCTGCTCTCAGTAAAGGTTTAACTTATTGTACTGCCGCCAGTAGCCAAATATAGAACCGCCATACGCACCGCGACGCCGTATTTGACCTGATCGAGGATCAGTGATCGCGAGCTGTCGGCAACGTCAGACGATATCTCGATACCGCGGTTCATCGGGCCCGGGTGCAAGACGATAGCGTCCTTTTTCGCCAGATCTAATCGCTCATTCGTCAGGCCGTAATGTATCGCGTATTCGCGAAGCGACGGAAAATACGCGGCGTCCTGCCGTTCGCGTTGGATCCGCAGGATCATTACGACATCCGCACCGACGATCGCGTCCTCAATGTGCGGGCAAACTTGCAAGTCATGGTCGACGAGATACTGGAAATCGTCGGGCACCAGAGTGCGTGGGCCGGCGACGCGAACATTTGCTCCGAGTTTGGTCAAAAGGTGGATATTCGAGCGGGCGACACGGCTGTGCAGGATGTCGCCGACTATCGCAACGCTGAGGCCGGCTATCGTCTTTTTGTGCTCGCGGATCGTCATCGCATCGAGCAGTGCCTGCGTCGGATGCTCGTTGGCTCCGTCACCGGCATTGACGATCGCGGCCTTGCTAACTTTTGCAAGCTGATGCGGCACACCGGCGCTCGAATGGCGGACCACGATGCAGTCTGGTGCCATCGCGTCGAGATTCATCGCCGTGTCGAGCAAAGTCTCGCCCTTCGTCACGCTTGACGACGAAACGCTGATATTTACGGCGTCGGCGGAGAGACGTTTGGCGGCCAGCTCAAATGAGGTACGTGTGCGGGTGGACGCTTCGAAAAAGAGGTTAATTACGGTCTTGCCGCGAAGTGCCGGAACTTTCTTGACCTCGCGGGTCGAGATCTCGCAGAAGTTTTCAGCAGTATCAAGAATGCCCTTGATCTCCGCGGCGGAAAGCCCACGGATTCCTAACAGATCTCTTCGGCGAAAAGGTTTTTCCATCACCCGAAAACAAAAAAGGCGATCACTAATCGCCCGCAGAATATGAAAAACTCAGATTTGATTCGGCGATCCGATGCTTGCCGCGATACTTTGTTAACTTGCCCTTCAGCAATATCTCGCCTTCGGGCCGTGTAGACGGGAAATCCGCGAGTCTCGTGAACGTCCCAGAAAACTTGTAAAAAACACGGCCGACCGTCATTGTCTTGAACCTAAGCGTCTTGCCATTCAGCGACGGTCTTAATAGCCGAAAATCTTTAGCCGATATCTTCTTGAGCCGGATCAGGCCGTAAAAAGGCGGCTTTTCCGCTGCGCCGTAATTACCGGCGAGGTGGATCTCCGAAATATCGGCGAAAGCCTTCGGAGCTTTCTCAATAAAGTAATATCCAAAGACATCGACCTTGCTCTGAGCAAAAGCCGGGAGAGCCACCGCGAAAGTGAAGAGAAGCGAAAGTATGAGTAACCTCGGCTTGATCATCTGCAAGTCTCCATTCATTCGACGGGCCGTTCAAATATACCGACGGCCTCAACATCGTCAAATTCACGGAGCATGACCTTGACGATCTCGGTCTGCTTGGTCGGGACCAGTTTCCCGATAAAATCGGCCTGGATGGGCAATTCACGATGTTCGCGGCCGCGGTCGATGAGTACGGCGAGCTGAACTTTCTTCGGCCGGCCAAAATCCATGAGCTGGTCCAGAGCCGCGCGTATCGTTCGGCCGGTGTAAAGGACATCGTCAACCAGGACGATGGTCTTGCCCTCGATGTCGTGGTCGAGCTCGGTCCGGTTGACTATCGGGCTGGCTCCGACGGTCGAGAGGTCGTCGCGATAAAGCGTGATGTCGAGAATGCCGGAAAGTGGACGAACGCCTTCGAGATGTTCGATCTCGGCTGCCATTCGATCCGCGAGCGGCACACCCCGTCGGCGAATACCGACCAGATAAAGGTCTGCAGCTCCATGATTCTTCTCGACGATCTCAGACGAAAGCCGTGAGATCGCCCGTTTCATCGCCGTCGCGTCCATTATCCGCGACTTTTCTACTAGATTTATGTGGTCACCCATTTGCTAGCAAATCGTAACAAAGGAATGTCGAAAGTTCAAAGTTTGTTTCCTTAAGTTTTGATATCCGATCGGTTCATCTAAAATCAACACGACGAGCAATGGCAAAACTCTGGGAAAAACTGATACGGCCGGTGATGTTTGGCCTCGACGCTGAACGGGCACACGAGCTCGGGATCGAGGCGTTGAAGCTCGGCGGTGCTTCATTATTTCAGCGATCCGAGGAATTTCCAGCACTCGAAGTAGGCCGTTTCGGGCTCAGGTTTTCCAGTCCACTGGGCGTTGCTGCGGGATTCGACAAAAATGGGACGGTCGTCAACCAGCTTGCGTCGCTCGGCTTCGGGTTTGTCGAAGTCGGTACCGTGACCTTAGAGCCGCAGCCCGGAAACCCGAAACCGCGCCTGTTTCGTCTGCAGGCGGATCGAGCTTTGATAAACCGGCTCGGATTTAATAATGATGGGGCGGCGGTAATTGCCGGGCGGTTAAGAAACATAAAGCGGCGATGCGTCGTCGGCGTCAACATCGGAAAGAACAGGGAAGTGCCGATCGAAGAGGCAACGGCGAACTATTTAGAGTGCTTTGATCTGATCCATCCTGTTGCCGACTACATCGTCGTAAACATCTCGTCCCCGAATACGCCGAATTTACGCGAACTTCAGCAAGCGGAAAGCCTTGACGAGCTGATCGGAACTCTGCAAAAGCGGAATTCCGAGCTTGGGAGAAAGCCTTTGCTGGTGAAGATCGCACCCGACCTGACCGAGGCCGAGATCGAACAGGCCGTCGACGTTTGCGTGCTCAAAGACGTTGCCGGCATTATCGCGACCAATACGACGATCTCGAGAGATGGGCTGAGAACCGCGGACGTCGATAAGATCGGGGCCGGCGGTTTGAGCGGAAAGCCGCTCGCAAAGAGGTCGACGGAAGTCATCTCCTTGATTTACAAATATTCAAACGGCAAGCTGCCGATCATCGGTGTCGGCGGTATTTTCTCGGCGGAAGACGCCTTCGAAAAGATCGCGGCGGGCGCGTCGCTGGTCCAGGCGTACACGGGTTTTGTCTACGCCGGGCCGACTTTTGCCGGCGATGTTAACTCCGGATTAGCGGCGATCATTCGTGACCGAGGCTTTGCGAATATAGACGAGGCTGTCGGCTCGGCACATAAGTGACCGCTATTTGTTTGACACGACTGGTTGAGAAGCTATAATAAGGGTTTTGCTTTCGGCGTGGCTGAGAGCGGATTTTGCGATATTGACAATGATCATCGAACTGGCAAACGTGGGCATCCGGCCGAAAGCGATCGAACTAACGTTGTCGCCTGATGAGATCGAGCTTGATGTTAACGGGGTGACGCTCGCTGGTGATGTAAAGTTTGCCGGTGAAACGGCGAAGATCGACGAAAAGGTCCACGTTAGGGGCTCGGTCGCGGCAAACGCGGAGATCGCATGTATCCGCTGCCTGGAGCCGGTTTCGCAGAAGTTTGAAATTGAGTTCGACGATATTTTCGTCGATGCGGCCGACGAGCCGAGCGACGACGAGTTGGTTCTCGAGGGCGAAGATCTCGACCAGTCATTCGTCATCGACGGCAAGATCGACCTCGCGGAGGTCGTTAGGGAGCAGATATTCCTTGAGCTTCCCGAACAGCTTATTTGCCGCGAAGATTGTAAGGGTTTGTGTCCCAAGTGCGGTTCAAACCGAAATTTGATAGATTGTAGGTGCTATGAAGATGAGATCGACCCGCGATGGTCGGCTCTGAAAGATCTAAGATAGCCGCAAAAGGCACTCGATGTTCCGATTGCGGCGATTTATTTGAGGTAACAAATGCCAAATCCAAAACGACGACATTCACATGCCCGGACCAGAACTCGGCGAGCCCACGACGCCCTGACGGCTCCGCAGTTCTACATTGATAAGAACACGGGCGAAGCCAAGGTTCCGCATCGCATCGATGCCAAGACCGGCATGTACAAAGGCCGCAAGATCATCGACGTCAAAGAAACTGAATAGATTTTTGAAATTACTTAAATTTTGAGTTCTAATTCAAACTTAATGACAGGACAAAACGCGGGAATCATCGGGATGGGACACTCATATCCGGAGGGCATTTTAACGAATGCCGATCTGGAGAAGATGGTCGAGACCAACGATGAGTGGATAACTACGCGTACCGGTATCAAGCAGCGACATAAGGCAGCGGATAACGAGTACACATCGCAATTCGGCACGAGGGCCGCGCTTCAGGCACTTGAGCGAGCGGGGCTGGAACCGACGGATATTGACATTATCCTGTGTGCGACGACGACTCCCGACCAGATCATGCCGTCCACCGGAGCTTTGATCCAGGCACAGATCGGTGCGACGAATGCAGCCGGAATGGACGTTTTTGCTGCATGCTCGGGATTTTTGTACGGCCTTACTATGGTCGAGTCTATGATCCGCACCGGCCAGATCCGGTATGCACTGGTAATCGGAGCTGAGGTTTTGACCAAGTACGTCGACTACACAGATCGCGGAACGTGCGTGATATTCGGCGATGGTGCCGGAGCTGCGGTGATCGGCCCAGTGCCGGAAGGCAAGGGAATACTTTCAACAAAGATCAAGTCCGACGGACGTTACGAGGAGCAGCTTTACGCTCCGGGCGGAGGCACCAAGCTCGGAACATCGCATCAGACGATCGACGACCGGCAGCACTTCTTTAAGATGAAAGGCAACGAGCTTTTCAAGGTAGCGGTTCGCTCGATGGCGGACATATCGGCCGAGATGGTGAAAAAGGCGGGCTACACGGTCGATGACATAGATATTGTAATCCCGCATCAGGCAAATCAGCGGATCACAGACGCGGTCGCCGCTCGGCTCGGCGTTCCGGACGAGAAGGTCTATTCGAATATTGCCGAAATGGGAAATACCTCGTCTGCATCGATCCCGATCGCGATCGATGAGTGCATCCAGTCGGGCCGGATCAAGGAAGGGACGCTGGCTCTCTTGACGGCTTTTGGCGGCGGCGTCACCTGGGGCGGAACAGTTATCAGGTTTTAGATGGGCAAGACGGCGTACATATTCCCCGGCCAGGGCAGCCAGTCGGTCGGGATGGGTAAGGACCTCTTTGACAATTACGGCGCGGCTCGTGAGGTTTTCGAAGCGGCGGATGAGGCTCTTGGTTTCAAGCTTTCTGAGATGTGTTTCGCGGGCGGCGAGGCCGATCTTCAACTTACTGCGAACACCCAGCCGGCGATCCTGACAGTGTCGATCGCGGCATACCGGGCGGCGATCGAGGAAGGATCACAGAAGCCGGATCTGGTCGCAGGGCACAGCCTCGGCGAGTATTCCGCTCTCGTGGCGGCGGGCGTTTTGAAATTTGAAGATGCTGTGCGGACGGTTCGCAAACGCGGTACATATATGCAGGAAGCAGTGCCCGTCGGAGTAGGAGCGATGGCCGCGATCCTTGGGCTCGACGTTGCCGCGGTCGAGGCCGGTTGTGCGGAAGCGGCACAGGGACAGGTTTGCAGCCCGGCAAATATCAATTCGCCGTTGCAAGTGGTGATCGCGGGTAACAATGACGCGATCGACCGTGCATGCGAAATCTTGAAAGCAAAAGGTGCCAAACGGGCGATCAAGCTGAACGTTTCAGCACCGTTCCATTGTTCGCTGATGATGCCCGCGCAGGAGCGGCTCGCACTGGACCTTGCGGAATTGAATTACGGCGACTTTGGTTTTCCGGTTGTCCATAATGTGGACGCTGCCGCAAATATTACGGCAAAGTCGGTTGCGGATAGGTTGACGCGGCAGGTCTCGTCGCCGGTCAAATGGCTGCAGTCGGTGGAAACACTGACGGCGGCAGGCGTTGACAAGTTTGTTGAGATCGGGCCCGGTAAGGTCCTGACCGGATTGGTCAGACAGATCAACCGCGAGGTGGCCTACGCAAATGTTGAAGATTCTGGTAGTTTGAGCAATACATTAGAAACTCTATAAAACAGGAGAAAATATGTCAGAAGTACAAGATAAGATCAAACAGATCATCGTCGACGAGTTGGGTGTTGATGAAGCAGAAGTTACAGAAAATGCGCGGTTCATCGAGGATCTGGGTGCAGATTCCCTCGATCTGGTGGAGCTTGTAATGCGTTTCGAAGAGGAATTTGATATCGAAATTCCCGACGAAGACGCCGAGAAGATCCAGAGCGTCCGCGACGCGTATGCATACGTCGAGCAGCACAAGGCGGCTTAGTTATCAGTGGTGAATGATGAACAGTGAACGGCGAATGGTCGCCGTTCACCACTCGTCATTCACCATTAATCATTGGAAATATGAAACGTCGTGTAGTAGTTACAGGTCTCGGGTTGGTGACGCCGGTCGGGAATGACGTTCCGTCGACTTGGCGGGCGTTGATGAACAGCGAGAGCGGCGCGGACTACATCAAGAAGTTCGACGCCTCGAATTATTCAGCAAAATTTGCCTGCGAGGTCAAGGATTTCGACCCTCTATCGTTCCTCGATAAGAAGGAAGCGAGGCGAATGGGTGCATTTACGCACTTTGCTATGGCCGCGTCGGACGAGGCGATGAAGCACAGCGGACTAGCGATCGACGAATCCAATGCTGAGATGGTCGGGACATACATTAGTTCCGGCATCGGTGATTTCTGGGCGATCGAGCGTGAGCACGAAAAGCTGCTCAATTCCGGTCCTGACCGCGTTTCGCCGTTCTTTATCGTTTCGGCCATTGTAAACCTTGCGTCAGGCAACGTTTCGATCCGCCACGGAGCCAAAGGGCCAAATTCCGCGACGGCAACGGCCTGTTCGGCGGGAGCCCACGCTATCGGAGACAGCTTCAGGTTGATCGAACGCGGTGACGCGGACGCGATGATCTGCGGCGGAGCCGAGAGTGCGATCACGCCGATGTCGGTGGCGGGATTCGCGTCGATGCGGGCATTATCAACGCGAAACGATGACCCGAAACACGCATCGCGGCCGTTTGATCTCGAACGGGACGGATTTGTGATCGGCGAAGGTGCCGGTTTACTGATCCTCGAAGAATTGGAATTCGCCAAGGCCCGCGGAGCTAACATTCTGGCAGAGATCGTCGGATACGGAATGAGCGGTGACGCGTTTCACGTGACGATGCCCGACGAGACAGGCTCGGGGGCGATCCGTGTCATGCAGCGAGCGTTGAAGGACGCCGGCATATTTCCCGAAGAGATCGGTTACATCAACGCTCACGGAACGTCGACGCCATATAACGACAAATTTGAGACGCTCGCGATCAAAAAGGTGTTTGGCGAGGCTGCGTACACGATCCCGGTAAGCTCGACAAAATCGATGACCGGCCACGCTCTGGGTGCCGCCGGCGGACTCGAGGCCGTGTTTTCCGTCAAAGTTCTGATGGAAAATATGCTGCCGCCGACGATCAACTACGAATTTCCCGATCCCGATTGCGATCTCGACTACGTGCCGAATGCCCCGCGGCCGGCCGAAGTCGACTACGTTCTGTCGAACAATTTCGGCTTTGGCGGAACGAACGCATGCCTGATCTTCAAGCGGTATAAAGATTGATCTGACTTGCGGCAATGCGGTGTTGTGCCAAATTGAGATTTACTCTAAGATATGAATGAATAGCCATTCATTACTTATATGAAGATAATTGTATTGATGAAACAGGTCGCCAACAGGGATGCGGTTCTGCGCATCGCCGGCGACGAGAAATGGATCAACGAATCGGACGTGTCTCAACAGACCAACGAATCCGACGGTTACGCCCTGGAGGAAGCATTGCGAACTGTCGAGGCCAAGGGCGAAGGAGAGGTCGTCGTTTGCACGCTTGGGCCCCAGACCGCGAAAACGGTAATTAAGGACGCTCTTGCCCGCGGAGCGGACCGTGCGATCCATGTGGTAGTTGAGGACAGCAAGGCACTTTCGCCGTATCAGATCGCTAAGGCGATCGCTGACGCGATCCGGGATGAGAACGCCGACCTTGTGTTCACCGGTCTGCAGTCTGATGATGCGAGCCACGGCCAGACGGGTGTGATACTTGCCGAATTGCTCGGCATTCCGCACGCAACTATTGTAATCGAGGTGGACAAGGCAAGCCTCGGCGACACTCTTCGTGTCAAACGCGAGCTTGAGAGCGGTTGGTATCAATGGTTCACGTATAAATTGCCGGCATTACTTACCATACAGTCTGGAATCTCTCAGATCCGGTACGCCTCGCTTAAGGGCATCATGGCCGCCAAAAAGAAAGATATCCGCGATGTCACACCGGCGATCGATGCTTTTGCTTCTGCGTCGAAGATCGAGAAAGTTTATCTGCCGCTCAAATCGAAACAGACGCAGATACTCGGCGACGGTAATGCGAAGGCGGGAGCGGTCGAGCTCGTCGAGAAATTGAGAACGGAGGTCCGCGTCATATGAGCATTCTGGTATTTATCGAACATAAAGATTGCGTCTTGAGCAAAACCTCGCTCGAGGCGATCGCCGCCGCACAGAGCATCGGGAAGGACCTTGGGTTGAAAGTCTCGGCCGTTATACCGTGCGACAAGGACTGCTCGCTCGCGCAGGATATTTTCGGCTACAACCTCGAAAAGGTCATCGTCGCGAAAAACGCAAAACTTGGCACATACACGCCCGATGGTTACGCCGATGCGTGGGAACAGGTCATCAAGGCCGAAAATCCGCAATACGTCGTGATGTCACATACCTATCAGGTGCGTGATTTCGCACCGAAGGTAGCGGCGCGGCTGGGCCGTGAGGTCGTTGGGGACTGTATTCGCTATAAGGCCGAGGGCGGAAAGTTGGTGCTGACCCGTAGAATATTTCTAGGAAAGCTCGATGCAGATGTCACTGTCGGCGGCGACGCACCTTATTTTGTGACGTTTCAATCTGGATCGTTCCGCGGCGACACTGCTGAAAAAGGGAGTGCCACTGTCGAAACGATGGAAGTAAATGTCGGAAATATCCGGATGACGCCGGAAGCTCCGTTCCAGGAAGCGAAAGCGACGGTCGATCTGAGCAAATCGGAGGTCATCGTTGCGGTCGGCCGCGGTATTAAATCCGAAGAGAACATCGCGATCGCTCAACAATTGGCAGATTCTCTCGGTGCGGACCTTGCAGCGTCCCGACCGATCTGCGACAGCGAATGGCTGCCGATCGATCGCCAGATCGGGTCGTCCGGCCAGACCGTAGCTCCGAAACTTTACATTGCACTCGGAATCTCAGGTGCTATACAGCACATCGTCGGAATGAAGAATTCGGGTACTATCGTGGCGATCAACAAGGACGCCGAGGCACCGATATTTGACATTGCTGACTACGGCATCGTCGGCGATTTGTTTGAGGCTGTTCCTACGATGATCGAGGAGATCAATAAGGCCAAGGGCTAGTTCGTCACCAAACCAGATGTTGAATGCTCGTCCGGTTGGGCGAGCATTTTTTTCGTTTTTCAACCTCCGTCGCTTTGCGTCAGCGGAATAATAAGAACGGGACACTCGGTTTCCTGGACTACGCGATCTGCGACACTTCCCAGATGGATCGAGTCGCGATCTGTCCCGCCGCGGCCGTGCGAGGCCATTATGATGAGATCAATTTCTTTGTCTTTGCTGTACGAAAGGACCGTTCGTGCCGGACCGGAGCCGGTTACCACCGATTCGACCTCCATCCCTTCGTTACGAAGAGCTTCAGCCACATCGTCCAAATAGACCTCGATCTTTTCTCCAAATTCTTCAGATTCTGAACCCTCAGGGACTGAGAGCAGTGTCACCCGGCTGTCGAACGTCTCCCAGAAGGTGTGGACATATGGCAAGACGGATTCGGCTGCCTCCGAGCCGTCAAGTGCGACAAGGATCCGTTTGAATTTCGACCGCCGGCTTCGCCAGTTGTCCGTCGGACGAATGAGCATTGTGGGCGTAAGCGTCTTCTTGACAACTGATTTGGCTATGCTGTCCGACAGTATGTCATCAACCGCAAATCTCCCGCGCGTTGTCATAATGATCAGGTCCGCTTCCTCTTCCAAAGTAAATTTGGCGATCTCGGCGGCGGGATCTCCGGATCGGATGTTGTAATTCGCATTTAGTCCGTCGTCCACGATCAGCTGCGTGACCATTTCAAGATACTCGCGTTGGCTGCGTTTGTCCGGTTTCTTTTCCTTGAGGACGGCGACGAGCTTCAATTCGGCACCGAGCGCCCGTGCAAACGAACGTGCGGTCGCGAGAACCTGCTCGGCGAGCGAAGTACCGTTCAGCGGCACTACAACCTTGCGGAACTTGGATTTTTCCTCGGCGTTTTGTTGAAGCGACATCGGTAGATACCGCTGTTCGCAAATAATCGAGCCTAGGCGATCTTCGACTGACGGCGGTGTGCCGAGGCGTTTTCGGTAATAGCCAAATACCAAATAGAAGAGCGGAACCATCAGGAAATAAGACCAGGCTCCCTCGAAAAAC
This sequence comes from Acidobacteriota bacterium, assembly GCA_029781855.1. GTDB lineage: Bacteria > Acidobacteriota > Blastocatellia > Pyrinomonadales > Pyrinomonadaceae > OLB17. The sequence goes on along the minus strand of JAKOVX010000100.1, from coordinate 33,498 downwards.
CGCTCTTCGAAAATGATAAAAGTCGCTCCTGTGGTCAACAATGCGGCGATGATCGTTCCGAAGAATGAAAAATAGCGGCTAAATAATTTTCGGCTCGCCCTTTCGCGATACAGACGCTTTGAAGCAGCCCAGCCGGTCATGCTAAGAAGAATGAATACTCCGGCAGCGTAGAGAGCCAAATATGTCTCTTCGTGCGTCCCGAACCCCAGGAAACAGGCGGATATCACGATCAGCATTGCCATCACCGGCCGATCAGCTACATCGTGAACGTTTCGCTGGCCCATTGACGCCGGCACGTAATGTCTGTAGCGGAGCCCGAGCATCAAATTCTGCACGCCTTGGGCCGCCGCGGCCGAGGCAGAAAGGAGAACGGCGATGCCGATCAGCGTTCCCATATAGGACGCCCATGCCGGCAGGAGTTTGTCCATCGTCTGGGTAAAGACGGACACATTCGGATTCGTCGCATCGGACAGGTTCAAAATAGCCGGCCCAACGATCAGCATCGTAAGTGCGGTCGTTCCCATAATGATGACTAGACTGCCGAACGCCTTGCGGCTTCGTTCTGCGCGTGTTCCGCCATATGCAGCAACGAGATTTGCAAATATCTCGATCCCGGTCATCAACGCGAGTATCCGGGCGTATCCGCCGAGGGTCAGGTTAAGGTACGATGAACGGACGGCCTCGCCGCCCTCGGTGAAACTCACCTGACTAAGAGAAAACGCTCTGAAATCGAAAGACGGCAGGTGAAACCCAAGTTGGATGACCGTGGCAATGATCATGATCCACAACAGTGCAAGGATCGCGGCAGTGGCAGGTCCGAATGCACGTGCAGAAACCTTAGGGCCGCGGTTTACGATCAAGCCGGTCATAATGCTTAACCCGATCGCGAGGAACGTCCGATATTGAAAACCGAAAATCGATTCATTCAATATCGGCAAACGGTCGGCAATAAACGTCACAAGCGCCGCCATGCTCACAAGGAACGTCAGCGTGTACTCGATGACCGTAATGCCGGCGTTGACCTTGACTGCCCAACTCCCAAATTCATCCTCAGCCAGTCCGCTCCCGCCGCTTCCGTCGGTGACCCAGGTCATTACCTGACGGTACATCGCCGACACCATCACGACGGTAAAGACGGCCAGCCATACCGTCGCTCCAAAAGTAATATGTGCAACGCCCGCGAGCACGACGAGCTTCAAAAAAGGCCCGAAGACATAAAGCGGAGAAGTCGCGGGGTCCCCGCCGCCAGCGAGAGCCCCTTCGAACGAATTCGACAACCTTTTTGAAATTGTTCCTGCCATTGATTAAATTATCCCAAACCGACCGAAATACCGGAAATCGCCGAAAATGCAGAAAGGGGTGGACCCCAAGCCCACCCCTCACAAGGCTATCAGTGAATCCGATGGATCCTAAATACTCGCAGCTATGGCATCGTCGAAGATCTCGAGAGCAACGTCAACGTGTTCCTTTGCCAATATCAACGGCGGCGACCAGCGGATGGTGCTTGTTCCGCAGCCGAGAATGATCAAGCCCCGGTTGAAACACGCCATTTCGACGCGATCGCGAAGAGCGACATTCGGCTTCCTGGACGCCTTGTCGGTGACGAACTCGACACCGAGCATCAACCCGAGGCCACGAACATCGCCAACAACGTCATATTTGCCGGCAAGCTTGCGAAGCCCGTTTTCGAGGTATTCGCCTACTTCACGGGCATTTTCTACCAGGCCGCCCTGCAGCATTTCGATGGTTTTGAGCGCCGATGCGATCGCTACCGGATTGCCGCCAAATGTCGAAGCATGGGCACCTTTGTGCCAGTCCATGATATCGGCCTTCGCCGTGCAGACCCCGATCGGCATGCCTGAACCGATGCCTTTAGCCATACAGACTATGTCGGCCTTGACGCCATCATGATGGTCGAGGGCAAACATCCGACCCGTACGGCCCATGCCCGACTGTACCTCATCAATGATCAGCATGATCCCGTGTTCGTTACAGATACGGCGAAGCTCTTTGACGAACGCCGTTGGTGCAGGCAGGTAACCGCCTTCGCCCTGGACGACCTCGAGGACGATGCCGGCGACCTCTTCCGGAGGCGTGGTCGTTTTAAACAAACGGTTTTCGATCCAGCTAATTACGTCGCGGGTGACGGTCGCCTCATCCGACAGCCTGTCGTCTGCAAAATGCCGGTATTTGTTTGGGTACGGAATGTGAACAACGTCCAGTGACTGTCGCATAAAGCCGAGACGTTGGGCTTTCTTCGACGAGGTCAGCGAAAGAGCTCCGAGCGTACGGCCGTGAAATGAACCGAAGAACGAGATGAATTTCTGGCGGCGAGTGTGATACATCGCCAATTTAAGAGCGGTTTCGACAGCCTCGGCTCCGCTATTCGCAAAGTGCGTCTTGGTCGGGCCGTCGATCGGAACGATCTCGTCAAGCTTTTTGCCTAGAGCCGGCATATGGCGGTAGTAGAAGTCCGTGCCGCACATGTGGATGAGCTCCGCGGCCTGGTCCGAGATCGCCTTGACGATCTCCGGATGGCAATGGCCGGTCGAGCAAACAGCAACGCCGGCGTTACAGTCCAGGAAAACGTTACCGTCAGCATCTTCGAGCCAAACGCCGTAGCCTTTTTCCGCAACGAGTTTGTAGTCGGGTCGCGGATAGCTCGGCGTCACATATTGGGCATCGGCGGCGATAATTTCGCGGGCTTTGGGGCCCGGTAATTCTGTTTTGATGATCGGCCGCTGTAATTCTGTAGTTGGTTGCATGATATTTCTCCTAAGTTGATAAGCCGTGCGGTCATGGACCGCGGATCAGTTAGAGACAACCGCGGTGGGCGGTTGCCAAAAGCCAAATGGAGAAATTAGTCCCCGCCGAAGAGTTCGGCGCGTTGCCAGGCTGGACGAAGTTTTGCAATACAACGCGAGGTCATAGAAATTTATGTCCGTAATATATCAGAATGTCGGTCCCGTTTCAAAAATCCGTGCCGGCGTGAAACAATGTTGCAATGCAAGGATCCAGAACCTTTACGAACAAGCTGATCAACGAGACCAGCCCTTACCTGCTCCAGCACGCCCACAACCCGGTCGATTGGTATCCGTGGGGCGATGAGGCGTTCGAGCGGGCAAAGGCCGAGGACAAGCCTGTACTCGTCAGCATTGGCTATTCGGCATGCCACTGGTGCCACGTCATGGAGCATGAATCGTTCGAGGATGAATCGGTCGCCGCGATAATGAACGAACATTTCATCAACATAAAGGTCGATATGGAGGAACGCCCCGATGTCGACCAGATATACATGAATTTCGTTCAGCTAACGACAGGACGCGGCGGCTGGCCGATGAACGTCTTCCTCACGCCGGACAAGCGGCCGTTTTACGGAGGCACCTATTTCCCACCGGTCTCGCGTTACAATATGCCGTCATGGCCGCAGATCCTGACCAGCATTTCCGAGGCATACAAGAACAAACGTGAAGAACTCGAGGAGTCGGCGGCGAACATCGTGACCGAACTTCGCCGGCTGAGTACGGTAGAAGTCGCTCAGGGCGGACTCGGAACTGAGATCCTCGATGCCGCTTTCGAGAGCCATGCACGGACGTTTGATGCAGTCAATGGCGGATTTGGCGGCGCGCCTAAATTTCCGGCAGCGATGTCACTCGAATTTCTTCTACGTTATCATCATCGGACCGGCGACGAACGGGCCATCGCGATCGTCACCCACACACTCGATAAGATGGCCCGCGGCGGCATTTACGACCAGCTTGGCGGCGGTTTTCATCGTTATGCGGTTGACGCGATCTGGCTCGTGCCGCACTTCGAGAAAATGCTATACGACAACGCCCAATTGATACGCGTTTATCTTCACGCGTATCAGGTCACGGGCAGCGAGTTCTACAAACGGATAGCAACCGACACACTCGAATATGTTCGACGCGAAATGCTCGACCCTTGCGGTGGTTTTTACTCGACGCAGGACGCCGACAGTGAAGGCGAAGAAGGGAAGTTCTTTGTCTGGACTCCAGAGGAGATCGCACAGATCCTCGGCGAGAAGGACGCCGCGGCCTTTGATCGTTATTTCGACGTTACAAGAGAAGGGAATTTTGAGGGCAAAAACATACTCAATATCAAGAACCCTGCGGCCCTCGACGAAATGCCTGAGGCCGATCGCGAGGCTTTTCTTGCTTCTTGCCGTTCCAAATTGTTTGCCGAGCGCGAAAAGCGCGTCAAGCCGAACCGTGATGAAAAGGTCCTGACCGCTTGGAACGGACTGATGCTTACGGTGTTTGCGGATGCCGCGGCAGTGCTCGACAGCCGAGAATACCTCGACATTGCCACCAGAAACGCCGACTTCATTCTCGATCAATTGCGTTCAGACGGACGTCTTCTCCGCACGTGGAAGGACGGCGGTGCCAAACTCAATGCCTACATTGAGGATTACGCCAACGTAGCGGACGGCTTGTTATTACTCTATCAGTCGTCGGGCATCGAAAAATACCTCTCAGAAGCGCGATCGCTCGCCGACCTGATGATCACCGAATTTTGGGACGAGGAAGGTGGCGGCTTCTTTTTCACATCCAACGACCACGAAGATTTGATCGTTCGCAACAAGGACTTTTTCGACAATGCGACGCCATCCGGGAATTCTTTGGCGGCCGACGTGCTGTTGAAACTTGGCAAACTCACCGGAGACGAACGGTACGAGCGTTTGGCAGTGACGGTGCTTCGGATGGCGTCACGGCAGGTCCAGCGGCATCCTCAGGGATTTGGCCGCATGTTGTCGGCACTGGAATTCCATTTTGGCGACGGAAAGGAGATCGTGATCATCGGCCCGCCCGGAAATGTAATGGAACGGACAGTATTTTCGAGCTATTTGCCGGGTTCGGTGGCCGTCAGATGTGATGCAGACCGATCGGAGAGTTCGCCGCTGGAACTGGTCAAAGGCCGCGAAATGGTTGGTGGGTCGCCGACGGTATACGTATGTGAGAAGTTTGTCTGTCAGCGCCCCGTGACGACTCCGCGGGAATTACGCGAACTTATAGTTTCGTGACACAGGATAGGTTGGTGACAACCAGTTCCGCACGACAAAACGGGAAAGACCCGACCGTCTAGAACGATCGGGTCTCATTAAATTCCAGCTAAGAACTGAAACTATTTGTTCGCTGCCGGCTTCATCGTGTTCGAAGCGGTGTTCGAAGCAGCAGGCTTCATCGGCTCGTTCGTCGCCGGCTTGTTAGCCGCGGTGTTGGAAGCCGTGTTCGATGCCGTGTTGGAAGCGGTATTCGAAGCAGTGTTCGAAGCGGTGTTCGAAGCAGTGTTCGAAGCAGTGTTCGAAGCCATGTTGGATGCCGTGTTGTTGGCCGGTTTGTTGGCTGCTGTGTTGTTGGCCGCTTCACCGCAAGCCATTCCCAAAGCACCCATCACAAGAACTGCTGAAAGTGCAATTACTTTTTTCATAACTAGTTTGATTCTCCTGTCTTCTTCAAAGATTAGATCTAATTTTTCGGCCATGCGAACATGCCCGATGTCCCGTATCTTTCTATTTTTCGGAACATTCGACAATATAAAGGGCTTACGCTAGTTAGTCAACCCCAAAAACTGCATTTTAAAACTATTTGTGCACCGGTAAATCGGCCTACTTATTGTTCTGAAAGCAAAAATAAAAACGCGCTGTTCGGAAACAACGCGTTTCATTCTGCCCGAAAGCAAAAGTTTTTGACTATTTGTTAGCCGGTTTCATGGTGTTCGATGACGGTGCTGCCGTGTTTGCTGCCTTGGTGTTGGCGGCCGGAGCAGTCGTGGTGTTTGCCGGTTTCATGTTCGACGAATTGGCAGGCGCCATGTTCGAAGTATTGGCCGGAGCAGTTGTGTTCGTCGTCGACGAATTCGAAGTGGTCGTATTCGTCGTTGTCGTGTTCGTCGTGTTCGCTGCCGGCTTGTTAGCCGTGTTGTTGGTCGCCGCTTCGCCGCAGGCCATCCCCATAGCAGCGAAAGCGAAAAGTGATGCAGTTGCAATGATCTTTTTCATTGTGTTGTAAGTCTCCTGTCTTTCTCAAAAAATTAACGTATCTATAGTAACTTCGGTCAGCGACGCCGACCGTTTTTTGCCCTAAACTCTTTCTATTTCAGAGCAAGGGTAAGAATAGATATTGAAAAAGGGTTAGTCAACCTAAAAATAACCAAATTGGTGCATTTTCGAAAATATATTTTGGCCAAATTTCAGCCCGTTTTTGAGCTTGCCCGGTCGCCGAAGCCACCTCGTCGATCCGAAATAAAATGTTGACTGCCGGAGCCGCGAAAAGCTAAGCTAGAAGATGGCTCTCACCCCGATTCTTCCTGCCTTCGAAATCCCTCAAGTATTTAAATGAATCAATTGGTTCGACGCGAAAAGAGACAACGTGATCCTGCCGTCGGTATGGCGTTGATGGTGGCTGTTTCACTGCTTTCGATGGTAGCGACATTCCTTGTGGCGACTGGCGAAAATCGGGTGTTTCCTAGATCGTACGGATTCGCGGCGATCGTCGGTTGCTATCTCGCGGTGGCGGCCGTTATGGTCCATTGGAATACTCGTGGTTTGAGATCTGCCGAGTCCGGCGTGGATGAGACCCAGCAGGGATCGATCGTGGATGGGCAGCTTCATGCTATCGAAGAAGCGGCACAGTATTTTGGCGGGAAGCTCAGCCCGGCAGATATGTTCAGGCTTGTCTCAAGCCAGATCAATCACGTTCTACCGTTCGATGGATGTGTCCTGATGCTCGTTGACCCCGAACACGCCGCAATGCGGGTCGAACTGTCCCTTGGGCAAAATGCGGAAAAGTTCAGAAACTCGGACCCGTTGAAAAGTGCTGGTCTCGCGGAACGCAGTTTCACACTCGGCGAGGCCCAATATGAACGCGGATTGCTCGAAAGCCGGGCAGCGTTTCCTGCAGAAGCACTCGTCGGTTTTCGCTCTTCAGCCGCGGTTCCGCTGAAGCGTAACTGCACGGCATTCGGAGTGCTGCAACTCTTCTCTAAGTCGCCAACTGCATTCAACGCGGATGCATTGGTAAAGCTCGAGGCCGCTGCCGAGCGCGCCGCGCCGATGATTGCGAGTTCGCTTTCGTATGAGCGGAGCCTCGCCTCAGCGCTGACCGATCCTGTGACCGAACTACCCAACGAACGGGCGTTCCGGCTCATACTCGAGAATCAGATCGCCGAGTCGCAACGAAATCGCGGTGACCGGCCGCTGACGATGATCGCGATCGATATCAGGGATTTTGACGAAATAAATAGCCGCTTCGGCCATTCGACAGGCGACAGGCTGCTCCGTTTGATTTCGCAAGTGATCAGGCGTCAGCTTCGCCAGATGGATTTTGTCGCCCGTTCCAGTAATGACGAATTTCTTGCCATATTCCCGACGGCTGACGAAACCGTTGCGTCGGAAATAGTCGACCGTATAAACGTTGCGTTGGTCGTCAGCCGATTCTTCGTGTCCGATTCCGATTCGATCGTACCTGAACTCTATTTCGGAACGGCGGCGTTCGGCAAACACGGTGAGACCGCGGACCAGATGATCCATTCTGCAAGGTTAAATAAACAGCAGGCAAAGGCAAAGTCGCCGGCGAATGTCGTTTGGTTTCCGGAGCGAGCTGTCGGCTGAGGGGCGATCGAGTCCACCAATTTGAGCATTTAGAACGGCCAGGCAATTGCCCGGCCGTTCGTGTTTCTGGTAGATTCGTACACTATGGCGAGCATCACCTTCTACGGCGGCGTCGGAACCGTCACGGGTTCGAAATATCTACTTGAAAGCAACGGAAAAAAGGTCCTGGTGGACTGCGGCCTGTTTCAGGGCCTGAAAGAACTCCGAGACAGGAATTGGCAGGACCCGCCGTTCGATCCGCGTGAGATCGACGCGGTTATCATCACACACGCCCATATCGACCACACAGGGTGGCTGCCGAGGCTTGTAAAATTGGGCTTCAAGGGCGAAGTGACGACCTCGCGGGCGACTGGCGATCTGCTGAAAATACTGCTCCCTGACTCCGCCCGGCTACAGGAAGAAGAGGCCGATTACCGCAATCGCCACGCCCTGACGACGCATACTCCGGCCCTGCCGTTGTACGACGAGGACGACGCCCGTGCGGCCTTGGAAAGGCTGCGGCCGGTGGCTAATGATGGGAATCCGGTTGAGATCTGCGACGGCGTCACGGCGAGTTTCAGCGTCGCCGGACATATCATGGGAGCCAGTATGGTGTTGGTCGAGCTGGCAAATGCCCGACCCGACCATTCATCGATTAGGTTCCTATTCTCCGGCGATCTCGGCCATTACGACCAGCCGATCCTTAATGATCCAGCCCCGCCGCCGGACTGCGATTACCTGATGTGCGAATCGACCTACGGCGACCGTCTGCACGGCGATATCGATTCCGAAACGCAGATGGCCGGCATCATTAACGAAGCGGTTCGGCGGAACGGCCCGATCCTGATACCCGCATTCGCCGTAGGCAGGACACAGGAAGTGCTCTACATGATCCGCGAGCTTGAGGACCAGAAACGCATTCCGGTACTACCGGTTGTGGTCGATTCGCCGATGGCGGCTCAGGCGACACAAGTTTACAACCGCTGGGAAGACGAGCACGACGAGGAATACGCGTCCATCCTGGCGAAAAAGCGGCATCCGCTGCGGACGGCCTCGATGAGCACAGCGTCGAGCCGCGAAGAGTCGAAAAAGCTCAATGAAATGAGGGGTTCGCGGATCATCGTTTCGGCCTCTGGAATGCTGACCGGCGGACGCGTTCTGCACCACGCGATGCGCGTCTTGCCCGACCCCAACGCGACCCTTGTATTTGTTGGCTATCAGGCTGCCGGAACGACCGGACGGCGGGTCGAGGACGGCGAGAGAGAGGTCAAGATAATGAAGAACTGGGTGCCCGTCAAATGCCATATCGAGCGGGTCGAAGGCTTCTCGGCGCATGCCGACTGGAAGGCCGTCCTGCGGTGGCTCAGCGGGCTTCATACGACGCCGAAGATGGTCTTCACCACCCACGGCGAGCCCGAGTCGGCGGCGGCGATGGCCGAGCACATCAAGGAGACTTTCGGGTGGAATGTCGAGGTGCCCCAGTACGGTGAGAAATTCGAACTGACCTAGCGGCGTTTTGTATTCGTTAAAAGCCAGGCGCACTCAAAATAGGCGTCAGGCGCTATGTTTACCCCACTCAGGCGCACTCGAAATGGGCCTCAGGCGCTATGTTTACCCCTCTCAGGCGCTATGTTTTTTGTCGAAAATTTAGGGCTCAAATGCCGATTTGTTGCATGCGATCTGGGGGTGCGTATCTGATGGCGTATGTTCGTGCGCTTTTCGTAGCGCATTAACCTACGAAAAATTCGCTTTTCGGGTGCGCGAAGCGACCGGTATTTCGGTGGGGATCTGGGCCGAAAATGTCGTTTGTTATGGACGGAGAGATGATCCTGGGTTTCTTCGTGGTTGTCGTCGGTCGAATCGTCTTTTCGGGTCGTCGTCGGAATTTTTAACACAAAGAACACAAAAGGAAGACACAAAGGTCACGGAGCGGGGACAAAGGGGAAAAGTGAAAAAGGGAAAATGTGAAAAAGGGGGAATGGCCTGACTTTGCGGTCTTTGCGGTTTTCCTTGGCGTACTTTGCGGTTAAAGCGGTTTTTTTACCGCAAAGCTCGCGAAGTTGAGGATGCAAAGAGCGTGAAGGAGGAAAGAGTGCGGGAGTGCGGGATTGAATTGTCCCGAATATCTGTATCATGCTTTTGGGCTGTGCCCGTCTATTTGCGGAAAAGTTCTACTTTTCCGGCGGGCGGCACCTAGAGATCCCGGAGCCCGCTTCGGGCAGCGGATCTTGTCGGAGGCACAGCCTCCTCCGGGAAATAGATAGGACGCGGCCGGCGAAGCGGAGCTTCGCCGCAAATAGGGCGGCTGAGCCGCGGGGAACGGCGACGATGGGACGGCGAGCGTGCGGGAACTCGGGATGGCGGATCATCGCGGTGAGTGTTCCGCCCTTACCTACGTGCGGGTTTGTGCATGTCGGATCTGAGAATGCTCGGATCTTGTCGAAGGCTACGAACGCCCTTACTACTTGCGGGCTCCCGCTATGGACGGGCTTGGGATTTCGGCTCTGAGTGTGCCCGGATCTTGTCTGGGGCTGCGAACGCCCTTACTCCGTGCGGGCTTCTGCAATGTGCGGGCCCATGCAACGAGGCGGAATTGGATCTTTTCGTGACAGGCGGGTTATTCGGGGATAAAATTGGGAAATGGCTTCGTTTTTGGTTCCTTGTGGCAACGATCCGGCTCTCAACACCGGTAACAACCGTTTGAGCACGGGCGACGGGTATTCCTATGACGATTCGGGCAACACGATCGGCGATGCCGAAGGCAGGACGTTTGTTTACGACGCCGAAAACAAACAAACGTCGGTTTCGGACGCCAACGGCGTCATCGGCCAATACTGGTACGACGGAGACGGCCACAGAGTGAAGAAGTACGTGGCTTCGACGGGAGACACAACCGTTTTCGTGTATGACGCGTCCGGTAAATTGGCCGCTGAATATTCGACGGTCGTCGCCGCGGTCGAAGACGCAAAGGCCCAGTATTTGACCAACGACAACCTCGGCACTCCCAGAATTAACACCGATGCGACCGGAGCCATAACCGCCCGCCACGATTACATGCCCTACGGCGAAGAAATCGTCGGACTAGGTGGCCGGTCGGATTCGAACAAATATTCCGTTGACCACGTCAGACAGGGATTTACTGGGTATCTGGATGACGAGGAAACTAGATTAGATTTCGCAAACGCGCGAATGTACCAAAAGGAGATCGCAAGGTTTACGGGAGCAGATCCGCTGCTCTCATCCGGTCACGTGGAGGGGCCTCAATCTTGGAATAAATATGCTTACTCCGAAAACAATCCATTGTCAATGGTGGATCGTACCGGACTCTATGTTTGCAAAGCCGGTAAGACTAGATGCGAACAGTTCGACGCTGCATTTGCCAAAGCAACATCGGATCTGGACAAAATAGCTGCAAAATACAAAGGAGGAAAAGACTCAAAGGAATACAAAAAGGCCGAAAGAGCCCTTTCAGTGTATGGGGCCAAGGGTGTCAACAATGGTGTGTTTATTCTGAGCAACGACGGAGAGGGTTCTGGGCGAACATCTACGAACGGTACTACAGTTGCAAAGACTAAAGACAATCCGACTGGCCAAAGAATAAATGTTGAATTTGACCCCGACGTATTTTCAAAAGAGGGATTTGAAACAGCAGTTGCGCATGAAGGGTCTCATGCGGCGGACGGTGCGGACTGGGTAAAGAGCGGTTTTAAAGATGCGATGAATCCAACCGAATACCAGACGGAATTCGACGCCTATACTGTTTCTTCGTTAATTGCAGAGGCTTCTGGGTACCCAGCGTATACAATGCAAATCACGCTAAATGCGACAGATTCCAAATCACCATATGCGGGATTTTTACTTTCCTCTGACATCTGGAATTCAAGCTGGGCGGCGGCTGACGTAGAAGTCAAGCGTCAAGCCGGAATCAAAAAATTCCTTCGCTACGACAATTTGTACAATTTGACGCCAAATATGAAAGATCCTAGAAAGGCGTGGGATAGGAAGTCCCGATTTTAGTTATTATCAAATATGAAGCAAAGCACGTTTCTAATCATCGCTAGTGTTATCTTTTTTGGCTGTTTCCTTCGAACTGACGCTCAGAGCAAGAAAGCGAATTCTTTCCCGCCAGTTCGACTTGAACGGAAATTACCTACAGTTCTGATTAGTTTGGACTCCCCTGTTTTAACGGATCTTTCTTCCGGTGACGGGGAGCGACTTCTACGCTTGCGGTTGCGAAACAATTCCCGCTGGCTGATCAAACTCGAGGCATCGGGCGGGATCAAGGGCGTTGACGATGCCAAGCTTTACTACGATGTTCTCGACCAAGACGGGAATATTGCAAAGAGTCACGGTTGTCATGTATGTTCCATTGTCGGTTTGGCGTCTGGCAAGTCCATCGTGTTTACTTTGCCATATCGAGAGTTGATGAATTCGGAGTCAATCAGAATCAAATTTGAATTCGAATGGGAAGATAAAGTGGCGGTTGCCCCAGCCGAAGAGCCGACTCATTATGTATTCTTTCGAAAGAGATACTTGGATGAATTGAAATAGGACATCCAGATAAGGTCGTAAATCGTCGTAACCTACCATTCCACAAGAGCGATTATTACGAGGCGAACACGACGATGCCGGGGAACACGACGGGTGACGCACTGGGGCGGACGTTCACTTACGACGCCGAGAACAAGCAGGTGGAGGTCAGGGACCAGGGGTCAGTGGTCAGGGGCCAGTATTGGTATGACGGAGACGGCAAGCGGGTCAAGAAGATCGCCTATGACGCGAACAGCAACGAGACCGAAACGACCATCTTCGTGTATGATGCCGGCGGCAAGTCCATCGCCGAATATTCAGACGTTGTGGCAAACTCGACGGACGCCAAGGTCGCTTACCTGACCGCCGATCATCTCGGCAGTCCAAGAATTAACACCGACCAGGATGGAGCGATCATCGCCCGGCACGATTACATGCCCTTCGGCGAAGAGATCGACGGCACAGGCGGCAGGACGACTGGCCTAAACTACGGCAACGATTCGGTGAGAAAACAATTCATCGGATATGAAAAGGACAATGAAGTTGATCTGCATTTCGCTCAGGCAAGAATGTATGCATATAAGCATGGACGCTTCATGACCACGGACCCTTCGCGTAGAAGTATACAAAAGGTCTACTCGCAATCCTGGAACCGATACACATATTGTTATAACAACCCCCTAGTCCTCGTCGATGACAATGGAAAATGGCCTACCGGCACTCATAACAAAATAATTCAGACAGCCTTCAACAATCCGAACTTCAGTACGAAAGCCATCGAGCGGGGGAGCTACAAGACAGACGTTCCTGGGACAGTTTTGGAAAGTAATGCGTATAAACATGCTATGACTCCCGGAAGTAAGGTTAGGGAGATGGGTCTTGAGGGTGCAAAAGCATGGGCGAAAAACGAAGCGGCTGCATTCATCAACGGCAATTTAGCGGACGCAAAAAACATATTAAGGCCCAAGCCCGGAGATTATGGGAGCCTCAGCGAAAGGACCGACAGATCGTTAGAAAAATTCGGAGAGGCTATGCATACCGTAATGGATAACGTTTCACCCGCTCACCGTGGCTTCCAGGTATTTTACAGTTATGATAACGCAGCAGGGCGCGGGGCGTTCTGGGGTGCGGTTATAGGTGGAGCCCCCGGTGCAGTGGTGGGTGCGGCCGAGTCGGTTCGCCGTGATGTAGACGAGCACTCTGAGAAGGAGGAGAGAGAGCCCACGCAATCAGAAATGGACCTCATGGTTGACCGGATGCGAATGCTGTATCGAGATACTTACGGACAGGCTGCTTATGAACTCGCAGTGACGGAAGATGAACGCAAGAAAACGTCCGATCGAATTTCGCAAAGGTCAACTGATGGGAGAGCATTGTGAATCAAAAACTTCTCTTGGTGTCGGGCGCGATTCTTGCACTGGTGATTAGCCTTGTGCCGTTTAACACTACATTAGTACCCGAATGGCAATTGAGAGTCGTAAACGAAACCGGAGTTCCGTACGCGGGAAAAGGCGTAAGACAGTTCTGTTACAGCTATACTTTAGGGGTCTCGCCTTGTCATGATTCCAATGATTTCATGCGAGAAACTGATGCAAGTGGCTACGTCGTATTTCCCGAAAGGAAAATCCACGCCAGTCTTCTGTCGAGGATTCTTCGAACGATTTACAATTTCGTGATGATAATTGCTGATGGCAGCTTTGGCGAGAGCGTTTATGTGGATGCAACCGGGCCAAACGGATACGAAAGATTGGAGTATCTACATGGACGCCCCGCGCCGGAGATTTTCGTGCTTCCGTCAACGCGGTGAGCAGGGAAATCGGGAGACGGCCTCGAGACGGAGTTTATGATCGTCGCGGGAAGATCGGGGTCATCTATGACGTGTGGCCTTCAGGTCAAGCGCACTGGTATCTCCCGCACCACATTGTTGCTCTGTGGTCGGAGAATGGTCTTCTCTTGACAATAGAAAAACAACCCTCGCCTCCTTTCGATATTAGTTAGAGCTTTTCAAGACCGCCTCGCGTTTTTTGTAGCGAATGCAATCAACTATCCGTGCACGGCCTGATGCCGGCTACATGAAACCGGATCGGCTCATCCTCGAGCTACTCAAGAATGGCTGGCCGACCATGTCGTGATCAATCGATGCACCGGAGGCGGCTGAGCCGCCGACAAAAGCGTTGTCGTCCGGTACCCGGCTGAAGCCGGGCCGGGCTCCGGGTGTGAGTGGCCGGTGTGACGGTCGGGCACAGCCCGACCGCAGTGCTTTGCGGCAATAGCCGCGCCGGAAAAAGTGAAAACGTGTTAAGAGAGTGCGGTTCGCTCACACCCTTGCTCACGCTCGGGCTTTGGCAAATTCCGGCTCACGATGAGTGTTCCGCCCTTACTTACGTGCGGGCTTGTGCATCGGATCATCGCGGGCAAGGCAGTTTTTTTAACGCAGAGGTCGCATATGCCGCAGAGACAGAAATGGAGAAACGAGCGGGAGTGGAGTCTTCCAAGGTGAGTGTTCCGCCCTTACTGACGTGCGGGCTTGTGCAATGCCCGAGAGCAGTGCGATCAGTTCGATCTGGCCGCTGACTCCCATTCGCCGGTTGGCGACAGGACCTGCAATCCGGTGATCGAGCCGTGGATGTCACGTGTAAACTTGAGGCGGACCTCGGTGGTGCCCGGTAAGGCGAAGGCGTCCTTTGAGACCCGCACGAGCTTGAGTTTCGGTCCCTCGCCTTGTGGGCCGGAGAGCCGCTGGAGGTAAACGTCGCCGTTCTCGACAGTGACACGCCGGATGCCGTAGAGGCCGGCGAATCCGCCAAGGCTCTCGGTATTGGCGGCCGAACCAGCCGAGTTTTCGGCCGCAGCCGGACGCTGGAATTTGATCCTTCGGCTCCGCTGGTCGATCGTAATGGCAAATTGGCCGATAAAGCCGTATCCGATATTCAGATGAACGAGCCGGTCAAAGAACGCGACGTCGGGCTCGTCGAATACATAACCGCCGAGCTTTACCTTGTCCTTTAATTTTGCTCCGTAAATTACGGCTTCGCCGCCGACCGTCCTTGCGCGGCCGATCTCTTTTGGTTTATCGGCGAGCGGGAGCTTTTCCATATATTCGGTCGGGAACGAGATCCCGCCCGGAGAACCGGTATCGAGCGTCGCGGTCATTTCTGTCGAGCCGATCTTGACCGGTATCCCGAAAAGTCCCCGCTCGCTGTATGTGTATTCGAGCACGTCATTGCCGTTAGCGTTTGACAGCGAACTGCGGGAGATGACGATCCGTTTTCCCGGATAGTCCACAGTGAGCAGCAGCTCTTTGAACAAGGGCATTCCGAGCACGCCGCGGGGAGCGCCTTCCTTGTATAACGGCGAACGGTCCCACGAAACGCCGATAAAATTTGAGAATGTCGCTCCGCCGAGCGCGAGGGCGTCGATCCGGTTGCGATTCGCGGTTATCCCTTCCGGGTCGGACGGGTCGCCGATCTTCGTCGTGCCGTCGCCCGGGAGCTTGAGTTCGTCCGCCAGCTTCTGGTCCAAAACGGTCGCTCCGGCACCGGTGTCGAGGAAAAATTTGTACGGGCCCTTGCCGTCGATCTTGACCTCGACGACCGGCTTGCGGCCGTAAAGCTCCATCGGGATCACGGCCTGATCGCCCGCAAAACCGACCTTTGCCGGCGCATCGCCGCCGTTCTTCACCGCAGAAGTCTTGGCATCCTGAGCCTGCGCGATACCGATCGAAAAAGCGAGAATAAGTAAGGCTCTAATTACGCTGAAGAATGATTTCATAATGCTGACGCGCGGTTAACGACCACCGAAAATACCGAAAGGTAAAGATTATCACCACGGCAGGATAGCTGGTTAAGAGCGAGTAAATAATTTGTAAAGAATGTAAAAATCCTGACCGTTCGCGATCGTGAGCTAGATATCATGCATTCAGTCCGGTCGTACCGAACGGCACAATGTTCCATGGGCGCGAATTCTCACGCACATCGGGCCAACATTTTTACCGAAATTCGCCTCGATCACGGGGTTTTTCCCGTTTTGCATTCGTAAATCGGTGGCATAGCGGTTGCTTTCTCATTGATCGTGGACGCGAAACACGCCGTCTCAGGTACTCGAGCTTCACGCGGCGGCAAGGCGAAATCCGGCCGGCCCGAGGCTGAGGCTGTGTTCCGGATCCGCGGCATCTCCAAGATCTATAAGATGGGTGCGGTCGATGTCCAGGCGTTGGAGTCCGTTGACCTCGATCTTTACGCCGGCGAGCTTGCCGTAATGCTCGGAGCCTCGGGCAGCGGCAAATCGACGCTCCTGAATATCATCGGCGGCCTCGATGTGCCGACCGCCGGCGAAGTGATCTACGCCGATCACGACCTGACCAAGGCAAACGATAAACAGCTGACGGAATTCAGACGCGACCACGTCGGGTTCGTGTTTCAATTTTACAACCTGATACCAAGCCTGACCGCGCTTGAGAACGTCCAGCTTATTACCGAGATCGCGTCGAATCCAATGAAGGCGGAGGAGGCACTCGAGATCGTCGGGCTGAAGGACAGGCTGAACCATTTTCCGGCACAACTCTCGGGCGGCGAACAACAGCGTGTCGCGATCGCCAGGGCGATAGCAAAGCGGCCGGATGTATTGCTCTGCGACGAGCCAACCGGCGCACTCGACTTTCAAACGGGCAAGATCGTGCTGGAGGCGATCCAGGTCGTCAACCGCGAGCTTGGCACGACCACGGCGGTCATTACGCACAACGCCTCGATCGCCCAGATGGCGGATCGCGTCATCCGGATCGGCAGCGGACGGATAGTATCGGTCGACATTAACGAGACCAAGCTAAAACCGGAAGATCTCATCTGGTGAAAATGCAGCGAGCGCTTTTCAAAAAACTGATTCGGGACCTGTGGCACCTTCGCGGCCAATTGGCGGCGACCGCGGTCGTCGTCGCGTGCGGTGTTGCGTCGTTCGTCTCGATGCGGAGCACTTACGCGTCACTTCTCGAGACGCAGGAGAATTATTACTCCGAATACCGATTCGGTGATGTTTTCGCCAGCCTGACCCGTGCACCTGAGGGAATCGCGAGCCGCATCGCGGCCGTTCCGGGTGTTGCCGCGGTCGAGACCCGCATCGTCTCCGACGCGATCCTCGACATTCCCGACCTGCGGGAACCTGCCCAGGGCCGGATCGTGTCCATTCCGGAGATCGAGGCGCCGATACTCAATGACCTGCATTTGAAAAGCGGCCGGTACATCAGGCCGGGACGTTCGGACGAGATCATCGTCAGCGCCGCATTTGCCGAGGCTAACGGGTTTGTTCCCGGCGATTCGCTCGGAGCGATCATTAACGGCCGTTCGCGGCGTTTGAACATTGTCGGGATCGGCCTTTCTCCCGAATATATCTACGAGATCCGCGGCGGCGACATTTTCCCCGATAACAAAAGGTACGGGATAATCTGGATGGGCCGGGACGCCGCTGAGGCCGCGTACGATATGAAAGGGGCGTTCAACGACCTCTCGCTGACGCTCGCACCGAACGCAAGTGAGGACCAGGTGATCGACCAGGTCGACCGCATCCTGAAGACGTACGGCGGGACGGGCTCGTACGGACGCGCGGATCAGCAATCGTACAGGTTCATTTCTAACGAACTCTCGCAGCTCAGGACGTTCGGCACATTCCTGCCGATCGTCTTTCTGGGCGTCACCGCGTTCCTGCTGCACCTGGTGATGTCCCGGCTGATCAACACCCAGCGTGAGCAGATCGGGCTACTAAAAGCGTTCGGTTACAGAAACACCGAGATCGGCGTGCATTTTTTCGGACTTGCATTCATCTCGGTGCTCGGCGGGATCATTTTGGGAGTGTTGCTGGGCATTTGGATGGGCGACGGGATGACGACGATGTATACCGACTACTTTCGATTTCCGATCCTTACCTACCACATCGGCATCGACCTGTTGGTGTACTCCGTCCTGATAACGATCGGGTCAGCCGCTCTCGGTGCGGGTTCGGCGGTTAGAAGGGCCGTGCTGCTCCCGCCTGCCGAGGCGATGAGGCCCGAAGCACCGCCGTCGTTCAAGCCTGGAATACTCGAAACAAGCGGCCTTAGCGGTTATCTGTCGCCGTCGTCCAGGATGGTCGCGAGGAACATCTCTCGCCATCCGTTGAAGTCGATGCTGGCATCGCTCGGGATCGCGATCGCCGCAGCGCTGCTCTTTACGGGATTCTATTTCTACGACGCGATCGACCAGATCATCGATATTCAGTTCCGCCAGGCCATTCGCGAGGACGCGGTTGTCAATTTCACCAAGCCGCAAACGCAAAAGGCACGTCTTGAGCTGGCTGATATGTCGGGTGTGATGGGCGTCGAGACCTTTCGCGCGGTCGCGGCACGGCTTTCCGCGGAACATTATTCCAAAAAGAGTGCGATCATCGGCGTCGAATCCGAGCCGGACCTTCACCGCATTGTCGATCAAAATTCGCAGGTCCGCATTGTTTCGCCTCACGGGCTGGCCCTTTCGAGGGCTCTCGCCAACCGACTCGGCGTTTCGAAGGGAAGTTTCGTCACCGTCGAGGTCCTCGAAGGGCGGCGTCCCGTAAAACGGGTCGAGGTCACCTCGATCATCGACGAATTAATGGGAATGAATGCCTACATGAACATCCGGACGCTGAATCGGCTGATGGACGAGGACGACATTATCTCCGGTGCGTATCTGAGGGTCGATTCGCGAGGAGAGGACGGATTGTACGACAAATTAAAACGCATTCCTTCGATATCCGGCGTCGGGATGCCGAAGGCGATCCTCGAGAGCTTTAACGATACATTTGCGAAGACGATCGGCATTTTCACGTCCGTTCTCGTCCTGTTCTCGAGCGCGATCGTTTTTGGAGTCGTTTATAATGCGGCGAGGATCGCCCTTTCGGAACGCGGGCGTGAGCTTGCGTCGCTCAGGGTACTTGGATTTTCGAAGCGCGAGGTGGCTTCGATTCTGCTCGGCGAGCAGGCAGTGGTGACGCTCGTTGCCGTGCCGAGCGGATTCGTTCTCGGCGTTGTGTTGTGTGCCACGATGAATAATCTCGTCGACACGGAGTTGATGCGGCTGCCGTTGGTGTTTACGATCCGCACGTTTCTCATTACGGGCGTGATCGTGACGATCGCGTCGGCGATCTCCGCCCTGCTTGTTACGCTGCGGCTGCGGGGCCTGGACCTGATCGCGGTCCTGAAGACGAGGGAGTGATCTATGAAGGTAACTAAGAGACAGTGGATCTACATAGGCGTTGGATCGTTCGTCGTCCTGTTGGTGCTCTGGGGCCTGTTTCGCGAGACACCGGTCACGGTTGACACAGGCACTTGCAAACGCGGCCCAATGGTCGTCACCGTCGACGGCGAAGGCACGACCCGTGTGCGGCAGAAACACACGATCACCGCACCCGTGAGCGGAAAGCTGTTCAAGATAAAACTAACCGAAGGCGACCGGATCCCGCACGATTATCCCGTTGCCGAGATCGATCCGAATCCGCCGATACAACGGGAAGCGGACCTGAACGACGACCTACCGAGTCCTTACACCGCCAAGGTCTTTTCGCCGGCGGACGGAAGGGTGCTTCGGGTGCTGGAAAAGAGCGAAGGATTTGTTGCCGCTGGGACGCCGCTGGTCGAGATCGGCGATACGGATAATATCGAGATCGTTGTCGACCTTCTCTCCACGGATGCCGCCCGTGTGCCGCCCGGGGCGACGATGCTGATCGAGGACCCAGATCGCACACAGCAGTTGAAAGGCCGCGTTCGGCTGATCGAATCGCAAGCGATCACAAAGGTTTCCGCACTTGGGGTCGAGGAACAGCGGGTGAACGTGATCGGCGATTTTCTCTCAAAAACGACGGGATATGGCGACAACTATCGCGTCGATGTCCGCATAGTCATTTGGGAGTCCGGAAACGTACTTTCGGTTCCGGCAAGCGCTCTGTTCAGGAACGGCGAAGACTGGAATGTGTTCGTCGTGGAATACGGCCGTGCCCAACCGCGGGCCGTTAAGATCGGCCAGCAAAACGCCGATTCAGCCCAGGTCCTCGAAGGCCTGACTGAGGGCGAGACCGTCATTCTTCACCCATCAAACAATCTCAAAGCAGGTTCGTACGTGACCCCACGCTGATCACTCGTATCGCAGGCATTCGATCGGGTCTAGGCGTGCGGCCTTGCGGGCCGGGAGGACGCCGAAGATGAGGCCGACGCCGACGGAAGTGCCGAGGCCGGCGATGATAGCCCAGAGCGGGACCTTGGCCGGAAGCGACGGGATGAGCAGCATGATGAGGTTGCTGATGCCGATAGCCGTCACGACGCCGATCAGTCCGCCGAAAAATGTCAGCGTCATTGCCTCGAGCAGAAACTGAAGGACGATCGCACCCTTGGTCGCGCCGATCGCCTTGCGGATGCCGATCTCCTTGGTGCGTTCGGTGACGGAGACGAGCATGATATTCATCACGCCGATGCCGCCGACGAGCAGGCCGAGGCACGAGATGGCGATAGCCGCGAGGCCGACGCCGCCGAGAATGCCGTCAAACTGGGCGATGAAATTATCCGCCGTCTTGATGTCAAAATTGTCCGGATCGCCGTATTTCACGCCGCGGCGCTGACGGAGGATGCCCTCGACCTCCTGAACAGCGATGTTCAACTGGCCTTCTTTCGCCTGAATAATGAGCAGTTCCTCATCGCGGTCAGGTGCCTCCTTGCGGGCCGTGCGATAGGGCATGAAAACCTTGCGGTCCTCTTCGTTCTCGCCGAAAAATCCGGCTTTGCGCTTCTCAATGACACCGATGATCTCCCAGGTCGTGCCGTTCATCCTGACGACCTTGCCGACCGCTTCGTCCTCGTGGCCGGGGAAGAGGGCTTCGACGGCATTGACGCCGACGACCAGCACATTGCGGCGCTGATAATTGTCGGATTCGGTAATGAACCGTCCCTGCTTAATGACGAGATTGGAGATGTCCATGTAGTTGGGCAAGACGCCGTCGGTCAATGCCCAGCGGTAATTTTTGCCTTCGTACACGAGATTGTCGTCAAATCCGCCGTTGAACGAGCCGATGCTGACGGCAACTGTAGAAACGTCGTTGACGGCCGTCGATTGGGCAAGAATGGCGTTGGCGTCGTCGTCGGTCAGCGGCTTGCGGTTGCGTTCGTCGCGGCTCCGCGGGCCAAATCCGGTCGAGAGGTGAAAGGCGTAAATATTGTTCGTGCCGTATTCCTCGACGATCGAGACGATCGATTGCCGCATTCCCGTCAAGATCGAAGCCACGACGATCGCCGTGATGACGCCGACGACGATGCCGAGGATCGTCAGGAACGATCGGAATTTATGCGATCGGATCGAGTCCATCGACATTTTCATCACTTCGATCGGTAGAGACGTTGTCAGCTTCATAAAAACCTTTTTAACGCAGAGAGCGCGGAGGACGCTGAGCCATTAATGACAATTGACAGAGCTTAACTTCCGTAAACTTGATCCCACATTCCTATCATTTCCCCGCGTCCTTTGCGGTCTCTGCGTTCAAGCACCTAACTCTGGGTCAGGGCGACGATCGGGTCGAGACGGGCGGCTTTCCACGCCGGGTAGAGGCCCGCGATGATGCCGATGCCGCTCGAAACTGTCACCGACAAAATGACGTAGCCAATGGTTATCGTCATCGTCATTCCGGCGAGATACGTTATCAACTGCGTTACGCCGGTCGCGAGGACCAGGCCGATGAATCCGCCGATCACGCAAAGCAATGCAGACTCGATCAGGAACTGCAGCAATATTTGTTTCTTCGATGCCCCGAGAGCCTTTCGAAGGCCGACCTCGAACGTCCGCTCGGTGACCGAAACGAGCATTATGTTCATCACGACGATGCCGCCGACGATCAGGATGATCATCGTGATCGGTATGACGACCGCCGCGATCGCCCCGGTGAACTGGTCCATCTGCGTGTTAAATTCGTCCACGTTGACGACGCTGAAATTTTCCTCGTCGCTGCCCATTAATTGCCGTTTGTTCTTCAGCAGGAGCCGGGCTTCGTCGATCGCGGGCATGAACGTCGCCTTGTTAAGCGACTTGCCGTGGATAGAGATGCCGCCGCTGCGGTTGAACATCTGATTGTGCAGCGTGATCGGGATGTAGATCATCCGGTCCATCGATTGGCCGACGAACGAACCGCGCTTTTCTTCGACGCCGAGCACGGTCAGCGGAATGCCGCGGAGCTTGAGCGTCTTGCCGAGAGCCGATCCGTTCGGGAAAAATTTATCCTTGACGTCCATTCCGATAACGCAGACGTTCGCCGCCCGGGTGACCTCTTCGGCGTTGAAAAAGCGGCCTTCGTCGAGCGTCTTGTCGGTAATGTCGTACATGTTGTCGGTCGAGCCGAAGATCTGTGTTGACGGCATTTCGATGCCGTCCTGCATCAGATCCGCGTTCGCTCCGACCTCGGCACCGACGTAGAGGCAATTTTTGCACTTGTCGCGAACGTACAGATATTCGTCCCAGACGACCTTTTTATTGAGGCGGTTCTTTCGCTCGAACTCGTCATCCGACATTCGGCCGGTCGACGCCATCCGCGTGATCATGAAGTGGTTGGCACCGAGGACCTTGGCTACTTTGTCGACGACGTAGGTCTTCAGCCCGCTGATCGACGCACCGACCACAACGACCGCTGCGACGCCGATAATGATGCCGATGAGCGTCAGAAACGCACGCAGCTTGTGCTCGAGGATCGATTTTAGGGCGATCCAGAAAGCGTCAAAATAAAATGAGTAAAGCTGCCGCATAGGTCAAAAAGTAGAATTCGGGCGTCTGACAAGCATTCAAACGAAGATGCGGCGGGAAATGTTCACGGTCAGATCAAAAAAATTATTCAAAACGCAAAAAAACGACGGCCTCGCGGCCGCCGTTGAGATCTCCGGAGAAATTTGGACTTTCGAGGTTACTGTGCGGTCATTTGGAAATTCGCCACGTTGTCGTTCAGTGAAACGACCTGCGGAGTGAATTGGAACTGTTTTGAACGTACCGAAACGACGACGTTCTGCCCGCTCTCGATCGACGGGAAGTTGAAATACCCGAACGCTGAGGAAGTAACCTGATGGACCGTTCCGTTGGCTTCCGTCAACATGACCTGAGCGTTGCGAAGGCCGTAGCCGTCGGCTGTCAGCAGCCGTCCGCTAAATGATACCGGGGCTGCCGAGGGAATGAGGTAGATCGGCGGCGGGTTCGAGGCGAACGTTCCGCTACCTGCCGCGACAAAGCTGGCGGCAAATCCGCCGGTGCCCACCGAATAGTTCGGCGAGACCGATGAGAAGCTGAACGAAAGGTTTCGCGAGGTCGTCAATCCAAAACCGAGAAAATCTGAAGTGAACGTGACCACGTTATCCGGCGTTGTGGCCGGCAAAGTGGCGGAGTTGCCGCCATTCGAACCGGTGATGCCGGGCGAAAAGGCTGAAGGCGAAAAGACCGCGGTCAAAAGATTGGTGCGTGAACCCGAACCGACGCCGACCGGTGCCGGAGTGTCGCGAATGATCTGGACGGTGACCGCGTTGCTCAGCGGCTGCGTCAATGTGCCGCCGGAGAGCGACGTGGGAACTGTCGTTGTCGTGGTTACGAACAGATGGGCGGTCTGCACACCCTGAAGCGACGGGTCGAGCCCGGCAATGTTCGAGTAAATGAAGAAGATCGCCGTGCCGCCGCCGACGGTGTTGAAATTGGCGCTCGACGCGTTGTTGGTAAAGACGAAATCATTTCCGCCGACCTGCTCAAAAAACTGGGCAAATGTGGTGGTCTGTGCGTTGACGCTGAACGAAAACGCGAATATCGCGATCGCTAATGTCGCGACCGAACTCAAAAATCGTGCAAAACTGGACTTGGAAGTAGTTGATCTCATGGGTTTAAATTCTCCGGGAAATGTTCTAAATGACGGCTGCGGTGAGTTTATTTGGGGGTCAAACGTCGGCGGGCAGCCTCCACGCCAGAGAAATAATAACATCTTGAGATCGAAAAGTACACAAAAATGTTCAACAAAATATAACAAGGACTGACACTAGCCTTGCGACCGCAAGTCGGGCAATCAATCTGTCACTCGATGGGAGCGAATTGTTTTGGATCTTGTCGGCGGGGCCGAGCGGTTTCCTTAGTTTCAAGGCATCGTGATACAATTGTCGCTTATTTCACGCGGCCTCGCAGGGGACCGTAATTCGGTTCTGCTGTCGATCAAAACGCGATTTTATTGAGTTTTCGATGGCTATTTTTTGTTAGGAGAAACACGCATTGAGCATCCTTGTTGATAAAAATACACGTCTGGTCGTGCAGGGCATTACCGGAAAAGAAGGGACATTTCACACGCTGCAGATGGTCGAATACGGCACGAACGTCGTGGCCGGCGTTACGCCGGGCAAGGGCGGGACGACCCACGAGGGAATTCCGGTCTTTAATACGGTCGCCGACGCGGTTCGCGAGGCCGGAGCTAACGCTTCGGTGATCTATGTGCCGCCTCCGTTCGCGGCCGACGCGATAATGGAAGCGGCCGACGCGGGGATCCCGCTGGTCGTTTGCATCACCGAGGGAATCCCGGTCGAGGATATGGTCAAGGTCAAAGAATACCTTTCGACCCGCAAGACACGCCTGATCGGGCCGAATTGTCCGGGAATTATTTCGCCCGGCAAATGCAAGATCGGCATCATGCCGGGACATATACATAAGGAAGGCCGTATCGGCGTAGTGTCGCGTTCGGGCACGCTGACGTATGAGGCGGTCGGGCAGCTGACGGCACTCGGCCTCGGCCAATCGTCGGCGATCGGCATCGGCGGTGACCCGATCATCGGCACCAATCATACCGACGCGCTGCGGCTGTTTCAGGAAGACCCCGAGACCGACGCTATCGTGATGATCGGCGAGATCGGCGGTTCGGCTGAGGAAGATGCTGCGGCATACGCAAAAGACCACGTGACCAAGCCGATCGTCGCGTTCATCGCGGGCCAGACGGCACCTCCGGGACGCCGGATGGGCCACGCCGGAGCGATAATCTCGGGCGGCAAAGGGACGGCGGGCGAGAAAATGGCGGCATTGAAGGCGGCCGGCATCCACGTCGTCGAATCGCCGGCCGACATCGGCCAGGCGATCGTCGAGGTTTTGGCATCGAGAGCAGCGGCCTAAGAATTGTGCCCGCGAATTACGCGAAAGGACGCGAATGATTCTTAATGTCCGATTCGTGTTCATTGGCGTAATTCGCGGGCATATTTCCTTATGAGATTTTCGCACTCGTTCACGGTTTCGCCGCGGGATATAGACGAGATCGGCCACGTGAACAATGTTGCGTATCTGCAGTGGGTGCAGGATGTTGCGGTCGCACATTGGCAAGCAGAGGTGACGGACGAGATGCAGGCGGCGTATTTCTGGGTCGTCGTTCGGCACGAACTCGATTACAAAAAGCCGGCGTTTGAAACCGACGAGATCATTGTGACAACCTGGGTCGGCCAATGGACCGCCGTCACATGCGAACGCTTCACCGAGAACCGCCGCGGCGACGACCTTCTTGTCAAAGGCCGAACGGTCTGGTGCATGATCGACCGTACAACCTCAAAACCGGCGAGGATCGGTAAAGAACTGATCGGATTATTTTGACAAATAAAATTAAGGAAAACTACTTACTGAGGAAAACTACTTACTAATGAGCAATTTAACATTCGGAATTATCAAGCCTGACGCGGTTCGGGCGGGGAAGCAGGGGCAGATCATTTCGCGCATTTTGGGCGCCGGGTTTGCGATACGCGGGATGAAGCTTATTCATCAGACGAGGAAACAGGCCGAAGGGTTTTATGCGGTCCACGCCGGCAAAGGCTTTTTTGACGAGCTTTGCGATTTTATGTCGAGCGGGCCGTGCGTTGTGCTGACGCTGGAAAAGGAGAATGCGGTTCCGGCGTGGCGCGAGCTGATGGGTGCCACAAATCCCGCAGACGCCGCAGAAGGAACGATCCGCAAGGATTTTGCCGCGTCGATCGGCGAGAATGCCGTTCACGGTTCCGATTCGGACGAGAACGCCGCTATCGAGATCGCATACTTCTTTAGCAAACTTGAATTAGTTTAGGCGTTAAAGTATAAAAGTTGCAGATAGTTGCGGGAAGATCATTTGTAGTTGCAGGAAGTTTCGGGTAGTTGCAGCCGGTTGCAGGAAGTTGCAATCGGTTGCGGCTAGTTGCAGCAAGTTGCAGATATCTGAGATCCGGTGCCCGCGGCTTTCTAATACTGCTCTGACTTACTAAAATTAATTCAACAAGGACGGCATACTATGAAAAAATGTCCAAGCTGCGAAAAGACGTATGAGGATTCGATGCGATTTTGTCAGATCGACGGTACTCCGTTGGTCGACGACGCACCGCCGCTCGATCCTTACAAGACAATAGTTGCCCGTCCGGCAGCGACTTCGGAGCCGACGCCTGAGCCGCCGACACCGGCTGCACTGGACCCGAAACCGGCCGCTCCGTCCGCGTTTGAACCCGCACCTCCGACGAACAAGGTTATGGATGACGAGCCGCTCGCTCCACCGGCATTCGAACCGCAGCCGATGCCTCCGGTGGCGGTCGAACCGGAACCTCCGGCTGCTGCAGCCGTTGAACCGGAACCGGAAGTTACGCCGGCGGCGATCAACGAACCGGAAGAGGTACTGGACCTGCCGGCCGCCGATCCGCTCAAGACGATGTACGTCTCCGAGGACGAAATGCGAAAGGCGCTTGGGGCTGTCAGCGATC
This sequence comes from Acidobacteriota bacterium, assembly GCA_029781855.1. Classification (GTDB taxonomy): domain Bacteria; phylum Acidobacteriota; class Blastocatellia; order Pyrinomonadales; family Pyrinomonadaceae; genus OLB17. Next base: position 6,613 of record JAKOVX010000100.1, on the reverse strand, counting down.
CCGAGGAACCGGAGATGGAGATCCCGTCGCCGGAACCACCCAAGTTCATTCAGCCCGAAATGCCTTCGACGCCGGATCCGACCCCGGTCATTCCGGAATTCGAACAGACCAAGCCGCCGATCCCCTCGCCGTTTGGTGACCAGTCTCCGGGTGTGAAAATTAATGCTCCAAAGACGGCCCCGGACGAAGAGCCGGAAACCGTAATGCAGAATTTTCCGCCGGCGTCGCCCTTTAGCGCACCGCCTGCGGAGCCGATGCCGGAACCCGAGCCCGAGCCGCAATTTACGCCGCCGCCCGTCGAACCGGCCTTTGCCGAGCCGGAACCGTTCCAACCGGCGGCCGCATCACCGTTTCAGGATCAAAGTTCACCGATGCAGCAGGACAATTCGCCTGCAGCGTGGACGCCGCCGCCTGCACCAGACGCAAGTTGGCAGAATCAGGAGATCGGATCGAACACGCCGTTCCAGCCGCCACCGGCCGGCGGCAGCGTCAATCAGACGCTCTCGATCGTTTCGCTTGTGTTGGGAATTTTGTCGATCTGCTGCTACATTTCGCCGGTCACGGGCCTTGGTGCCCTGATCACCGGCTATATGGCGAGGAAGAATATCAAGAACGACCCGGCAAATTACGGCGGGAACGGGCTCGCTCTGGCTGGAATGATCGTCGGCGGAATATTTTTCCTGATCGGCGTGGCTTACTGGGTATTTATCATCCTTGTTTACGCCGGAATTTTTGCAAGTTCGATGATCCCGCAGTTGCGATAAAAATATGTCAGTAGTTTCAGACGTTATCCAATCGACAGTCGCCGTTCTCAAGGGAATGAGGCGGACCATGGCCGAAATTCCCAGGGGGAAGTGGACAGTACAGTATCCGGACGAACCCATCACGGTCCAGCCGCGTTATCGTGGGCAGCATCTGCTGCACGTCGATGAGAACGGCAAGGAAAAGTGCGTCGCTTGTTATCTATGCGCAGCGGCGTGTCCGTCGGACTGTATCTACATCGAGGCACAGGACGACACCCGTCCGGACGCCGAACGCATCGGCCGCGACGAGCGGTACGCCAAGGTCTACAACATCGACTACGGCCGCTGCATCTTCTGCGGATTCTGCGTCGAGGCGTGCCCTAAGGACGCCATCACGCACGGCTACAATTTCGAACTTTCCGTCTATAACCGTGCCGACCTGCTCAAGACCAAGGACGACCTGCTCATAACCAAGCAGAAACAGTCGAAAAACTACCGCGTCGCCCTCTCGGCCGAAGACGTCGATTCGGAATATAAGGAAGTCTAAACGTGTATGCCGACGATCCTGCGAATCCGAGGCTACAGGTTTTTCTTCTTCAGCCTGGAGGGACTTGAACCTCCGCATATTCACGTTGAGCATGCGGAACGCGTCGCCAAGTTCTGGTTAGATCCGGTCGCGCTTGCAAGGTCGCACGGATTTCGTCGTGGCGAATTGACCGAGCTTCAGGTTATGATTGAAGAACACCAGCAAATGATGCTGGAGAAATGGTATGAGTATTTTGGCAATTGAGGTCGAGCCGATGGCGGTTAATGTGTCATGTACAAAGGATGGGCTTAGCGTCCTTTTGGCTGACGGCCGCGAGATCACGGTTCCTTTGGTTTGGTTCCCGAGATTGCAGCACGCAACCGTTAAGGAAAGAGAAAATTGGAGAATGATCGGCGGCGGTATGGGGATCCATTGGGAAGATATCGACGAGGACATTTCCATCGAGAGCCTTTTGCGGATCAAGTAGCCTCACCTTTTTCGACAGTCCTCTCATACCGTGGATCTACAAGACATTCCACCAACACAGAAAGGCAGGCACTACGAATTGAGGGCCCGCGGGCTCAGGGAGTTCGCGGGCCTTCGGCGTGATGACGAGCGGCTCGATCCGTTCGAGCTTGCCCGCTTCGCGAAACTTTTCGTCGCAACATTCGATATGATCGAACCGCTTTTGTCCGAGGAGACCAAAGCCCATCTGATCGGAGCGGGAAAGGACAAATGGTCGGGCGGTGCGGCCTCGCAGACGCTGCCGGACGGCCGGCGGCTGATCATCCTAAACCCAACTCACGGAAAAAATCGCCAGAACGCCACTTTGATGGAAGAGGTGTGCCACGTTTTCTTCGGCCATAAACCGAGCCGCCTTGCCATCAAGAATACGACGAAAAACGGCGAGACGATCGCCCGCGACTACAACGAAGCTATCGAAGAAGAAGCATATTCGACCGGAGCCGCGGCGCTCGTGCCTTACACTGCGCTGCGAAGGATGGTACTCTCCGGAAAGACGATCAACGAGATCGCCCGCCATTTCAATGTCAGCCGGGCGTTGGTAGAATATCGCATCAAAGTGTCGCGGCTGTGGGACGCGTACAAGGAAAACATTTTCCAGGGTTCTGATAAATGACAGAAAAAGCTGCCGAATCACATAAGCAAGAGACCGGGCTGACGACGATCGACAAGCTCCGGATGCTGCTCGACATCACCAAGACGATCAGCCGTTCGCTCGATCTCGACGAGGTGCTCAATTTGGTGATGGATACGCTTGGGTCACTAATCCCGTATGACGCGGCCGGCATCTACCTGATCGAATTTGCCAAGGACGACGCGAGCCCGTACGTCTTCAAATCAAAAGCGATACGCGGTTATCAGATCAGCTTCGACCTGATCGAGCCGCGGCTGAAGATGGGCGAGGGCTTTCTCGGCACGGTCGCCCAGACGGCGAAACCGATCATTTCCCACGATGTGAGCAAGGACGATCGCTACTTTGCCGCCAGGGAAAAGACCAGGTCCGAAATGGTCGCCCCGATCGTCTCGAACGACCGCGTGATCGGCGTCTTCGACCTCGAAAGCGACTTGTTGGATGCCTACGACGACGATGACCTCGCCATTTTGCAGCTGCTGACATCGCAGGTGGCTATCATTATCGAAAAGGTCTGGCTCCACGAGCAGGTCGTCGAGAAAAAGCGCATTCAGGCCCAACTCGAAGTCGCCCGCACTGTCCAACTCGAATTGCTGCCGGAGTCAGATCCGGTGATGGCGAATTTCGACATCAGCGCCTACATTTTTCCTGCGGAAGAGGTCTCGGGCGACTATTACGATTGGGTCAGGGTCTTCGACGACCAGATCGGGATAGTTGTCGCGGACGCCGTCGGAAAGGGAATTCCGGCCGCGCTGTTGATGTCGTTCTTGCGTGCCTCGCTGCGGTCATGCATCCAGATCGGATATGCTCCGCATATCGCGTTTTCGCTCGTAAGCGATCTACTGCACGATTCGACCAAGGACGATCAGTTCATCACGGCGATCTACGGAATGCTCGATTCGACCAATCGGACGTTCGTTTTCTCGAATGCCGGGCACAATCCGCCGCTGCTGATAAAGCCCGACGGCGAATACCGCTTTGTCGAATACGGCGATATGCCGCTTGGCATGTTCCCGAACCTCCATTTTCATCAGCATTTCATTAGGTTCGAGCGCGGCCAGGTGCTGGTGATCTACACCGACGGCATTACCGAAACGACCAACCCGAATGGCGAAGAGTTTGGCGGCGAACGCTTTGCCAAGCTCGTTCTCGAAGGCATCGACCTGCCGGCAAAGCGTCTGATCGACCACATCCGGAAAGGCGTCGCGGACTTTACCGAGGGAAATTTCCTAAACGACGACGGCACACTTTTCATCGTCAAAGCGGATTGAGCCGGAAACGAAAGCCGAAAATCGAGCAAAAAGAAAACGGAAGGCCCCGGTTTCCCGGAGTTCCTTCCGCGTTCCTTCAGTTGTGAACTTTTGCGATCAGTGACCGGTGACCGACATATGATGATTGTCGCCGCCCGGTACTACCGGTGACGTGTAGTCGTCATAGTTGATCTTTTTATTGCTGGTGGAAAAGGCGTAGATGTCAAAGCCATACGCGTCGAAGAAATCGGTCAGTTCCTCCGAGCGATTCACGTAGACAGTTTCGCAGAAACCGAGTTCCGCGCGGATCGAGAGAAGGCGTTCGATAACTTCGATCGGGGCGAAACATCTGTCGGGATCTTTGAAAGTAGCCATAAGGTTTGCCATTTTTCGGACACCCTGTCCAAAAGTGTTGGCATCTGATTAGATAACGTATCCTCTCGATTGGTTGTTCGGGAAATCCTGAAAATCGAATAAAAAGACTGAAGTTGTCGTTCAATCGAGAGAAATAAATTGAAGTTTAGGGTAAAACCGCATAATATCAACACAATAACGCACGATCCGGAGGGAAAATTGATGACGAACATGATCAGAAATTTAGTTTACATCGGGCTGGCTGTCATTCTGTCGTTTCAGGCAGTTTCGGCACAAAGTGACCGCGACGCGGCGGCCGCGTCGGCCGCGGACAAGTACCTGATCTCGGCAAAAGCCGGCGGCGTGAACTATGTCGAAGGCTCGGTCAGCGTCCTCCGCACGGACGGCCGGAGCGGATACCTGACCAAACGCGATCAGATCGAGGTCGGCGACACCGTTACCACCGGAGATAATTCGCGGGCAGAGATCCTGCTCAATCCTGGATCGTTCCTGCGTCTCGGGCCAAACTCCTCGTTCAAATTCAAGACCACGTCGCTCGACGATCTGAGGATCAACCTTGAGAGCGGCAGTGCGATCTTTGAGGTGTTTGCGAGCCGTGATTTCAAGGTCCGCGTCATCACGCCGGATGCAAAGCTTTTGCTGATCAGGTCCGGTGTATTCCGCATTGACGTCCTGCCGGCCGGCGGAGCGAATGTCGAGGTCTGGGAAGGCCAGGCACTGCTCGGCGACCGCAACGCGACATTGCTTGATACCGGACGCTCGGCGATCCTCAAGGATGGGAACGCGACGGTCAAGAAATTTGACCGCGGCGACCGTGACGAATTCGAGGCATGGAGCAAGTCGCGCAGTAAGGAACTCGCAAAACAGTCCGCCAAGCTTAAGAACGATGCTCTCAGAAATTCGCTGCTGACCTCCTTCAACGGCGGCGGCTGGGGCATGTATAGTTCATTCGGCCTCTGGGTTTACGATCCGTTCTACGGCGGATATTGCTTCCTGCCGTTCGGACGTGGCTGGTCCTCGCCATATGGTTACGGATTCGGCAGTTGCCTGTGCTACTTCGATATGCCGCCGTATATCTATTATCCGCCGACTACAGGCGGAGGTGGCGGAGTTGGTGGAGGCGGCGGTGGATCGAATGTTCCGCCGGTGACGCCGATAGTTAGTGCCGGAAACAGGTTGCCGACACCGCCATTTGAACGAATGGGCGGCAGCGGCGGGGGTTTCGGAGCAACCGGACGCGGCACCAGCGATTCGCAGTTCCCGTCGTCGGGCGGCAGGACCCCGCGCTCAGAACCGGCTTCAGAACCGACACCGATATTCATTCCTGCGCCGATGCCGATGCCGTCGTCAACCGACAAGACACCTTCAACGGCCAAAGGCAAGCCGTAATTTATGGTTAAATTTCAACTTGAAAGCGGAAGCAGAGATGCTTCCGCTTTTTTGTTAGAAGAATCTCGCGAGCAGTGCCGCCTTTTCTGTCAGCGGCGGAACGGGAGCATATGACTGTTGCAGGATGATCACCGACTGCATGCCATTAAAGATAAAATGCAGGATGATGCACGGTAAAAGGTTCTTCGAGGTGGCCCGTACCAGCGTCAACGCGAGGCTCAGGATCGTGATCAGGATGATCGTCCCGGGGCTGCCCCAATATTGCAGAACGTGTACACCGGCGAAGAGTATGGTCACCACGAAGATCGCCGCGATCACGCCCATGCTCCGCTGAAACGCCGAATACAAAACGCCGCGGTAAACGACCTCTTCGACGATCGGGGCCGTGAAAGTCGCAAGGATCGTTATCAGATAGACCGCGTAACGCGATGACCTGAGCATCCTGATGACATCATTGTCCTGCTCGGGGAATATTGAGCCAATTACGAATATGCAGCCGAAAATGCCTACCAGGATCAGTGCGAGGTGCCAGAACCGGTAACCGCCCATCTTGAACCCAAGCGTCGTGAAAAGGTCGTATTTTCGCATCCGGGTCACGACCAGCCAGCACAATGCAAGCGTGATCAGGTGCGCCGGAATGACCGAGGCGAGCTGCAGGATGACCGCGGTCGGGTCGCTCATCGCAAAATCCCGCAGTGCTGCATTATCGGAGAGCTTGACGCCGCTATTCGCGAGGTACGGCAGCAGAAATAGCGTCGGCAGGATAAGTATCGCCAGAACGCTGACTAGCCAGACGCCGGCCGCGGCCCAACTGTTCCAAGGCGGGTCGTTCGGCGTCGGTTCATAGGCCGGTTCGGGCGGCTGCGGGGCCGGGACACTTTCAGCGAATTCTTGCATTTCTATTTCCTGCACGAAGACGAGTTTAGCGAAATGATATTCGAGTTCCAAGTTCTTGTTTTCGTTCTTGTTTTTTGACCGGAATAGAGATAACCTAAAATCCCGTGGAGTTACACGGCAAAAGCCCCCGACAATTAGTGACAGCTATCATTCCCGCGAGGTATGCGTCTACACGCTTGCCCGGCAAATTATTGCTGCCTCTGGCCGGGAGACCGTTGATCATTCACACGATCGAACAGGCGTCAAAAGCAGCTCTCGTCGGCCGCGTGATCGTTGCGAC
>JAKOVX010000075.1 GCA_029781855.1 Acidobacteriota bacterium | reverse complement strand
CGGACCCAAAATCCGTGAAGATAAACAAAGTCCTGGGTGGGGTCGGATTCGATGTCAAAGAAAAGCTCAGTAGAAACGTTCGGGAAATCAAATCTTTCGTGGATAACGGGCTGGGCCTCGTCCTTCATCAAACGGGCCCGGAGAGCCATTTTGGTCAGCGTCGATTCACCGATCCCTTTGAGGAACGTCTTGTCAGACCTTTTTTGATCGAGGAGAGAACCTATATCTTGGCCGATCAGGTCGTCAATGCGGGAAGAATCGAGGTCACGGCGTATTGTGTCCCTGACAGTTCGCCCGACGTAGAAGAGCTGCGTCAGGTCATCATTTTCGGCCGCCCACTTCTTGCACGAGGCTCCCCAACCGCACATTTTACAGGCCCCGCACATCGCCGGGTCATTTCGAGTCGAATTCTCCAACAAGGCGGTTACTTCGCCCCGGATCCGCTGGTAGAGTTCCCACATCGTTTCGGGCGTCCGCACTCCGAGCGGAGCATTGAGATCGTATTCGATCCGTTCGCCCGTGGTGTCGATGACCATCGCCCGACGTGAGGAATTCAGGCCCTTTCGGCCCAGCAGGTCGGCATAAAGTGCGAGCTGGACGCCGTATTCCTTCTTTGGTTTGCCCGCAGAGTCGTCGTCGCCACCTTCGCTGGCGGCACCAGACTTTATCTCGATCGGAATGTATTCGTTGCCATCGAAATAAAGCAGGTCAGGAATGCCGAACAGGTCACCATGTGCCAGGACGCCTTGATAGATGTACTCGGCCCGCTCGTCGATCGCACGATAGGTTGCGGATATTCGCTCTTCTTCGCTTCCCTGACTGCAGTCGACGAATTCGAACTCAAAATTATCGATGATGTTTTCTTCGTGCTGAACACCGCGTTCCCAAAGGAGTTTGAGGAACGGATTCTCATCCTGAACGAACTCGTCGCCCGGACCGTGCACGTCCCGCCAAACCTTGTGCGGGCATTGAAGATAGTCGTAAAGGAGCGATGGTGTGATCGGCGTCAAAGCTTGTCTCCAAAAGTACGTCGTCTCGATTGTAGAACGAAGACGACGCTCTCCAAAAGCCTCGAAAATGCGCTTGACAACTCAGCCCTTAATTCCTAATCTTTAAGTTCGCCTCAACGGGCGTGCCATATTCCGCAGTAGCTCAATGGCAGAGCATTCGGCTGTTAACCGAAGGGTTGTAAGTTCGAGTCTTACCTGCGGAGCCAATTAGATCAACAAGTTACGGGCACCAGTTTGGTGCCCGTTTGCGATTTCGCACAAATTCCCGAGAAGGAGTGGTTGCATTGCCCCGACATTTCGTTCCTTCTGGTTGGCCAAATTTCACTCGAGACGCTCTCAGAGAAAATCCACGAGAGGCAT
>JAKOVX010000073.1 GCA_029781855.1 Acidobacteriota bacterium | reverse complement strand
GTCGAGGCAGGCGGTTCGGTATCGGTTCCCGGGTAATTGTATTTGGTCCACGCTGCCCACTGTCCTTCGGAAACGGTTCCGGTCGTCGTCAGACTGTCGGTGCTCGCCTCCATCCCGCGCAGGCTCGTGATCCGGTAGATCATGCCGTAGTAACTTGAATAATCGTACTTATAACCGGTCTTGGTTCCCGGATAGTAAACGTATTTCAGAACCTGCAACTGGCCGCTGTTGGGCACCGTGATGTCTCCATCGAAACGGTTCTGGTACTGGAGGCTGAGGGTGTCGTAGTAAAACCGTACGGCCTGCCGGTCGAGCGTCGGATCGCTCGTCAACGAGTTCGGTCCGGCGGCGTAGCTCGGGACGGTAACCGCTACTAGCCTGTCCTGCGAATCGTAGTGAAAGCGGATGTAGCGGCCCAGCGTATCGACGATGTAGTTGATCCGGCCGTCGGTATCCTTGTAGACCGGATGGATCATATTCCCGTGCCGATCTATTATCGAGGTCGGAAAATGACGAGATGTATCGCCGGAGGTGCCATCGGTCCAGTATCTGATCTTGGTACCACCCGGGAATGTCGCCGTGTAGTCGTAAACACTGATGAACGACCCGTCCGTTGTCTCGTAACGAGTTTGACCATTGACGGAGACGGCAACGAGTTGGTGACGTGTGCCGTCCGGATCGGTCAGAGAAAACGGTACCGGAGACTGATTCTGGGGATAATTTACGTCCAGATAGCCCAGGGAGACGTTGAAACCCGGGGCCAGCCAGTTTTCCTCGACGTCGTAGATGAAATGGTTTCCGTTCGCGTTTTGCGACTTGGTCCAGACGCGGCTGTTGTAGGTTGCGCCGATCGATGCGCTGACGCCGCGGCCTGAGAGGCCGAATATCGGAAGCGTGAAACTGAAATCAGCGATTCCGGCGCGTTCACGCGAACTGACCGCGGCGGCCGCGACCCGCGCGCTCGGCTCGACCTGTCCGAACGGCTTCCCGAGATTGTTCTCGGCGGTGAAAAGGTATGACTGTTCATCCTGCGGAATCTGGAGATTGAATGCCGTCGGTTCGGGGGCTGTTACCGCTCGATCATTGATCTCCACCGAAAACGTCTTGCGGACATTGTCGGCGACAACAGTCAGCTTGGTTCTTCCCGATTTAAGAGCGGTCGCGGTCGTGGACTCCAGTTGAAGCATACGGGGATCGGCGACCTTCCAGACGGGAGAAAGTCCCTGAACCGGCTGGTCGTTCCTGTCAAGCGGCATGGCCGCCAGTTCGATCGTCTCTCCAACAGTCAGGCGCAGCCTCTGTTTTAAGCCGGTCCGGATCTTTTTGACTTTCCGTGTGTTCGGAGCGCTCTCGTTTGGTTTCCCGACTTTGTCGGTGGGCGGATCTCCGGCCACGACTACGCCCTCGGGTATTGGAGTTGGTGTCGGGAGAGCCCGGGCCGCCTCATCGAACTCGGCGTTGCCCGGTCTGTACTTCGTAGTGAATTCCTCGATGCGGTTCGAAACGTCGCGGTAGAGTTCGGCCCACACGGGCAGTTCACGGTTGACCGGCTCGATTCCTTCAGGCACGTTTGATGTTCGATTTGCGCCGATGGCCGGGACGGCGAACATCGGAGAAAGAAGAGCGCAGATCATTGCCGAGGCGAGCCACTGTTTGCCGGTGATGCCGAACGGCGTTGATATTTTTGTTTTGACGATGCGGCGGACGCTGTTGAGTTTCTGGATCGTGGTCATTGTTTTGCACCTCATGGGTTTCTGAGAAAAACGGATTGAGTGTCGGTTGCGGCTGTCTTGTCCTACCTCCAGTTCGAAGGAACGGGGATGTCACCGCTCGTACCGAAGGTCTGCGCGCGCATCGATGTGTCCGAGGATCGGCGGATATACCAAACCCCCGTCGACGGACGCCAGACGGCGATGTCGGCCTTTGAATCCGTGTCCTGCGAATCGATGTAACGTGCGGGAACCACTAGGTCGCCGCTCGTCCCCCATGAGATCGTGTCGGTGCCCGACGTGGAACTGTATCTGATCCTCCAGTTGCCGTCGCTCGCCCGCCATGTCGCGAAATCGGCCTTTCCGTCGCCGTCGAAGTCGGCAACTGCCGGAACGTCGCCCGATGCGCCGATCGAATACGATACCGCCTGGCTGTCGGTGCTCTGGTAAACCCAGAAAGTGGCGGTCGAGTCCCGCCAGAGGGCGTAATCAGTCTTCCCGTCGCCGTCGTAATCGGCGGGAACCGGAACATCGGTTGAGTTTCCGAACGGTAGTGAGGTTGAAGAGGACGTCGATGACAGGTAGACGTAGAAATATTGGTTGGAGGATCTCCATACGGCCAGATCCGACCGGCCGTCACCGTCGTAGTCTCCGACCGCAGGGACATCTCCCGAAGATCCGTACGACGGGTACGAGTTTCCGCCGTTCGAGCTTTGGATTATGTACCATGTGCCGGCACGGAAAACGCAGAAGTCCGTCTTGCCGTCGCCGTCAAAATCGCCCGGCGCGGCCGTGTCGGTCGAGATGCCCCACTGCTGCGAAGTGCTCTGCTGGGTTGCAGAGTTGAGGATGTACCAGGTGCCGTTCGACGGTCGCCACACCCCGAGATCGCTCGGCGCCTCGTAGAACGGTTCGATCGTCGAGACCAGCGCGCTCCCTGCGTAGACATATTCGCGGGCAGGCTGCGCCGCCGGCATCGGCGGAGGCGTCGAGAACGGAACCGGACTGTTCGGCGAACGGCTGCCGCGCCACGAGGCGATGGCCCCGATCCCGAAGGTCAGGAGAACAAGAAGCGACAACACGACCAGCGCACGCTTGCCGTAGCGATCGTCGTTTGCCTTTGAATCGGTGTGATGGTTGACGGCGGACAGTCGCCGTTTGCGCGGTGTGTTTCTCTTCATGTTTCACCTCAGTCGAATTCACAGCCGAAGTTTCCGGGAAATACCTTGAAACAGGCGGCTTCTCTGATTGATTCGGTGAAACGGAATGACCTAAGATGCGAGATGGATGGCTTGCTTCTTTCGGAACGTTCCGTTTCGTGCTGCAACCGCCGGCCCGGGTGACAACGCCAATTGTCGTCCGGGCCTTTTCCTGCGGTTCAGGGGCTACAAAGATCTCTTTTCAAAACAAAAAACGACCGACCACGCTGAACGTGATCCGTCGTCGGTACTTCAAATCTGTTTGCCGGTCTTGTGCCGGCTGAGTGTTCGAGGCTTGTCATCGCCTTCCCCTGCGAGTATCCGGTTTCCAATTCAGACGCCAATTATCCGGATCCGATCGATCCGGTCCCCTTTGTTCTCCCCCTTGTTCGTGTCCGATTCCCCGATCGGACAAATGAGTATGTCGGAATTGCCAGAACGGTAGCATGGCTTCCCGACGCCGGTCAACGTTTTTCTGCTAATGATGGTTATTAGTCCGCCTTACCTTCGCTTGACCCGGTATCGGTTTCGGCAGGTGCCGCTTTGACCGACTCCTGCCAGATGCTCATCGGGACAGGACCGTCCTTGGTGTTTATGAGCGGTTCGTACGCGAATGGGAATTTCGCCGGTTCTTACCCGTGCCTCGTTGATGGACACTGGGGCGCTGATCGGATTGAGCAACAATGGAGTCAGGCGGGCGCAGATCGCCTCTTCCTGACCTGCAAATGTGTTTGTAAAGTTGGGTGAAATTAACGGCCAACCTATTTCGGCGTGCCGGTACTGCAACCGCGCCCCGACCTCTGTCCAATCGCAAATCGGCATTCGAAAATCGTAAATGCTTCGTCGCTGACGCGACTCGGGGATGCTTTTTTCGTGCCGTCCCGTGGACTGACGTCCACGGCTAGTTCGATGCCGTCGCTTCGCGACTCGTTGGCGTTCGAGCCCGACGTTGAGCGGCGGAGTTGGCGAATCGCAGCAGCTAAAAGTCGGGAAGTCGTGGCGACTTTTTGGCTTCTTCCTCCCTTTAATCTTCTGAGTCCCTGGTTTCCGCCCGTGGAATTTGAATGGAGCGTGCGGAGCACGCGTCGTGTCGATAGCACCATGTGGAGCGAAGCGGAACCAAGGGGAAAGGGCGAGCGGGTGATGGGGAGAGTGGGAGATAATTGGTGAAATTCGCGGAATTCGCGGCCGCAAAAAGTAAAAAGTAAAAAGTAGAAAGTAAAAAAGGTGGGGAAAGTAGAAAGTAAAAAGTCGAAAGTAAAAAGCGATATGAGAATACGCATTCGATCGCCGCGGGGATGTGCATGGATAACGAGATTCATCCACTGGATGTGAGTCGCCCTTGGATCTGCGTCTCCGAAGGAGACCGACATTATAGCGTAGGGTGAGCGAAGCGAAACCCTACGTGCCTTCGGATCTACGGGTTCGTCGCTGTAAGTGACGAACAGCCGAGACGAAAGGGCGAGCGGGTGATCGGGGGAGTGGGAGAGAATTGGTGAAATTCGCGGAATTCGCGGCCGGTTCAATTCGTCTGACCTGGGTCACGTGTTTCACACGCTTTTGGAGAATTATTCGACTCCCGGTCACCAGGTTCCGCCTGACGGCGTCACCCGGTGCTACCGTTACATCGCGTGCTCCGCACGCTCGACTCGCTTCGATCACGCCTGAAGGCGAAATTCATGCGAGTTGGCGAATCGCAACAGTTGAGAGTCGGGAGTCGGGAGTCGAACGTGATGTGTTCTCCTAGCTCTTAACTCCTGACTCCCGACCCGCTTCGATCACGCCTGAAGGCGTAACTCATGCGGAGAGTCGGGAGTCGAACGTGATGTGTTCTCCTAGCTCTTAACTCCTGACTCCCGACCCGCTTCGATCACGCCTGAAGGCGTAACTCAAACTTGAGTTTTGGCATACCGAACTTGAGTTTTGGCATATCAAACTTGAGTCTTGGCATACCGAACTTGAGTTTTGGCATACCGAGCTTGAGTTTTGGCATACCGAACTTGAGTTTTGAACCCGCACGAATGCAATTGAGGTATACCGCATTTGAGTTTTGGCATACCAAACTTGAGTTTTGGCATACCGAACTTGAGTTTTGAACCCGCACGGATGCAATTGAGGTATTCCCAACTTGAGTTTTGGCATACCGAACTTGAGTTTTGGCATATCGAACTTGAGTTTCGGCATACCGAACATGAGTTTTGAACCCGCACGGATGCAGTTGAGGCATACCGAACTTGAGTTTCGCACCCGCAGGGATGGAATTGGCGCATCGCAGAAACAAGTCGGCTGCACGGGATTCAAGGCGCCGGCTCTCCATGCATCCGGTGCGTCGGGTCTGGCGCGATCCCCGATCCGCAATTCCCGGATTGACTGTCCGATGGCGGAATCGACAGACCCGTGCAAGTCAGTTTTTCAGGACGAGTTGAGTCGGCGCGAGCGATGATTCGGTGCGTCAATGATCGTGTCTCTCACGCGACTCCTGATTCAAAACCTCATATATGTCCGTGGGCTTACGCCGCGCGGCTAAATTTTGCCGTCGCTCCGCGACTGATTGAACCGGATTCGCGCTTTTGCTTCGGTTTCCGAATCGATCGGATCGAAATTGCATTGGATCGGCCGCTCCCGCGATCGGGTGCGTGGCCGTGCATTACCAATTCGTCGGTCGTGATTCCCGTCATTGATATCGTTATTCACATGTTCATTCTTCTTTGCCAGAACGTTAACTCCGGATGTCAGAAGTCGGTTCGCGGCAGTCGTACATTGTTCTTCGGCAGTCAGGTTTTGATTCTTGCTTGTCGCGCGTTGAATCCCGACCGTCTACAGTTGAGATCGGGCTCGATTTGGGTTGCATATCGCGCCTGAGCGACGTAACTCGCACGGAAGCTTGCGTTTGCCCGAATCCGTCACGCGTGAACGCTTGATTTATGCGGAATCGGCTGGAACAACGTCCGGCTATTGGTTTGCAACGCCCAAAAGAATTATGGCATCTTTTCTTTAGCTTGCGCGCTCCGGAGTATTGTAAATGAATAAAACAAAGACTTTGCGAATTTTCGTCGCGATCGCGGCGTTGGTTGCCGGTACGATCGCGGCATTCGGACAGGTTGACGTCGCGCGTCAGACGACGGCGATCACGTATCCGCTCGACGAACTTGTTTACGTTCAGTTTCGCGGAACGACCC
>JAKOVX010000056.1 GCA_029781855.1 Acidobacteriota bacterium | reverse complement strand
TTTTGTCGGGCTCAATTTGTTTCAGTCGGCCTTGACCCAGTGGTGTCCGATGATGACCTTTCTAAGGATGGCGGGTTTCAAGGACTAAGGGGGGGACAGCCCGAACCGTCGAAAAGCGTCGGCCGGCACATAAATCACAATGCCTTTAGGTACCAAATCACTGGGAACGGCCCCGTTCGCCCTATTTTTGACGGCCTCGATGTTTTTTGCCCTTGCTATCGCGGTGCAGGGTCAAACGTCGACGGAGCCCGTACTCGGACTCGGGCGGGCAGTCGAAATGGCGATCGATACCAACCCTTCGGCAAAGGCGGCGGAATCACGCATCAAGATCGCCGATGCCAAGATCCGCGAATCAGCCGCCGGAAAGCTTCCGTCCGCACAGTTCAGCCAGAATGTTGTGCGGAGCAATAATCCGGTATTTGTTTTCGGCTCGCTGCTCGAACAGGGACGATTCGGGCCGTCCAATTTCTCGATCGACTCGCTCAACAAACCCAACGGGCTCTTCAATTTCCGCTCGCAGTTCAATGCCCAGATGCCGATATTCGACCAGCGACAAACCTCGTCGCGTGTGTCGCAGGCCGAGATCGGCAAGAAGCAGGCGGAGCTGATGGCCGAAGCCGCGAGGCAGAAATTGCGGTTCGATGTTGTGAGGTCGTTTTACGGCGTGATCCTCGGCCGCGAAATGATCAAGGTGAGCGACGACGCAATTAGATCGGCCGAGGCCAACCGCAAAAAGGTCAGCGATATGGTCGATGTCGGAATGACGACCGAGGCAGACCTGCTCGCCGCCGATCTCGAGGTGGCAAATGCCGGACAGCGAAAGATCGAGGCCGAGAGCCAGCTCGTCAATACACTTGCATCCCTTAACATCACGATCGGAACCAATGTGGATCTCGACCGCCAGCTTGCCGGTGAACTCCGCGAGAAATTTTTTCCAGTTGAGGACCAGGCCGAGCTTATTAGGCTCGCGCTTGAGGACCGGCCGGATTACCGCCGCATCCTGCTCGACGTCGAGAACAGCCGGGTGCAGACGAAAGCATTGCGGGATACGCGTCTGCCGCGGGTCGATGCGTTCGGTAACGTTGGTTATTCGTCGCCCTACATCGCGAACGGCAGCACGGATTACACGGTCGGCGTCAACCTCACATATACGCTCTTCGACGCCGGGCGAAAGGCCCGCACCGAGCAGGCCGTCGAGGGCGAGACGCTCGCCGGGCTCGAACGCGACAATCTGGCAAATCAGATCCGGCTCGACGTTATTCGGGCGTTCCAGGCCTTTAAGACGGCGGACGCCAAGATCCGCGTCTCGATCAAGAGCATTGCCCGGGCCGAGGAGGCACAGCGGATCACAGACGACAGATACAAGGCGGGACTCGCGACCTTCAGCGAGGTGCTGCGGGCGGGCTCGGCGTTGACAGGTGCGAGACAGGACCTGCTCAACTCGCGATATGAATATTACGTCGGATACGCCGGCCTGCTGCTGGCAACCGGCAGGCTAGACGATGTCCGCTGGTTCGATTGATAGGAATAGATATGATCACACGAAATATTTTGATCGCCGGGGTCGCCGCTGCTGCAATAATGGCAGCCGGATGCGGCCGCGCCGCTGATAAGGCGGAGACCAAACCGGCCTCGGAGGTCCGGAACGTCGCGATCACCAAGGTTACCAAATCCTCGATCGAGGACTATTACGAGGCGACCGGAACCGTCAAGGCAAAGACCACGACGCAGATCTCGGCGAATATGATGGGCCGGATACTTTCATTCCCAGCGGCCGAGGGTGACGTCGTCAAACGCGGCCAACTGTTGGTCGAGATCGACTCGGCCGAGAGCCGTGCACAGCTCCAGAAGGCGCGAGCGGGGCTTGACGAGGCACAGGCCGGAATTACGGAGATCGACCGATCGATCGACGCGGCCAACGCCGGTGTCCAGACGGCAGAGGCAAACAAGCAACTGGCTGATGTGACATTCGGCAGGTTCAAGGAACTTTACGACCGCAAATCGGCGACGGCGCAGGAATTCGACGAGGCCCGCTCAAAGGCAAAGATGGCCGCATCTGAACTCGACCGTGCGAAAGCGTCGGTCCAGGTCATCAACTCGAAACGAAAGCAATTGGCCGCGAAGATCGAGCAGGCCAAGGCCGATATTGCCAATTCGCAGGTCTACGAGGGTTATTCGAGGATCACCGCGCCTGTCTCGGGCGTCGTGGTCAAGAAATTTGCCGAGGCCGGTTCGACGGCCGCTCCCGGCGTGCCGCTGCTCGCGATCGAAGACAATTCGCAATACCGTCTCGAGGCCGCGGTCGAGGAATCAAAGGCAAAGAACGTCCGCATCGGCGGCCGGGTGGTTGTGCATATCGACGCGATCTCGGCAGGTGATATTAACGGTACGGTTGCCGAGATAACTCCGTCGGCGGACGCCGCCAGCCGTACATCGACGGTCAAGATCGATCTGCCGCCGGACGATCGTTTGCGAACAGGACTTTACGGCCTGGCACGGTTTCCGATCGCACAGAAAGAGGCGATAACCGTTCCGCAGTCGGCGATCGTGACCCGCGGGCAGCTCACCGGCGTTTTTGTCGTCGCCCCGAACGGCACGGCACAGTTCCGGATCGTAACAAAGGGCACCGAATCCGAAGGGATGGTCGAGATTCTTTCAGGTTTGTCCGCGGGCGACGATATCGTCACGTCGGACGCAGGCTCAATTACAGACGGCACACAGGTCAGGTGATCTTATGAAAGAGCTCGGGATCGCCGGGAAACTCGCCCGAACATTTATCCGATCGAAACTGACTCCGCTCATCGTGGCCGCGTCGGTCCTGTTGGGCATCGGTGCCGTGATCATGCTCCCGCGTGAGGAGGAGCCGCAGATCATCGTCCCGATGGTGGACGTGATGGTCCAGATGCCCGGCGCATCGGCAAAGGAGGTCGAGGAACGCGTCACTAAGCCGATGGAAAAGCTGCTCTGGGAGATACCGGGCGTCGAGTACATCTATTCGACGTCGTCTACGGGCTCTTCCCTGGCGATCATCCGCTTCAAGGTCGGACAGAACGAATCGGACGCTATCGTTCGGCTGAACCAGAAACTTTTCGCCAATCAGGACCTTATTCCGCAGGGAGCTTCGCCGCCGATGGTAAAGGTGCGGTCGATCGACGATGTTCCGATCCTTGCGTTGACGCTGTCGAGCCCGCGGTACGACAGTTTTACGCTCCGACGCGTTGCCGCCCAAGTCACCGACCAGATCAAACAGATACCGGACGTTTCCGAGGTAAAAATGATCGGCGGCCAGCGCCGACAGGTTCGCGTGCTGCTTGACGATGCGAAAATGTCATCGCGAAATGTCGCGCCGGCGATGATCATCCCGATGCTCGAGGGTTCGAACCGTCAGACGGTCTCAGGGAGCTTTTCATCGCAGAACCGCGAAGCGGTCGTCGAGACGGGTAATTTTCTCGCTTCGGCCGAGGATGTCGGTAATGTCGTCGTTGGCGTGTTCGGCGACCGGCCCGTTTACCTTCGCGACGTCGCGACCATCGTTGACGGGCCCGAAGTTCCGGCAGATTACGTTATGTTTGGGCAGGCAGCCGGAGAGCACAACGAATCTGCGGACGCCTCACAGCCTGGCGGGATTGACCCGGCGGTAACGATCGCGGTCGCTAAACGAAAGGGAACCAACGCGACAGACATCGCCCGAAGCATACTTGCCAAGGTCGAATCGCTAAAGGGCAATCTAATTCCCGGCGATATCCGCGTGACTACGACCCGCGATTATGGCGAAACGGCGGCCGACAAATCGAACGAACTGCTCCTGCACATGCTGATCGCGATCGCGTCGGTCTCGGCGTTGATAATGCTCGCGCTCGGGTTTCGCGAGGCAGGGATCGTCGCCATTGCCATTCCGGTGACGCTCGCCCTGACGCTGGCGGTCTTTTACTTCTACGGATACACGCTCAACCGCATAACGCTCTTTGCATTGATCTTTTCGATCGGCATTCTTGTCGACGACGCGATCGTCGTCGTTGAAAATATGACGCGCCACTACGCCCTGCCCGAAAATAAGGGGCGTTCTATGGTCGATATTGCGGTCGACGCGGTTGACGAGGTCGGCAATCCGACGATCCTCGCGACCTTTGCGGTGATCGCGGCGATCCTGCCGATGGCATTTGTAAGCGGTCTGATGGGCCCGTACATGCGGCCGATCCCGGTCGGAGCGTCCGCCGCGATGGTCTTCTCGATGATCGTGGCGTTCGTCGTGACTCCCTGGGCTAGCCTCAAATTGCTCAAACGGGACACCAAGCACGAGCACGGCGTCGAGGGTTTTACGACTCGGCTTTACCGGCGGGTGATGTCGGCGATCATCGAGCAGCCGTTTTGGCGGTATACGTTTCTCGCGGGAGTTGTCTTTTTGCTGCTGGCATCGATGTCGCTGGTCGCACTGAAATTCGTCAAGGTCAAGATGCTGCCCTTCGACAACAAGAGCGAATTTCAGGTCGTGATCGACATGCCCGAGGGTTCGACCCTTGAGCAAACAGCCGCAGTCACCCGGGAGCTTGCCAATTACGTTGCAACGGTGCCCGAGGTAACCAATTACCAGATGTACGTCGGAACGGCGGCCCCATACAATTTCAACGGCCTCGTCCGCCACTACTTTCTGAGGCAAGGGCCGAATGTCGCCGACATCCAGGTTAATCTGGCGTCGAAAGACGACCGTTCCGCCCAGAGCCACGATATAGCGAAACGCGTTCGTCCATTCCTGCAGCAGATCGCGTTCAAGTACGGAGCAAACGTCAAGGTCGCCGAGGTTCCACCGGGCCCGCCCGTGCTGCAGACGATCGTTGCAGAGGTTTACGGGCCGAATTACCAGCGGCAGATCGAGATCGCCCGCGGATTGCGCACTATTTTTGAGCAGACCGAAGGCGTTGTTGATGTCGACTGGTACGTCGAAGACGACCAGACAAAGTACGACCTCCTCGTCGACAAGGAAAAGGCAGCGATCAACGGCGTCACCGCCGAGCAGATAACGCAGACGCTCAATATGGCGGTCGGCGGTATGAACGTCGGCCTGCTCCACCTGCCGAACGAAAAAGAAGACACGTACATCAATTTGCGCCTGCCGAAGGCCGACCGGTCGAGCATTGCCGACATAACCAATATCAAGGTCGTCGGTACGCGCGGAAACCTTGTGCCGTTGGGTGAACTCTTTTCGGTTCGCGAGACTCGCACGGACAAGAGCATTTATCACAAGAACCTGATGCCGGTCGTTTATGTCACGGCCGACGTCGCCGGTGCGATCGAGAGCCCGGTTTATGCCATCCTCGGGCTCAACGACAAGGTCGAGGCGATGAAGCTGCCCGAGGGGTACGCTCTCGAGCGCTACGTCGCGTCGCAGCCGTTCCTTACCGATAAATACTCGATGAAATGGGACGGCGAGTGGCATATAACCTACGAAGTTTTCCGAGATATGGGCATCGCCTTCGCCGCAGTGATGGTGCTGATCTACATTCTCGTTGTCGGATGGTTCCAGTCGTTCAAAACACCGCTGACGATAATGGCCGCGATCCCGTTCTCGCTCGTCGGTATCCTGCCGGCGCACGCGTTGATGGGTGCCTTCTTTACGGCGACGTCGATGATCGGGTTTATCGCCGGTGCCGGTATCGTCGTGCGCAATTCCATAATTCTCGTCGATTTTGTCGAGCTGCGAATGCAGCATGGGATGAATCTCGTCGAGGCCGTCGTCGATGCGGGAGCAGTGCGCTTTCGTCCGATGATGCTCACGGCTGCGGCCGTTATCGTCGGCTCGTCAGTGATGCTGTTCGATCCGATTTTTCAGGGCCTGGCGATCTCGCTGATGGCCGGAGAGGTCGCTTCGTTGCTGTTGTCGCGAATGGCCGTTCCCGTCCTCTTTTACCTGAGCGAGCGGAAGAAACATCTCGGCGAGATCCGTCGGACCGATGTCAAGACCGTCATCAACGCCGTTGATCTGAGCCCGCAGTCGGCGATCGCGATGCGGCTCGGCGATTCCATCGCAGCTAAACTCGGAGCCGTTTCGAAAGTTCTCTTCGCCGTTGATGGCGACGCTCCAGCCTACTTTACCTCGTCGCAGATCACCGAGATCGAAGCCGAACAGCAATTCGGCGTTAATGAAGCACGTACCGAGGTCGAGGTCTTTATCGCGGAAAACCTCGAGAACGACAGCTCGGCGGTTCCCGTGATCATCGAAGAGAACCCGATCGCTGCGATCCACGACGAAGCGAAGAAATCCGATACGGTGCTTATCACGCTCGGGACGCACGGGCGCAGCGGTTGGGACAAGTTCCGGTTCGGCTCGGTAGCTGAGTCTGTTCTGCGTGATTTCCGCGGGCCTGTCCTGACGGTCAACCCGCATGTATCGGCGTCCGCCGACATTCGTACTATTCTCTGCCCGATCGATAGTTCGCCGGCGTCCGAAGGGGCACTTAAGCACGCGATCGAGCTCGCCAATCACTACGACGCCGTCGTCAAGGTGCTTCGCGTTGTTGAACGAGGAAGCCAGGCCGACGGTGAGGGCCGGCTCGAGGAGATCTGCAGCCGCATGCCGGAAAAGGCACTTGCCGGTTGCACCCTCAACGAGATCGTGCGGCACGGGGATATTTTCGATCAGATACTCGGTGCCGTTGCGGAAAACGAGATCGATCTGATCGTCATCGGTGTTGCGCATGGGCTCTTTGCGGACGAATCGCTTGGCGAGAGAACGGCCGAGATCCTTCGCAACGCAACTTGTCCGGTGATAACGGTGCCGTCGTAACTGATCGCATAGATCCCAACGAAGAAGAGGCAGCCGGGCTGCCTCTTTTCTATTAGCGATCAGTCGGGTCCCGCTTGTTGCGAGCGGGATGGTCCGCGGCCTAATGGTCATGTTTTGTCCCCTCCGGAAGATTGCCGTGATAGATCTCGGAGCCAGTCGCGACGAATTCCTTCGCCTTTTCCGACATCCCGACTGCGAGTGCTTTTTCAGCCTCGATGTTCTGGGCGTTGGCGTAATCGCGGACGTCCTGCGTGATCTTCATCGAGCAGAAATGTGGGCCGCACATCGAGCAGAAGTGAGCTAATTTCGCACCTTCCGCCGGAAGCGTCTCGTCGTGAAACTCCTTCGCCTTTTCGGGATCGAGTCCGAGGTTGAATTGATCTTCCCAGCGAAACTCGAAGCGTGCTTTCGAAAGTGCATTGTCGCGGTACTGCGCACCGGGATGGCCTTTTGCCAGATCGGCGGCATGTGCGGCGAGCTTGTAGGTGATCACGCCTTCTTTGACGTCCTGCTTGTTCGGCAAACCAAGGTGCTCCTTCGGTGTAACGTAGCAAAGCATAGCGGTCCCGAACCAACCGATCATCGCAGCTCCGATGCCGCTTGTGATGTGATCGTAGCCGGGTGCGATGTCGGTCGTCAGCGGGCCGAGAGTGTAGAAGGGCGCTTCGCCGCACACCTCAAGCTGCTTGTCCATGTTCTCTTTGATCAGGTGCATCGGCACGTGGCCCGGCCCCTCGATCATGGTCTGGCAATCCATCTCCCAGGCGATCTTGGTCAATTCGCCTAGCGTATCCAGTTCTGCAAACTGAGCCTCGTCATTGGCGTCTGCGATCGAGCCGGGCCGCAAGCCGTCGCCAAGCGAGAACGCCACGTCGTACGTCCGCATGATCTCGCAGATCTCGCGAAACCGCGTGTACAAGAAGCTCTCTTCGTGATGGGCAAGGCACCATTTCGCCATTATCGAGCCGCCGCGGCTGACAATGCCCGTCGTGCGTTTCGCCGTCATCGGAATGTACGGCAGCCGCACGCCGGCGTGAATGGTGAAGTAATCGACGCCCTGCTCGGCCTGCTCGATCAGCGTGTCGCGGTAAATTTCCCACGTTAGGTCCTCGGCCTTGCCGTTGACCTTTTCGAGAGCCTGATAAATGGGCACCGTGCCGATCGGGACAGGCGAATTTCGCAGGATCCACTCGCGCGTCGCGTGTATATTCTTGCCCGTCGAGAGGTCCATCACCGTGTCAGCTCCCCACAATGTGGACCAGCGCATCTTCTCGACTTCCTCTTCGATCGACGACGCGATCGCGGAATTACCGATATTTGCGTTGATCTTGACGAGGAAATTACGGCCGATCGCCATCGGCTCACTTTCCGGATGGTTAATGTTGTTCGGGATGATCGCGCGGCCGCGGGCGACCTCGCTGCGGACAAATTCCGGCGTTACGAATTCCGGTATAGCGGCACCGAAAGACTCGCCTTTGTGCTGGTGGTTGAGCGACGATCGGTCGCTGCGTTCTGCAAGTTCGAGGTGCTCGCGTGCAGCCTGACGGCCAAGGTTTTCGCGGATAGCGACGTACTCCATCTCCGGCGTGATGATGCCTTTCCGCGCGTAGTGCATTTGGGTCACGCAATGTCCGCTTTTTGCACGAAGCGGTGCACGTCGAAGTCCGGGAAACTCCTCCAACGTGCCGCGGTCGTTGGCTTTCGCGATCTCCTCGGCACCTTTTGTCAGATAGCCGTTGTCCTGCGGCAGGATCTCGCGGCCCTCGTATTCCTCGACGTCGCCGCGGGCGACGATCCATTCGCGGCGGAGTGCGGGCAGGCCTTCGCGGACGTCGCATTTCTCGTTAGGGTCGGTCCACACGCCGCTTGTATCATAAACGCGGACCGGCGGATTCTCGGTGAGCGTTCCATCGAGATCTTTCGACGGGCTCAAGGCGATCTCGCGAAACGGGACCCGCAAATTATGTTTGTTCTGGTTGACGGTCGAGCCGTTCGTCTCGACATAGGTCTTGCGCGAGGCAGGCAATTTCACCTGATCGCTGCTTACTTCTGGCTTCTCATTCATCGTTTTTCTTCCTCCGGCGGCATTATCCGCGTCAGGTTTTTAGGGTCATGTCCACCAAAGTGAACAACTCTCAGCCCGTTTGCTCCCCTGAAAACATCCTTTTCTCGATATTACCTAAATATCGTGGTTTTGCCCATATCACGACCGGGCAGCGGCGTTTTTCGCGAGAACCCAGGTCGTCATACATCTTATATTCTCGACGTTTGTGGTCTTGATCGGTTCAATGAAAGTACCGCCGATCTTAGCGGTCGAATCGCGAAGGATCTCTTCGTCGATGACGAAACGCTCGGTTCCGTCCGGCATTAGGTATCGGCCGTTCTCCGTCGGGATGAGCAGATCTTTGATGCCGATCGACGACGCGATGCGTGCGAAAAACACCCCGCCCGGCTTGAGCACCCGCCACAATTCGGCCATCCAGTCGTCGAACTGTGCTCGGTCCGCAGCAAAGTGAAGAACGGTATTGCATATCACCCAATCGAAGCCCTCATCCGAAAATGGGATCGAATCAAGCGATGCGACCTGAAAATTTTCGGGCGAAATGTCGGGTGCGAGGCGTTCGGCAAGTTCGCGGATCCGCGTGACCGCCGATTCGTCGACATCGATCGCCGACACGTCGAAGCCGTTGCGAAGAAACCAGACAATGTTTCGCCCTCCGCCGCATCCTGCGTCAAATATCTTCATCCCGGGAGCAAATCTACCCTTTTGGATCTGGTCGAAGATGTAGATGTCGATGTCGCCGAACTCTTCACGGATATTCTTCATAATTCGTAAATTCCCGGATCATTGAGCCTTCATTACGACAGATATGCCCTGATAGAAGGACCGGAGGCACTAGGCTGCGGCCGCTTCGTAACTGGGTCGCCGATCTGGCCAACCGAGAGAGATGATGATCGGGTGACGGCCTCTGACAACAAATTTCTTTTCCGTGACAACCTTTCATCGCTTGCGATATACTAAGATAAAGAATGTTTATCATTGATGAACATTTAGTCGAGTGTTAACTATGAAATGGAGCGTCGCAGGTGTAATAGCTGTTCTACTGGTGCAGGCCGGTTTCATCGCCTACACGTCGCTCGAACGTCAGAGCGACCAGATAGTCGCGGCTAACGGCATTCCTGCGGACTACGATCACTCGGGCGACATGATCGCTGAAAACGAACTCGACGCGCTTTTTGCCGGACCGACGGTTTACGACGACATTGTCGACGAAACCGACAAAGTTGTTCGGATCTCAGATCGTCGAACCGTCACGCGATCGGTTGAGCCTCGGCTCCCGGCCTCCAAAAAAGCAACGAATTATGTCAATACCACAACCGCCACGTTCGATCGCGTCGTCATCGTGGTGCCCAAGTATGTCGCTCCGAGGCCGGTACCGATCGTGGCTTCAGAACCGGAAGCAAAACCCCGAGATTATCAGGCCTATACTAAACGCTACCCTGGACCCGTCAAGCGAAGTTTCGCTTCGAAGACAGTTTCCGTGCTTAAGAAACCCTACGATTGGGTCAAATTGCTCGGCTCGAAGCTGATGTAAGCGGCCATTTCGCCGGTTCTCAGGCACGGCCATAGATCTCATCCTCGAGTGCGGCCACGAGCCTTCCGGTTTCACCGCCGACACGCGGGTCCCGTCCATTTAAAACAGCTTCAGCAAAATCATTGATCAGCGGCAGATGGATATTCGCGTCCGCCGGATGCGTTTCGGTGCGTTCGCCGTCTCTCGTCCTGATCCGGATGTCGCCTGCGTTGAGCACGGAAATGTGGATCGAACCGAGGCTGCCAAAAATATCGAGCGTGTCCTGCGGCTCAGCGGCTGCGTGCGTGACGGTCACTGTGGCGCATGGGCCGCTTTCAAATTCCAGGATCACCGACGCGGTGTCCTCAACCTCGCGTTCGGTGAAGAGGACGTTGGCGGTGATGCTCGCCGTCCGCTTCACTTTACCGAACAGGTCGGTCAGTACCTCGAGCCGGTGACAGCCAAAATCCATCATCGGGCCGCCGCCGCTCTTGGCTTTTTCGAGAAACCAGCCACGCGGGTTGTCCGGCTTCATATCGACGTATTCAAAGGCGTTGATTTGGACCACCGCAATTTTGCCGATCTCACCTGAGGCGATGACCTGCCGCACTCGCTCCAGGACCGGATAGAACCGACGGTAATAGGCGATGCTGAGCTTGACGTTGTTTGCCTCGCAGGCAGCTATCATCCGGTCGCATTCGAGGGCGTTCATCGCCATTGGCTTTTCGCAGAGGACGTGCTTTCCGGCCTCTGCGGCGGCGATCGTCTGCTCGGCGTGGAGGTAAACGGGCGTTGCCACATACACCGCGTCCACAGTGTCGTCCGTGAGCATTTCCCGCCAGTCAGCGTACCAGCGACGAGCTCCGAACTCCGCGGCAAACTCAGCCGCTCGGCCCGGATTTGCCCGGCTTACCGCTGCGAGACCGCAATTCGGCAGGTCGATGATCGCCGGAGCGACCCGCCGCCTGACGATGTCGCCGGCACCGATGATGCCCCATCCCAGGATCGACTCGTCATTCATATCTGTCTTTTCGATGCTGCAATGTTACCTCAATCAGAGATACACCGGAAACTCGTCCGCTCAGCCGTCAGGATCGAATTCCTCGTCTCGCCAGATCGTCTCACGACCGTCTCATTCTCGCGCCAAAGTGAGACGGGTTAAGCCCTTTGTTCGCAATAGTTGAGCATCAAAATCGTCTCATACTCAAGAGTGCTCCCGACAATATGAGACGGTGGACGGTGGCCAGAAACCGTGAGTCAATAGAGAAATATGGACGTCCGATGTTCCGGCCCGGACGCCTGTAGATCACGATTTTTCAAAGATCGCCTTGCCGATGGGTATATAGGAAGGATAATTTAATGTTAGCACCATGCTGTTTATTGTACAAGGTCTTATCTGTGCAACAAGATGCCGATCCGTTGGCAGAGGTCTGAGGCGAATGGTGTGGCTTGCCACACTGCGGGCGTGTAGGAATGCCCCTTTTATCTTCGGCGGGTCGCGGGTAGAATTGGGTTCGAGACTGGCGGTATGCGTGTTACTCTTCACCTGTCACAAGTTTACGACCGTTTCAGTCCAAATCCGGATGCGGGATAAAGAGGATCTGTGTCGATACTAATAGCCGAAGATAACGAAGCCCAGCGCAAATACCTTAGGGACATTTTCTCGGAGAAATTTCCCGACCATCAGGAACTGTTCGAGGCGGTCGATGGCGAGGCGGCGGTGAGTTTGGCTCTTGAACAGAGGCCGGCACTCGCGATACTCGATATACAGATGCCGAAGCTCTCGGGCGTCAAGGCCGCGAGGGCGATCTGGCGCGATTTTCCAGAGGCACGGATAATATTCTGGACGCAGTTCCCGCACGAGATCTACATTAACGAGATCCGTAAGATCGTCCGCTCGACCGATCCGCCGCCGACATACGGCTTTATCCACAAGAACAATCCCGAGGATCGGCTCGTCCGCTTTATTTCGGCGGTGCTCGAGGATGGGGCCGATATGATCGACCCTGCGTTCAAGGACTCGTTCCAGCGGCCGCTGCTGACCGAATTTGAGGCCGAGGCTTTGCGATACCTGGCGCTTGGACTGTCAAACTGGGCGATCGCCCGCAAATGCAGCCTGAGCCTGCGAGGGGTCGAGAGCCGGCTGGCGACGCTCTATGAAAAGCTTTTCACGGTCGACTCGACAGGAACGGATTCGGCGGCGTATGACAAGCTGGCTTTTAATACCCGGACGCGTGCTTTTTTCGAGGCGTTGCGTCGCGGATTGATCAATAATGACGAACTCGGAAAAGCGGAGATCGAACTGAGAGAATGGATCGACCGCGACCGAGGCCGGTTCAACGAATCGCCAAAACAGTAAGAATGCGCCCAACCGGAAATCCAAAATTCGTTTCCGTTCTAGCTGTCTGCTTGTTTCTCTTTATTCCCGTTTTAGCCGGTTTTATAGCTCAAGTCCCCGAGCCAACGACGGACGCCACGCCGCAGGCTTCGCCGACCGCATCTGTTTCACCTACGCCGCCCCGGACGCCGACACCCACGCCGCTGCCCGGAGCCCAGAATTTTCATCAGTGGGGTTCGATCACGGTCTTTAACGGCTTACCGTCCGACAGCGTCAGGGCGATCGCCCAAACGCCTGACGGCGTGATGTGGTTTGGCACGGACAACGGCCTCGCCCGATTTGACGGCCGTCGGATACAGAATTTCTCGCTCGGCGAAGCCGACGCAAACCATATCCTGGTCCTGAAAACATCGGAAGCAGGAGAACTCTGGATCGGAACGCGAGCGGGAGCTTTTGTTTATTCGGATAGCGTTTTTCTGCCGATCGAGAGCGCCCAAAACATCAGTATCACGGCGATCCTGCTGGATACGGACGAATTCCTCGGAACTGACGATGGGCGGGTCCTTCGCGTCCGCCGTGCCGAGAACGGAAGGCCGGCGGCTGAGAATTATTTGGCGGATCCGATCAAGGGAGCAGCCGGTGAGCCGATCGGGATCACGAGCCTTATTCAGTACCAGGGAAAGATGCTTGCCGGAACATCCGGCCGCGGTGCATTTTTGATCGACGGCGGAGTCGCGAAGGAATTTCCGACGTCCCCCCGGCCGCTGTTTGTGAATGCGCTCGCCGGCAACAGTCTGTGGTTCGGGACCGACGCGGCAAAAGGCATGTCCGGCATCTACGTCGAACAAACCGGCCCAAAGGCGGTGCGGATCACGGCACCGACAGCGAGAGTTTTGACGCTCGAAGAGGATGACGGCGAACTGTGGGCAGGATCCGAACGGTACGGCCTGTTTCATATTGCCGATTCGAAGCTGGCGAAAACCTATACATTCGTGAACACATCCGGCGGCCTTCGATCCGACACCGTTTACTCTCTTTTCACCGACCGCGAGGGAGTTTTATGGATCGGCACCAATCGCGGCGTGTGCCGGTTTGACCGCAAGGCGCCGTTTCAGCAGACGGTTTCGGACATTCCGAACAGCAATTTCATTCGCTCACTGTTCTTTGCGGCACAGGGCGACGGCGGAAAACCGCTCTACCTCGCGGGGTCAAATCGCGGGCTCTTCGAACTGAACGGCGATAAATGGGACAAGGTCGCGGCGCTCAAGGATAGAGTGATCTATGCGATCGGAACTCAAGGCGATGGGTCACGCAGCGGTGATCTGCGATCTGTTATCGTCGGCACCCCGGAAGGCGTTTTCAACATTTCAGGGTCACAGTTGATCAAAGGCGACTCACGCGCGATCAGGACCATTCAGGGCAGGACCTACGCGGCCGTTTATGGTCAGGGTGTAATCGACATTACGGGTAATTCTCCAAAGATCGTTTTTTCAGATCCGACCGTGACCTCGCTTGGCGGTTCTGCGGACAAACTGTGGATCGGCACAGCGGGAAACGGGCTCTTTAGCTTTGATGGAAACAACACAAAGGTTGAATTTGGGCCCGACACGCTAAAGAGCGGAACGATCTGGAGCATTTTTGAGACTGCCGGCCGGGACGGTGTGTGGATCGGAGCACAGCATGGAGTTTTCTTGATCTCGAACGGAAA
This sequence comes from Acidobacteriota bacterium, assembly GCA_029781855.1. Classification (GTDB taxonomy): domain Bacteria; phylum Acidobacteriota; class Blastocatellia; order Pyrinomonadales; family Pyrinomonadaceae; genus OLB17. The sequence goes on along the minus strand of JAKOVX010000056.1, from coordinate 23,348 downwards.
ACCCGAGCAGATCGTCACCGTCGAAGATGTTCGTGACGTTTGGGCCGGTGCCGACGGGCAAGTGTGGGCCGCGACCACCACACGCGGGCTTTTGCATGCGCGACGCGATGAAAGATTTGGCTGGCTAATTTCGTCGATGGGCTTTGAACAGGGCTTGCCCTCGGAAAAGGCGTTTGCATTCTTACCTGTCAATGAGAATTTTGTAGTTGGAACTAATCGCGGGATCGTGAAATTTCAACCTTACAAAGTTCCGCCCAAGTTGATCCCTACGCGTGTCCTTAGCCAGCGGGTCCACGATCTTGGCGAACTCAGCTCGACGATCGCACTCGACTACCCGCAAAATTCGTTGCTGGTCGAGGTTGCGGGGCAGAGCAGCCGGACGTTTCCCGAAGAGTTTCAGTATGCGTTCACCCTGAAGAACGGACGCGGGAATGTGCTCGACACGCGTCTTTCCAATGACGCTCAATACGCGCCGAGCGATCTTAAACCCGGCGAGTACAGCATCGAGGCGATCGCGATCAACCGAGATCTTCTGCTCTCGGATCCTCTGGTTATTCGTTTTTCTGTTGCAAAGGCCCCGTTTCCGGTGACCGCGACGGCTCTCGCGGTCTTGCTCCTGCTGGCTCTCGTCGGCCTCGTTTGGGCATTTGTCGAGCACCGGCGCATCGTGCAGCGCAACCGCGAACTCGCCGCCGCCCGGCTCGATCTCGCTAACGAAGCCGAGCGCGAACGCCGCCGCATCGCCCGCGACCTGCACGACCAGACGCTCGCCGACCTGCGAAACCTGATGATGACGAGCGACGAGATCGCGCCGGGAAATGTGAAGTTTCGGACCGAGGTCGAGGCCGTTTCGAGCGAGATCCGGCGAATCTGCGAGGATCTAAGCCCGTCCGTCCTGGAAAACGTCGGCCTGGTCGCGGCGCTTGAGTTTTTGCTGGACCGAACCTTCGCGAAAAAGAAGTTTACCGCCGATCCTGACCTGGAGGACCGCATCACGTTCCCGATCAGCGTCCAGCTTCAGGTCTACCGCATCGCCCAGGAGATCCTCACCAATATCAAGCGCCATTCGAATGCGGATTTTGTGGAAATGGCGATCGCGATCGACGAAACGGGCGAATTTTTGCTGACGATCGGCGACAACGGTACAAGCTTTCAACCCGAGGACGCGTCCAAAGACGGTCGCGGCATCCCAAACATTAAGGCCCGTGCGTCGATGATAAACGCACAGGCCCAATGGCAGGAGCCGAAAACCGGCGGCAATAGTTTTTCGCTCAGGATCTCAGCGGAGAATGTCCAGGGTGACCGATGACATTTCCGTTCGTTGCACGCTGTTCGCGAAAATACATAAAGATCGAGATCGGAATAGCAAAGATCATCGGGGTCACGAGGACGAAGAGCGCGTGCTCGACGAAATCCATTCCCAGCCGGTACGCTCCATTCGCCAGCGGAATGCCGAGAGTCGTCGCGTAATAGATGAGCAGCGGAACCGGCCATCGCTTAAGGTGGCCAAACTTGTCCTTGCGTACCGACGTCCTATCGGGATCGACCATTTCGGCGAGAATGAACAGCAGGAGCAGAAATCCAAAGTAGATGAAGATGCCCTCGAAGCGATGAAGCTGGTCCGGATTGAGCCAAACTGTTTCCGGGTCCATTCGGCGAAACCGCATAGCCGTGGCGATCCGAACCGTATTTGCGACGATCGTTGTCAGATATCCGATCACTGCTGAAACAGGAATGAACATCCAGGAGATCTTGCTCGTGCGGGACTTCCACAGTTTCATGGCCGCCAACATCAGGAATGCCGTGATCAGGAAATTAACTCCCGAACACGCCGCCGCAATGATGAACGAGTGGTCGCCGCTCATGTACCCGGCGTTCGACTCGAACGTGAATCTCTCGCCGTTTATCAGTTCGACCAGCGACGCGGTGGGGGCAAGTATCCAACGCAGCCCGTTCACACTCGCCGTCGAGTAATAAAATTTGAGAGCGGCGGCGCCCGCCAGCACCGCCGTCAGTTGGGAGATCGATCTGAGTCGTTTGTTGGTTCTCATACGTGCCTCTCTGGTCCATTGCCGTTCAGAGCATTGGACAGCTCTTCACGACGCCTGATGATCAGGAACATTGCGATCAGCATTATTGATCCGAGCAGCCAGATGAGTTCCGGTTCGCTGCCGACAGCCAGGTCGCTCACTCCGATAGGAAGCGGCAGCGGCTGGTTGACGTCCTGTGCCGACCCGTCCGGGTTCACGATCTTTTCGCGGACCGCGATGAACGAAGTGTACGGCGTCAGCAGGTTGTATTTCAGGCCGAGGTCCGTGACCTGTTTGACCACGTCAGGGCCCGGATCGTAGGCACCAAAATCCAACAGGTCGGCGATGCGGGAACGAGCCCACAGATATCGCAGAGCGACGTTGGACTCGTCCGGCTGGACGGTCGACACATCGAAACTCGACGAATAGTCGCCGAGGCCGGTCTTTCCGGTCAGTTCGATCGTGCCGCCGACGGGGCCGCGCCATTTTCCGTACATGATCACCGGCCGTTTTGCCAGCAAGTCGGGGAAATTGACCGGGTTTACGTCGTAGATGTCGAATCCGTTGGCTTTGACCTTGATATCGGTAAGTACAGGCGTCTGGATGTACTCGCGAAACTTCTCCGCGACCGCCGCAGCGTCTTTTTCATTTTCGACGATGAAAGGTTCACCCATTCCGGCCCGAGCGACGCCTTCGATAAGGTATCTGTTGACGCCCATTCCTATGCCGAATGCAAAGACGTTGGTCCGGCCGAGATTTTGGCGAATGTGGTCGAAAACGCCCTGTTCGCCTGAAACGTAGCCGTCCGTGATGAGCACGACGCTACGTGAAACGTCGGGCTGCCGCGGGAGGCTCATAGCTTGTTTGATGGCCGCGAGAAGCTCGGTCCCGCCGCTGCCCCGCTGCTCTTCTAACAGATCGATCGCCCGGGCGACACTCTCCTGGTTCGCCTGCAGAGGCGTCGGCGATAATACCGTCGAATCACCTGCAAACAGGACGACATTGAAATAATCTGTGGGCTTCAATCCCGCGACCAGTTCCGTGAGCAGTTTCTTGGCGGTGTCCAACGGGAATCCTTCCATCGAGCCCGAGACGTCAACGACAAAAACAAAATCTCTCGGCGGAATGTCGGCCGTCTGAACGCGTGCCGGCGGCTGTGCCATATAGAGGAAAAAGTTTTCGTCTTCGCCCTGGAATAGGATCAGACCCGACGTGATCTGATCGCCCGCAAGACGGTAATGCAGGACGAAATCGCGATTGCCGCTGAACGGGTTACCGTCGTCGAGCGTGAATTTGGCGATCGTCTGTCCCTGCCATTCCGGCGAAATTGTATGCGATGAACACGTCAGATCGCGGATCGGGACACCGGCGGAAATGCGTGCGGAAATATGGAGTTGGCTGGTTGGCTGTTCGCCTTGGTGAAAATACGGGGCGTTGACCGGTGCGGCGCCTTTGGCGTCGGCCGACGGATATCGCGGCCCGACGACGGTCGGATAGACGACCTCGTACACGCCGTCGGTCGGAACGAGCAGCTCGGTGTACCGCAGCTCGATCTCGATCTGGTCCATCGGCATTATGTTGGCGAGCTTCATCGAGAAGACATTCGGACGGCTTTCCTCGAGCAGTGAAGCGCTCTTGCCTTCCTTTTTTGCCTGTTCGAACTCCTGTTTCGCCTTCTCACGCTCTTTGATCTTGGCGATGATCAGTTGATCGCCGATCCTCATGTGCATCGAATAGACCGCCGCTCGCGTTGATGCCGGGAACAGGTACGTCGCGTTTATCGGCCGCGTGCCTTCGTTTTTGTAGACCTGCGTGACCTTGACGTCGGAGATGACGGCGGAGACCGAGATCTCGACCCGCGTGTCTTTGAGCGGCAGGTGATCGATCGACGGGTCTCCGTTTACGAAGAAATACGGCGAAAGGGTTTTATCTTCATAAGCCTTGTCGTTGCTAGTTTGGGCCAGGGCCGTGTACGAAAAAGCCGCTATCACGACCAGTGAAAGCCAGAAAAGATGAATTCCGGGTTTGAGTGTTTTGTTCAACATGATATCGCTCCTCTAACTGGCCGCGTGCGGCCCATTTGTACTTACAGGGCGATCATATTGTTGTTGGGCAGGCAATTTTAAGGTCTGCTGCCACAGTTCACAGCCGTAGTAGCCACAGTCTTCGATCGGTGCTAGCCGCGACCGGTTAAATCAGCGATCTGTCATATTGCCCGCGATCAGACATAAAAAAGACCGTCCAACGAGCGAGTCGTAGAACGGTCCTGGGATTTGGATCAGAAAATGTGGTGGCGGGGGGGAGACTTGAACTCCCGACCTCGGGGTTATGAATCCCGTGCTCTAACCAGCTGAGCTACCCAGCCACGAACTAATGATTATAGTTTGAGGGGCAAAAAAATCAAGCGAATTGCTGCAAAATCGCGCGGACTGTATCATTGAGGTATATCGCAACCCAGATTTTCGCGATCTTGACCCATCCAGTTGCGGCCAAAGTTCGTTTATGAGTACCGTTCAACGAAAGCTATCACGCACATTCAGCGAGTTCTTTGACTCCGAGAAATCGAGCGGGATCGTGCTTATTATTTGCACGGCGCTTTCACTGATCCTGGCAAATTCGGTCATCGGAATTCAATATCTGGGGCTCTGGCAGACTTACGTCGGCGGACTAAGCGTCGAGCATTGGGTCAACGACGGCCTAATGGCGATCTTTTTTCTTCTCATCGGGCTGGAGCTGAAACGCGAATTGTACAACGGCGAGCTGTCGGATTTTAGGAATGCTCTGCTGCCGATCTTTGCTGCGACCGGCGGTATTATCCTGCCGGCTTCGATCCATCTGTATTTGAATTACGGCCTGCCGACCCAGATCGGCATTGGCATCCCGATGGCGACGGACATTGCGTTTGCGCTCGGCACACTCGCGCTTTTGGGCAGCCGAATTCCGGCTTCGCTGAAAGTGTTCCTGGTCGCGCTGGCTGTGATCGATGATCTTGCCGCGATCATCATCATTGCGGTCTTTTACACTGCGAATCTGTCGATTTTGTATCTCGCCTCGGCTTTGGTGGTTTGGATCGTCTTAGCGGCGGCGGCTCGGTACTTCAAGATCCGTTCGCTGGCCGTATATTTGATCACCGGAGCCGTGATCTGGTATCTGATGCTGAGATCGGGAGTTCACGCTACGATCGCCGGTGTCATTCTCGCGTTCGCGCTTCCGTCGTCAGAAACCCAGGACGATGAAGAGTCGCCCTCCTATCAACTCGAGCATTACTTGCACAAACCTGTCGCGTTCCTGATACTGCCGATCTTTGCGCTCTGCAACACCGGGATCGTCATTGGCGCCGGGTGGGCACAGGACCTTTCGCAACCGAACAGCCTCGGCGTCATCGGCGGGTTGCTGCTTGGAAAGCCTGTCGGCATTTTCCTTCTCAGTTTTGCGGCGGTCACGATCGGCCTGTGTCGGCTGCCGATGGATCTGAAATGGCGCCATGTTCTCGGTGCCGGTATGCTCGGCGGCATTGGATTTACGATGTCGATCTTCATCGCCAATCTTGCTTTTCCGACTGTGCCTGAAATGATCAATGCCTCAAAGATGGCAATTTTGCTCGCTTCGCTGGCAGCGGGGACGATCGGTTTCATATGGCTTAGGTTGCTTGGCGGGTCTTTGACGGATGACACGGACCTCGATTCCATGGACTCAGCGGCCGTAGCGGACTGACCGGCGACAAACAACCTGTTCAACGTGACATGCGTCGAATGATCATGACCAATCTTCTAAAACTTTCCGCCGCGTCAATAGCGATATTTCTTGCTTTGGCGACAGGAACCGGCGTCCTATGCCAATCGAAGATCGGAACATCTAAAAACCGCGGATATCGGTCGATCACGATCGATACGCAGCCCGCCGCGACCGTTTTTGTTGATGGCGTGCGTTTTGGCAAGACCGGAAAGGACGGCGTACTCGAGATCAAGACCATCGCAACCGGCAGCCATCTTATCAAAGTGAGGGCCGATGGCTTTGCTGAACAGTCCGTGCCGTTGCCGGCAACCCGAAAAGGTTCGTTGAAGGTGACCCTGAAGAAGACAAATGATGAAGCCGAGCTGGCTTTTCAGGAGGCAGAGCGGCTTGCTTTGGTCGATCGCGATAAGGCGATCGCGGCTTACAAGAATGCCATAAAACTACGGCCGTCGATGGTCGAAGCTTACATTGCGTTGGCCCGCAACTACACCGAGGCGGGCGACTATGACTCGGCTGCAAAAGCCATCGCCGATGTCCGCAAGGTCAAGCCCGGCCTCGCCGAAGCGTCCGCCGTCGAAGGAAGAATATTTAAGGAAAGCGGCTACGAGGACAAGGCGATCGCGTCATTCAAGCGGGCGATAACCGAGGGCCGGGGTTTCCAGCCCGAGGCATATGCCGGATTGGGCCTCCTATACAAAGAAAAGGCAGAGGGATTCGGCGGAGCCGGCGATTTTGATCAAGAATCAGCAAATTATGCCGAATCGCTCAAATACCTGGAGAAGTCGATCAAACAGCTTTCCGGCGCTCCCGACAGTATCGTGATCTACCAACTTGTCGGCCTGATCTACGAGCGGGAAGAGCGGTTCGACGACGCAATTGCCCTATATCAGGAATTTCTGCAGATATTTCCCGACACACCGGAGGCGACCGCCGTCCGATCGTTCATTACCCAGATCAAGAAGCGTCAAAATGACCGATAGTTCCCGCGAGATCTGCCCGCCCGACGCTGTTTCATAAATTACCCCCGTACAGAGCAAAAGAAATGTTGACATCTTTTCGTTCAACATTGTAGTATTAGGTGTCAACGATGTTTATCATCGTTTTCTATTAACCTCTCAGCAACTTGGCCAGACAAGCACCTTCAACCGTATCCCTTTGCTAGGGAGTAATCAAAAAGGGAACGCCTTCTACAAATGTCAGCAAAACTTGGGGAAATTCTTGTCCGCGAAAATCTCATCACGTCGCAGCAATTGCGCGAGGCGCTGGATTACCAAAGCGCGAACGGCGGCCGGCTTGGATCGTGTCTTGTAAGGTTGGGTGTCGTTTCCGATGACGTGATCACAGCGGTACTTTCCCGCCAGTATGGTGTTCCGTCCATCAATCTTGAGCTCTTTCAGATAGAACCCGGCGTCATCAAGCTAATTTCGCACGACGTCGCACTAAAATATTCAGTCCTGCCAATTTCAAAGGTCGGTGCAACGCTGACCCTCGCGATGGCGGATCCGACCAACGTGTTCGCGATGGACGACATTAAATTCATGACCGGATTTAATGTCGAACCCGTGATCGCCGCCGAAGGCTCGATCCAACATGCGATAGCAAAGTATTACGTCGGATCAAACGAGATCGACATCTTTGACGCCGCATTTGCGGTCGAGGCCGAAGCTGCACCCTCCAAAAATGGCAGCAACGGCCATCACAAGGCCAAAGTCACCAATGCTGACGGCGGCGAGCGGTTGAACGACGCCGACCTTGATGTTTCGTTAGAGCGTTTCAATTTTGGAGCGCACGATGGCGAAGAATTCGAGGTCATTGAGGACAACGAGGAGATCGACCTTGCGGCGCTTGCACGTGCCAGCGAAGACGCTCCCGTCGTCCGATTGGTTAACGTCCTGATGGTCGACTCGCTCCGCCGCGGTGCATCGGATATTCACGTCGAACCGTACGAAAAAGATTTTCGCATTCGCTTCCGTATTGACGGCATTCTTTACGATGTGATGCATCCGCCGCTAAAGATCCGCGACCCGCTCATTTCGCGACTCAAGATCATGGCGAAGCTCGACATTTCCGAAAAGCGGCTGCCGCAGGATGGACGCATCAAGATCAAGGTCAAGATCGACAACCGTTCGCGCGAGCTCGATTTCCGCGTTTCGACGCTGCCGACGCTCTTTGGCGAAAAGGTCGTGCTTCGACTACTCGACAAAGACAAATTGATGCTCGACATGACCAAACTCGGTTTCGAACCCGAGAGTCTCGAGAAATTCAAGCGAAATATTTCCAATCCGTACGGCATGGTGCTCGTGACGGGCCCGACCGGTTCGGGTAAGACAAACACCCTTTATTCGGCCCTGCAGGCGTTGAACACGTCCGAGACGAACATTATGACGGCCGAGGATCCGGTCGAATTCAACCTTCAGGGCATCAACCAGGTGCAGATGAAGGAGCAGATCGGACTCAACTTTGCCGCGGCACTTCGTTCGTTCCTGCGTCAGGACCCGAACATCGTTCTCGTTGGTGAGATCCGTGACTTCGAGACCGCCGAGATCGCGATCAAGGCGGCATTGACCGGCCACCTAGTGCTGTCGACGCTTCATACGAATGACGCCCCGTCAACGGTTTCGCGTCTCGTCAACATGGGTATCGAGCCGTTCCTGGTCGCGACCAGCGTCAATATCATTCAGGCACAGCGACTGATCCGCCGCGTATGTGCCGACTGTAAAGAAGAAGCTCCGCTGCCGCCGTCAGAAGGCCTGCTTGAGGTCGGGTTCACTAAGGAAGACCTGGGATCGCTCACGCTGTATAAGGGCCGCGGCTGCCCGACCTGCAACAACACCGGGTTTAAGGGCCGGGTCGGACTCTACGAGGTGATGGAAATAACGGACGAACTCCGCGAACTTATCATTATTGGCGCGAGCGCAATGGAATTGAGGAGAAAAGCGATCGAACTCGGAATGATCACGCTTCGAGAGTCGGGGTTGTGCAAGATCCGTCAGGGAATCACGACGATCGAGGAAGTAGTGAAGGAAACGGTGATTTAAGAAATTGGAGGCAATATGTTAATCAGGGCAATCGCATTGTCATTGGCACTTTTGATAGGTATCGGAGCAATTATCCCAATTGCGACCGAATTCGCCGATGCAAAGACTTCGCACTCGCCGCGGCATAAGAAAAAACGCTATTGGCGAGGCGTCAAGAAATACTCCAAACGCTGGTGGCAGCTATACCGGGCGCAGGAGAGACGAAAGCGGGCCAACGCCAAACGGCGTCGTGCGTTACGCTTGCGTCAACTCCGCCTTGCAAAGGCACGCGCGGCTGAGACGGGAACGACTCCCGATAGCACAGTTTCAAAATCGTCGACCGCCAGAAATGAGCGGCCTGAGCCATCGAAATCTGCGGTCCTTCCGACGGGCGATCCGGCTCCCAGCCGCTGGAAGACGGCACAGGCCACACCGTCCGAACTCCAGTTCCGGGTTGATAACTCGTCCGGTGACCAGGTTGGGTCGGCTTCTATCACGGTCGTTGGCCCGGCAGTTGCCGATTCCGAAGGCAACTCGCGGAACAAGTCGGTCGGCGGTGTTGCGACCACGTCTCTCCGGCGTGAGGTCATCAACCGCATGATCCAGGAAAATGGATGGGTCGTAAACGATTACCAAAAGGAGATCGGCGGCCGTCCAGTTTACGTTGTCGTCGCCCAATCGCAGGCGAAGAACGGTAGAGTGCAGTCGCGAATGTTCTACTTCACGGAAGTCGACGGCCGCATCTACAACGTCGCGACAAATTCTCCGGTCGAAGAATCCGAACGCCTGGCCGAAGAGTCTGAAAAGGTGATCAACTCGCTTCAGCGACGCGTTCGCCCCGCACAACGGGCTTCGCTGAAATAACGAAGCGTCACTCCTAAACTGCCGGCGGCCGCAAGCCGCCGGCACTAACCAACCCACCACCCGCAGTGATCCACATATGAGCTACGAACAAGCCTCTGCTACCGAACACGCCATCACCCTTCCCGAACTCCTCAAGAAAATGACGGACGCCGGCGGCTCGGACCTCCATCTCTCGACAAATTCCGCTCCGCAGGTCCGCGTCCACGGGCACCTGTCCGAGATGACCGGATTTGCCCCACTTACCCCGGCCGATACCAAACGGCTGGCGTATTCCGTATTGACCGATGCCCAGAAGCACCGCTTCGAAGAGAATCTCGAGCTCGATTTCTCGTTCGGCCTGAAGGGAATGTCGCGTTTTCGTGCCAACCTGTTCAACCAAAAGGGAGCGGTCGGAGCAGTTTTCCGTGCGATCCCGTATGAGATCAAATCGTTCGACGCACTCGGCCTGCCGCCGGTAGTTTCCGATATGTGTAAGAAGCCCCGCGGCCTAATACTCGTAACGGGTCCGACGGGTTCCGGTAAATCGACAACTCTCGCCTCGATGGTCGACAAGATCAACATCGAACGGCACGAACATATTTTGACGATCGAGGATCCGATCGAGTTCCTCCACAATCATAAGAACTGCGTCGTAAATCAGCGTGAGGTCGCAGCCGACACACATTCGTTCGGAGCAGCACTCAGAACCGCCCTTCGACAGGACCCTGACGTCGTCCTGGTCGGCGAAATGCGAGACCTCGAGACCATTGAGATGGCTCTGCGTATCGCAGAAACGGGCCATTTGACGTTCGCGACACTTCACACGAACTCGGCCTATTCCACCATCAACCGTATCATCGACGTTTTCCCGTCCGCTCAACAGGCACAGATCCGGACCCAGCTTTCGCTTGTGCTCGAAGGTATCATGTGCCAATCCCTGCTGCCCAAGGCATCCGGCGACGGCCGTGTGATGGCACTGGAAGTCCTCGTGCCGAATGCCGCTATCCGCAACCTTATCCGAGAGGATAAGATCCACCAGATCTACTCGATGATGCAGACCGGCCAGGACAAATTCGGCATGCAGACGTTCAATCAGGCTCTGGCCACATTGGTACACAAACGTCTCATCACCGTCGACGTCGCGATGCAGCGTTCATCGAACGCCGACGAACTCAAGGAACTCATCGAACGCGGTTCGGGCCTGAACGAGGCATTTGGCGGTCAGGGACGCCCGCTTCGACCGGCACCAGGCAGTCGTCCGGCACCGGGCGGCGGCAGCCCATATGCCCAGCCAAGAGCGATAGGGGAACGCCCAAGACAATCATAATTGATCGATAGGAGCTAATAACGCAATGCCAACATTTGCATACAAAGGAAGAAATCGCCTCAACGAACTTGTCACGGGCGAACTCGAGGCCGCTTCACAGGACGAACTCCGTGCTTTGCTTCGCCGCGAACAGATCGTGATGACGCAGGCCTCGGAGAAAGGCCGTGAAATATCGATCCCGAAGCTTGGGCGTCGTAAAAAGGTCAAGTCGAAAGAACTTGCCGTGTTCACGCGTCAGTTTTCAGTCATGATCGACGCGGGTTTGCCGCTCGTCCAGTGTCTCGACATCATGGCCGAGCAGCAGCAGAACGCTTTCTTCAAGGACGTTCTTCGTCAGGTGCGGCAGAATGTCGAGGAAGGCGCGACGCTTTTTGCAGCGATGCAAAAACACCCGAAGGTTTTCGATAGTCTCTACACGCACATGGTCGAGGCTGGTGAAACGGGCGGTGTGCTCGATCTGATCTTGCAGCGTCTCGCGACCCTGATCGAGAAGGTCGTTAAATTGAAACGAAGCATCGTTTCGGCATCGATCTATCCGGCGGCCGTCATCGCGGTTGCGATCGGAGCCATCGCGATCATCATGATCGTCGTTATCCCTCAGTTCCAGCAGATCTTCCTGGGTATGTTGGGGCCGGGCGAAGCTCTGCCGCTTCCGACCCGTATAGTTATGGGAATAAGCGACTTTATCGCCGGTTGGGGCGGACTCGCGACGGCAGCCGTGCTCGTTGGTACGTCCGTCGGTGTCGGTTATTACTATAAAACGCCGAAGGGACGCTGGCAGATCGATAGCCTGTTGCTGAAGCTGCCGATCTTCGGCAGTATCCTGCAAAAGGTTGCTGTTGCTAGATTTGCACGTATTCTATCTACGCTTCTCGCGTCAGGTGTGCCTATCCTGCAATCGCTCGATATCACGGCCAAGACCGCCGGTAATGTCATTATCGAAGACGCCATTCTGAAAGTACGAGCGGGTGTCGAACGCGGTGAAAATTTCGTCGATCCGCTCAAGGCGACAAAGGTGTTCCCGCACATGGTCGGCCAGATGATCGGCGTCGGTGAACAGACCGGTGCGCTCGACGCGATGCTCAGCAAGATCGCCGACTTTTACGAGGAAGAAGTGGACACGGCGATCGCCGATCTACTTGGCCTGATGGAGCCGGTGCTGATCGCATTTCTCGGTGTGACCATCGGTTCGATCGTCATCTCGATGTATCTGCCGCTCTTTACGCTCATCGGCAAACTCGCCAGCGGCGCAAAGTAAGGTCACAAATGGTAATTGCCAGAAAAGGGTGCTTCGGCACCCTTTTCTGCTTTTATTATCGCTGCCGGTTCACTTATGACCTCTTAATGAGACGCCAGAGCGTTGAATAGTGCCCGGTCGTCGTCGGTCAGGTTCTCGGATGGGGTTGTCTTTTTCGGGCGGGTCAGATCGGGCTTTGTTTGAAAAATATTGTACATCGGTACCGCAAGCGCGTCGTTCAGGTTGAGCGGCGAGAGCCCGAGCATCAGTTCGATCGTCCGGAGCATGCTTAGTTGGTCGAGACGGTCGTGAACGAGGGCGTTCCTCTTTACATACGGCCCGATCGCCAGTGCGACGGTCCGCGTTGCATCGACGTGGTCGGGACCGTTTTGGGCGTCGTCTTCGGTTACGAGGATGATGCTGTCCTTCCATATCGGGCTTGCCGCGATCGTATCGACGATCAGTCCGAGGGCCGCATCATTCTGGGCGACGAGCTGCTGCGGACTCAATTTCTTCACGGTGATACCGGTATGATCGTTCGGCAGCCAGAGATAATTCAGATTTGCCACGCGGCCATTAGCGATCTGTTTTTCGAAGTCGGTCTTCCACGCTGCGGCCCGCTCCAGGTCCGAGGTATTCAGGTCCCACGAACGGTAATTCGATGGATACTTTGTGAGATATTCAGCAAATCTACCTCTAAGCACGGCGTTTTCAGCTAGAGGTTTCACGAGCGAATCGTCGCCGCAAAGGAATTTAGAAAAGAGTCCCGCGAATTCCGCATTTTTCAATAGGTTCGACGCGTCCTCGACCGTGTCCATCTGGCCGTAATACGATTTAGCAAATTTATTGAAAAAGTTCCCGCGATCGACGATCGGGGCGTAGCTCATCATCTGTGAGTAATACTTTCGTGCGATCTCCGAGTCATCGCCAAATTGTTCACGCAGGATGCGGTATGCACGCGTGTAGAGAAAATAGTTCTCACCGTAGATGCGATAATCCACCTTCTTATCGTCAAGTGCATCCCAAAGGTACGCCGGAGAGGTCGTTACCGGCACCATTCCGAACGGATAACCGGCATAGCGGCCCGAATACGCGGCGTTCCCGAGCCATTCGAGGAAAGGGCTGGCGTAGCCGCTCGTCGTAAAGCTATGGCCAAGTACGCTGATCTCGCCGTCTGCGTAAAAGTTGTCGAGCGTTACGAAATCCTCAGAAAGGCGATGTGCGTTCGGGGTTATCGCGCGGCCGAAAAGCGTCAGGAACTTATCGCCGTTGCCTCGAGGCAGGTCGCCGAGGACCTGATCGTAAGTACGATTTTCCCTGACGATGTAGAAAATGTGCTTGATGGGCAACTTGACGCCCGAACGCGGGTCGAAATACGGCGTTCCCGCCTTTACCTTAGCGGTCCAACCGACAAGTTTGGTCGCGATCTCAGAAAGTGGAACCGTGGCCACCGAGCCTTTTAACAGTGTCAGTACATATTGAGCCCCGCCCAGTTCGGTGACCGTCTGGGGGCCGTCGACGTTCGGCCGACGCGGACGGACACCTTTCCCGCTCAGAATGACCAGCTTATTGCCGTCGGTCATAACTTTCGTCGGGTAAAAGCCGGTCGGGATGTAGCCGGCGACGCGGCTGGTACGCAGATCGACAATCGCGACGTCGTTTGTATTGGCTTGGGTAACGTACAGCCTGCCTGCGTGGACCGTGCACGACGTCGGAGCGCTGCCGAACGTGCTGCCCGGCCACGCGACCGAGATCGTGGAGGCCAGTTTGTCCGCTCCTGTGTCAACGACCGAGATGTTGTCGGAATTCTGGTTGACAACAAATAATCGTCCACCGTCGGAACACATATTCTGCGGCGTTTTTTCGACCCTCACTTCGCCTGCCGGCGTGAGGTCAGTGTCAAAAATGCGCAGCTTATTCTCGCCCGAAAGCGTCACGTAGAGTTTGCCCGCCAGAAACTGCACGGACTGCGGGTATAAGCCGGCCGTTACCTCGTGCTCGACGATCCCGGTCGTCGTATTGATCATTGCAAGCCTGCCCTCACGGTAATCGCCTTTCCTGAATTCGTCGGGCGTATTCGCCGTAACGAGGTAAACCGCCGCGATGTGTTCGGCGTCGATCGCGGCAAGCCCGGCGACGAATCCGTTGACGTCGTACGAGCGGACCTGCCTGAGTCCCGCGTCGAAGCGAAAGATCTTTCGGCTGACGCCGCCGCTTATGAAAAGGTCGCCGCCGGGAACTACCGCCGCACCCGGATAGAGCCCGGGAACGCGAAGTACGCGGACGACCTTATTGGTTGCCGGGTCGACGAACGAGATTTCCGGATCCTCTTTCGAGTAGTACCCGGCGTTCAGGACGACGATCTGGCCGGCGAAGTTTATGGCCTCCATCGGCAGGCGCCCGACCTCGGTCTGCTCACCGGCAGGTGCCAGTTGCCAGCCGGTGGGCAGCACCATCGTGCCGGCCGACGGGCGGGAGCGTTCCCTTGCGCGCTCAACGTGTCGCAGCGCAGTTTCATAGGGAGTCTTTTTCACGGATTCCCACAGTTCGCGGTTCATTGTGTCTTCCTGCCCGGGCTCGTCAAAGTCTGTTTCCTGACCTGCAGGCTTGGACTTGACCTGTGCGAGCGAAATGGCGGCGAGCGCGCCCATCAGCAACAATAATGCGGCCGGTTTTGATATTCGTAGTTTCATGAATTTAGTGGGCGGCGATACCGCGTAAAGACACCGTCGGATCCTTGGTTACAACTTAAAAAAATACCACCAGATGGTGCGAAACCACTACCCGGACATTGGCGTTGCCCAGGCATTTTGCGGCGATATCGAGTGGGTTTATACTTTTTGAAATAACGATAAGTTTTCGGGATGGATATTTATGTACGACGTGAGATCCGCGGTTTTGGCCATAACGGTATTTCTTCTATTCGCGGCGACATCGGTTGCGGCACAGGACGGGTCGGATGCCGAGATTAGCGGGATGCAACTTTTCGGGCCTCGGAACGGCGTCGCCTATACGACGCGCACGCTCTTTCGGACGGACGACAATGGCTCGACATGGCGCGAGTTGAATGTCGGCGTGTCGGACGGGGAGCGGCTCACAGTCGTGCAATTTGTGGATAAATACAGGGGAATGGCGGTCGTTGTCAGTCGTTCGGGAAACACGGTCACGCTTGCACGTACGCTCGACGGCGGCATTACCTGGACGCGAAACGATATCGACCTCCGGCCGGAGGACCTCGAGGAGTCAGGTCTCGATGAGATCCGCATCGACCGCGTTGGCGAGGCTCTTCGGCTGAGTCTGAGACTAGTTTCGAGCTCGAATTTCGACCGGCGTGCCTCCTACGTCTCGGATGACGACGGAGCAAGTTGGCGATTCGAACAGAGCACGTCGGAGCTCAAAAGCAGCGATGGCAAGAGCGGCCGCGAAGGCAATCTCGACAGGTTCAAGGCGCAAGCTGGCATCGCCGATACGGAAAGCGTCACCGCTGCGGCAAGGTTCGCGCTCAATGTCTGGCTGCTGACGCAGGAGGGGACGTGCTACGGCGTCAAATCGGGCTGCTCTCAGGAGACGCGGATCAGGCTCTCGGACGGCACGGACATCACGCCACCGGCCGTCCTCGAACTCGCGGCCGCGGATCGCGAAAACGTGCGTCAAACGGCGACACCGATGTTCGCTCTTTCGCCGGGCGGGAACACTCGGACGAGCCTCAACCGCGGCTTTGATATGTGCAACGCACCGACGGCGGCACAGATGCAGACGTGGTGGAATTTCTCGCCGATGTACGACATGAATATCTATATGAGCGGGCGCAACCGGGCCTGCTCGGCACAGCCGAACCTCTCCGCCGCGTGGGTCGATCAGGTGACGGCGATGGGCTGGGGCCTGATACCGACCGTCGTCGGTTACCAGTCGCCGTGCACCGCTTCCACGACGACGGCGAAACTCAGCTACGACGTCGCAACGGCCGAGACACAGGGACGAGGCGAGGCAGACATTGCGGTCACGGCGGCCGGAAACCTCGGGCTGACGGCCGGTTCGATCCTCTACTACGATATGGAACGCTACGATCCGCCGACACCCGACACGCTCGGATGCCGGGCGGCGACGGTCGCGTTCCTCAAGGGATGGACCGACCGCATCAAAGAACTTGGCTACAAGTCCGGAGTTTACGGCTCGCCGAAGAACGCACAGGAAGATTGGGTCGGGCTGCCGCCGGCGAGCAAAATGGATGCCATCTGGATGGCACGCTGGGACAATGTCACCTCGGTGTGGACGTATGTCTCGTTTCCGTCCTTTCCGACGACCGAGTGGGCCAACCACCAGCGGATCAAACAGTGGCAGGCACCGCACGACGAGACGTGGGGCGGCGTCACGTTCAACATCGACGGCGACAATTCGGATGGCCCGGTCGCCGGTGTCGCGATATTGAAGAACAGGAATGCCGACTTTGACGGTGACGGCAGGTCGGATGTGAGCGTATTCCGGCCGTCTGACGGCGTCTGGTATGTGCTGTCGAGTGTTGACGGGACGTTCAAGGGAGTTGCGTTCGGCATCGCTGCGGACGTGATCGCTCCGGGCGATTACGATGGCGACGGCAGGACGGACTACTGTGTGTTCCGGCCCGCGAGCGGCGTCTGGCACATGCTGACAAAGGCAGGACAGTACAGCGCGCGGCAATTCGGCGTGACGGGTGACATCCCGGTCCCGGCCGACTACAACGGTGACGGCAAGACGGACATGGCCGTGTTCAGGCCCTCGGACGGCGTCTGGTACATTGCCAACAGCGACAGCCAGGGGACGTACACCTTTATTCAGTTCGGGCAGGCAGGTGATAAACCGGTTCCGGGCGATTACGACGGCGACGGGCTCACGGATATCGCGGTCTATCGGCCGTCGAACGGCACATGGTACATTTTGCGGATGTCGGACCTGAGCTACTACGCGGTGAATTTCGGGCTTGCCGCGGACTTGCCGGCACAGGGCGATTACGACGGCGACGGCAAAACCGACGAGGCAGTCTATCGCGACGGCGTCTGGTATCTGCTGCAGTCCACGAACGGTTTTGCGGCGATGCAGTTCGGCCTGGCAGGCGATATTCCGGCGACGGGCGACTTCGACGGGGACGGCAAGGCGGATGTGGCGGTATTTCGACCGTCAACCGGCGTCTGGTACACGCAGCGTTCTGCCGGCGGCTTTTGGGCGATCGCGTTCGGGCTGAACGGCGACCGGCCGATCGAAAGCGGATATCTGCCGCAGTGATGTGCGGCATTCAGCACGAAAAATATGAATTCAGAGCCTAATGATGCCGTGGGTCGAACGTATTCCGACGAGTTGCTGAACGATGCTCTCGAACTGGTCACCGAGTGGGGCGAGAATTTCGGCAAGCCGATCGACGAACGCATCCTGCGCGCACATCCGGGCCTTTCGCCGGCGGACATCGCCGAACTGACGAAACGTGCCCGCGAAGCCGAATATTACATTTACAAACTTGCCGAACAGGAACTCGACGGTATCATCACCGAGTCGGACATCATTCCCGAAGCCAAAAAGAAATTTGCTTGGTTGGACGGTTCGAATGCGGGACGTCTCAAGAATATCGGGATGTTCTACGCGAGGAAATAACGGTCCATAGGGCTGCATGACCTTTGTCATTTGAATCGGCCCGAAAGCAGGACTAGTATTAAGCTGAGGTGAGTACAATGAGAGCCTTTGCAGCTGTCGCAGTCCTCATCGGCGCCGGACTGATCCTTTCGTTCTTCTTCGTCGTTTCAACGTCCGCACAGGATAAGTTCAAATCAGAATCTAAACGTGTTCAGGACGCGGCCGCGTTTCTCGAGACGCTTGCCGCTGACCCTGACGCAGCACCTTTCAGGCTTTTGCTGGGCAAAGCCCGGGCAGTTGCGGTTTTTCCGGTTGTTCAGGAGGAGGTGGGCCTGTTTCTCGAGTCGACCCACGGCGACGGGCTCCTTAGTATCCGGAATGTTGACGACTGGACCCTGCCCGCATTCTACTCGATAGGCAGTTACCGGTATCGCAGAGGTTGGGTCGCCGGCGGCCGCTATGCCGTTTTACTACTGTTTATGGACAGCGGCATTTTACCGGTTTGCGGTAAAGAGAATATCGGCCTCGATCCAAAGCGGAATACCCAGGCGGGGCCGCTTTCCGAAACGCAGGCAGCTGAATTGAAGGATCCGTCGATAATTGCCTATGCCTTTGTTAAAGGAAAGCTAATGTCGGTGCCGCCGAAACGAAAAGACTGGACGGAATTTACGTTGAACGATCAGGATAAGCTCAACAAGCGGATCTATGGTATAAAGACCTGTGAAATATTCGCGGGTGCGAAGCCAAAACAAACAGCCGTCAACGTGACAGCTTTTGGTGACGTTTTGAAGAGAGACTGGTCTGAGATCGCGAAGCCTCAGTGACAGTTTTAATAAAATATGAAAATTGCATTTCGGGTTTTTGCGGGCTTGCTTGTGGTCGTGGTCATCACGATCACATTGTTTTTGTTGATGTTTACGCCCGCGAAGCTTGATGTGCCTGCGGTTGACGTCGGCGAACTTCCCGCCGCCTCGCCGCCGGCCGGAATGTCGATCAGAGCTCTGCCGACCGGTTCGATGGAGAGCCGTGCGGCGTTCGCGTTTCGCGGCGGCACGTGGAACGACATACGCCAGTTCTCAATGACGGCGCTGCTGATCCATCATCCCAAAGGCGACCTGCTGATCGACACCGGATTTGGCAAGGACGTGGATGAGCACGTCAAGCGTTTGCCTTGGATAATGCAAAAGCTGACGACCTACAGTAAAGGCATCCCAGCTGCCGCACAGTTGTCTGCCGCGGGGATCGACCCGCACAAACTCGCCGGCATCATCCTGACGCACGCACATTGGGACCACGTCAGCGGGCTCGACGGTTTTGAAGGCGTTCCGGTTATGGTCGACGCTGCGGAGATGAACTTCATCGGCGAAAAGACCCGCAACACCGAGCTGCTAAATAGCTTCAAAGATATCAATTACAAGCAATACGATTTCGAGGGCGGGCCATACTTAGGGTTTCCCCGGAGCCACGATGTTTACGGTGACGGCTCGGTTGTGATCGTGCCTTCGCCCGGCCATACGCCGGGTTCGGTCATCGTTTTTGTCACATTGCCGATGGGAATGCGCTACGCCCTACTCGGCGACCTCGTCTGGCAAACCGAGGGCGTCGAGCTCCCGTCCGAACGCCCGTGGCCGGTCCGCCGCCTGCTTGGCGAGGGTGACGCGAAAGTTCGCGAAAACATCGCTCGCGTCAACGCGATAAGCAAGAAATTTCCGCGAATTCAAATGCTCCCGGCGCACGATGCCCGGGCGTTTCGAATGATCCAAACATTGTCAGCAACTGCGAAATAGCCGACTGAATTTCGCAATATTCGTCGGAGATTGTAGAATCAGAGTTTTTGAACCCGCACAGGGAACACGCTCTTATGTTACAAGCCGGAATAGTTGGCCTGCCCAACGTTGGAAAATCGACACTATTTAATGCCCTGACCGCACAGGAAGCGGCGCTTGCGGCCAACTATCCATTCGCGACGATCGAGCCGAATATCGGCGTGGTCGCCGTGCCCGACGAGCGGCTCGCCGTGCTTGAGAAACTCAACAAAGCTCAAAAGGTGGTGCCCGCAACGGTCGAATTTTTGGACATTGCCGGCCTCGTTCGCGGTGCGTCAAAGGGCGAAGGTTTGGGCAACCAGTTCCTCGCCAACATCCGCGAATGCGACGCCGTCATCCAGGTCGTACGATGTTTTGACGACGACAACATCGTCCACGTCGAGGGCTCGGTCAACCCAACCCGCGATATCGAGACGATCCAGATCGAGCTTGCCCTCGCCGATCTTGCGTCTGCCGAGAAACGCCGCGAAAAGTGCCAGCGGGCGATCAAGGCGTCGGGAGACAAGGACGCAAAACGCGACCTGGAGATACTCGACAAGATCCAGCCGCTACTCGAGGAGGGCCGACCCGCTCGAGCCGCCGATCTGACGGATGACGAGCGGGCGATCGTCAAAACGTGGTTCTTTCTCTCGACCAAGCCGACGATCTACGCGGCGAATGTCGATGAAGAAACGCTTGCCGACCCGTCGTCAAATCCGCACGTCGCCGAGGTGATGCGGCATGCCGAAGCTGAAAAGGCCGATGTTGTGGTGATCTGCGCCAAGCTCGAAGCCGAACTCGTCGCCCTCGACCCATCCGAACGCGACGAATATCTCCAGGATCTCGGCCTCACCTCCAGCGGGGTCGACAAGCTTATCAAGGCGGCATACCACATGCTCGGCCTGATGTCGTTCCTGACGGCCGGCGAAAAAGAGGTCCGTGCCTGGACCATTCCCATCGGAACCAAAGCTCCGCAGGCCGCCGGCGAGATCCACACCGACATCGAACGCGGCTTCATCCGCGCGGAGATCATCGGCTATGACGACCTCGTCGCCTGCGGCAGCCGCAAAGCCGCCAGCGAAAAGGGCCTTGCCCGCCTCGAGGGCAAAGAGTACGTCATGCAGGACGGCGACGTCGTCGATTTCCGGTTTAACGTTTGAGGCCGACTACAAACCCATTGACATGAAAGGCCTCGCGAGAATATAGTCAAGTTGATGGCAAGACGCCTCACATTACTGATCGTTATCCTGTCGCTCGTCGCCGGCGTGCTGGCGGGGACGCCGCTGCATGCTCCGAAAGACAACATGATGGAGTGCTGCAAGCGGGCGAAAAGTAAAGAAAGATCGCCTCAAGCCGACGGTGCGCGTTTGTGTTGTGCATTAAATTGCTCGACGACCGCTCCTACCTCATCGGGAACCACATTTAATCCGACACCGGCAAATTTCACGATCACCAAGTCGGTTGCCGGACAGATCGCTGACCTTTTCACAAGGGAAAAGGCAGTTCCGATCAACCCGACATCCTATTCGCGTGAGATCCTTCCGCGAACCTTCCAGCCAAGTTACATCCGACATCACGCATTTCTGATCTAGTTTCAAGGGAGTAGTGCGCCTTTTTTCAGGTACACATGCGCCCTTTTTCTATTTCTACGTGTATTCGCGCGCCTTCGAGGATGCGCGCGGAAGATCTAATTCAAAATTAATATTCAGGAGTCAACATTATGAAAAAGACGAGTTTAGTTATTGGCATCATTACACTTATTGCATTTGTTCTAATTGCCGCCGGGTGCGGCTCGGCGGGCAGCGGCTCGGCCTCTGCCGGCAAGCCCATTGCGTCCGGCCCTGCGGGAAACAATTTGACGGCGACGCTGTCGAACGCAGACGGAACGCTCAAGAAAGGCAATCAGGAATTCACACTGACGTTCACCGACGCGTCCGGCAAGACCGTCGACGTAGGCTCGGTCGCGCTCAATTACCGCATGGCGGCAATGGGGAGCATGTCCGAAATGAACAGCGGTGCGACCTTTACGACGACCGGAACGCCGGGCGTTTATAAGGGTAAGGCCGACATCGAAATGGGCGGCGAATGGAAAGCGATGATCACCTACGAAGGCCCGGCCGGAAAGGGTGCATTCTCGATCCCAGTAGTCGCGAAGTAATTAGCAATGATAAATAGGATCATCGATTGGTCGCTGAAGAACCGCGGAATCGTTATCGTCCTCTATTTGGGCGTCGCGGTCGCGGGATATTGGGCGCTCATTCGGACGCCGATCGACGCCATTCCGGACCTCTCGGACAATCAGGTGATCGTCTTCACGGATTGGACCGGACGCTCGCCGCAGGAGGTCGAGGACCAGGTGACGTATCCGCTGGTGACGAATCTGCAGGGCCTGCCCGGCGTCCGGACGGTCAGGGCGAGCTCGGCGTTCAGCTTCTCGATGATCAATATCATTTTCGAGGACAATGTCGATCTCTACTGGGCACGCACCCGTGTTCTCGAAAGGCTCAATCTCGTTTCGAAACAATTGCCGGAGGGGGTCATACCGACGCTTGGGCCGGATGCTACCGGTGTCGGGCAGGTTTTTTGGTATACGCTCGAGTCCGACACGATGAACCTCCGCGACCTGCGTTCGGTTCAGGATTGGTTCGTGCGTTACCAGCTAAATTCGGTGCCCGGCGTGGCCGAGGTCGCCTCCGTCGGCGGTTACGTCCAGCAGTATCAGGTCGACGTCGATCCGAATAAGCTTCGCGGTGTCAATATCCCGCTCTCGACGGTCGTCGAGGCGGTTCAGAGGTCGAACAACAATGTCGGTGGCAACGTCGTTGAACAGGGCGGACAGTGGGCCGTCGTTCGTGGCATCGGCCTGATCGAATCGGTCGATGATGTTGCAAATATCGTCATCGGCTCTTCGAACGGAACACCGATCTACGTCAAGAATGTCGCCGACGTTAAGCTCGGCAACGCCTTTCGCACCGGAGCCTTAGATAAGAACGGCACCGAGGCGGTCGGAGGCGTCGTCATCGCCCGATACGGCGTCAACACGCTCGATGTGATCGATGGCGTCAAGCAGAAGATCGAGGCGCTACAGGCCGGTCTGCCGGAGGGCGTCAAGATCGTGCCGTTTTACGACCGCACACAACTCATAAATCGTGCGACCGACACCCTGAAACGGTCGCTGATCGAGGAACTGCTGCTCGTTACCTTCGCCCACATCATTTTCCTCGCTCATTTTCGGTCGATCCTGATCGTCACAATACCGCTCCCGCTCGCGGTACTGATGTCGTTCCTGTTCATGCATTTTATGGGCATCAGTTCGAACCTGATGTCGCTCGCCGGTATCGCGATCGCGATCGGCGTGCTCGTCGACGCAGGAATTGTGGTGACCGAAAACGCCTTTCGCTATGTCGAACTGCGCAATATCGACACCAAGGACAGGAGAGCCATCTTCGACATCGTGCTCGAATCGACAAAGCTCGTCGGGCGCCCGGTCTTCTTTTCGATGGCGATCATCATTCTCGCGTTCGTGCCGGTTTTCGCCCTTATCGGGCAGGAGGGCAAGCTCTTTCATCCGCTCGCGTTCACCAAAACCTTCGCGATGGCGGGAGCGACGTTGCTTGCCGTGACGCTCGTTCCGGTCTTATGCACCTACCTGATCGGCGGCAAGGTGCACTCCGAAATGCAGAATCCGGTGATGCGCGTGCTTCGCGGGCTGTACCAGCCGATGCTTGTTTTCGCACTCAAGCATCGCCTGCT
>JAKOVX010000017.1 GCA_029781855.1 Acidobacteriota bacterium | reverse complement strand
GCCAGTTCCCATTCCCACGAAAGTGGTCCAGTGACCGCTGGCCGTAATCGCGGCAGATCGGATATTCGTTCAGCTTGCGAAAAACCCGCGCGAGTCCGATATCGATGCTGCCGGCAAGGTGGTGAAGCTCGTTGTCATTAGCCCGCTGGAGATTTTCTTTTAGAAGCGTGATCGCCTTCGGCTGGTCGGTCAGATTGTTATATGCGATCGCGAGCTGCGTCGTTACACGGACCTGAGTTTCGAGGCTAAGCCGGCTGAGATTTTCCTCATCCTCGAATGGTTTCAGGATCTCGAGCGATTCCTTATAACGGCCAAGTGTCTCGAGCGTGAACGACAGAAGGCGTTTAAGGTTGGCGAAGTCATCGGGCGTGTGGTTGAACCCGTCAAGCGCCCGGGTCAGGATCCGTTCGGCCTCACCCGAGAGGCCCTCGCGAAGCCGCTCACCGACACCGGCGAAGACATCATTGATCTTCTCCGGCGGCATCGATCTCATGCCGCGTTGAGGCGCACCGGTCAGAAGGTCACGGAGATTTCCAGACCCGGGATATGCCTTCGATGAGGTGCGATCGCCTTTCATTTTTCGGTATTATCCGTAAATGCCGAATGAACGAATTATTTCATTAATACGTTCGAAACGGAGACCCAAATTGTGTACTAAGTAAACAGCGCATCTGAAATCTATCAAAAAAAATGACTTTCGTCTATATTTTTTGGCAGGAGACAGAAACGTATGCTCCAGTGGCCGGTGAACGCCAGTCGTGAACGGTGCATCTTAGTCGATTTGAAAGACCCGTCGGTATATAATTGGCTGACGTGGCAAGATATTATTGACCTAACTATCGAAATGACCTTCCAAAGTCCTGAAATCCCCATCGTGAAGCGTACTCTTACAAACAAATGAACCCGGAAAATTTCGAGACGAAAAAACCAGTATTCTCGGATTCGAAGGGCCGCCGCCGACAGTACTTCTCATATTTGAGTATCGCGGCAGCGACGATCGTTACGATACTGCTCGCACTATTCATTATCAGCGTTTTGGTCAATCCGTTCTTGCCGCAAATAAAACTGAAACCCGTAGCCGGGTTGCCGCAGCAGAACGATACCGGCCTGCCCGTGCCGACGCCGCCGTTGACCCGGAAGGAACTGCTGATCAAGCAGGAGAGCGAAAAGGTCAGATTCGAAAAGGCCCGGCGTGAGGAACAAAAGGCGCAAAAGCTAACTGAACGGGCGATGAATCGCGTCGCAAAACCCGTCATCGACGGGACAGGCGTCGATAAGCCCGTTTCGGTCGGGTTCTACGTAAATTGGGACGATACGAGCCTTTCCTCACTCCAACAGAATATTCAGGCCCTCGACTGGGTCGTGCCCGAGTGGATCCGCCTGTCGGGCGACGATTCGTCGCCGCTCGTACTCGACATCGACCAGAAAGCGATGGCGCTGATCCAGAGCGAGAAGCCGGATATGCGGATACTGCCGCTTATCCAAAACTACACCAATGAGCAGTGGGATCCCGCCGTCATTGTTAAGGCTCTCGCCACGCCCTCCTCCAGGGAAAAATTGATCGCTTCGATCCTCAAAACCGTCGACGACCACAAGTTCGCAGGTGTGACGATCGATATCGAGGAGGTTCCCGAAGAATCGCAGATGCTGCTCTTCGATTTCATCAAGGACCTGCACACTCAGTTTCATCAACGCGGGCTGATCCTGGCTCAGGCGGTGCCGTTCGACAATCCGGACTGGGATTATCCGGCATATGCGGCCGAGACCGATTTCCTGATGCTGATGGCATACGACCAGCACTGGTCAACCAGCGAACCTGGAGCCATTGCCGGCCAGGACTGGTTCGACGCGACCATGAAGAAGCGGATGGCCGAACTCTCGCCGGCGAAGACGATCGTCTGTTTTGGAATCTACGGCTATGACTGGATCAAAGGCGAAAAGGAAGCCGAGGATATTTCTTTCCAACAGGCGGTATTGGCAGCGGGCGAATCGCTTGACGATCTGTCCGATATAAAGTTCGATCCCGGCGACGAAAACCCGCATTTTTCATACACCGAGGATGACGGTAAGGACCACACGATCTGGTTTCTCGACGCAGCCACGGCCTACAACCAGATCCGAACGGCTAAATCGTACAGAGTCGGCGGCATTGCTCTGTGGCGGCTCGGAAGCGAGGACCCGTCGGTGTGGAAGGTCTTCGGCTCGGACCACGCGGATTTTAACCCATCACTATTGAGCACGATCAAGTACGGGTACGATGTCGATTTCGAAGGCACGGGCGAGATCCTGCAGGTCAAGGCGCAGCCGCAGGACGGGGTTCGCGATCTCAAGATCAACGCCGATGGCTCGATCGCAGACGAGACCTACCGGCACGTGCCGTCGGCCTACGTGATCCAACGAACAGGCGACCGCCCCGGCAAGATAGTCCTGACGTTTGACGACGGCCCGGACCCGAAGTGGACGCCTCAGATACTCGACATTCTCAAAGAAAAGAATGTGAAAGCGGCCTTTTTCGTGGTCGGGAGCAACGGCCAGACAAATCCGGGACTGATCCGGCGGATCGTGGCGGAGGGCCACGAGATCGGGAACCACTCGTTCACTCATCCGAATCTGGGCGAAGTTCCACTGCGAGTCACGGACCTCGAACTCAATACGACCCAACGCCTGATCGAATCACTTACCGGACGATCGACCCGACTCTTCCGGGCACCTTACTTCGGCGACGCGGAACCGCGAACGCCAGATGAGATAGAACCCACGGTCCAGGCGCAGAGCCTCGGGTACATATCGGTCGGCTTGAAGATCGACCCCGACGACTGGAAGCTCAAGAATGACGACGGCACGCCGCATACGGCGGATCAGATCGTCAACGAAGTACTCACACAGGCGGCGATCAAGACCCCGGAAGAGCGCGGCAACATTGTCCTGCTTCACGACAGCGGCGGCGATAGGTCCGCAACGGTTGCGGCTCTGCCGAGAATAATCGACGGGCTCCGTCAGAGCGGGCATCAGTTCACGACGATCGGTGACCTCGCCAATATGACGCCCGATCAGGTCATGCCGCCGGTTCCGGAGGACCACTCATTCTTTGCCAGGTCGGATTCCTACGTATTTTACGGATTGTCGATTGCCGGATGGCTGATGCGGTGGATATTTCTGATCGGCATAATACTGGGGCTCGGCCGAATGGTATTTATCGGAATACTTGCGTTTGCCCAGTACGTTCGGTCACGCCGCCGCGAGCAGCAACACTTTGGCGAAGCCTACCAACCACAGGTGTCGGTGGTCGTTCCGGCATTCAATGAGGGCAAAGTGATCCTGCGAACGCTGGAGAGCCTGCTGGCGTCCGAGTATCCGAACTTCGAGATCATCGTGGTCGATGACGGATCGACCGACGATACGCACGACCTGGCGGTCGGAGCATACGGCGACGATCCGCAAGTTTCGGTTTTCAAGAAAGAGAACGGCGGCAAGGCCGAGGCGTTGAATTTCGGTTGGCGTAAAGCCACCGGCGAGATCGTGATCGCGCTCGACGCGGACACGCTGTTTACCAAGGAGACGATATCCGCGTTGGCGCATCGGTTTGCCGACCAATCTATTGGAGCGATCGCCGGCAATGCCAAGGTCGGAAACCGCATCAACGTGGTTACAAAATGGCAGGCGCTCGAGTACGTCACGTCGCAGAACTTCGACCGCCGTGCGTTCTCGTCGCTCAACTGCATTACGGTCGTGCCGGGTTCGGTGGGTGCGTGGCGAAAGTCTGTGCTTGAGGAAACCGGCGGTTTCTCGTCGGATACGCTTGCCGAGGACCAGGACCTCACCATTCAGGTCCGAAAGCTCGGCTACACGATCGGGTACGAGGAGGACGCGATCGGCCTGACGGAGGCGCCGGACAGCCTGCGAAACCTCGCCAAGCAGCGTTTCCGGTGGTCGTTCGGGACCCTGCAGTGCATGTGGAAACATAAGAACGCGCTGCTCAATCCGAAATACGGCACGCTCGGTTTCATCGCTATGCCGAACGTCTGGATCTTTCAGGTGCTATTCCCGCTGATCTCGCCGATCATGGACCTGATGTTTCTGTGGACATTCGTTGCTGCCCTCATCGGGTATCTCGAACATCAGCAGGAATACGCGACGACGCCGACAAATCTCAACGAGGTATTTTTCTATTACGCGCTCTTCCTCGCCGTCGATTGGTTTGGCGCGTTCGCTGCGTTCCTGATGGAAAAACACGAACAAAAGAGTCTGCTCGGATGGCTGCTGATCCAGCGGTTCGGCTATCGTCAGGTGATGTACTGGGTAATGGTCAAATCGGTCTACACCGCGATCCGCGGTGCCGTCGTCGGATGGGGCAAACTCGAACGAAAAGCAACGGTCGAGGTTCAGGCCTGACGTCGAAATGTGGTTAAATTCAGGCTATGGCGGAATTTCCCGACAGCGATACAGACGTCCTGACCGAAAGCAAGGCCAAGCTCGAAAAGCCGAAACTCTTTAAGGTCATCCTCCACAACGACGATTTTACGACGATGGAATTCGTCGTTTTCGTGCTGCAGTACGTCTTCAACCTCGGCGACGCCGAGGCGTTTACCATCATGCTCAAGGTCCACAACGAAGGCATCGGCATCGCGGGCGTCTATCCATTCGAGATCGCCAATATGAAGGCCGAAAAGGCAATGAACCTCGCGAAGGCCCGTGAGTTTCCGCTGCTGTGCTCGGTAGAAGAGGAGTAACTACCATGCGTTACGTACTCAATCACGCCTTACTGGTATTACTCTCAAGTTTCGTTTTTTTATTATTTGCCTCCCTCGCTATCGAGGCACAGGTAGAGCGTGCCCCAGTTCCGCCATTGCTCGACCTGATATTGAGCACACTACGTCCCACTCCCGGAAACTGCGGGTTGTTATTGGGATTCGATACCGATGTAAGCAAGGATGCGGATAGCTATGCTCAGTTTTACGATTACACGAGCAAGCAGAGTACAAAGCCCGCTACAAATCGGACCATCTTTCTTACCAGAATATTTGGAAAGGTCGCAGTTTCGGCCGAACTTGATTTCATCGCTTCTCCTCAAAAGAACGGATTTATTTTCCTCGGACAATCAAGGTATTTTGAACCGAAACCCCGCGTACATAACGCATATCTCTCTGAGTTTGAAAGGCCTGACTCGACTACTAAGTTGTTCGGATATGATTACACCCGAATATGGCGTACAACGCGGATATCAAATGTTGCGGCGGCAAGCCGAAATACATACGACCGGACAAAGTCAGAGATCGATCTGAGATTCCGGCGAGCAAAAGAAAAAGAGTGGGAGCAAAACATTACCGATTATCAAAAGATCGGATACGTCGGAAATGGCTTTTATGTGAGGGATGGTTTTTGGTCCCAGATAACCGGCGGGGCTTCATTTTTCAACGCGGTGGAACTATCAGAGATCGTGTCGCTGACGAACGTTCGAGTTTCTGAGAACCTTGATTCGTGGTATTCGCGAAAGCACATAGTCGAGGTGTTTCGATCCGCTTTCAACAAAAACCATCGAAACGGAAAAGACGCGAAATACAATGATGAGGATGCATTGTGGACAGAATGGAAAGAACGCCTCCAAGGTCGCTTCGACGAGACACCGACGTTTACACTTGAAAGAATGAAGGGACAAACTCACCTGATCGGACGGTTGTTAGTGCCCGGAAATGCCGAGCGTTCATTTATGGCAACAGCCGACTTTGGGAATGCACCAAAGAAGCTCATCACCTACGATAATCCATCGCTGGATTTTGGAGCTTTGAAACAGTTGTATCCCGGCTTGATCGACTATTTCGTTTCTCCAAACCAAAATACGGTCTTCCTGCTAACCGACAAAGAACTAATCGGTATCGATGTGGAATCACGCTCCGAAATATTTCGTGAAACGCATGCTATTGAATTCAATAAGGTTGTAATGGTCGATTGGTCAGTCGGTGGTTATGTCGGCCGATGGGCTCGAGTACTAAAGAATCGGGGTCGACCCAAGACTTCGTAATATTTGCCAAATCTTACGCAGTTTACCAGTTTGAAAGTCCCGTCTCATAGCAACAAATCTGCGTTTTGTGCTAATCTAAAATTCGTTTTTATGCGGAGGCCATCGCCCATTATTATCGAGAACGAGGGAACTGTGTTCAACATGAGTTGAGCGATGGCGAAATTTTGCTGTTATACGGGTCCCAAGCTGAAAACGAGCTTGGGGCTTTTTGACTTTATCCATGACCGAATCAATAGACCTGAAGAAGACCGTAAACCTGCCAAGAACCGATTTCGCCCAAAAGGCGAATCTTGGGCAGAGCGAACCGGCTCGTTTGAAGAAATGGGGCGAGATGGGGCTTTATGAGCAGATCGCCGCGGCTCGGAGCGGGCGTGACAAGTTCATTCTCCACGACGGCCCGCCGTACGCGAATGCGGACATTCACATCGGCACGGCGCTCAACAAGATACTCAAGGATTTCGTCGTCAAGACCCGTTCGATGATGGGCTTCGACGCGCCGTATGTGCCGGGATACGATTGCCACGGCCTGCCGATCGAGACGCACGTCGAGAAAAAGCTGGCGGAAAAGGGCAAGAACAAGGCCGACCTGCCGGTCGCGACTTTTCGCCGCATCTGCCGCGAGCACGCCGCGGGTGCAATGAAAGGACAGACCCGCGACTTTTCGCGGCTGGGCATTTTGGGCGAATGGGAGACGCCGTACCTGACGATGTCGGCCGAGTACGAATCGTCGACGGCGAGGCTGTTCGGCACGTTTCTCAAACGAGGCTATGTGTACAAAGGCCTGCGTCCGGTTTACTGGTGTATCCACGACCAGACTGCGCTTGCCGAGGCGGAGGTCGAATATAAACAGCACACATCGCCGTCCGTGTACGTCAAATTTCCACTCAAGTCCGACCCGGTGCTGATCGACGAGGCACTCGCAGGCAAATACGTGTCGATCGTGATCTGGACGACGACGCCGTGGACCTTGCCGGCAAATCTCGGCATCACGGTGCATCCGGATTTTGACTATTCGGCCCTGGAGGTCGGCGAGAATGTCTACATCATCGCATCGGAGCTTGCGGGAGCGTTTGCCGAGACCTGTAGCCTTGAGGGCGTGAAAGAGCTCGCCCGTTTCAAAGGATCGAAACTCGACCGGCTCGAAGCTCAGCACGCGTGGCTCGACCGCGTTTCGCTGATCATGAACGCCGACCATGTCACGCTAGGCGAGGCCGACGCCGAGGTCGAACTCGACGCGCGATATGAGAGTAAGTCCGCCGGAAAATCCGGCACGGGCTGCGTTCATACTGCGCCGGGTCACGGTGCGGACGACTTTGCGGTCGGAAAGAAATACGGGCTCGAGATCTACGCACCGGTCGACGCGGCCGGCAGTTTCACCGCCGACGTCGAACATTTCGCCGGCGAGAACATCTTTCGGGCAAACCCGAAGATCGTCGAGTTCATGCGTGAACGCGGAGCCTTGCTCAGCAGTGAGAACTACGAGCACCGCTACCCGCACTGCTGGCGGTGCAAGAATCCGGTGATCTTTCGCGCGACGCCGCAGTGGTTCATCTCGATGGACGCGGCCGCCGCTTCCACCACCCCGTCCGCCGAAGCGGCGGCCACCCCTCCTCAGGCAGGAGGGGAGCCAGGATCGCTTCGTGCGAAGGCACTCGCCGAGATCGATGAGGTCACGTGGTACCCGTCGTGGGGTGCGGACCGGATGCGGAATATGTTCAAGGGCCGTCCCGACTGGTGCGTATCGCGTCAGCGTTCGTGGGGCGTGCCGATCCCGGTCTTTTACTGTCAGGCGTGCGACGAAGCGGTCGCCGATCCGGATATCGTGGATCACGTCGCCGATATTTTTGCCACGGAGACCGCCGACGCATGGTACAGCCGCCCGGAGCACGAACTGCTGCCCGGCGGCTACACGTGCAGGAAATGCAACGGCGCCGATTTTCGGAAGGAAACCGACATTCTTGACGTTTGGTTCGATTCGGGTTCAAGCTGCGTCGCGGTGCTGGAGACCCGCGGCGACACGCTGCGGTTCCCGGCGGACCTTTATCTCGAGGGCGGCGACCAGTATCGCGGATGGTTCAATTCGAGCCTGATGTGCGGCCTTGCCGCTCATGATTCCGCGCCATACAAGCGTATCGTCACGCACGGCTGGGTCGTCGACGGCGAAGGCAAGCAGATGCACAAATCGGCCGGCAACGCGATCTCGCCGAATGAGGTCGTCGAGAAGAGCGGTGCCGAGATCGTTCGTCTCTGGGCCGCGGCGGTCGACTACACGCAGGACATGCGCTGCTCGGATGAGATCCTTGCACGTATCGTCGACGCGTACCGTAAATTCCGGAATACGCTGCGCTACGCCCTCGGCAATCTTGACGGTTTCGACCCGGCTGCCGACACTGTTGCTGTCGACCGGATGCTCGAGATCGACCGCTGGGCGCTCGCCAGCCTCGACGAGGTCACGGCGAAGGTTATCGCGGGCTATGAAGCATACGATTTTCAGGCGGCATATAACGCTCTGTACAACTTCTGCACGGTGACGCTGTCGGCTCGGTACTTCGACATTATCAAGGACCGGCTGTATATCTTTGCTCCGCGTTCAGTAGAACGCCGGTCGGCTCAGACGGCACTGTACACGATCGTCGATACGCTCAGCCGGCTGCTCGCTCCGATCCTCGTTTTCACGGCGGACGAAGCGTGGGAGAATCTGCCGGCACAGTCGCTCGCATCGGTCCATCTGGCGGAATTTCCAAAGGCGTCGGCCGCCGATAACGGCGAGTTGATGGCAAATTGGGAACGCATTTTCGCGATCCGCGACGATGTGATGAAGGCACTCGAAGAGGCCCGCAACGAAAAGCGGATCGGCTCGCCGCTCGAGGCAAAGGTCGTCGTCACGGCCGACGCCGGAACGACGCGGTTCCTGCTCGATTACTATGATCAGCTTCGGTATATCTTCATCGTCTCGCAGGTCGAGGTGCACGAAGGCGACAAGTTCGGCGTGGTGATCGAGCGTGCCGATGGAGAGAAATGCGAGCGGTGTTGGAATTATTCGACCCGTGTGGGTGAATTTACAAAATACCCGACCGTCTGCGAGAGGTGCGCGGATGCGTTAACAGAGATCGCCGCGGCGCACGGCGAATAGGAGGAACAATGTTAGCCAAAGTATTACTGTTTTTCATTTTTGCTGTTGCGTTCACAAGCTTCGCTGCCGGCCAAACTGTTCACACGCCGGAAAAGGGCTCGGCCGAGCGGACGGCGATCCTTGACGCTTTGCGGGTGCCGGTTGAGCGCGAACTGAAGCAGAAGATCGTGTTCGTCGCCGATAACTTCAACGTTTCGGGCAACTGGGCGTTCCTCGGCGGGCAGCCGCAGAGCCCGGCGGGCGGCCAACCCGACTATTCACGAACGGAATACGCAGAGGCCAAACGCGAAGGAATGTTCGACAACAATTTCTTTGCGATCTTAAAGAAGTCGGCCGGAAAATGGAAGGTCGTGACCTACCGGATCGGCTGCACGGACGTCTGCTACGCCGACTGGTGGCGGACGTACAAGGCGCCGAAGGCCATCTTCCCGTATACTGAATAATAAGGTGACTAAGAAAGACTTTTTTTGGAAATTGGGCTATCTCGCGATCGCGGGCGGCGTATTTATGATCGACCAGACCACCAAGGCCTGGGCGACACGCGTCCTACGATTTCACGGCGAAAGATCGGTAATAACGGATCTTCTCAATTTTGCGTACGCACAGAATACGGGCGTTGCGTTCTCGATGCTCGACAACAATGGCGATTCGGGCCGCTGGGGACTTTCGGCAGTGGCATTCGTGGCGGCGGCGCTCGTGCTCTACTTCTTCTGGCGAACGCCCCGCAGCGACGACCGCATCTTAGGTTCTTTGGCGCTGCTGCTCGCCGGTATCGTCGGCAATCTGACGGACCGCATACGCCTCGGGTTCGTCGTTGATTTCATCGATGTCCAATTCGGAAGCTGGCACTATCCCACCTTTAACATCGCCGACGCGGCCATCTGCATCGGCGCGGGGTTGTTGATGCTGGATCTGGTTCTTTCAAAAAGAAATCAGAAAACAGAAATCAGAAATCAGCATGAAGAGGTCGCGAAGTAGAGGGTATGCCGGCAAGCAGCTTTGAGGATGTGGAGATCTGGCAGAAAGCTCATCGGTTTGTGTTGGATGTATATCGATTGACAGAAGGCTTTCCAAAGCACGAGCTATTTGGATTAACTTCTCAGCTCAGACGAGCCGCGATCTCGATCCCGGCGAATTTTGCCGAAGGATTCAGGAAAGTTAGTAAGGCGGACAAATTGAGGTTTTACAATATTGCCCAGGGCTCATTAGAGGAGTGCCGCTACTACATTCGGCTAAGCAAGGACCTAAGTTACGGGGACTCCGACGCCATGCGAGACGACCTGGAAGAAGTGAGCAAGATGCTAGGCAGCTATATGCAAAAGATCCGAAATGATCTGGCCGGATCGCGGAGCTGACGCCTTCTTCTGATTTCTAAATTCTGATTTCTGATTTCTCAACCTTATGTACCCAGAGTTATTCCGAATCGGCACGTTTCCGATAACAACATACGGCATTTGGCTCGCGTTGGGGATGCTTTGCGCGTTGTTCGCCGCATCACGGCTTGCGGCACGCGACGGGCTGCCGGGCGAGAGAATTTATGATCTTGGCCTGTGGGTCCTGGTCGGCGGGCTCGTCGGGTCAAAGCTGTTGATGGTTCTGGTCGAGCCGGGCGTGCAGGTCTTCACGTTCGATTTTCTGCGTTCTGGCGGCGTTTACTACGGCGGGTTGATCGGCGGATTTTTGGCGGCGGTGATCCTGATCAGGTTTTACAAACTGCCGTTCTGGAAGGTCTCGGACGCACTCGCTGCGGGCCTCGCGCTCGGGCAGGCGTTCGGGCGGCAGGGCTGCTTTGCGGCCGGCTGCTGCTGGGGTAAGGCCACGTCGCTGCCGTGGGGCGTGCATTTTACCGAGGCCGGGCACGAATACACGGGCGTTCCGATCATTGGGCCGGACAATACCGATCTCTACCTGCAGCCGACTCAGCTCTACGAATCGTTCGCGATGCTCGCCGTTTTCGCATTCCTGGTCTATTTGCACCGGCACAAGAAATTTGACGGCCAGGTGCTGATCGCCTACGGCATACTATATTCGATCATTCGATTTTCGATCGAATTTGTCCGCGACGACCCCCGCGGCGACCTCTGGGGCCTGACGACGATGACCGGCCTCTCGACATCGCAGCTCGTGAGTATCGTCGTAGCGATCGTGGCGATCGTGTTGATGATAGTGCGTTTAAGGAGCGCTAAAGGCGCCGAAGCGCTTCCAAAAAGTGATTGAAGAAACCCCATCCCTGTCCCTGATCCCAACTGAACTCGACGCCGGAAAACGCCTCGACGCATATCTAGCTGAAAATATCGACGGCTGGTCGCGTTCGCGGCTCCAGCGGCTGGTCGAGAACGAAGACGTCCTTGTAAATGACCGGGCGGTCAAGCCGTCGTACAGGCTCCGCGAGGGCGACACGGTCGAGATCGATCTGGTCGAGGCTCCGGCTGCACGGTTCGAGCCGGAGGATATTCCGCTCGATATCGTCTACGAGGACGAATACCTCGCCGTCATCAACAAGCCTGCCGGAATGGTCGTCCATCCCGGTGCGGGCGTCCAGTCGGGAACGCTCGCGAATGCGATCGCGTGGCATTTCGGGTCAGAACCCCCTGCGTTAGCGGGGGGCCAGAAGGGTGATCCTGAGTCAACGAACTGGCCGCCCACTCACGCAGGCGGTTCTGACAGAGTCGGCATCGTTCATCGCCTGGACAAGGACACGTCCGGGCTGATCGTTGTCGCCAAATCGGACGAGATCCACGAGGCTCTGTCGGAGCAGTTTCGCGAGAGGTTGGTCTACAAATCGTATGTCGCCCTCGTCCACGGCCCGACCGAGCAGAACTGCGGCAAGATCGAGGCCGCCATCGGCCGCAACAAACACAACCGCCTACGGATGAAGGTCGCCGGCCACGGCCGTTCGGCACTCACGCTCTGGAAAGTGCGGCAGCGGTTTACCAAATTCACCCTGCTCGACGTCGAGATCAAAACAGGCCGCACGCACCAGATCCGCGTCCATATGGGCTATATCAACCACCCCGTCGTCGGCGACGAGATCTACAACGAAGGCCGCGACAACACCATCGCCGACATCACGGTGCGCAACGCCGTCGTCACCATGCGCCGATTCTTTCTTCACGCCGAAAAGCTCTCATTCACCCACCCGAAGACCGGCGAGCGGATGGAATTCACGCAGGAGCTGCCGCCGGAATTAACGAACTTTCTAACCCTACTCTAACGTAATTTACCGGGAATGATTTTTGCCGGGAACGCAGGCGCCCTCGCCTGCAACGCCGGTTCCTCCGGCGTGATGTGGTTTGGTGTCTTTCAAGTTGAATGGTCTCAATGTTCGTCAGCGTCCTGCAGACAGGACGCTTGCAGGCGAGGGCGCCTGCGCTCTCGGCAGCGTTCCCGGCATCTGCCCTGCGTTCCCGGCGTGAGGTACAATATTTTCGATGAAAAAGGACCCTCGCTACTGGCACAGTCGCGGATTCTTGCCACATTTCGACAAAGACGAATATACGCAGTTCATCACGTTTCGTTTGGCAGATTCGATGCCTCAGACGGTGCTTGAGAAATGGCGATCGGAGCTTGAGCAAGGCGAAATCACGGATGTCGATCTGCGGCGGCGGATCGAGATCTATCTCGACCAAAATTACGGTGCAGCGCACCTTTGCAATCCGCGCATTGCTCTGATAATTCAGGAAACGCTCCTAAAATGGGATGGCGAGCGGTATCGGTTGCTTTCATGGGTCATCATGCCGAATCACGTGCATTTTCTGCTCACGCCGGAACCAGGAATTGCGGTCGCCGACATCATGCACTCGATCAAATCCTACACGGCTCACGAAGCGAACAGGATACTCAATCGCAAAGGACAGTTTTGGGCAAAGGAATACTTTGACCGCTTTATTCGCGATCGCAGGCATTTTGCTAGTACGATCGCCTATATTGAGAATAATCCGGTCAAGGCCCGCTTGTGCGAAACGCCCGAAAAATGGCATTACGGCAGCGCGTATTTCAAATAGCCGTCTTGTCGGGAACGCAGGCGTCCCTCTTGGGACGCTGACGTGCGCGGTGTATATTCAACGTGAGAAGTTCTGAGGCCACGTCACGCCGGAGGAACCGGCGTTGCAGGCGAGGGCGCCTGCGTTCCAGTCATTATGTTTAAGAGAACCATTACAGCCGCTTTCTTACTGCTTACCGCTCACTGCTTACTGCTCACCGCGAGCGCCCAGACGGTGGACTATACGAAGTGGGTCAATCCGTTTATCGGGACGGGCGGGCATGGGCATACTTTTCCGGGGGCGACGATGCCGTTTGGGATGGTGCAGCTTTCGCCCGACACACGCACCGACAACTGGGACGGCAGTTCGGGCTATCACTACTCCGACGACATCATCTACGGTTTTTCGCACACGCACCTGAGCGGCACGGGCATTCCGGATTATTGCGATATTTTGTTTATGCCGGCCTCGTTGAATTTCATCGGCGGAGCGCAGGCGGGCGAAGCAAAGACGAACGGTTACGCGTCAAAGTTCTCGCACGAGACCGAGAAAGCCGAGCCAGGTTATTACTCCGTAAAGCTTCTGGATGATGACATTGGTGTTGAGCTAACCGCCAGCCCACGAGTTGGGCTACATCGCTATACCTTTCCGAAGACAGGTAAATATCGAATTGTCGTCGACCTCGCTTGGAGGGACAAACTAATTGGGTCCGAACTCCGCGTAGTGAACGGCAATCGCATCGAGGGCTATCGCGAATCCTCTTCTTGGGCAAAGGATCAGAAGATTTACTTTGTCGCAGAGTTTTCAAAGCCATTCGATGGTCTTTCGACTGGAAAGCAGCTTGATCGAGGTGTTCTCAGGGGCACTGACGTAGTTCTTGATCTCAATTTCAACGTCAAGTCGGGCGAGCAGATCCTCGTCAAAGTCGCCCTCTCGTCCGTCTCGATCGAAGGTGCCCGCAAGAATCTTGCCGCTGAGCTTCCCGGTTGGGATTTTGATAAGGTGCGGTCTGATGCAAAGGCGGCTTGGAACAAGGAGCTGTCGAAGATAGAGGTTTCGGGCGGGACCGATGCTCAGACGACGACGTTTTACACGGCGCTTTACCACACGATGATCCAGCCGAATATCTTTAATGACGTCGATGGGAACTATCGCGGAATGGACGGCAAAGTACATCAGCTGCCGGGTTACGAGTCCAGAAAGGGAGAACGGGAGAAAGGGAGAAAGGGAGATCCAAAGACCAAAGACCAAAGGCCGAAGACCGGCGACCAATACACCGTCTTCTCGCTCTGGGACACTTTCCGGGCCGCGCATCCGCTTTATACGATCATTGATCAGCGGCGGACGGTGGATTTTATCAATACGTTCATCCGCCAGTACGAGCAGGGCGGGCGGCTGCCGGTTTGGGAGTTGGCGGGCAACGAGACCGACACGATGATCGGCTACCACGCCGTTTCGGTCATCGCCGACGCAATGGCGAAGGGCATTACCGGGTTCGACTACGAAAAAGCCTACGCCGCCGCCAAGCACTCCGCCGAACTCGACCACTACGGCCTAGCTGCCTACAAAAAACGCGGCTACATCTCGATGGAGGACGAGAACGAATCGGTCTCAAAGACGCTCGAATACGCATATGACGATTGGTGCATCGCGCAGATGGCACGAATCATGGGAAACCGATACGAAGCGTGGCTGCTGACCGTCAATAAACAGCTTCAAAGCGATCTTCCGGAAAAGCAGTACGCCGCTGATTACGAGCGATATTCTAAACGCGCCCGCTACTTCGAAAACCTCTTCGACCCCTCGACGAGCTTTATGCGGCCGAAGAAGAACGGCGGATTTATCTCGCCATTCGCCCCGAACGAGGTCACGTTCAACTACACCGAGGGCAACGCGTGGGTCTATACGTTCTTTGTACCGCAGGACATCACGCGGTTGATGGAACTCGAGGGAGGCCGCGAGAAATTTGCTGCTAAGCTCGACGAACTATTTACAACCAAAGACAAACTCGTCGGGCGCGAGCAGCCTGACATTACGGGCCTCATAGGACAATATGCTCACGGCAACGAGCCTTCGCACCACATTGCCTACCTTTACGATTACGCGGGACAGCCGTGGAAAACGCAGAAACTCGTCCGCAAGATAATGGACGAATTCTACAAACCCGAACCCGACGGCCTCATCGGCAACGAAGACTGCGGACAGATGTCGGCGTGGTATGTGATGAGTGCAAGTGGATTCTATGAGGTCACGCCGGGTTCGGGTACGTATGTGTTAGGAACGCCGCTTTTCAAGGAGGTCAAATATCACCTTGAAAATGGCGCCGTGTTTACGATAAAGGCGCCAAACGTATCACCAGCGAATCTATACATACGGTCGGCGAAAATGAACGGCCAGACAATGATCCAGTCCTATTTCGATCACGTTCAATTAATGAAGGGCGGGGTCATTGAATTTGTAATGACTGACGCACCAGTAAAGAAGGCCTTTCCTTGGTACCCCTCATCGGATGACAGAGTCGAGTTTGTTGCCATGCCATCGATCGACGGCGGCTCGCGCGTATTTGGCGGAAAGGCAACTATTTCGATTCAAACGGCCGCTAAGGACGCGAGAATCTATTACTCGACGGACGGCACCACGCCGACTGTTTCGTCGAAACTGTATTCGAAACCATTTACAATTGATTCCAGTACCCGGATAAAAGCGGTTTCGTATACATCGCCTTATACTTTTAGTTTCGTTGCCGAGGCCGAATTTCTCAAAAAACCAAACGATTGGACCGTCAAGATCGCCTCAAAATACAACCGCCAGTACACTGGCGGCGGGGACGAAGGGCTGATCGACGGCATTCGCGGGACGGTCAATTTTGCGAGCGGCGAGTGGCAGGGATATCAGGGGCAGGATTTTGTCGCGACGGTCGATCTGCAGCGGGAAACGACCGTCAGCGAGGTCGGCGGCGGCTTTCTACAAAATGCGCGGTCGTGGATCTGGATGCCGACGCATATCGAGTTCGAGGTCTCGATGGACGGCGTGAATTTCACCCGAGTCGCGGATATCAAAACCGAAATCGTCCCGACCGATATGGAACCGAAGATCCGCGATTATACCCAGACGATCTCACCCGTGCAGGCGAGATACGTCCGCGTCCACGCATACAATCTCGGCAAGATCCCATCCTGGCACCCCGGAGCCGGCGACGAGGCGTTCATCTTCGTCGACGAGGTGATAATCAAGTAATGCACAAGCCCGCACGTAAGTAAGGGCGGAACATTCAGCATAGCTCAGACAAAGAACTTAAAACATGAGAAACGGCAACATATATGGTCGACTGGCAATGCACAAGCCCGCACGTAAGTAAGGGCGGAACATTCGGCATAGCTCAGACAAAGACCTTCGAATATGAGTAACAGCGACATATTTGACGAGTTTGAAGAAAACGAATTCCCGATCGCCTATCTGCTGACATTTCGGACTTACGGCACGTGGCTGCATGGAGACGAGCGGACTTCGATAAGACGGACACGGACCTCGAAGACCGAACGAAAGCGCATTTACCCAAATATTCCGCTCGAGGAGAAAATGAGCGATGAAATGGATCAGGAGCCGTTTGTATTGGACCTTAAGCAACGAAAGGTCGTGGAGGCGGCGATCAAGGAAGTCTGTAACTATCGAAAATATAAGCTTTTTGCTGCAAACGTACGTTCAAATCACGCGCATTCAGTAATTGGAGCTCGGATCAAACCGGAAAGGATCGTCGACTCACTGAAAGCTTATTCAACCAGGCGTTTGCGTGAACAAGGCCTTATCGATGAGGTGACAACGGTATGGTCCCGCGGTCGGAGTCGACGATATCTCTGGAAACCAAGGCATCTTGACGCGGCGATCGATTATGTTTTGTATTGCCAGAGTGATATGCCGTTTGAACTGGATGATTGACGTGGTTGGTTCCTGTTGAGTGTTCCGCCCTTACTTACGTGCGGGCTTGTGCAATGTTGATAGGCCAAACACTAGTTCACTGCGTCTAATTGTCGGTACGTAATTTATACCGAGGTAATTATCAATGGATAGACGATTTTTTCTTAAGAGCGGCGGCATCGGGCTTGCAAGTTTCGGGTTGATGGCGGCGGCTCCGGAATTTCTGCATCAGTTTGCGGGTGCGGCGACGTTGGGGCGCGATCCCGGCAGGAAGAAGGTGCTGGTCACGATATTCCAACGCGGCGCCGTGGACGGCCTGAACGTAGTCGTGCCGCACGGCGACGGCAGCTATTACGACCTGCGGCCGACGATCGCCGTACCTCAGCCGAAAAAGACGGACGGAGCGATAGACCTCGACGGACATTTCGGCCTACATCCTTCACTGGCCGCTCTCGAGCCGCTCTGGCGTTCGAACCAGTTCGCGATCGTCGAGGCAGTCGGTTCGCCGGACAACACACGGTCGCATTTTGACGCCCAGGACTATATGGAATCCGGCACGCCGGGTAACAAAGGCACCCGCGACGGGTGGCTCAACCGCGTGCTCCAGGGCGACAAGGCCAAGGACCAGTCGCCGTTTCGTGCCGTCGCAATGACGCAGCAATTGCCGCGTTCGCTCTACGGCCGGGCACCGTCCGTTGCGATGAGCAACCTCGCCGATTTTTCGATCAAGGCAGGCATCTATTCCCAGAGCATGCAGGGCGGATTTGAGGCGGCGTGGCAAGAGAACGCCAAGGACGGCCTCGGCGAGACTGGCAAGGAAACGTTCGAGGCGGTGAATTTCCTCAAGCAGGCGAATCCCGCACAGTACAAGCCCGAGAACGGAGCCTCCTATCCCAATACCGATTTCGGCCGTTCGATGACGCAGATAGCGCAGTTGATCAAAGCCGGCGTCGGGCTCGAGATCGCGTTCACCGACACGGGCAACGACATTCGCTGGGACACACACGTGAACGAAGGCAATGCCCGAGGCCAGCTTGCAAATTATCTTCGGACCTTCGGTCAGGCACTCGCGGCGTTCTCGACCGATCTCGGGAAACGAATGGATGATGTGGTCGTGATCACGATGTCCGAATTCGGCCGCACGGCCCGGGAGAACGGCACCCGCGGCACCGATCACGGCCATGCCAACGCGATGTGCGTACTCGGCAATTCGGTACAGGGCGGAAAGGTCTATGGCGATTTTCGCGGACTAAAGAACGACAAGCTTTACGAGGGCCGCGACCTCGACGTCACGACGGATTTCCGCGACGTTTTCGCGGAGGCCGCATACAAGCACATTGGCAACAAGGACCTTGCCGCTATTTTCCCTGGCTATGCTGCGTCGGCAAATAAATTCAGAGGTTTCTTAGGATAATTTCCCTGTGTGTTGAAACTTTGGCCGTCTTCGAATATCGGGGACGGCCTTTTTTTGCAAGGCTCGCGAACTACGCTTCAAAAACGCCGATCCGAGCCAAATTGCGGAGACTCTCGTCGATCCATTCCGGCAAACTTCGGATAAGGCCCTTTCGGCCCTCGATCCCATCGGCCGTTTCGATAAATACGGTCATGTCGCGAATAATGTCGGCCCGTGTGCGGGTCCCGTCGAGCAGTTCCAACAGCCTGCGAGAAACCCTGTCTTCGATCTTCATATCCATTCCCAGCAGTGTCAGTATGTTGTCGGCGCTTTTCATCTGCCAACGCGCGAGCCGGTTGACGGCCGGCATTTCGCTAACGTCGGTAAATGCCGCCGGCTGATGCAGATGCAGTTCAACAACGCTCGACGCGCGAGCGACCTGCATCAACACCATCCGAACGATGTCCGT
>JAKOVX010000146.1 GCA_029781855.1 Acidobacteriota bacterium | reverse complement strand
GCGTCGAGCAGGTGGTTATAGGCGGTCGAGATGCCGCCGGAGGTCTTGTGATAATAATTCGTAAGGTGAACGGATTTTATCGGCACTTGAATTCAGAAATATCCCGGAAAGTTTTCAGCCGTTTCAGCATTATTGATGTGATCGCCCCGAGTTACGTCGACAGGCAAATTGCCTATTGAGCGGCCTTTTTCTTTGTCCGCCGCCAGGTCCATATCAGCGGGAACGAAATGAATTCTAGCGCCAGCCAAGGCATACGCCAAAGGTCTCGCCAAAATGACTGCTGGCTCTCGTCCTTGACGAGCAACGCCCCTCGACGCATCGCAAACAGGTTGAAAACGGCCGAAATCACCGAGACGAGGATCGAAACCGCGACGGCTCGTCCGCCCCCGCTGACGCCGGTTTGCTTGTCGTAGTTGGTTTGGACGACAAACTCGACCAGATGGCTGAATGTCGCCAGTATCAGCGGCACCGTCAATACCGCATGCCATGCCGGTTCGACCCTGCTGTACGACTGGATAATCGCTCCGTTGACGCCGCCGAATATCAGCCTGAAGATCGACTGCGCTACGGCAGCTCCGACGGCAAGTTTCAGCCCGTCCTTTTTGAATATGTACGAAAAGAAAAAGATCGGAGCCCGCAGCAGAGCGCTTAGCACC
Source organism: Acidobacteriota bacterium (assembly GCA_029781855.1). Lineage (GTDB taxonomy): Bacteria > Acidobacteriota > Blastocatellia > Pyrinomonadales > Pyrinomonadaceae > OLB17. The sequence continues at coordinate 39,742 of JAKOVX010000146.1, read as the reverse complement.
GCGGCTTTCCAGTTCCAACGCCAGATCAACGTGTCGATCGGATGCCGAAATAGTTGTGACGTGACACCAATAACGGTTGTCCGCGGCGACGCCTCGGCAGCATCCTTTTCATCCATTGGTTCGATCATTTCTTTTTCGCCTTCTTTGCGGCCTCATCGAGCCGGATCGTTTCTTTATAGTTGTCGTACACCGTTTCGAAGATCGAATCCCACGAATGGCACAGGGCCTTTTCTCTCGCCGCGGATTTCATCTTTTTCAACAGATCGCGATCCTCGTACAACTTCAGGGCAAAGGCCGCGTAATCTTCAGGTTGTGAGGCGACAAATCCGCTTTCACCGTCGACGATAATGAACTTCGGCCCGCCTTTGTCAGAGACGATCGCCGGTACTCCCGAGGAAATGGCCTCCTGCGCTACATTCCCAAACGCGTCCGTCTCCGATGGGAAAACGAAAACGTCCATGTTAGCATATGCTTGCGCGAGAGGTTCGCCCTCAAGAAATCCGGTGAACACGGCCCGTTTCATATTTTGTTCGAGGTGCTCTCGCTCGTTGCCTTCGCCTACGATCAGGAACTCGTAATCTTCGTGGCCCGCTTCGATGAACGCCCTTTCAACCTCTTCGAGCATTCGAACATTCTTTTCCGCCCGGAGTCGCCCGACAGAACCGAGCCGAAACACGCCATTTTTCGTGGTCCGTTTGGCCGGATCAAAGAAATCGGAGTCGACGCCGCGTCCCATCAGCCTGGCCACACGCTTTGTGCGGCGGTGGAGTTCGTCGACCAATTCCTGATTCGGGGCTAGCACGACCTTCGGCATCTTATAGTAGAAGCCCGCACCGTCGAGTATCTTGCGCTCGGCCAGGGCCGCGAGCTTTTCAGCCGAATTGCCGGGTAAAAAGCCCAGTTTTCTGCGGATGCGGCTCGCGGCAAACTCGTGAATATTCGTGTGCCACGATCCGAGCAGGGGCAATTGCATTTGCCACGCCAGTATCGCTCCGATGATGCTGACGTCGTTTACGCCTGTAATATGAATGACGTCCGGCTTGAACTCGAGAAGTTGTTTTTTGACCTTGTAATAATGACGCTGGAACAACGGGTCGTAAGCGAGGTCTTCGTCTAGCCGAAAAGAGAGCGGCGACCGGTTAAGAGCAAGGTGCGTAACACTGCCCTCAACGGTAAGTTCGTTCTTGTGTGCGCCGTGGACGCACAACATCGGTAAATCGTTCCTTCCTGCGTAGGCGGTCAGCCTCCGGCATGTCATTGCAGCGCCATTGACCTCCAGATACGAATCCGGAAAGAAGGCAACGCGTATTTTTTCGTTCACAAATGGTCCTAATAATCGCAAACGGCGGGCAAGCCCGCCTTTCGCCCAACAAAAATACTAAAAATTCTAAACGACACCGGACGATAACTCAGCCGGTATGTCCTCGATCTCCGTGATCTCGAACCGAGTGTCGGCAACGTCCTTCGGAACCCGGTCGGCACGCTTTCTGACCAATCGAAACAGCGGCGTCATCGGGGGGCTGCCAAGAAACCCTAAAGTCCATATCGCCATCCGAAGCCACTTCGGGCCGCCGAGCTTCCATCCATGCGACGAAAGCGGCACGACGCCTTTTCCGTCACCAGTATCGAAGAAGACGCGGTCAAACCAACGGCGCCGATGCTCGGCAAAATCCGGATAATGGCTGAGAATTTCAGAGAACGACTCCATCTGCCGCGAGTGGAGCGGCCGCTCGTACTCGGGCATCAGAGCGACCTCGCTGCGTTTCTCGATACGGATCTCATCGACAAACTCCTCGAACGACGAAGCGTTTGTGAGATTGATGACCGTATTTGGTTTGCAGCCGTGACGGTCGCCGCCCGTCGCGATCGGTATCCCGAGCGATTCTGCCATCTCGATAACGGCTTTGTTCTCAGACCAGCTGCGAAATCCATTGATCTCAAACGCGTGCATCCACCGGCCGTGTTCGCGAATGAAATTCTTAAGTAGGACGGCGTGCCGTTCGGCTCCAACCATTTCGATGTCCCAGATCGGGTGGTTCAGAATGACCAGCACCGAGGGGATGTCGTGGAGCATCGCGAAAAGCTCATTGAGATTTTCCTTGCCGTGCCGCTCTTCTTCAAATGTGTACGCGAGCAGCACCTGTGCGATCTCGTCTGCCCGGTCCTTCGGCAAATTATGAACGCCGAGATGGAAAAATCCGTATTCGAACGGGACGGTCCACTCCATCGAGATCGGAATGGCCTTTGCTTCGTCCTCGTCCGTGATCGTCAGGTTTCCGTTTATATTGTCGTGGTCAGTCAGCGAAACGAACGCGTTTAGGCCCGCATTGTTGATCTGCTTCTTTTCAATGTCGTAAACGGATTGAGGCGTTAACGGCGGCGACCAATATGCGGTCGAAAAATCGATCGCCCGGCCCTCGCGTTCCTGGTACCGCACCTTTTCGCGGGCCCAAAACTGCGATATTATCGGCAGTTTTTCGGCATAAAACGGCAGGAAATCCAACATTTCCTTTGAATACTCGGTATGACAATGCAGTGACACCCCTGTTTTTACAGTTGTGGAGAGATCCTTCGGCTCACGCAGGATATGCAATTTTGTCCTTTGTAAATTCATAAGTCTCCGTCTTCGCCCGCATCAAACATACTAAGCTAGCAAATCTAGACGTCCAAGTCCATCGCAATTGGGTCCCGCTCGGGATATTCACCAAGTATGATGGCGGAAAGCCATTTCCGTGTTCCGGTGGAACAAACATTCAATTCCGTGTTCCGGCGGAACAAAACTTTCAATTCCGTGTTCCGGTGGAACAAACTTTGGATTCCGTGTTCCGGTGGAACAAGGCCGCCGCTGTCGTACTACTACAATGAAACAAGGGAACGACAGTTTTTGTTCCGGCTAATTTGCATTACATTTTGTGTGGATGTCGCATCCAATTCTCATTGACAGTGCCCCGGCTTACCGGATCCCTATGGAATGCGGACGCGGAATCAAAAAAGATTCGCGAATCACTGATAAAGTTGTCACAAATCGTAAATACGTGGTGTTTTGTTTCTAGAAAGCAGGAATTATCCTCGACCACGGAGACGCAATTATGAGTTGGATCTTTACTATCGTTTTTTCAGGATTACTATTTACATCAAATCAGGGCTTGACCGCGACCGAAAATAAGCCCGCCGCACCGGACGTTCCGACGACTACCGTCGTGAAGTTCGACGAGACCGACAGATTCGAGCAAACATACCCGCTGAGCGCAAATGGCAAGGTCAGCGTTTCGAACGTTAACGGTTCGATCACTGCCGAAGGCTGGGACCGCAACGAGGTCAAGCTGGTTGCTATCAAGACCGCCGACACCAAGGAACATCTTGCCGATGTCGAAGTAAAGATCGACTCGCGAGCGGATTCATTCTCGGTCGAGACCGACTACGGAAGTTGGAAAACCGGCGGAAATCGCTGGAAGGACCACGGAAAGCTCACCGTTGATTACCAGTTGATGATCCCTCGCGGGGCGGTCCTTGACGAGATCGAAACGGTCAACGGATCGGTCACTATCACAAATTTCAATAACGCGACCAAGGCATCTGCCGTTAACGGCACAGTAAAGGCGTCTAACATTCGCGGTAATGCTAATCTTTCGACCGTAAACGGCGAGGTCGTGGTGGATTTCAGCAACCTCGATCAGGGAAGCAAGATCTCGCTCGGGACCGTCAACGGAAAGGTCAATCTGACCCTGCCGTCCGACGCAAATGCGACACTCAAGGTCGATTCGCTCAACGGCAATATCAGCAACGATTTCGGGCTGCCGGTTCGCAAGGGTAAATACGTCGGACGGGATCTTTACGGACGTCTGGGCACCGGTGACGTCCGTATCAAGATGGACAGCGTCAACGGCGACGTCAAGATCCTCAGGCAGAATGACGGCAAGAATGCGAGCCCTGTGACAAACCTGCTCCCGCAAAAAGATAAAGATGACGAAGACTGGGACTCCGATTCAGAGCCGGGCGTAGCGATCGCACGGGTTGACCGGGAACGGATGAGACAGGAGATCGCAAGGGCCAATGCCGACGCAAAGAAAGCAATGGCGGATGCCCAGCAGGCGATCGAAATTGCGCAGCCGGAGATCGCAAAGGCGACCGCCGAGGGACTCAAACAGGCGGCCGAGGTTATGAAGTCCGAGGTCGTACAGAAAGCTGTGAAAGACAGTCTTCGTCAGCAGAAGGCCGTCCTGGCAAGAATGTCGGATATATCTTTTTTCCCTACGATGCCGCGAGTGGAACGAAAATCCGATTCATTCGCGGTTAAAGGCGTTCCGAAAGTTTCGGTCGAAACCCGCGGTTGTGCTATCAAGGTAACCGGCTGGGATCAGTCTGAAGTTAAATATTCCGTTACACAATTGACCGCAGGCCCTGCACCCGAACCGGTAAATATCACCGAAACCCATTCCGATACGGCTGTAACTCTTAATGTTAAAGCCGACGATAACCTTCAGCGGACCCGGATCGAGATATTTGTTCCGAAGAAGTCGAACCTGGTCATCAATACGGATTCCGAGATCAGGGTTGACGGGATCTCCGGAAATATCGACCTCACGGGTGAGGACGGCGCCATCAACGTTCGCGACTCGGACGGAAAACTCTCAGTTGCCAACGGCGACGGCAGGATACGCGTTATAGGGTTTAAGGGCGAGGTCCAGACCACGACAGGCGACGGTGCGACGATGCTCGAGGGCGACTTTGACAAAGTGACTGCCAAGGCGGATTCCGGTGAGATCATTCTCACCCTGCCCGAAACAGCCTCAGCGACGATCAAATCCAGGTCTTCCGATACTCGTATCGAAGGCTTGCCGCTCGGCGTAACCAAGCAAAAAGATGAGAACCGGGAGTATCGACTGGGCAGCGGGGGGCATATCATTGACCTCTCGACCGATGGCCAGGTAGTGCTCCGAAGTTCAAATTCGCTGCAGGAGTTGCTCTAATTCTTTGAAACTTCGATCCCCTTGGGCGCGTTAAAATTAATTGAAACTTAGCGGCAATCGCTTCGTTTTAGTTTCTTGTTCTGATGGCCCAGCGGACGTTGTTTTCGTTAATCAACTTTTCCATCGACAGAACAGGTGTTTTATGAGAAAGCTAGTAATTCTTGCTTTGACGGTACTTTGTGCGTCCGCGGCCTACTCGCAGACCTCGTCTGCGGCATCATCCGGGGCTGGCTCAGGTCCGGCCGAGATGGTTGTTGAAAAGAAGGCGGGCAAGGTTGTAGTTCCGCCCGAGAAACTCCGGCCCATCGCGATCCCGAAGCTCAGCACGCCCATCGTCATAGACGGACGTCCGGACGAAGATGCATGGAAGAACGCGGCAGTCTTTAAGGATTTTTACCAAGTCAGCCCGGGCGACAACATCGCAGCGTCGAAACCGACGGTCGTACTAATGATGTACGACGAACATAATCTCTATGTCGCGTTCAAATGCTGGGACGATCGTGACAAGATCCGGGCTACAGTCGCCAAACGCGATAATGTCTTTGGTGAAGACAATGTTCGCATCTGGCTCGATACCTACGACGATCGCCGTCGGGCGTACGTCCTCGGTTTCAATCCGCTCGGTATCCAACAGGACGGCATCTACACCGAAGGGCAGGGAGCCGACTTTTCGGTTGACATCGTCATGGAGTCGAAAGGCGTGATCGAGGACTGGGGTTGGTCCGTTGAGGTCAAGATCCCGTTCAAATCGCTTCGGTACGCCGCCGGAAAAGGCAAGAATTGGGGCTTTAACGCGGCCCGCAATATCGATCGCCTCAACGATGAGTTCGACCAGTGGCTTCCGGACGACCGAAATATCTCGGGCTTTCTGATCAAGCACGGAACGATAACCGGCCTCGATGAGGTCAAGTACGAACGGACGCTCGAAGTCGTCCCCAGCGTCACATTCTCCGAAACAGGCAGCCGCAAGCGAACGATCCCGAACAGTGGGTATAACGCCCTGGGCCCGTACGACGCGATCTTTAATCCGATCGGCGTTCGCGATCCCGGCCGTTTTGTGAACGATCCGGCCAAGGCGGACCTGAGCGTGAATCTGAAATACAATCTTTCACCGAACATCACGCTCGATGCTGCGATAAATCCGGATTTCGCCGAGGTCGAGGCCGACGCACCCGTGGTTTCGGCAAACCAGCGTTTTCCGATCTACTTTCAGGAAAAACGGCCCTTTTTCCTCGAGGGCAAGGACATTTTTGAATCGCCGCTGCAGCCTTTCTATTCGCGGACGATAGTCGATCCGGACGTCGCAGCCAAGCTGACCGGCAAGATCGGAAAGAATACGTTCGGGTTCCTCGTTGCATCGGACAATGCCCCGGGCAACTATTCGCAGGACGAACGCGGCGAGCTGATCAACTGTCAGCGTGCCCGCGACCTTGACCCGCCGGATCAGCGGCGTTCGTGTCCGCTCGAACAGTTCATCGACAAAAACGCACTGTTCAGTGTCCTCCGCGTAAAACGAGACTTTGGCTCGGAGAATAATGTCGGATTCTTCGCGACTGCCCGGATCTTTCCTCAAGACCGCAATTTCGTCGGCGGCTTCGACGGCAAATTCAAGCTGAATCCGAAAACAGTTTTGACCTTCCAGGTCCTTGGGACCCATTCGCGCAAGAATTTTTACGATTCGGCGACGGATCGCGTGAACTATCGTTCAGGAAACGGCCTGGGGTACTACTTTAACCTTGATTACACGACAGATCGCCACGGATGGTTCTTTGAGGCAAGCGGCCAAACGAGCGACTACCGGACCGATGCGGGCTTTACGCGTCGGACGGATACGAACAGGCTTTTCTTCGTCAACCGGTTCAGTACCGAATCCAAGCCCAAATCCGTCCTGATCCGGGCGAACTGGAATCAATTCGTCCGTTACGCTTTCGACGGTAAGGGAAGGCTGCAGGAAGGCCTCTTGGGCAACAACTTAAACTTCAACTTTCAGGGCAACTTGTCTGTATATACCGAGTTCGGCCTTCAGACGGAGAAGATCTACGAGAGCGAGTTCGGGGCGACCAGAAACCCCGCGACAGGCCAGATCGGGGCATTCGTCGGCTCGCCGACCCGATCGACGTTTGATCCGTATTTCAGCATCAACGCCAACAAGACGATCAATAAGAAAATATCAGTCTACGGTTTCGTAGGTTCGATCATCAATTCACTTGACTACGATTTTGGCGCCGGGCCGAGATATCCGCGGGCGAGCCAGGCATTTGTCAACTACCTGCAGAGCCCGGAATACCGTAATTACATAAACGCCCTTTATCTGTATCAGGCGGACCCGGTCAATAATCCATATCCGGACTTTGCCCAACCGCCGCAGCTCGACCCCGGCCGTGGCTGGCAGTTCGACGCAAATGTTGGTTTCGAGATCAAGCCGACAGATCCGCTACGCATCTCAGTCGACTACACGAAGAGCAAATTGACCCGTCATGATACACACAAGGAGGCGTACAACACCAATATTCTGAGCCTGAAATCGACCTACCAGTTTACGCGATTCATCTTCGTGCGGTCGCGACTGGATTACGACACGCTCAGTTCGAACGCCAGCGGCCAGCTTCTGTTCGGATGGAGCCCGAGCCCGGGAAAGGCGTTCTACGTCGGGTATAACGACAATTTCAACTACAACGGTTTTAACCCGTTCACTGGGCAGTACGAGCATGGCTTTGAACGCAACAACCGGACGTTCTTCATCCGAATGTCGTACCTTTTCCGCAAGAGTTTCTAAATGATCCGGTTATCTCCTCCTGTTCAGCGGCGGCGCCCTTCGTCCGCCGCTGTTTTTTCCCCAGATCATCGCGATCAAAACCGCATTGTCTTAAGCGAACAATTAAAGCGAGCTCACAAACACATCGTCGCCCTGTGAAAAATACTTGTTGTAACTTATCAGGTAATGCGTTATAAATATCTATAGGTAAAACAGTTCTCCCCTTTCTATTTTAATTTCACAAAGGAGAAAGTATGAAGTTTGCAAAATATACTACTGCGTTCGTGATCAGTTTTGCGTTAAGCAGTATCTTATTTCCGGTAGTTTTGGTACGAACGGTTTCCGCTCAGACACAGGACCTGCATATCGCACTTCAGCGCGGTTATAGGACCGGCTATTCGGATGGCTATATGGCTGGTTACCGCGATATCATTGACGGGCTTGACCGGAGTTTTGCAAGACACGAAGAGTATTCGAGAGCTGACCGTGCTTTCAATAAAGACTACGGCGCGATCGAGGATTACCGCGACGGCTATCAGCAGGGCTTTGAGTCCGGCTACAGCACGGGCTTTGAAAAGCGTTCTTTCGAATCGACCGTGCCGACAAACCTTTCCAAACGCGGCATCGTCATACCGACCGCCGATCAGGGAAGTCAGATCCCGCCGAGAAATGTCGCCGATAACAGCACCATTCAGCAGACTGCTGCGGACAACGGCCAGATCCCGGTCAGCGTTCAGGACACTAACACGGGAGTTCGAACAGACACGAACGCGATCATCATAATTCCCCGTGACACCGAGCTAATACTCGAATTGAAGGATGACCTTAGCACCGAAAAGAGCGTGACCGGTCAAAAATTCACCGCCAAGGTCGTCTCCCCATCCGAGATCGCCGGGGCAACCATCGAAGGCCGCATCGCAAAGATCACCGCACCCGGCCGGATCAAAAGGCGTTCTGAACTCTCACTGTCCTTCGATCGGATAGTTCTTTCGGACACACGCTGGAGCAATTTCAGTGCGATCCTGACCGAGGTAATGCCGGTCAAAGGTGACAATATCAAAATGGTGGACGCGGAAGGCACGGCCGTTGGGCAGAGCTCGTACAAGAACGACGCTATTAAGGTCGGCGCCTCGACCGGGACCGGGCTTGTGGTCGGAGGACTCATCGGCGGCCCCGTCGGAGCGGGCGTTGGAGCCGGCGTTGGAGCGGCGTTCGGCGTCGGCGCAGTTGTTATCGAACGCGGCAAACATATTCGCATTAACCGCAACCAGCAGCTTCGGATCAAAACGGCGTACGAAACGCAGATCCGTTAACTAAAAAACTTCCCGGTTGTTCGGCATCGCGGCAACGGTTTGCGGCGATCCGTGCATCCTATGTGTGACGAGTTTTATCCACGGACTTTCGCGAGTCTTGTTTGGTTCTCCTTTGGGGATTCGCGATCGTTCGTGGATAATTTTTTTTAATGGCGATCGCTCTCATCACTGATTTCGGAACCGCTGACTATTTTGTCGCGGCGATGAAAGGCACGATACTCTCGATCCATCCTTCCGTTTCGATCATCGATATCACCCACGAGATCCCGAACCACAACATTCGCGAGGCAGCGTTTACGCTGGCCGCGTGCTGCGCGGATTTTCCGGCCGGAACGGTTTTTACTGTCGTCGTCGATCCGGGCGTCGGCTCCGGGCGGCGGTCGACCGCGGTCGAGGCCGGCGGCTATTATTTTGTCGCACCGGACAATGGCGTATTGAGCCGGGCACTGGCAAAGACGCCCACTCCGTTCGCAGTCGAACTGATAAATGAACGATATCTCGGCCCGCGGCGAAGCACGACCTTCCACGGCCGCGACATTTTTGCTCCGGTTTCGGCACACATTGCCCTCGGCGTCCCGCTCGACGAATTAGGGCCGCCGGTGACGGATCTTGTCCGATCGACGGTTCCGGAGCCTCGCCGTGAGAACGGCGTGCTCGCCGGTGAGGTCATTCACGTCGATCATTTTGGAAACTTGATCACGAATCTGACCGCCGTCGACCTGACGAATACTATCTCGGTTGAGATCAATGGCCTTAGCGTGAGCCGACGTCTTACGGCTTACGCCGAAGCATCCGTGGGTGAGATCTTTATGATCGAGGGAAGTGCGGGCTTCATCGAGATATCATCGAGGGAGGCCTCCGCCGCCCGGATCGTCGGTGCGAAGGCGGGTACGGCGGTTTTTGTCAAAGAATGAGTGGCCCGTCCGCAAAACTTTTGTACGGCACATTCAAAAAAGTTCGCCAAACCCCTTGTAAAACGGATTGCGCTTGTATGATTTACTCACGTCTTATAAAATGAAGTGTTGGACAAACGGCAAATTTAGACACAAAAATATAATAAAATGAGTACAGCAACAGAACCATCAGCAGCATCAGCCGGACTCCGGGGCGTGGTGGCCGCGCAGAGCGCGATCGGCGACGTCAACGGCGAACAAGGCATTCTTATTTATCAGGGTTATAACATTCACGACCTGGCCGAGCACTCGACATTTGAAGAGGTGGTCTTTCTCCTTTGGAACGGACGTCTGCCAAAGGCCGATGAGCTCGCCGCGCTGACCGCGGAAATTCGTGCAAATTACGAAGCACCGGCACAGGTGATCGAACTGATGAAACAGTTCCCGCACGACGCGAACCCGATGGACGTGCTCCGCACGGCGGTGTCGTCGCTCGATTTTTACGATGCCAACGGGCACGGTACCGACCGCGAACACGCGATGAAAGCCGCGATCAAGATGACCGCTCAGATCGGTACGATCGCAGCCGCCTGGGACCGCATCCGTAACGGCAAGGAAGTCGTCGCACCGGACCACACGCTGAGCATTGCGGAGAATTTCATGTATATGCTTCGCGGTGAACGTGCCGACGCGGACGAAGCTCATATGTTCGACGTCTGCCTCATCCTGCACGCCGATCACGAGTTGAACGCCTCGACCTTTACCACCCGTGTCGTATCGGGCACGCTCGCCGGAATGTACGGAGCCGTCACGGCCGGTATTGCCGCCCTTGCGGGCCCACTGCACGGCGGTGCGAACACCAACGTGATGAAGATGCTCATCGAGATCGGCGAACCTGAGAACGTCGCCGAATGGGTCGAAAAGGCCCTCGAGGAGCACCGCAAGATCATGGGCATCGGCCACGCGGTCTACAAAACCGAAGATCCGCGTGCCACATGGCTCCGCAAATACTCGCAGCATATGGCTGAGAAGAAAGGGATCAGCAAGTGGTACGAGATGTCTCGGCAGATCGAACAGATCATGCACGATAAGAAGGGAATGTTCCCGAACGTCGATTTTTACTCGGCCTCGACCTATTACCTGATGGACATCGCTCTCGATATGTACACGCCGATCTTCGCTGTCAGCCGCATTTCGGGTTGGACCGGCCACATACTTGAGCAATATGCCAACAACAAACTGATCCGTCCGCGTGCCGAATACATCGGTGCCCGCGACCTCAAGTACGTCCCGATCGCCGACAGATAGTCGGCGGTAAAACCACAAAAACGCGAAGAGCACGTAACCGAGCGATCGAGTACGTGCTTTTTTGTGACCTTGGTCCGGCGATTCACAAAGGTCGAATCTCGTCTATTTCCCGATCAAATAGTTATTTTTGTTTACAAAATCACAAAACAGCAATAAGATTCCTAGCTAAATGACCTCTCATATTCGAATCATTGAAACGCTTCGACATCCCGTTCGACGAGGTTCGTTTGCGATGATCGGCTCGATCGCATTGATCTTGATCGTCCAATTCGTGGTTTTCGGGCAGGGTGATCCGTGTGCCTCTAATTTCGATGCTGCCGCCCAGAGAAAGGCAGATCAGCTGTTGATCAAGACTCCACCGACGGACGCCGTAGGTTACGTACTTCAGGGATATGCGCTTCGACGGCTCGGGCAATATGAGTTGGCCGAGAAGTACGCGACAAAGGCAATGGATCTTGATCCAAAGTATGCCCCGGCCTATTATCTGTCGGGAGAGTTGCACGATCACCGGTCCTCTTGGGGATGGGCAGCCCTGATGTATTCGAAGGCTATCGCACTTTACCCTGACAGCAGTGATCTTTACTATGCTCGCGGAAGAGTCAGGATCAATCGCGAAGAGTTTATGGCGGCCATAAGTGACGTTACCAAATCGATAGAGCTTGATCCGAAAAATGCACAAGCCTTTTACGCAAGGGGATATGTCCACAGGTATCAGGGAGATCGTGAACGAATGAAGGCTGACCTGGATACGGCATACCTGTTAGTCACCGATCAACTCAAGACCGCTCCCTCAGAGAAATGTACCGCCGACCTGCTCCTGGTCAGGGCTCTTATCTACGATTCGTCTGGTGATACCGGTCGGTCGATTGATGACCTTACTGAGAGTATCAAACTCGATTCGACGAATTCTGAACTCTTTTATTACCGCGGAAGATTATTCGCAAAGCTAAAGAAGTACGACGAAGCGATCGAAAGCCTGACGACCGCGATCAAATTGGATCCAAATTATGCCCTTTCTTTCAGAGAACGGGCGAAGACATACGACGCCCTCGGATATAAAAAGTTAGCGGATGCCGACCGCGCTACCTTTGAAAGTTTGGGCAGCTTCAAATAGGTTCAATTCGATTAGCGAGATAAGAAAATACCTGTTGATATCGCTCGACCAAGAGTGACGGTAATTCAATAATCCCCGGCGAGCGAATTCTCAAATAGATTCAACACCTAATCTTCGTACCAAAGGAGCCGTTAAGTTTGTGCGAAAAGAATCGCTCCGCTGAGGTCCGCGGCAGAGTACAGCTGTTTCGTGTGCGGGCAGCGGTATTTGTTTGTTTGCATGAACGCGATCTGTGACGGTTTGGGCCGGTTCGCGAAATAGTCGGCGAGATTCGTACGGTCGAGGCCGTCTTCGTCGAGATCGAGCCTGACGCTGACGAAATGTGTTTGGCTGCATTCGCTGCAGGTGACGTGAACGTCATAATTGGGCATATTTCGAGTGTATGTGTTTGCGCTCGACATAGCCAGACACATTCATCGTTTTGACTTGCGCAATAGAGAGGATTCTTGAAAAATTGGGAGCTGAATAACAACCCAATCTGTTCTGAACGCGGATTCGGCGGATCAAGCGGATAAAGACGAACCTTCTGATCGGAATCCGTATGATCCGCCTCATCTGCCCGATCCGCGTTCAAAAAAAATGTCTATAATTACGTGGTCCTGACACTATGGCCGGTGCGATCACTTTTACGACGAAAGATCAGTTCTCTTTGTTATTCTCGTCCAACGGTTCGTCTTTCGGTTTTTCAGGCGTGTCACCGGCCGGTTCGCGATCGCCGAGCGAGATGCCGAATATTTTCGGATTATCGAGAAAATCGACCAGTCTGTCCGGATCAAAGGTCGCCCGGATGACGGCTGCCTGGTCCTTGTCTATCGTCACCATCGTGATCTTGACGTTCGAACCGGCCTCGCGCATATTCATATACACCTGCTGGCCGTCGCGCGAACGGACACGCAGTATCGGCACCCATTCCGGGCTGAACGCGTCTCGCATCACTTCCTGCATCTCCTTGTCGAGCGTGTCGCGTGAAAATTTAAGGTTCTCGAACAGCGTCACCTTAAAGCTCTTGACGCCGGCCGGATGCACGACCGCCACGGCAAATCTCGCCAGCCACATGAACGGCACGTGTACTTTCTTCGCCTGATATTTCGTTTCCAGGTGGCGAACGATCGTGTCGAATTCGTTCGGCTTGGCGATCGCCGCCGGAGCCGACGCCGTCAGCATCAGCACCGAGAGAGCGGCCGCGATCAGTAGTTTATTTCTTATCGACGATGTCATCGCTCTCCTCCTATGGTTTCGGTGTGCTGCCGTTGTCTTTTTCGATATCGATACGCGGAATGTTCATCTTGCCGCTCAGCTCGACGAGCAGGTCGATGTCGATCGGCCCGATGACATTCACGACGGCAACGCTCTTTGCTTCCGAGACGATGACCGCGACGCCGCTGATCTGGTCGCCGGTGAACATCGTGAAAACGTCGACCTTCTGGTTATTTTTCTTGCTGCGGACGTTCGCCAGTCTTTCCCAACCCGGTCCATTCAACTGCGACCGGATCTCATCAACATCGGTCATGTTGTACTCGTTCTCGTTTTCGAAGTTGTACGCCCTCACGTAGATGCCTTGCAGGCCGGCGATCGCTTGTCCGACCTTTTTCGCGTCCTGGTCGTCTACTTTCAAAAGCACGCGTTTTGCCAGGTTGAGCAGCTTGCCTTCGACGTTGACCTCGACGACGTCGCGGGCCTTGGTCTCGAGGCCGTTGAGCTTGCTGAAATTAAGCCTGGCATCCTGAGCATTCACCGAAAGCGGCAGCAGCAACAGGGCCGAAAGAAATACAAATCTAAAATATCGCATTACAATTTTCTCCTAATGAACGGTTTCTATCTCCGCAGCAACCTCATACCGTTCGCCAACTACTTCCTGAAAGCATCTTTTTCTTTGATCGGGACCATCGTCCTAGCGTCGGGCCCGTCAAGCGTGTCCTTTACGATCTTCAATTTCGAACTCGTGATCGCGAGAGCCAGCATCAACTGTGAGTAAGCATATTCTTCCTCTTTCGTGAGTTTGACGTGCGGGGCCTTTCGGACCGATTTCACGGCAACCAGATTTGTGGGCCGCAGCGTACGCCGTTTGGGCACTTTGTACAATGTCACGATCGGAGCAGGTTTCTGAACCGGAGGCACCGTGATCGGCGCCGGACGTTCTTCGGATTTGGTCACCTCTGTTTTTCCCGAGAGTACCGAACTATCCTCGGGCCCAGTCGCGATATTCGTAACTCTCGACGCCGGCCAGTACACGGCCAGGCCAACGATCGCGACGGCGACGGCGGCGAAGGCAGGTGCCAGCCAGAATCCGAAGAATCCACGTCGGGAAGCCTTGTTCCGTTCCGCAACTCTTGCCGGCAGCCGCGGCGGAACAGATCCAGCGAACCTGAGCGGCTTCAACGCGTTTTCCAATATTTCGATCTCAGGATCCGAGCCCTTTTTGTTCCAGAGATATTCTTCGTTCATCGTTTCACCTCGATCCCGAGTTTGTCCCGTAATAGCCGCATTCCGCGGTGCAAATTCACCCTTACCGAATCCGGCGTAAGTCCCGTCTGCTCGGCGATCTCCTGACCCGTCATTCCCTCCACCAGACGCAGAACGATCGTTTCCTTATAAGCTTCCGGCAGAGTTCTAATAGCGGCGAGGATCTCGTTCGCTTCGGTTCGCTCCGCGTCATCCTGCCCGATCTCGTCCGGTATCTCGTCCATCGGCCTTGCCCGGCGAAAATATTCGGCCGCCCGGTTGCGTGCGATCATCGCCAGCCACGAACCGACGGCGTCCTTATTCTTAAGCGTGGCCAAATTCTCGTACGCTGAAATAAATACTTCCTGCACGATGTCGTCCACGTCGTTCCGCGGAACACGTGCCAGCACGATTCCGTGAGCCATCGGGGCATACATTCGGTACAATTCGCCGAACGCTTCCTCGTCGCCTGCCGATATTCGATCCACGAGTTCTGCCTGAATGCTTACCGTCGCCGCAGCCGCCGCCGGGAATTCCCGGGCCGGAAATGCAAAAACTTGGCTTGTCAGCTCGCTATCTGGCATTTAGTTCAAAAATTGTAATGAGCCGCCGATGTGTCAGGAGGACAACTCGAGCAAGAGATCTCGTCTCGACAACTCATTACAATGAGTTCGGCAAGAGGTTGCATGCCGCTATTAAAGACGGGCCAAGCGTCCGAAATGTTAACAAGGAAATTCACGACAACGTACCGTACGATTTCTAGGGCCGAAAAGTTGTTATCTCGAGTGATAAATTGTAATGCCCGAAACGAACCGATAAAATATTGCGTAACAACAGAAGTATTCCGATTAGAACACCGAGGAGATCACCCGATATGAAAGTA
Organism: Acidobacteriota bacterium; assembly: GCA_029781855.1. Classification (GTDB taxonomy): domain Bacteria; phylum Acidobacteriota; class Blastocatellia; order Pyrinomonadales; family Pyrinomonadaceae; genus OLB17. Next base: position 24,064 of record JAKOVX010000146.1, on the reverse strand, counting down.
ATTGTATGTCTCGCGCTTTTGTTTATTGTTATTGTGATCGGTAACACTGTCATCGTTGCTCAAGATATGAAACCACCCATCGCCAAGAAAGTCCCGAAGGTCCTAAAGATCCACGGTTACGAGATAACTGACAACTACGCATGGCTACGCGACCGGAATGAAAAGAAAGATCCCGAGGTGATCAAATATCTCGAGGATAACAATAAATACACCGAGTCGTTTATGGGCAAACACCAGCCTTTCGTCGATGCCCTTTATAAGGAAATGCTCGGCCGCATCAAGCAGACCGATCAGAGTGTGCCGTATAAACTCGGCGACTATTGGTACTTCACCAAAACCGAAGAGGGCAAGCAGTATCCGACGTATCTTCGCGGCAAGTCGAAGGACGGCTCTGACGCCGTCGTTCTGCTCGATCAAAACGCGATGGCCGAGGGGCATAAGTATTTCGCGATCGGCGATTTCAGCCCTAGCGACGACGGTAATTTCCTCGCTTTTGCGACTGACACGACCGGATACCGCCAGTACACGCTCCAGATCAAAAACCTCAAGACCGGCGAAATGCTGCCGGACAAGATCGAGCGTGTGACCTCGGTCGAATGGTCAAATGACGGCAAATACCTCTTCGTCAGCCAGGAGGACGCCGTCTCAAAACGCTCCGACAAGGTCTGGCGGCACACCGTCGGCACCGATAAGAACGACCTTATTTTTGACGAAAAAGATGTGCTGTTCAATTGCGGCGTCCGACGTTCGCGCGATCGCAAGATGCTGTTCATCGGCTCCGAAGCGAAAACGATGAACGAGTACCTCTATTTGCCGGCGGATAACCCTACCGGCGAATGGAAAACGATCAGCCCGAGACGAGAGGGCCATCAGTACAACGCCGATTTTGACAACGGCGAATTTTACATAGTTACCAATAAGGACGCGGAAAATTTCAAGGTCGTCAAGGCTCCTGCCAGCGACCCGAGCGAGAAGAACTGGACCGATTTCATTCCGTATAACCCGGAGATCAAGATCGAGAACATCAGCTTCTTCAAGAATTACGCCGTCGTTTCCGAGGTAGAGAACGGCCTCGAATATCTCCGCGTAATGGACCGCAAGTCCAAGCGTGCCGCTGCCCGCATCGCGACGCCCGAGGACGTCTACACGATGGGCCTTTCGACCAATCCGGAATACGACACGCCGGTCATCCGCTACAACTATTCGTCGATGATCACGCCGAACACTACGTTCGAGTTCGATTTCGCGACCAGAAAGAGTACGCCGATCAAGGTGCAGGAGATACCGAGCGGCTACGACAAATCGAAATACGAGACCGCCCGCGTCTGGGCCACGGCACGTGACGGGGTCAAGGTCCCAATTCTCGTGATGATGAAAAAAGGCACGAAACTCGACGGCAAATCGCCGATGCTCCTTTACGCGTACGGTTCGTACGGCATCTCGATGACGCCTAATTTCTCAACCGCTCGTCTCAGCCTCGTCGACCGCGGAATGATCTACGGCATCGCTCTCATTCGCGGCGGAGGCGAACTCGGCGAAAAATGGAGGCAAGCTGGACGCATGTTCACCAAAATGAACACGTTCAACGATTTCGTCGATTCGGCTAAATGGCTCATTTCGAATAAATATACATCCGCTAACAAACTCGTCATTCAGGGCGGCTCGGCCGGTGGCCTGCTCATGGGAGCCGTCGTTAACCAGTCGCCGGAGACGTTTCACGCAGTGATCGCTCAGGTGCCGTTCGTCGATGTGATGAACACGATGCTCGACGCCGACCTTCCGCTGACGACCGAGGAATGGATCGAGTGGGGAAACCCGCACGAAAAGAAAGCGTGGGACTACATGGTCCAGTATTCGCCGTATGACAACGTCAAAAAGCAGGCGTACCCGAATATGCTGATCGAGATATCGCTCAACGACAGCCAGGTGCCGTATTGGGAAGGTGCGAAGTTTGCGGCCAAGATCCGCGAAATGAACACCGATAACAACCCGATACTTCTAAAGACCAACATGGGTGCCGGCCACGGCGGATCGTCCGGCCGTTACGACCGTCTCAAGGAAGTCGCCTTCGACTACGCCTACGCTCTGACGCAGGTCGGCATTGAGAAATAGACGATGTTTATCGAGCTAAGGCGGAACTTCGGTTCCGCCTTTTTTTGTTTTCACGAAAAGTCAACATTTGTGTCGGCCCCAGCAAGCGAACGCTGAAAATATTGTCATCCATCCGTAAAATAGTTCTTGATATACATTGTATAACTAGGTTAAACTTCTATACGTGCGGCTGATGCGCCCTGCATGGCCGACACTCCTACGTCTTTTCCGATCCGCCAACTCTGTATTCCGCCCCCTAATGGAACGAAAAGTCCCTAACTACGACCTCCTCCTCGCCTCACAGATCGTGTTGGCCATTTCAGCGCTTGCCTGGTTCGGTTCCAGGGCACAGTTCGGCCGTCTCGACATAGGTTTCGCGGTTTTGTTCGTCGTGATCGTTGCCCTGACCGCCCACTTGCGGTCGCAGCTGCCTCGGTTTGAGCCTGACCTCGTCCTGCTGAATGTGCTGGTAATAACAACGTCGTTCCTTTACGGTGGCGACTGGAGCGTGGTTGCCGCTGGAGCGGGCTTTGCTGCCAGTTGCTCGCTGTTTCGCTGGCTTGCCGGTATCGGCGACGTTCGGGAGATCCTCTCACGCACTTCGATAGCGGCGATCGCAGCGACGATCTCGACAACCGCTGCAAATACCCTATTCGGCTCACCTGAAACGGTCTTACAGCGGCACGAACTGGTCAGCTTTCTGTGGTTCCTCGGCCTTTCAACGGTCGCCCTCGGCGGAACGACTCTGCTCGCAAACTGGCTTATTTTTAACTTTGCGATGGTCCGTGACCCGCGCCGCAATTTTAGCGAGATCGCGCTGCGGACGGCCGCGGTATTCTCTGCGAGCGCGTTTCTTGCCGGAGGCATAATCGAAGCTATCGGCCATTTCGGGGCAGCGGTCGTGATGACTGCTATCGGTGCCGGCGGAATTGTCTCGTGGGCGATCCATCGATATCGGACCGACGTTAGAAATGCCGCGGTGAATGCAAGTTCATCCGCCTTGATGCGGGCAAAGCTCGCCGAAGAGCACGTCAAACTGCTCAAAGATTACGTCGAGGAACTCGAGGTCAGCACGCAGACCCTTCAGAAGGGACACGAAGATTTTCGGCACGCCGCTTTTCACGACGCTCTCACAGGGCTTCCCAACCGGAACTTCTTTATGGACAAGCTGAAGCTTGCCATTGAACGAAAACGTGAAAAAACGGAACTGAATTTTGCGATCCTGCTGCTCGATCTCAACCGCTTTAAGACCATAAACGACAGCCTTGGCCACTCAATGGGCGACCGGCTCATCCAGAGTGTCGCCAAACGGCTTTCGCACCTCGTTCGCGACGAAGATATGGTCGCCCGATTCAGCGGCGATAAATTCGGCGTCATCCTGACCGACTTGCTTATGAAGGACGAGGCGACGGCATTTGCCGACCGGATGATGCGGCGGATCGCCGAGCCGTACACGCTTGACGGACGGCAGGTCTTCACGAACGTAAAGATCGGCATCGCGTTTGGCAATTCGAAGTACGCCGAAGCCGAGGACATCCTCCGCGATGCCGACATTGCGATGTACTACGCCAAGGATAACGAAGAGAATTACGTGATCTTCGACCAGAAGATGCACATCCGGGCGGTCACCCGGCTGCAGCTCGAGACCGACCTGCGATTCGCGATCGAGCGAAACGAATTCGAACTCCACTATCAGCCGATCATCGGACTTGATTCCGCAGACCTTATCGGGTTTGAGGCTCTTGTCCGTTGGAACCACCCACAGCGTGGCCTCATTCCGCCGAACGAATTTATCCCGATCACCGAGAGTACCGGCCTGATCGTTCCGATAACGATCCAGATACTTCACTCCGCGTGCGAGCAGATCGCAAAATGGCAGGACCGCGTGATCGGTGACAAACCGTTGAGCGTCGCCGTAAACATATCCGGCAAACATTTTGCCCATCCGAATCTGGTCGATCAGATCAAGATAGTGCTTGCCGAATCCGGCATTAATCCTGCGTGTCTGAAACTGGAATTGACCGAAAGCGCGATTATGGAAAATGCCGATACGGCGATCTCCATGCTCAAGGAGATCAAGAGTACCGGCGTTCAGATCAGCATCGACGATTTCGGCACAGGTTATTCGAGCCTCAGCTATCTGCATCGATTTCCGATCGACCTGCTGAAGGTCGACCGTTCATTTGTAAGTGCGATGGAGTCAAACTCTGAAAATGGCGAGATCGTTCGAACGGTGATCGCTCTGGCAAAAGCCCTGAAATTAAAGGTAGTCGCCGAGGGTATCGAGAGTATTCATCAATTTCACCAGCTGCGTGTGCTGGGCTGCGAGTACGGCCAGGGCTATTTGTTCTCAAAGCCGCTCCCGGTCGCTGAGATCGAAAAGCTCCTGGGTGACCGCAACCGCTGGAAACATATCCTACCGCCAGAGAATAGTCGCCCGCCCGTCCGGCCGCTCGACCTTTCTCACTTCGACACCGCTCAATAGATATCTTAACCAGCGAAAACGATCGGCTGTGCCCCGAGCGGGAACGCCGACTCGTACTGGTGCCCTAGGTTCAGCAGAACGTCCTCCGACCAGAAATCTCCGATCAGTTGCATGCCGATCGGCAGTCCCTCGCGCGATAATCCGCACGGGACACTGATCGCCGGAACTCCTGCAAGATTGGCCGAAACCGTATAGATATCGCTCAGGTACATTGCTAGCGGGTCGTCGGAGCGTTCCCCGATCTTGAATGCGACCGACGGCGAAGTCGGCGTCAGGATCGCATCGCATTTCTCAAATGCCCGCTGATAATCGCGTTTCACTAATGCCCGCACCTTCTGCGCCTTTGAATAATAAGCGTCGTAATAGCCGCTCGACAGCACGTACGTGCCGAGCATGATGCGGCGTTTGACCTCTGCTCCGAAGCCCTCTTCGCGGGTCTTGAAATACATTTCCTTCAGGCCGGGAGCGTCCTCGGCACGAAATCCGTAGCGGACACCGTCAAATCGGGCGAGGTTCGACGACGCCTCGGCCGTCGCAATGATGTAGTAGACGGCGATGCCGTATTTGGCGTAGGGAAGTTCGACATCGACGGTTCTCGCACCAAGGCTGCGGAAATTCTCGACAGACGCCAGCACCTTTTCGCGGACATCCTCGTCGAGGCCTTCGCCAAAAAGTTCGCGCGGAACGCCGATGGTCTTGCCATCGACGTCGCCGTCGAGAGCAAATTTGTAGTCCGGCACCGGCACATCCGCCGACGTCGAATCGAGCGGGTCACGGCCGGCGATCACGCCCAGAACGTCAGCAACGTCGGTCGAATTGCGGCCAAAAATTCCGATATTATCCAGCGAAGACGCAAATGCGACCAGCCCGTATCGCGAGATGCGGCCGTATGTCGGCTTGAGCCCGACGATGCCGCACAGCGATGCCGGTTGTCGGACCGAACCGCCGGTCTCCGACCCAAGCGAAGCACGAACGACGCCCGACGCGACGGCCACGGCCGATCCGCCCGAGCTGCCGCCCGGAACCCGATCGAGGTCCCACGGATTTTTCGCCGGGCCGAACGCTGACGTTTCATTCGACGAACCCATCGCGAATTCGTCCATATTTGTCTTACCGACGACAATAGCCCCAGCCGCGTCCAACCGTGAGATCGCCGTGGCGTCGTAGTGTGCCTCGTAATTGTGCAGGATATGCGAGCCGCACGAGGTCCGCATTCCTTTGGTGCAGATGTTGTCTTTGACCGCGATGGCCAGGCCGTTAAGCTCAGTCTCTGTATTCGCAATTTCCGCCGCACGCAAAAGCGCCGACGCTCGCTCGATCGAGAGAAACGAATTCAGCCGCGGATTGAGTTTTTCGGCGTTGTCCAGCACCTTTTCGATGTTCGAAACTATCGTCATAAATCTAATTGGTTACCTTTGAGATCAGCCAGTGGCCATCCTTTTTTACGGCTTCGGCCTTGACCTCTTTCTGCATCGACCGATTGTCGTCACGCCACAGCAGCACGATCTGAAAGATGGTATGGTCGTCCGAGACTTTCGTGCATGTCCCGGCACGAAAGGCTTTCGGATAATCGTCCGTGCCGGTGAAATAATCCACCGCCGTGTCGCCCGCCGCCAAAAGCTGCTGATAAAGTTCGGGCGTCATGTATTGTTCCTGCGCCTTCAGGCTTGCGGCCGTTGTTTTCATTTCGCCGCCGAAATGAAAGGAATAAATGTGCTTGACCGCGGTCCGTGCCTCGCTGCACACCGGATCCTCGAGATTTGGCAAACTGCACGATAGTTGGGTGCAGGTGATCGGCAGTAGGCAGCAAAACACACCGATGCGCAACACGCCCGCTAACCGCCAATTGCCAACTGCCAACTTCATAAGACTTTAGGTACCTGAAAATGTCCGGCAACGGGTGACGGAGCCTCAGCAAGGGCTTCGTCCTGAGTAAACGATGGAATGACCGAATCCTCACGGATGGTCCGCGTCGCTTTGCCTTCATCGGTCAGGCCGCCGAGCATAGGTTCGATGTTCTCGGTGTCCAGTTCGTTGAGCTGTTCGATGTACTTGACGATGTTTGCCATCTGCGGTGTGTAGATCGCAACCTCTTCGTCGGTGATCTCAAGATGAGCAAGTTTTGCTACTTTTCTAACATCCATATTTAGTTGATCTCGGCACTGACCGTTCCGATATCGTCTTTCCGCGAAAGATAAGCGCCGGCTGCCTCGAGAAAATTCTTCCGCAGCTCGGGGTCTCCGATCCGCAACGCCGCATCCTTGAGGGCAGGCGACAGTCTCGTCGCTACGGCTTCGTCGGCGGTTTTCACGGTTTTGCGATCCGGCGCCGCGAGAACGGCCTTTTCGTTGATGTGAAACTCGATAAAATTAACAGTTCCCTGGCCGAGAGCCTCGTTCAAACGATATACCATATCGCCGCTGAGGTCCTCGAGGTGGCGTTTCCAAATGGCGTTCTCGACGGCCAGCGTCAGCCGTTTTTGCCGGAATGCAAGCGGCTCGGTCCGCTGGCGGAGTTGTTCGCCGGCGATCTTTCGCCAGGCGGCAAAAACAAACGCCGCGCGTATCTCATCCGGGCCGTCAAACCCGTCCAATATCCCGCGAAACGTCTTAAAAAGCTCCTGCATTTGTTAATTTCAGCTAATCAACTATCATTTTAGACGAGAAAACTATTTAACGCTATCAGCCTAAAATCCAGATGATCGAGCTTCCAAAATTGATCCTGGCATCTGCCAGTCCGCGGCGATCGGAGATACTGTCTTCGGTCGGATGGGAATTTACCAAACACGCCGCCGACATCGACGAGACCGAGCGTCCGGGCGAATTGCCCGCGCCATATGTCGAACGCCTCGCCCGTGAAAAGGCCGAGGCCGTTGCCGCTTCGTATCCGGACTCCATCGTTCTCGGAGCCGACACCACGGTCGTCATCGACGAGCAGATCATCGCCAAACCCGTCGATCTCGACGATGCCCGGCGGATGCTGCGGCTGCTTGCCGGCCGTTGGCACGAGGTGCTGACCGGCGTTGCGGTCGTCAGAAGTGAGACGACGATCTCTAGCGTCGAGAGCACACGTGTGAAATTTGCCGAGATGAGCGACGCCGAGGTCAATTTCCTGGCGATGCGCGGCGATCCGCTCGATAAGGCCGGAGCCTACGCCGTTCAGGCACAGGCGGCGCTTTTCATCGAGGGCATTGAGGGCGACTATTGGAACGTCGTCGGCCTGCCCGTCAAATTGGTGTTTGATCTGGTAATGAAAAGGCCCGGGTTTTGAACCGGGCCTCGAAGTTTAGAGAAGTTTGTCGATCGCTTTTGACAGCGGTATCGTCAGGTCGTATTTGGGGTCGATGCCGCCAAAGGGCGAGCCCGACATATTACCCTGCTTGTCGAGAATAACGAATGACGGTATCTGCTCAAGGTTAAATTTCTTGACCGTCAACGCTCCGTCAGGGTCACGTAGGATCGTCACACCCAATTTCTGCTCACTCGCGAATTTCTGCACATCCGCGTTGCTGGCGTAATTCTTAGATTTGGGCAACAGCGAGTCCGTCGCGACGAAATAGATCACCACATTCTTAGCGGCATATTTCTTGGCCAGAATATTCGTGAAAACAGCTTCGTTCTCTGACAGCGGCAGCCACGTGGCGCCGATCGCGAGGACGACCACCTTGCCGTTGTGGGCCTCGATATCCACCTTGCCGCCGTCGAGTTTGGTCAAAACGGTCTGCGAGAACGCTGAAAGTGCGAGCACAAGCGTCACGATCAAGATCGAAATGAAACCTTTAAGTGTCTTCATATATTTGCGGAACGCCATAAGTGACCGTTCCTACACTCATTGGATGCAAGTTTGATGCCGAACTACTGCTTCCGATTCAGGATCACGTTGTCGATCAGCCGGATCGAGCCAAAATGCACCGCCGCGGCGATCAAAACCTCGTCATCTCCAACCTTTTCAACAGGTTGCAGGGAATCGCGGTCAACCACAGCGACATATTCCAGGCTCGCGAGCGGTTCTGCTCCGATCACGCGTTTGACTATCTCGGTCAACGCTGCGGCATTTCGTTCACCTTTCTTGAAAGCGAGTTTCGCCTCGCGAAGGCCGTTTATGATGACAACGGCAGCCTTTCGCTGCTCGTCTGAGAGTAGGGCGTTTCGCGACGAAAGGGCCAACCCGGATTCTTCGCGAACGGTCGGCAGAACTACCACCTCGGTCTCAAACCCGAGGTCGAGCACGAGACGCTTGATCACCGCTACCTGTTGAGCGTCCTTTTGGCCGAAATACGCTCGGTCCGCACGGATCGTGTTCAACAGGATCGTTACGACCGTCGCCACGCCGCGAAAATGCCCAGGCCGCGATTCGCCCTCGAGCCGGTCCGAAAGCCCCGCAACCGTCACGAATGTCGAAAATCCCTCCGGATATATCTCGCTCTGCTCGGGGGCAAAAATATAATCGACCTCATGCGCCGCGAGGATCGCAGCGTCCGCAGTCAGGTCGCGCGGATAGCGTTCGAGGTCGCCGGGGTCGTTGAATTGCGACGGGTTGACGAATATCGACACGATCACCACGTCGCATGAAGCCCTCGCCTCGCGGACAAGCGAAATGTGCCCTTCGTGCAGAGCTCCCATTGTCGGCACGAAGCCGACCGACTTCGCCTCGCGCCTCAACTTGCGAGAGATCGAGAACATGCGTTGTCGGCGGTTGATGATTTCCATTTAGAGTGATTTTAGCTCCGAGAGTGACTCTTCGGTCAGGCCGTACGATTCGCTGTCGTCGGGATAGGCTCCTGTTTTGACATCGCTGGACCATTTTTTTATGGCCTCGGTCATTACGTTGCTGACATCGGCGTATTGCCTGACGAACCGCGGCAGCCGCCCAAACGTCATCCCGACCAGATCGTGCAGGACGAGCACCTGAATATCGCACTCGGCGCCGGCACCGATGCCGATCGTGGAGATCTCGAGTTCCTTGGTGACGATCGCGGCGACCTCGCGGGGCACAAGCTCGAGCACGATCGCGAAAGCTCCTGCGTCCTCAAGCATTTTCGCGTCCTCGATCAGCATTTTTGCCTGCTCTGGCGTACGGCCCTGAACGCGGTAACCGCCCATTTTGTAGACCGATTGCGGCGTCAAACCTATGTGCGCTACGACCGGTATCTCTTCGTTTACGAGGCGTTTGACCAGATCGACGCGGTTTCGTCCGCCCTCGAGCTTGACCGCCTCGGCGCCGCCGTATTTCATTAGCCGAAGGGCGTTCTTAACGCTCTCGTTCTCGCTGATGTGGTACGTGCCGAACGGCATGTCCGCTATCACCATCGCCCGTTCGGTGCCGCGTTTGACGGCGATACAGGCGGACGTGATCTCGTCGAGCGAGACCGGGATCGTGTTGCCGTAGCCGTGAATGACGTTGCCGATGCTGTCGCCGACGAGGATCATATCGACGCCGGCCTCATCCACGATCCGTGCCGTCGGGTAATCGTACGCCGTCAGGCAGACGAGCTTTTCGCCGTTTTCCTTTGCCGTGCGGATCGCGGGCAAATAAACCTTACCGGGCTTGTCAGGCTGTAGATATGCCATAAATTTGACACAAGTCTAGCGGTTTGTTGGATTTAAGTCTAGGACAATGTGCGTAGAAGCAGTAAGCGGTAAGCAGTGAGCAGTAAGCAGAATAATCAAAAATCAAAGACCAAAGACCGCCTACTGCTCTCCGCCAACTGCCAACTGCTCGCTTAAGCGAGCATTCGGTTTCCACCTTTTCACTTCCGAATCATCAGGACATTCTTCGAGGAGGTCGGCGATCTCCTTGTGCAGGGTCGGATGGACAAAATTCGGCGCGAGTTTAGAAAGCGGTTTCAGGACGAACCTTCGCAAATGCAGCCGCGGGTGCGGCAGCACGAGAAACTCGGTATCCATCTGCACATCGCCGAAAAAAAGGATGTCGATATCGACGGTCCGCGGCTTCTTTTTGGATTTCTCGGTTCGCCCGAGCAGGTATTCGATCCGCAGTATGCGAGCCATCATCTGGGTCGGGCTGACGTTTGTCAGGTGGATCTCGGCGACCATATTCAGGAACCGGTGCTCAGTGTCGATCCCGACTGGCTCAGTTTCATAGACCGGCGACAGCTTGTTCACGTGAAAACTTGCCTCCATCAGGCCTCTAACGGCCAATAGAAGATTGCCCGCCCTGTCCCCGAGGTTCGACCCGAGGGCGACATACGCCACAGTTACGCCGTCTAGCTGGTTCATCGTTATCCGCCGGACAAGAATGGAATATCAAAGTTTTACCACAATCGGCCCGCGCCGAAAAGCTCCCGCTCTCGTTAAGTGAGCAAACTGTCTCCACCATTGCGATCCACACGAATACATGGGTACATCGGCGGGGATTGCTCTTTCCGGCGAGAAACGATATTTTAATACATCACAGTCCATTCATTAATGTGACGCGAAACCGGTCAGTTCGTGGGTTCGCATTGAAAGATACTTCATGCAAAAAGGCTATCCGTTCGTTTGGAGCAGCGATTTGGCTCGCGTGTATCGTACTCGTTTGGATTCCGGTGATAGCCGCCGGATCACCCACTTCGGTCGGGCTTGTCTTCTGTCCGCTCCAGAGACAATGGGTTTCCAAGGCACCTGAACCCACCGCACAGCAATTCGACATTTCGAGCTACTGTATGCCGGGGGCGATCAAGGCCGCGTTCCTGCGTGCTGTTTCCAGACGCGCTGGCGCGGGCGGGTTCAAGGTAGCTTCGAGCGGGGATTTCTTCCTTAAATTCGCGGCGATAGGCGAAGAAGCGTTTTCGCAGCATTCGCCGCCGCCGCAAACGCCTGCTCCGGGATCGGCGGAAAGACCCGGGGCGAACGCTGCGGCCGGCGAGACCCGCCCCCGAAATGTCTTCGTTGGTACATCAGATCTGTCGTATCGAACGCCGCTTTTCTTATTCGCGGCCGCTGTTGAAAATTGCCTTCGGACAACGAACTTTTCCTGCCCGGACGCGCACCCAGTATCTTTTGTTCCCCGCGGCCCGCCTGTATCTCTCTGAGAGCCGGCACCGGTCCGTATTCAGGTTTCCTGAAGGCCGTCGTGCTTTTCCGCGGGTTTTGATCAAGGGAGAAACAATTGAAAAGCATTCATAATTATCGCGTTCCAAAGCCCATTTGCTGGATCGCACTTATCTTATTTTGTTCGACGGCGGCCTTTGCGTCGTTTGCGGGGGACGTTCGCGGCGTGGTTCGCGATCCTCAAGAGGCTCCTGTTGCGGGCGCCACGGTCACTTTGCGTTCCCGCACATCGTATTTTGTACGGACGGCTCAAACGTCCGGCGTGGGCGAGTTTGTATTTCGGGCGGTGCCGCTCGGCGAATACACGTTGAGTGTCGAGCAGAAAGGTTTTAGTAGGCTCGAGCGGTCGGTGATTGTCGTCTCCGATAATGCACCGATGATCGAATTTGACCTGAAGATCGCACCGATCACGCAACAGGTCGAGGTTGAATTGTCTCCCGATCGCCTCATCTCGGACCCGCCGCGGCCGACAACGCTCGTCAGCCGTGACGAGATCGAGCACATGCCAGGGGCCGACCGCACAAACAGCCTTGCCTTTATTACAAACAATGTTCCCGGTGCCTACATGACGCACAACCAATTGCACGTCCGCGGCGGACATCAGGTGACATGGCTCATCGACGGCGTCCCAGTGCCGAATACAAACATCGCCGATACGGTCGGAGCGCAGTTCGACCCTAAGGATATGGATTACGTCGAGGTCCAGCGGGGTGGTTATTCGGCGGAGAACGGCGACCGTACCTACGCGGTTTTCAACGTCGTTCCGCGCAGCGGATTCGAACGAAACCGCGAGGGCGAGATCGTCGCAAGCTTCGGTAATTTCCGCCAGGGCGCCGCGCAGGTGAATTTCGGGGACCACACCAAGCGGTTCGCGTACTACCTGAGCCTGTCCGGGAACCGCAGCGATTATGGCCTCGAGACCCCGACTGCCGACGTCATAAACGATGCGGAGAACGGATTTGGCGGATTCGGTTCGTTCTTATACCACCCGTCGACGAATGATGAGCTTCGTCTGGTCACGGCTCTGCGTCGCGACATTTTCCGTGTGCCGAACGACCGCGAGGCACAGGATCTCGGTGTCCGTGACGTCGAACGCGAACGCGACGGATTCTTTAATTTCTCCTGGGTGCATACGTTCGGCACGAGTGTGGTATTTACGGGATCGCCGTTCTACCACTACAACCGAGCCGACTTTATCGGCGGGCCGAACGACATGCCGGTGTCAGCCCGCAGCGAGCGCACGTCGGAATACGCCGGCGGCCAGGCGGTACTGAGTTTGTTGACCGAGCGGCACAATGCCAAGATCGGTTATTACGGCTTCTTCCAGCGTGACAGAACGCTCTTTGCGGTCACCGGGATCGACGAGCTAACCGGTCCCGTCAACCTGACGCGGGCCGACCGGCCGTCAGGCGGCCTGCAGGCAGCATTCGCCGAGGACCAATTCAAACCGGTTTCGTGGCTGACGCTTACGGGCGGCGTGAGATTCACGCATTTTCACGGGTCGATCACGGAGAACTCGACGAGCCCACGTGTCGGTTTTGCGGTCCGGGTGCCGCGTGCCAATGTCGTCCTACACGGGTTCTACGGGCGATACTATCAGGCTCCGCCGCTGACGACGGTCTCAGGGCCGCTGCTCGAATATGTCATCGATCAGGGTTTCGGAATTATTCCGCTGCGAGGCGAGCGTGACGAGGAATATCAGCTCGGCATATCCGTTCCGGTAAAAGGCTGGGTCGTCGCGTCCGACTATTTCCAAACTATGGTCCGGAATTTCTTCGACCACAACGCGCTCGGAAATTCCAACATATTCTTTCCTTTGACGATCGAACGGGCACGCATCCGCGGATTCGAGGTGACCGTGAAATCGCCGCTCGTGTTGGGTCGGGCAAGGATATCGTTCGTTTATTCGAACCAAATCGCTGAAGGCAAAGGAGCTGTCTCGGGCGGTTTGACCGACTTCGAGCAGCCGGAAGGCGGTTATTTTTTCCTCGACCACGATCAGCGAAATACGTTCAACGTCAATTTCACGACCGACCTCGGTTTTAAGGCGTATCTCTCGGCCAGCGTTCGCTACGGATCGGGCTTTCTTGACGGCGAGGGCCCGAACCACTTGCCCGGGCACACGCTCCTTGACCTAAGCTTTGGACGTAGGTTTGGCGATAAGTGGACGATCTCTGTGCAGGCGGTGAATGTCGCAAATTCACGGTTCCTGCTGGACAACAGCGAAACCTTCGGAGGTACGCATTTTGTCGAGCCACGGCAGATCTACATACAGGTCCGCCGGCGCTTTCATTTTTAAGCGGGTATCGCCTCCTGTCGCTGCCGGACGGCTTTGCTCTCAGCGAAGGGTCACGGTTTTAGGCCCTTGATCAGGACCGCATCGTGGTTCCACGTGCCCTGGACCACAGCAAAACTCTTTGAGTCGTAGGAGAGGGCCATGCCGGAGAGCTCCGATATTTCGCCCGGCCGCAGATCCGCTATCCGGCGGGGCTTTGCTCCGTCAATATCCAGATACCAAACGCTCCGGTTTTCGTGAGATTCGTCCTCAAGGACGACGGCGATCGTCTTCCCGTCGGGCGACCAAAGGACGTAAACCGGGTGCCTTGCCGGATCGGGCGACGGGAACGCCGTCTCGGTCTTCCCGTCGGCGAGAGCAATGATCGAAAAGGAGTAGTTCCCGTCGGTCTCCCGCGTAAGCACTATTCGCGCCGTGTCCGGCGATAGCGCAAAATCCACGCTTGCCGAGTCATATACCAACTCCTCTTTGCGGTCCTGGAGCGACACCCGTCGCAGCGAATTATGCAGCCCCGAACGGTAATAGAGCCATTGTCCGTCGGGCGACGTCCAGATCGGGAAACCGCCCTCCTCGGTCGTGATCTGCGTTTGGTTTGTCCCGTCTATGTCCATTCGCCAGACGTGGACCACGCCCGTCCGGTTCGACTCGAAGAAGATATATTTATTGTCCTTTGAGACTATCGGCGACAGGTCGTCGGCCGGATCATTGGTCAGCTGGCGCTGGTCGCTGCCGTCCGGGCCGCTGATCCATATTTCGTGATCGCCGGTCATCAGCGACGAATAGACGATCTTCCCGTTCGGGGCAAACGATACGTTCGATGCATTGGCCAGCGTTTTCGGCGAGGCGTTCGCATCGTTGGACTGGTAGATGTTTAGGTTGAAATCGGCGTCGATCTTGGTCGCAATGAGCAGATCGCCCTTTGCGTCGAGGCTGAGCCGATTGTACGTTTCCGAGTCGGCCGTCAATATCGACGTCTCGCCGGTCGCGGCCGAAACGTGCCAGATCCGATAGCTTTTGTCGGGCAATTTTCGAGCGGTTATCAGCCAGCCGCTCTGATCCGGAAGCCACGCCACATAATTGATATTGAAGAATCTTTCAGCCGTCAGGTCACGTTCCTCGCCGGTTTGAACATCGACCTCCTTAAAGCTGAAGTCGTTTGATGCGGTCCGCGACTGCCCGACGGCGAACGCGATCTTTCGGCCGTCGGGAGAGATCTTGTTATCGCTGATCCGAAACGGACGTTGCCGCGAAACCAGCTTGCGCTCGTTCTTCCCGTCGGCAGCGTCGGCGATCCACAGCGAGCAATAATCGTCGCTATTGCGATTACAGCGTACAAACGAGAGCTTGCTTGCGTCGGGAGAAACGCTGATCCAACCCTGTGTTTCGCTGATGACCTTCTGCGGCACGCCTCCGACAATGGGCACGCGATAAACATCGAGCTGTTGCCCGCGCCGAGGCGTCGATCCACGGGTGAAATAGACCGACCTTCCGTCCGGAGACATTGCGAGCCCGCCATAGAAGCTTTCTGACGGCGGGATAATCTGAACGTTGTTCGAGGTATCGAGCTGGCGGAGCCACAGACTCTGGTTGACGCTGTCGCGGTGAACGTAAACCATCGTCTTTCCGTCAGGTGAGATCACAGCATGAAAAACGCGGCCATCGGTCGACAATTTTTCCGCAGCGAAGGGGGCCGAAAGTATTGGCGTTCCCCGGGCCGGGCCGCTGCGCGAATACCAGACGACCGAACCCATCACGGCAATAACGATCAGGGATACCGCGATGACGAGGATCGGGCGTGAAGCATACCACGCCGGTGAAGTTCGCGTCTCCCGTTCAACGGCGTCCGCCGGCCCGCTCGCATTTTCGACACCCGCATCGACCGTATCGACCTTTGCTATGAATCGGTAGCCCCGACGAGGGATCGTTTCGATGAATTGAGGCGACTGAGCATCATCACCCAGGGCAACGCGAAGCTGCCGGATGTTAAAAGTAATGTTGCCTTCCTCGACAAAGCTGTCCGGCCAGACCGTCCGCAGCAGGAGTTCCTTATCGACGATGCGATCGTGATTTTCGACCAGCACAAACAGCAGGTCGTACATCTTCGGGGTGAGCGCAATATTCTCGTCCATCCGGCGAAGCGTCCGTTCGCCGGGGCAGAGAGTGAACTCGCCGAATCTGTATAACTGCCCTTGTTCCAATCAGTTAGCCCCGTCTAGTAACTTTCTAATCAAACTTTAACAGGTTTCTAAAGACGAAAATTTACCAAAAAGTCAAGATTTCACTGCTCGCGGAATTAACCGAATCATAGCACAGATCGGAAGGGAGCGGAGTAGTTGTCAGGTCGAAGATGAGGGAAAGAACGATGAGGAAAATAGCCAGAATTTTAATAGGTTTGATCGCACTGGCGATCATGGGCGGCAACGCAGATGCTCAGGCCGAAAAGCGAATTCAATTTGCTAAAGGCAAGAGTTCTGCCGTTGTCAGGGACACGACCGGTGGGTACGGCGTCATTTATGTCGTCCGTGCCAGGTCCGGTCAGAAACTGGTTCTCGGCCTCCTGCCCGCCGCACGCGTGGGCATCAGGGTCGAGTTCGATGGGTCATACGGAGAGATGGTTCTACTTCGCGAACCAAAGGGCGGTCATTACGAGATCGGCCTCGAGGAGAGCGGAGACTACCGGATCTACGTGGGCTCGCTTAACAACATGCCGGTCAGGTTCAGCCTGACGGTCAGGATCTCAAAGCTGGCTGATATCTGATGCAGTTTCAGAGCCTCAGTTTCAGATGGTTTAGAGAAATCAATTAGGAGAAAAAACAAATGTTAGACACAAGTGTAATGGAAAGAAGTTCAGCGTATGTTGGGGCCGCGTCCTACGATTACAGGGACACGCTCGCAGCGTCGCAGAAGGTCAATTGGCAGATCGAGGATATTATCGGCGGCGAGAAGAAACTCGATTTTACAAAGCGGTTCATGCCTGAATCGCTGGCTCGGGTCGAGCAGCTTCCGTTTCTTAACGAAGTCGAGAGACTGATCCTCAATCAGATCCGCGGCAACACGTATCTCTCGATCTTCGTGATCGTTGAGGAGTTCATCGTGCCGTTCGTGCTCGATCATATTCGTCCGTCGATCGACCAGGACGACGATCGATCGGCTGCCTTTCTGCAGTTCCTCGGCGAAGAGGTCAAACATATCAAATTGTTCAAGACCTTTTGCGAGGAGTTCAAGGAAGGTTTCGGTTCCGAGTGCAAGGTCATCGGCCCGGCGTCCGAGATCGGCAAGGCCGTTCTTGCGCACGATCCATTGGGCGTCGCACTGGTGATCCTGATGATCGAGTGGCTGACCCAGGCCCATTACGTCGAAAGCGTGAAGGACAATGACGAGCTCGATCCGCTGTTCAAGAGCATGCTCAAGCATCACTGGCTCGAAGAATCGCAGCACGCCAAGCTCGACACGCGAATGGTCGAATACATCGCCGAGCGGATGGATGCCGACGCGATCGCCAAGAGCGTCAACGCGTTCTTCGAGATCGGCGGGCTCCTCGACGAAGGGCTCCAGCAGCAGGTTCGCTTCGAGCTTGAGGCATTGGAACTCGCGACCGGACGCAAGTTGAACGACGAGGAGCGCAAGATCTTTGTCGATGTTCAATTACAGGCAAACCGCTGGACATTCATCGGCTCGGGAATGGTACATCCGAAATTCCTGGAAACGATGGGCCGCCTCGGTGCCGATCAGCGTTTGCGGATCGAGGGCGCGGCACCGATCTTTGCCTAAATGGGAAAGATAAGGACCAATTTCGAAAGATAGAAATTGTCATTATCGTTAATTCATACAGAAAACAGGAGAAAAAATGAAATTCATAAACATACGACTTGCAGCACTTTGTGCTGTTCTCGCGGCGGTCCTGTCAACGGCCGCTGTCGCAAAAGGCATCCCTTTCAACTCGGACGACGCTCTGCGTGCTCCCGAGGTTCCGTGTGCCGATCTGAACGTCCCCGACGGCAACAAGGTCGCCTACCGGGCGTACGCATCGGGCATCCAGGAATACTGGTGGAACGGGATTGTGTGGGGATTTGTCGGGCCTGAGGCGGACCTTTTTGCCGACCCGGGCTTTCACGGCAAGATCGGCCGGCACTATGGCGGCCCGACGTGGCGGAGCAACAGCGGATCGCTCGTGATCGGGCGCCGCATAGCTTCGTGCTCGGCGGACCCGGGTTCGGTTCCGTGGCTCCTGCTCGAAGCCGACGAGACCGACGGTTCCGGCATATTCAGCAAGACGACCTATATCCAGCGTGTGAACACGTCCGGCGGCATCGCTCCCACGACGCCCGGATCATACGACGGACAACGGGTCGACGTGCCCTACACTGCGGAATATTACTTCTACCGCGCTCAGGGTTAACCATCGGCGGCCCGCTATCGGCGGGCCATGACAAACAAGGGCGATGAACATTCTTCGCCCTTCTAAAGAGGAAAACATGAACAATTACATAAATAAATACATAGTTCGTTTCGCAATAATTGCACGGGCACTGATCGCCGTTGTTGTAGCGTTTACCGGAGGTGCGATCGCGCAGTCGGCCGGTTCGCAAACGGTCGAGACCGCTGCATCGTCACCAGACTCGACTGTTCAGATCGTCAAGGCCCGGCAGAAAGGTGACTGGGTGGTTGGGATCGACCCCGCCAGAAATGTCGTTCAGCTCTCAAACTCGCCGTCCGATCCGCTTGCGGTAAAGGTGATCGGGAGCGGTTCGGCACGACAGCCGTTTCAGGCACGTGTCATCGTTCAGCCGACAAACAACGGATTTGTGAGCGCGAACCTGCCGATCCCCGCCGGCAAGCGGCTTGTTATCGAGAACGTTTCCGCGATCGCCCGGACGCCTGTCGGGCTGAAGATGGAGATAAATTTCTCATGTTATCTCGATAACGGAAGCGGCGTGGCGGATATTTCGACTATCGTTTTCAATCGGATCGCGCTGATCGATCAGGGTGTATTCGACGGGACGGCGATCGCCTCTGCCAATCACAAGGTGCTCGTATTTGCCGACGAGCTGGTCGGTACGACCCACACGCAGGTGGTCGTACAGGCCCGGCTCAATGGAACCACGACGGAGTTCGCACAGGGACAAGTAACATTTTCAGGTTACCTGGAGGACCGTCCGGCGGTACCGTAAGGCGAATGGAAGGGCGGGGAAACCCGCCCTTTCGATATAGCAATTAATAAATAGGAGAAAAAGCAATCATGGATGGAGTACAAGTAACAACTGAAATGCAGGGCCTGAAATCCAGGCTACGCAACACATGGATGGCCGGGAATTTCGGCGAGATCGCGAAAACGTTCGAGATCGGGGCCAGGGAATTTGTCGACCGGCTTTCATTGACGAGGGGCGTCAAGCTGCTCGATGTCGCCTGCGGAACGGGCAACACCCTGATACCGGCGGCACGTGCCGGTGCCGTGGTGACCGGTATCGATATCGCTCCGAATAGCATCGAGCAGGCGATCCGCTGGGTAGCGGCTGAACGGCTCACCGCGCGGTTCGACATTGGCGACGCCGAAGCCATGCCGTACGAAGACGGCAGCTTTGACGTCGTGCTGTCGATGTTCGGTGCGATGTTCACGCCGCGGCCCGACGTGACGGTCGCCGAGCTGAAACGCGTCTGCCGCTCCGGCGGAATGATCACGATGTCGAATTGGACGCCCGAAGGGTTCATCGGCCAAATGTTCAAGGTGACCGCCAAGCACGTTCCGCCTCCGGCGGGAATGCCTTCGCCGCTGCTTTGGGGTATCGACGATGCGGTTGCCGAACGCTTTAGCGAGGGCATCGCCGATCTGAAAACGTCGCGGGAAAAGCTGTATTTCACGCTACCGTTCGGCCCCGTCGAGACGGTCGAATTCTTCCGGCTCTATTACGGCCCGACGCAAAAGGCGTTCGAATCGCTCGATGACGAAGGCCGCCGGCATCTGCGTTCCGACCTCGAGGACCTCTGGTCGGAACACAACACTGCGACCGACGGCACGACAAAGGTCGAGTCGGAATACCTGACCGTCCGGGCCATCCGGGCATAAGCTCCCCTCCTTGGTAAAGGAGGGGTGGCACCCGTCTCGGGTGACGGGGTGGTTCGTTCGGACGCAAACTTCGTTTACGAGCGGCAACCGGATACCCGGGGCGTTGATCCGTACCTCCCACACTCAGCGGGCGGCCCACCGCCCGCCCTTTTTCACTAATTCTCTGGCATCTTCCGCCTCATGTTCTTGAACTCTTCATCAGCCACCTGCTTCATGTAAGCGGAAAATGCCGGCACGAGACTCTTTGAGACGAGTGCCAAAGTGTCGTTCATAAATTCCTTCGACTCGCTGATCATTTTCTGCCCGGTGGGCGTTCGATAAAATGCGATCAGATCGCGCAATTCATTGTCGGTAAAATGTTTGGAATATAGAGGAACAAATACTTCATCCACAAATTTGCCGAAATCGAACGTTTTCGTGAAAAACTCTCTGGCTTTGACCCCGATACGATCGTTCGTCTCCTTCAGCAGTTTCAAGGCCTCTTCTCTTTGAGCAGGTGTTAGAACCTTGTCGTCCTTGAAGATATCAGTCATCAGTTCAGCTGACTGTTCTTCCTGGAAATTCATCATCCCCGTAACTATGTCATTGAACTGCCGCTGGCCGCCGGAAACTTCGACCAGTTCCTTGATGAGTTTGACCTTTTCGGGTGAGGCGGCGTCCTGAGCGCAAACCAAACTTGCGCCCGCGATCGTTACAAATACGGCCAAAAATACTGATCCAAGTTTTCGCATGTTCCCTCCTGAGAGATGTGGTAGATCGAAATTAGTTGATGTGAGGATACAACAATCCGCCAATTCCAACCAGCTTAATTTGTATTGAACTCCGATCAAGTTTTCCTATTCTCACAGGCGCACTTGATCTGTGGCTTCGCGAGTGCGCCTGAGAGGGGGTTCGAGTGCGCCTGAGAGGGGTATCGTGTGCGCCTGAGCGGGGTGTCGAGTGCGCCTGAGGCGGGTATCGAGTGCGCCTGGGCCGCTATTTTGCTGCGCGAAACGCAATTTTGCTTTCACGCGCCGGGTATGGTTCAATAATCGTAGTTTGTTACTTGAAACCAGCAATGCGCGCCCCACGGTGCATTCGGGCGGACCGGCGTTTCCGTCTTAACAAAAATCCAACGCCGAAAACGGATGGCACGAAGAAAATTTCGTCACACCCAGCGATTTGACTCACCCACAGAGCAGACGTTTCAGGAATACCTCCTCAATCAGCCGGCACAATTGACGACCCGCACTGAGCTTTTACGGCTCATCCGCGGCGGCGAGGACACCTACCTCGAACTCAAGGTAAAGCTGTCAAATTCCGAACGGATCGCCCAGGGCATCGTCGCCCTGGCCAATACTGACGGGGGTACGATCATCTTCGGCGTCAACGACCAGCTCCGCATCGAGGGCGTCTCAAATCCGGAATGGGTCCAGCAGGAGCTCGCCCGAATCTGCCGCGAGGAGATCGTCCCGGCCATCACTCCGTTGATCGACACCATCGCTTTCGACAGCGGCAAACGCATCGTCGCCCTGCATTTAGAAGGCAAGCGGCGGCCCTACCGGACACGAGACGGCCGGTTCTACCTACGGATCGGGGCCGAAAAACGTGAGGTTTCCCGCGACGAGCTTTCCGATTGGCTCGACGAACTGCGGCCGCTCGGGTTCGAGAATATCCCGCTCCAGACGGTCGTCGAAGAGGATTTCGACGATGCCCTGCTGTGGTCATTCGCCAGCGGATTCGACGATAACGCCCCTAATATCAATCTTTACCAGACCAGCGACTTTCTCCGAAAAGACCTGCTGCTGGCCGTCGGCAACGCCGATGAATTTTTCCCGACGGTCGCCGCAGTACTGCTTTTTGGCAAGAATGAACGCGTCGCCGAGCTGCTGCCGCGGTCAAACGTAACGGTGGCAAGGTTTTCAGGTGAGAACGGCAACGCCCAGCTGATCGAGGCGATCGAGGTCAAGGGCAACCTTCACACCCAATACGAATCCATCCTGGCGTTCATCAAACGCTACGCCGACCTCAGTAAAGACAGGCCGAAACGCAAACTCGAGCTGGTGACCAACGCAGTCGTCCAGCCCCGCGCCGTCTATCATTACTACTCGGTCGCCGAGGCCGTGATCAACGCCCTGATTCACCGCGACCTGGCCTTGCGCGAGATCCGCACGAGGATCAATATTTACGATAATTCCGTAGAATTCATCAATCCGCGACGGACGAGCGGATTCTCGCCGCCGGCATCGCGGGCGATACGATACGGCATTACCCAGCGGCTCAATCCGCAGATCGCTGCGATCTTCACACGTCGTGAATACGGCACTATTGCCCCGCACGGCGGCTTGCCAATGATACTGCGACAATCGAAGGGTTTCTCCGGCCGCAAGCCCGAGATCTACATCGCCAACGACGAATTTAAGCTGAAAATATTTGCCGCTTGATGAGATCAAACCCGGCAAATTCACCCGGATCGCAAGAGGAGCAAAGACCGGCGTTGCCTAGGCGTTTGGCGGCGTTGCTATCGCTATCGACAGCTCTCATTTACCTGATCTCAAACCCCACGCCGCGGAATTACTACGATTACACCTTTCGCGTTGCCGGCAGAATGCTTTTTGGCGCGATCGGGTTTGATAACCCTCAGCCGCCGTGGCTGAACGAGTTCGTGCCGTTCGGAGGCCATTATTACTCGGTGTTTCCGCTTGGGGCGGTGTTGACGATGATACCGTTCGCCTTGCTCAAAATGGTCGGCATCATCACGGAAATGCCCGGAACATTCCTCGCGGCGGCATGTGCCGGAGTTATCTGCTGGCTGCTCCTGAAGATCGCCGGCAGGTACGAAGCGTCAGCTTCTCGCCACATTCTGATGGCGATCGGGATAGTGTTCGGCACGTTCATGTGGACGAATCTGACATTCGCAGGTGCCTGGCAACTGGCGCTGGGCTTTGCGATGGTTGGTGAGCTTGGAGCCATTTATTTCACGGTTTTTGATCGAAAGCCGCTGCTCGCCGGGGCTTTTTTTGCTCTGGCTTTCGGAAATCGCACTGAGAATCTCCTGACAGCTCCGATCTTCCTGTACCTCCTGACCCGTGCCGAAGACGTTCGTTATCCGGGCGGCCGAAATGGGGCGAAGACCGCGTACGCTCCGGACTCAGGGCCGACATGGATTAGTTCGGATAGACTGGCGAGCGTTGCCCGATTCTGTATTGTCCCGTTTGTGCTCGGCGTTGCGACACTAGTCTACAATTACGCTCGCTTCGGCGACCCGACGGATTTTGGCTATGCCCGCATTCCGGGTGTTCTGCTCGAACCGTGGTACTCGCACGGCATATTTTCGACGGATTACATACCGCGGCAAGCGTGGGAAATGCTCGGGAAAGTATGGGAAGTAGTACCGACGTTTCCGTACCTATACCCGGACGGATTTAGTAATTCGATCATTCTGAGCAGCCCGTTCCTGCTGCTCGTGATGCGGGTCGGTGCTCGCGACGGAGCACTCAAACTTGCCTCGTGGGCAGCGATCATAATCCTGACCTTTCTGCTCTGGATACACGGAAACTCCGGTGGCTGGCAATTTGGCTACCGCTACGCGATGATACTCCTGCCGTGGATATTCGTGATAATGCTGGAGTCTGCTCCGAAACGGATCACAAAGACTGAATGGACGCTTTACGGTGTTTCGTTTGCCGCCAATCTGTACGCCACCTGGATCTTCCACTGGTCCGGCTACCTGCAACCATACTGGCAATAGATTGGACAGAACGGACGGTAGAGGCGAGAATTAGATTTTCGCAAAATACCTGATGACGGCTGTCAATCGTACCAATGCTTCTTGACCTCTCACCACTCAGAACTTCGCGGGATTATCGCCTGCTGTTTTTCGGTCAGATGGTCTCGTTCTTCGGGTCGATGATGACCTTCATCGTCGTGCCGTGGCAGATGTATCAGTTGACCCAGTCGTCGGCAATGGTCGGCTACATCTCGCTCGCCGAATTCGTCCCGATGGTGACCCTGGCGTTTGTGGGCGGCGCTCTCGCGGATTTCCTCGACAAACGCAAGATGCTGCGCTTTACCGAGGTCGGCCAAACGATCGTGAC
>JAKOVX010000004.1 GCA_029781855.1 Acidobacteriota bacterium | reverse complement strand
ACAATGAGCTGACCGATGAACTGATCGCGAATTCCGATTGCGTCGTCATCTGCACCGAGCACTCGACCGTCGATTACAGCCGCGTCTGCGAACTCGCAAGCCTGATCGTCGACACGAGAAACGCGCTCTCGGCCGAGACCAGGAACGGGAGCAAGGCCCGCATCGTCCGACTCTAATGTTAAAGGTCCTCAACATCGTCGGTGCCCGGCCGAATTTTATGAAGGTCGCGCCAGGCGAAAACGGGTCAGTGGCGCTGTTGCCCGGAATAGGCCAGCGGTAGTTTTGAAACGGCTGCTACGATCGAGGCGGCAGGGATTCCCGAGCCGCCTTGATGGCCTGTCTGAGCAAGCGTAACGACCCGAAGTTTTTCCTGCCGCCGATATTGGGTGAAACTCGTCCGTGACAGTAGTTCACTGATCAGTAGTCTCAGAGATTTCCCGAACGGCGGACTCGATTGACAGGACCTCCTCGTCGGTAAGCTCCGGAAACTCCTTTTCTCGTTTGTTTTTCGACAAGGTGCCGCGATTCTGTAAGATAAACCGAATCAATAACGAAGCTCGTCGGTCCGGCATATCGACGATATTCATCACTTCTGCAAGGGCCCTGTCGAATACTGCCAAGAAATCGAGTTCTTCCCGCAGGTCGCGTCGAATCGTTTCCGCTACACAGCCGTACAAATATTCGGCAAATCTCGTGGCATCCCAATACCGGTACAGATTCGACGTTTCGTTCTCAACGGTCATGCTACCCTGACTGTCCAAGCTAAATTCGATAAAGGGAAGGATTGCTTTTGAATAACTTTCTAGAACGCGATCATAGTCGACGCGTTCACGAAGCATGACAGCAGACACCGGAAAAATAAGCTTCGGCGGCGCGAACTCCGCGCGTGCCAGCTCATGATGGATCAGAAAACGATGAATTCGGCCATTGCCGTCTTCGAAAGGATGAACAAAGACAAATCCAAACGCCATCGCCGCGGCTGCGGCAATTGGATCGACCGACGAGTTCTGAAGTCGGCGGGCACAGTCCATCCATCCTTCCATTAGAGCCCCAACGTCCTCCGGTTTCGGGCAAACGAAATGCACCTGCTCGGTGTAGTCGCGCATTGTCTGGCCGACATAATTCTGAATCGTCCGCCAATCCTTTGCCGCAAAGCGCGGATCGACTATTTGATTCTGCAGGCCGACAAAATTTGCTTTGTCGGTCGCATCAAAATTTGCGGCGTGTTCAAGTGCGGCCACGAATCGTTCAGCCCTGGATTTTCCAGCCACCTCTCCTTCGATCGCAAAAGACGATTTTGTTTCCCTTGTGTATAAGAAGCTTATTGCCCTGGCCAAGATCAGCGGGTCACTGTCTTTGACGAGTTTCTTTGCTTCTTTGTCGAGCCCTTCAGACATTGCCCTTGTGAGTCCGTCCGTACGACGAATAAGCGGACAATAGCTGCGGTTTCCGAGAAGATTATCGTTGATGCGTTGGCGCTTTATTTGTCTGATGCTTCCGGTCAATTGCAATTTTGGATTGAGCAAATCGACATATCCTGTCGGTGCTACGTCCGGCACTGCAAGGGTCTGTCCTGTAAGAAGTTCGTATAAATACCATATCTTTCGAGCATAGATTCCGGTAGATTCGTTGCTCACCCACGTTTCAACGTCCTTTGTGGCGATTTGTGCAAAAGCTGCATGCAGCACACCAAGGTCAATTGGTTCATACCGCATTGCAAACTTCAGGTTTTCGTACAAATTATTCGTGGCATAGGATTTCGGGTACTGTTCAAAGATCGCTTCGTTCTCGATACGTGTTCTTCGTGCTCCGGCTACAACGGAGGAGCGGACCGCAGGCAAAGGGGTCCTTAATTTAAGCTCTTCGATCACGGCGACAAGCCCGATCGTTTGCGGCAAGGTCTTTGATGCTCCACTTACAGCCATATATTTTTCTTATCGGATCGGCAAAATGCAGATAGGATCCTATTTCTCGCGGATCTTCCTATCTTTTCCTGTCCGAAATGTAATTTCTTTATCCGTCATGTGAAAATCTTATCGAAGGACGCCTGACGTGTGAAAATCTTATCACAAGAAGATGCCTGTGTGAAACGCTTATCATGGCGGTCTCGCTGTAGGAAAATCGTATCGGCTAACCAAGTAGCTAGCCTACGTGGGAATAATAAGGTTGGTGTGGAACCGGGGAAGGGAATCGAATCCGTACGACCCTAAGGTCATCAGATCTTAAGCCCTTTATCCTCAATACGTTGCGTCCGATAATAAACGTTATGTAAAATCTATGACACAAAATGGCATTTAAGAAAAGATGCGGCCGCAGGAACCTTTGGTTAATGAAGTCTTCAGACATATCACCAGATCGCAAAGATCCCGGATCATGACAGCACCTTTTCTAGAGCGAGATACTGTTCCTGATATTTTTTCGGATTCTCGGCCTTTAACCGACGAAGGCTTTGGAACTTCCACTGAACGGCCGGAAACCTTTCGAAATCATATCTGCTCCAAACCGGCAGCAATCCCTTTATTCCAAGAAGAAATTCCCGATCTTCATTCGTCAATGATTTGTGGATCAGCTTGGCAAATCCGATCCTCTGTTAGGAAAGCTCTGCGTACATTCCGTATTCCTGTTAGCCACGGCAATCCTTGTGTTCACCTTGGCCAATCACCGCGATTGTCAGTGGAGTGGAAATAGATTTGCTTTGCTCCAAGAGTGAGATTACTATTCACTACAAACTTGCATTATGATATGATACTTTAGCAGCGTGTTTCATAGATGGCACACAATGTTGCGCGGGCTGAGCCAATTTGATTGGTTTTGGCATCCAATACATAGAGGAAGATATGCGAATTTCAGCAACACGAAAAACTTCTCCTGAATCGCGAAAGAAATTGCGCGAGCTGATTCTGTACATAGCCGACCGATTGGATGGTGATGTAAATTTTGGCGCCATCAAACTCAATAAGATAATTCTGAAAGCGGATCAATTGGCCTATGTTCGCACCGGAAAGTCGATCACAGACACACCATACATGAAGTTAGAACAGGGATTCGTTCCATATCACATGAAACCGATCCTTGAGGAGATGATAGAAGCGAACGAGATCGTTATTCGCAAACGCCAGAACTATCAGTATATTCAACACAGGGTCGTTCCGCTGCGAGACGCGGACCTTAAGTTGTTTTCTGCAAACGACATTGCACTCGTGGAAGAAGTAATTGATGAGTGTATCGGCTTGACGGGCTCGGCCATGAGCCATCAATCTCATGGCACCGCTTGGAAAGTCGCGGCAATGCGCGAAGTAGTGCCATATTCTGCGTTTCTGCTCTCGGACGATCAAACTGTTTCTGAGACTGATATTGACCAAGCATCTGGTTTGATCGATCAACATGGATGGGACGTGAGTGCCTAAGATCTGGACCTACATCGAAAATCCACTGTTCACTACACAGTTAGCGGAGTTCGGGGATAGTGATGCGATTCACGAGCTCATTGCGGGTGTTCTATGGGCAATCTCAACAAACCCCGGGCAATTTCCTACAATTCCAAATACACGTTTACAGTTTGTGCGAACCATCCAATTTGAACGAGACGTATTACTTGTTCCGATGAAAATATGGTTTACATGTATCGACGAGAATCAAATTGAAATTCTATCTATCGCTCAAGATACCTTGGACGACAATGACGATGACTGGTTTTAGGAAAGCGCAGCTGAATTTTTTTGGCGCCCGAAAACCCCAGGATAGTTCATGTTAGCGTCACCTCCTTGCCCATTCCGAACACGGAATTTATGGCTACTGGGGCCGACGATACTGCAGCTTTCGATCGCAGGAAAGAAAGAAGTGCCGAATCCAATTCAAGAGAAGCCCGTTCAATTTGAGCGGGCATTACAGCTTCGGTTAATGTCATGTTCTCGTTTGACTTTCCACCGTTACATTGTGAGATAACTCGCGCCTAAATTTGTCGAGTCGTAAGTTCCTCTCTACGAATGCAGGAGTTTGTGATCAACGTGTACTTGAGGGTGAGGACCCCTCGACCGCAGTACTGAAGTGGGTAATTGTCCCTAACGAATACCGCGATTCTAGCCCTGGACGAGATGTTTACATTCGATTTGTAGTTTGTTTAGGACAAGCTTCTGATGTTATCGTGCATGCACCTTAACATTGGGTCGTTGCTCAGAAGATTGGTGGCGTCGAATGTCCACTCTCCTCTGTTGTTCAATCTACCAGGCGCATAATCAGCCGTTCCGCGAGTCTGAATTCGATTGAAAAATTTGATTACTCCCCTTTTCGGGAAGATTATGCCGATACGATATGTGGATCTCCACATATCGATCGCTTTCCAATTCTCGTGACCCAGACGAACCTCGAAGTTTGGCTCATTATCTAGGGCGAACTCCAAAAAGGAAATAATTGTCTCTCCCGAGCGTTGTGATCCGGCGTTTAATCGAATGCGATCTGCAACATCGTTATTCAGTTTGGCCATACGTGTGCTCGAATTTCTCCTTCAAAATTCTGCGCATTTTCGTAACCCCTTACAAGATAGTACAAGACAAGAGTAGAGTTTCCGGCCGGAATAGGAAAGAAGCGGGAGGACTGGAAATTGCGAGATCGATGTCCACCGAGAGTCTTGGCATGTTGCGAAGAAAAAGATCGATCGCGGTCCCGCTGTACAAGGCGAAAGATCTCTCGCTTGCGACCTCAGGGAGAGTGCTAAGGAGGAGTGAGACTTGTCTATTATAGCCTGCTTTTATCACTTTCCTCCAGTTCTTTCGGTACCGTGATCTGGTATTTATTGATGTAAACACCCCCCTTGACGATGCTGCGCTTCCCTCGTCCCAAATGGAATTTCTCCGGATCCAAACTCTGAAACCATTGATGTCCTGCTTTTTCGGCCAAGTATAGGAACAGGCGCGTGACTTTTATTGATCTGCAAGCTTCGAGCAAAGCCTGTACCTCATCCGGTACAAGATTGTTTAGCCCCTCCATGACTTCATAGCATTCGGCCAGGTCCTGTTTTCCCGGAGCAAGATACAGGCATTCCATAAGCGCTCTGGCCGCTCCCGAGACGCCTATCGAGAAAGTACTAAGCCCGACTTCCGTTATTCCTAATCGTGCCGGCAAGAAAGAAGTGGGATAATAGTCGATCGAGACCCCCCAATCGTATTCTATGAACCACTTGGGCAATCTTTCGCTGCTCGCCCCGAACAACGTCACTTTCTTGGTGATCATTTCGAGATAGTGTGCTTTTCCGAGCAGCGATAATGCGGTTTTGCCGCCAGGATGCACGCTCGAATGCGTTTGTTTTTGCAGTGCGAATACCGCCCCTTCATAACTTACACTATCGCCGGTCCGGCTCATTGCGCCGGTTCCGATGGATCTTAGCCATTTCCCTTTTCTATAGCTCTTCTGAAGATCGTGATTGTACCCTTGCGAAGATAGCCAATCGGATTGGAAGACGATCCCATAAGGCTGCGAAGTAAGGAGTTGGTTTATTTTTGTTGGCCTTTCGGTGCTCACAATACCATTATAGAACTGTAAATGAACTTTTCAAGGAAAAAGTTTATATTTATGCTGTTAAGGGTATCATAAGTACCAAAAACATAATAATTATAAACTATATCCCCATCCTCCCGGTTAGATCCGGGCGTCAAAGACGATTCCCTTTACGCCGGATGACGCAGGCCTTGTTCCCGGAGGTTCACGGCTCGTTTGGCCGGGGTCAGATCGAAGCGGATAATAAGGGTTACGCAAGATCTGAACCGGATCTGACGAATAATGGCCGTTTTCCCTCAACGGATGGGTCGTGTGGACGATGATCACTAGAAGGTAAAGGTGTCGATCCAGTGCGCAAAGAACGGGTCTTCGAAGCAAAACCTGACCGATCCGGTTGATTCGACCTGTCGCAGGACGTCGCGGTTGGTCAGCGACTCGAGTGACTTTCGCATGCTTGATGGCGAAACCCCGAATGTCTTGACCACCTTGAGCGACTGGAGACGCTCGCCATCTTCGGCAATCACCGCATGAAGGGCCTTTTTCTGGATAGCTGTAAGGCCATTCCACACCTGGGTATAGAACGGGTCATTCCGCCTGATGATCGTATCAAGCGTATCCCTGATAAGCGTTTCGTTCAGGTACGCCCGTTCCGGTGCCCCCACCTGGATCTGCGATAAATGGTCCCATAACGTGTGGGCGAACATCTGTACGTTAAACGGCACTTCTTCCGACAGGTCCAGGATCAGGTGGGACAGTTTGCGGTTTTCTTCCTCGGCCCCTGTCTGCGGCAAAAAGCCCCCGCGCACGAAGTTGTCGATAAGGAAGCGTGCGAACTCGGGCCGCGGCAGCATTCCGACAAAAAGAAGCTCTCCCAACCGATAGAACGGACGGCTCGGGTCGGTCGTGAGCTGGGTAAGCATCCTGGTCTTGGAACCGGCGAATATGTAAGCCGTGTGCTTATGGGTTTGCACTGCCGAACGGATCTGTTTTTCCGCGTCGATACCCTCTCCGCTTAGCACCTCCTGAAATTCATCAATTATCAATGCGACATGACGCCCCTCCGGCTGGTCTGCCGCCAGTTCCTCGATCCCGTTGAGCGCGTCTACGAGCAGGCCCGTCGCTCCGGCCGGTTCAGACGGGGTCACCCCAAGTGAGACCTTCCATTCATTTTGGGTGACAGCAAAACTGACGTCGGGCCGCAAAGACCTGAAATATCGCTTGATCTGTTCGCCCTTCTTCTCGACTTTGCCTTGAAGCAGCCTGGCTGAATCTTCCACGATCCGTCCGACAAGGCTCCCCATTTCGGGATAGCTCTCGGCGTTATAACGCAGGACGATATGTCCTTGACCCGACGCGCGCTCGGCGGCGGATCTAAGAAGTGAGGTTTTGCCGAATCGTCTGGGGCCGATCACGAAGAGCTTCCCTCCGGACTCGATAACACGCTGGACGATCCCAAGCTCTTCAGTGCGGTTTACCAGTTCCTCTGATCCCAGTTCCCTGCCAAACTCAAACGGATTCTTCATAAGAAAAATGATAGCACAAAATGGTGAGACACTAAATAGTGAGACGCTAAATAGTAAGAGAAAAAATATTGAAAATCATACCGATTAGGACTATTATTTGGACATACTTTATAGAAGGTAACGCTCGGAAGTTGATGGTCTAATCGGCAGAGACGAAAAGTCTTCTCGCTGCCGGGGGAGAATTGGGCAAGATCGACACCGGTTGCTGCCCGTAGATCAAATGTCAGAAGACGAAAATCAGATCAGCGAACGCTTAATGTTTCTTAGGCACCCAACGCGATTCGTCGCCGATGTGGCGGTGCTCTGCGCGGCTTTTTTCATCTCATACCTACCTGCGGTCAATGTTCAAGTGGGTGAGTTTTACGCGCACACGGCCGTGCGGCAGCTCCCGTTCGTACTCGCTATCCAGCTCTCGGCATTATTGATGGTGGGGGCCTTCTCGATCATCTGGCGCTACGTCAGCATCGAGGATATTAAGGTATTTCTGAAGGCCGCGGCGATCTCTTGCGCGGTTTTGATCGTGCTCAGGTTCGTGCTGAATTACTCCGACTTTACACTTTGGCAGATACCGATCTCTGTGATCCTGATCGACACAATGATGGCGTTCGGCGGGCTGCTGGCACTGCGGATACTGCGGCGATTCGTTTACGAGTTGAACGAGAAGAACCGTGTCTATTCGGGAAAACGGAAACTTAAGAGAAAGCCGACCTTGATCGTCGGGGCAGGCCGAATGGGAGCGACGCTGGTCAAGGAAATGGTCGGCCGGGCGGATGGCGAGCTTGAGATACGCGGGTTTGTCGATGACGACTCACGGAAGAAGGGCGGGAGTGTCAGCGGCATCAAGGTATTGGGCGGGACGAAGGACCTCGCCCGCCTAGTCGATGACCTCTCGATCAAACAGGTCGTCATCGCGATAGATCAGGCCCAGGGCAAGGAGATCCGGCGCATTATCGACCTTTGTTCGAAGATCCCGGTCAGGGCTCAGATCGTGCCGAGCCTGAATGAGATCGCTCATGGCCGCGTCTCGGTCAGCCGCATCCGCGACGTGCAGATCGAGGACCTTTTGGGGCGTGACCCGGTCGAACTCGACGATGACAACCTCCACGAATTCCTGAGCGGAAAGACTGTGATGGTCACGGGAGCCGGGGGCTCGATCGGCTCGGAACTCGTCCGCCAGATCACCAACTACAAGCCTCAGCAGATCCTGCTGGTCGAACGGGCAGAGTTCTTTTTGTTTCAGATCGAGCGAGAGCTTACGTCGGATTACCCGGACGCAACGTGTGTTCCGCTGATCGCGGATGTTGGCGATGAGCCGCGAATGCGGGAGATATTTGAACAGTATAGGCCGCAGGTGATCTTCCACGCCGCGGCTCACAAACACGTCCCGCTGATGGAACTCAACCCAACGGAGGCGATCAAAAACAACGTCTTGGCGACGCAGCTGCTCGGGCGGCTGGCGGGCGAATACGGCGTTACCGACTTCGTGATGATCTCGACGGACAAGGCCGTGAACCCGACCTCGATAATGGGAGCATCCAAACGTATCGCTGAGATCGTGATCCAGGACCTGAACCAAACGTTCGAGACGACCTATGTCGCCGTTCGTTTCGGCAACGTGCTGGGTTCGGCCGGCTCGGTCGTCCCGATCTTTCGCGAACAGATCCAGAAAGGCGAACCGATCACGGTCACGCACAAGGACATGACCCGTTATTTCATGACGATCCCTGAGGCATCGCAGCTGGTGTTGCAAGCAGGAGCCCTTGGCAAAGGCGGCGAGATATTCATCCTCGATATGGGCCAGCCGGTCAAGATACTCGATCTCGCCCAGGACATGATCCGGCTTTCGGGCCTGACGCCGTACGAGGACATAGATATCAAGTTCACC
>JAKOVX010000145.1 GCA_029781855.1 Acidobacteriota bacterium | reverse complement strand
CCTCGAAAATCGTTCCACTTTAATTTCGCTCTCGACAAAGTGGAACGGTGGTGCCAGAAGCCAGAAGCCAGAAGAATCTGACTGCTCACTGCTCACTGCTCACGGCTTACCGCTCTCTGCTTTTCAAAGATCGCCGTCCCGATAGATCTGTCGGGAAGGTCAATTCTTATCTTAGCATGATATTGTATGTCATACAACGTTCCATGTATGCAACAACACTTTTTTGTTGCTTTGAGGTTGACGCGGTTTTATTAACGCAGAGACCGCCGAGGACGCAGAGCGGAGAAAGTGAAAAAAGAGCGCGGGATGGCGTGAGCGTTAGAGTGAGGGTCGGGGAGTTGCTGTTGAACGATCTCTGATGCCGGTTCGCTTATGCCCTTACTTGCGTGCGGGCTTGGGCAACGCTCAGTTTGCAATTTTGTTGACAGAGCGGGCGGGCGGTGCGATATTTGACGGATAATGAGCCACGTTCTCCCAAAGATCGCAGCCTTAGTTATATCGAGCAGGGTTTGGAGACTTTTGTTTCCCTTGATCATCTTGAGCTGCCTGAGCGCGGCGGTGTTCGGGCAGGCCGTCGTTCGAGTGACGGGCCGGGTCGTGGACGATGACGGGAAACCGGTTGCGGGGGCAGATGTACGTGTTTCGACCGCTACATCGTTCCTGGCGTCAAACGTTCTAACTGATCGCGATGGCACGTTTTCCATTGATAGCTCCGAGACCCCAAATAAACCGCAATTCCTTTTCGTTAGCGATTCGAAATACTGGCCGGTTAGATGCGGTCTCGATTTGGCGGAAAACCCGCCTTACCTGCGGCTTCGAATGTACGATCGCCGGTTTCGCGGCTTGCCTATCAAATTTTCGGGCGGCACGGCTCTCGACGTCGGCGACGTAAAGGTCCAAAATTGGTTCGCACCGGTCGAGGTCAAGATAGATGAACGCGGCAAGAGCCTGTCGGAAGACAAGTGGCTGAAGCTCTGGTTGCGTTATCGCGATCTGCGTGGGCACGTCCTGATGGAACGGAGCATTGCTCCGACCATCGAAAAGAGCGAAATTGACGTTGAAAGATCGACGATCAAGATCTGCCTGCCGGAGGGCAGTTGGATCATCGATCTACTGACATACGATTACGATACGAACAAGATCGGAACCCGACCGATCGGCCGCAGCGGCACGATCGTGATCCGCAGGGACAAGACGGCCGAGGCGAAGATCTCGTTGAACGGTGACTTTCCGATTTAGCTGATTTCGAGCGACATGGCTTTGGAGATTCGAATGGTGAGCCTGATGAAACTAATCCAAGCGGTCATTTTCATTTTAGCGATCAATTTCTTTTTGATTTTGGCTTTTGGGTCATTTTTCACGGTGCATGCTCAAGGGTGGCGGGGAATCGTGCCGCTAAGAACATCAAAAGCCGAAGTGGTAAGAAAATTTAAGGTCAAGGGCGAAGAAATTGCCGGCTACACTGAATATAAGCTCCCGAAGTATAAGGTTGTCATTAATTATTCAGTCGGCAAATGTGCGGAATCTCCTGAGTCCGAGTGGGACCTAGAAAAAGATACGGTAATTAGTGTCTCGATTTACCCGCTCACGGGTATTACTCTGAGAGATCTTAAGATCGATGTAAGTAATTTCGAAAAGAGGAGTCTTTCAATGGATCTGCCCAGTGTCTTTACATATGTCGATGTAAACAGTGGGTTTTCGGTTACGGTCGATACCCACTCACGACTGGGAGCGGATGGCGTTGCGGATTTTGGCTACTACCCGCCAAAGAAGTTTTCTAACTTGAAATGCCCGAAATCGCATTGAAGGAACTGTTCACTGGTTGGAGATGGTTCCTTCGACAACCTGCGGCGAAGGACGATTAAATTTGGAACGCCCGATACCTGGACGATGAAGTACGACGTTCCGGACGACTCCGATCGGTAGTCGATACGCGGTTCGGGAAACGAGAGATCCTGTTGAAAGCGTCGTTTGAATGAAGTCTTAGGTCGGCGGTGAGTGTACCGCTCTTACTTACGTGCGGGCATGGGCAACTGTGACTTTGCGGGCTTTTCGGGTTTGCTTGGCGTGCTTTGCGGTTAGCTTCTTTTTTCACCGCAAAGGCCGCCAAGTGTAGGACGCAAAGGACGCTGAGGGAGAGCCGGAAGACTGGAGGAGGAAGAACATTTCTGAACTACCATCGCGGCCCTTCGGGCACCGCGCCTAAATCAGGGACGGGAGCTTTTTATTCGGCCATTTATCTGCAACTTTTTTGTGCGTTGGTGCGTGTGAGAAAGGGTTGGTATTCGTGGTAAACTCCTTTTTTGCCCCGGGCCCGTGATATTAGGCGCTGTTTTCGATAATCACCAGGTGTTAACTGATCTAAATCTCGCAACCAGGCCGTTTCGGAACCGCGTGTTTCCGTACCTGCTGTCAACGTTGGTGCTGCTCATCGCGGTCATCGGCATTGTCGCTTGTCTGACTTTTCTAAAGCAGAATTCGGATAAGAACAAGGTCCTTGCCGAACAGATCCAGACGATGCAGACGGAGATCGCGCAGCTCAAGGGCGAGGGCGAAAAGATCCAGCAGCAGCTCACGCCCGAGGAAAAGGCCAAGCTGAATGCCTCGCACAAGCTGGTCGACAGCAAGACCTTTGGCTGGTCGCGGCTTTTCTCCGATATCGAATCGGTAATGCCGGGCAGCGTTAGTGCGTCGCGCATAACTGTCCAGAATATTTACAATGACAACGGCCGCGTCAAGGCCGAGCTCGAACTCAGCGTGCTCAGCCGCGATTACACCGCCGTTTTGTCGATGATCCAAAATATGCAGAATTCGGGGATGTTCCAGGCCGAACTTCGCGGCCAGGACCTCCAGACGACCGAGAGCATCACCTACACCGAGTACACACTGCGTGTGATCTACTCGCCGAACTATTCATACACGGCGACTCCGGCCGCGGACGTAGCTGAAAATAAACCGGGAGGTGGCCAATAATGTCCGACGAGACAGAATTTGTTGAAATGCCCGCCGCCCCGGTACCGAATGGAACACCGGAATACCCGCTCGAGATACTGCTCAAACGGCGCCCGCGAAAGGTGTATGCCGGCATGTGGGGCCCGATCGAGATCGCCGCGGCGGCACTCGCCGGAACGGCACTGCTGGCAGCGATCCTGGTCTATGTTTTTGCGGTCGTTCCGTCGAATCGCGAATTGGCAAAGAACCGTTCCGAGGCCGACCGTCTCGAGGCCGAGGTCGCCTCCGCCAAGACAAAATACGGCGAGATCACGAGCACCGAGGAACAGGTCGGCAAGCTTTTGCGCAGCGTTGACGATTTTGAGAGTAATTACCTGCCGCCCGCCGCGACCGGCCAGAGTGCACTTTACCAGCGGCTGAACGGACTGATCAATGCCTACGGCCTGACCAATACGACCGGCCCGGATTATGCTCCGCTTGAGACCATAGAGCAAAGCAAGAACAACCAAACCGACGAGGAACGCGGGCGCGAGAAATACCGCAGCCTTTTCCCGGGCGTTTACGTAACGGTCACGCTTGAGGGGCCGTACCAGAACCTGCGGCGGTTCATTCGCGAGATCGAGACCGGAAACGAATTTCTGGTGATCAGCTCGATCGAGCTTGAGCCGTCCGACAGCCAGCAGAAGAAACCGCCGATCGGTGCCCCGCCGCAACAAGCCGCCTCGATCACGGGCCCGAATCCGAATTTGACGATCACCGGCAATCCGGGAGCTGGCAGGATCGATCCGAATACCGGGCAACCGCTGGCCGGCCCGGCAGCACCGAAGGGTAAGACACACGGCGAGGTCGTCGCACTGAGATTGGAGATGGCAGCGTATTTTCGCCGGCCGAATTATGCACCGGTGATACCGCCCGTGATGAGCAAACAATAGGCGTATGGCAGCAGTCGACCTACAAAACCCGACCGAACGAAACAAGCTGATCGCCGCTATAATACTCGGCGTGCTCGCCCTCGGTGCGCTGTATTTCGCGTTCGGCCGCAGCCTTTTCAGCTCGTCGGCGGCGACCGCCAGTTCGAAATCTTCGCCGACACCGAAACCGAGCGTCTCGCCCGGCAAAGACACGTTCAAACTTCCGAGCAAGGACGAGCAGGCCTTTGACCAAGAGACGACGCCGATAATTTACGCACCAGGCAGCAATCCGGCGTCAGATCCGGGGCGCAACATTTTTGCATTCTACGAACCGCCGCCGCCGACGCCCTACAGCCCGACGCCGGTACCGACGCCGAAACCCGCAACGCCTCCGCCGCCGACACCGACGCCGGAGATACTTGTCACTTTCGTAAACCCGCAAACGGTTTACGCCGGGTCGAAAAGTTTCAGGCTCGAACTGAATGGCGATAAATTTACGCCGGACGCACATATTTACTGGAGCCAGTCCGAGGTGCCGACGACCTTCGTGAACGGGCAGAAGCTCGTCTCCGACATTCCCGCCAACCTGATCGCACAGGAAGGCCCGAGGCAGATCATCGTCCAGACGACCGACGGCAAGAAGTGGTCGAACCAGGTGATGGTGACCGTCCAGGCACCGCCAAAACCGGCAGTGCAATATATCGGGATGATCGGCCGGAAGCGGTATAACAATGACACCGCGTACTTCATCGAGCCCGGAAAGACGGTGCCGTTCGGCTCACGATTGAACGACATTGTCGGCGGGCGGTTCAGGCTGATCAATATTTCGGCGGCGGAGGTCACATTCGAGGATGTGAACCTCGGGTTCAAGCACAAGGTGCAGCTGACGCAGGCGACCGCATCGACCGGTAATAACAACACTTTCGACCGGCCTGGCAATAATGGATTCCCGCAGAACGGCGGCGGCGTGGTTCCGGGATTCGAGCAGGTGAATCCAAACGGCCAGCCGACTGACTGCATCCCGGGCATTCCGTGCAATATGCCGAAATACGTGCCGCCGAGACCGGTTCAACAGCCGCAGCCCAGACCCGACACGACCAAGAAAGACGTAGACGATAATGACGACGGCGACAACCGATAGACAAGGCGAACGCGGAATGACGCTGCTCGCCGTGATGGGCCTGATGGCGGTCTTTGCCATTGCGCTCCTCGCCGTTGCGCCGTCCGTCCAGATGGAAGTTCAGCGGGAAAAGGAACTCGAAACAATTCGCCGCGGTGAGGAAGTTGCGGAGGCGATCCGCCTATACGTGGAATTTTACCGCGGTGCTAAATTGCCTAATTCGATGGACGACCTGCTCGAAGGCCTGCCGCAGGGCACCAAGAAACGGCAGATCCTGCGAGCCTCGGCGGCGATCGACCCGCTCAGCGAGGACGGCAAGTGGCGTCTGGTCAAACCCGATGTCCAGTCGCTCGGCGGATTTGCAAAGCGTGTCCAGGAATACAACGGCGGCCTGCTGCCGTCAAACCCGAGCCAGGTTTTTGACCGCTGGGCCATCGTGCTGGTCAATAACCTGAACACCGGCACCGACAGCGAGGTCAAGGGCGCGGACGAGGACGCCGACGACTCGACCGAGAATACGCCTTTCATCGGCGTCGCCAGCCGCAGCAAAAGCACGTCTGTGCTGACCTACTACGGAATCGAAAACCACTCCAAATGGGTCTTCACCCCGCTCTTTCGAGGATCCGGTTCGAGCAACATCCGGCCTTCGCAACCCGCGATCCAGGCCGATACTGTCATCACCACGAACGAGTAGCCTTTTTCTTCCAACTGCCCTTTCGCATACTGCTCCTAATCGGTTAGCTTTTTCGTTTTTCGCAAAATCGAATATCGCCTGCGTCATAGATCTGTGCGGCAAGAAAAAAGTTGGCATTTGCCAGCCGCCGCAGTACGATACGCATGTCGGCGCAACGATAATTACTCGGTTGGGATACGCTTCGGTTTCGTCCGCAGCTTAAGACCGCATGGAGGTAGGACTTATGGGACAGAGGTTACTGAACGATAAAGAAAAAGCCGTAGCATATTCTGTTTTTGGACCGACGCTCCCGTACGACACTATTCACCTGTCGTCGGGCCTCGGTGCAGGCAATCGTCCGTTCACGATCCCCGATCCGCTGCGATGGGGACACTACATGATCTATATCGGCCCGCAGGTGACTTGGAATACGCTGATCCACGAATTGACACACGTCTGGCAGGGATACAGCAGCGAACTTGCCTGGGGTTATACTTTGAACTCGTTATTCAGCCAGATGGTCTGCGGCAAAAAGGCTTACGACTACGAACTCGGCGACCCATGGGCGAGCTACAACGTCGAACAGCAGGCGTCGATCGTCGAACACTGGTTTGTCCGCGGTCGAAGCACGAGCGACAAGGCCTTTCACTACATACAGGATAACCTGTGGCATCCCGAGAAAGAGAGGTTCACGATGGATGACTACGATAACGCCTTTTAAGTAGGATCGCGGGGTAAGTTGTGTATCTCTCCGACCGAATGGCCGATCGGAGAGGTACATTCGAACGACTAGTAGTCAAAAACGATGTTGCAGAACGCCTTGATCCCGACATCGAGTCGGCTGTCGTCTATGTAAAAGTCGGGCGTGTGATGGGCGGCGGTCTTCTTCGGATCGGCGCCTTTCGGCATTCCGCCGACAAAAAAGAAGAACGACGGAGCCTTCGAACCGTAAAACGCAAAATCCTCCGCCCCGGTCACCCATTCGGTCTCAAGCACATTTCCCTTCCCGGCCGCTTTTTCGAGCGAAGGAAGCATCTTTTTCACCAACGCTGGCGTGTTGTAGGTGACCGGAGCCTTGGTCTCGATCGAGACCTCTGCGGTCGCTCCCATGCTCTCGGCGATCTTGGTCGCGGTCAGCCGGATCCGCGAATGCACGTCCTTTTGCATCTCGGAATCTAGCGTGCGGATCGTGCCGGCCATCGTCATTTCCTCGGGTATGATGTTCTCGCGGACGCCGCCGTTGATGCGGCCGACCGTGATCACGACGGGTGATTTCGTAAGTTCCATTTCGCGGGCGACGATCATCTGCAAGCCGGTGTAGATCTGGGTCGAGACGGCGATCGGGTCGATGCCGAGCCACGGATAGGCACCGTGGGTCTGGCGGCCCTTGACCTTGATCGAAAACCAATCGCTCGACGCCATTTCGGCGCCGGACTTGTACTTGATCGTCCCGATCTCGGTCTGGGCGTTTATATGGATGCCGAAAATGGCGTCGATCTTCGGATTGTCCATTACGCCAGCCTTGACCATTTCGTCGGCTCCGCCGGTCTCGCCGGCTGGCGGTCCTTCTTCGGCTGGCTGGAAAATGAAAACGACCGTGCCTTTCAGCTTGTCCTTCATTCCGGCAAGCACAGTTGCCGTGCCGAGAAGCATTGCAACGTGTGTGTCGTGCCCGCAGGCGTGCATCACACCGACCGTCTGGCCGTTGTATTCGGCCTTCACGGTCGATTTGAACGGAACGTCCGTCCGCTCAGTCACCGGGAGCGCGTCCATATCCGCCCGAAGGCCTATGACCGGCCCGGGTAAGGCACCTTTCAGGATGCCGACGACGCCGGTTTTGGCGATGCCCGTACGGACCTCGATGCCGAGTTTGCCGAGCTCGGTCGCGACAAGTTTCGACGTGTTGAACTCGCGGTTAGAGAGTTCCGGATGCTGGTGCAGATAGCGGCGCCATTCGATCACCTGCGGCATGATCTTAGCGGTCGCGGCGTCGATATCATCGCTGATAGTAAACGGAAAGACCGAGCTGAAAGCACACAGCACGACGAGGACAGAGACAAGCGTTCTTTTCATTTTGGTTAACTCCGGCGGAATAAGATGACTGTAATTGTAGCCATCGCTCGCGTAAACGCAAATCCGGCAGCTCAATTGGCGTAATTGCCTATAAGCTGCCGGAGATCTATGTTATTTCGACCGGACGGTCGCCGCAAACTATTTCTTGCCTGTGTATGAACGGTCAACGGTCATCCACTTTTCCGGGTCCCAGAGGCCGGCGTCGAGCGTCATTCCGGTCTTGATCTCGGAATATTGTTCGGTGGTGCGCGGCTTGCCGTCGGAGAAGAATTTGACCTCGGCCGAGACCCAGCCGCCGCCCTTGACCTTGACGTATTTGTTGAACTGCGTCTCCGCGACGATCTTTTTGTCCTTTCCGGCGAGATCGATCATGCGAACAAAGAGCAGATCCTTTTTATCAACCCAAAACTGCGGCGTTGCGAGGTCGCCCTGCTTGGCGCCGACGACATAGACGTCCTTGCCCATCCATTTTTCCTGATGGATGGTAGAGAGGTCGATGTTCATCCCTTTGATCTGGGCGATGGTCGTCTCGACGGGCTGCATATAGACGTCGAAGCCGAGAACGAGCAGTGGATGGACGAAAGCGCGTTTTCCTGCCAATTTACCGTCCTTGAACTGATAAAGCGTGCCGTCCGCGAACAATATCCCGTTGCCCTTATCGA
The DNA here is from genome assembly GCA_029781855.1 of Acidobacteriota bacterium. Classification (GTDB taxonomy): domain Bacteria; phylum Acidobacteriota; class Blastocatellia; order Pyrinomonadales; family Pyrinomonadaceae; genus OLB17. Next base: position 43,323 of record JAKOVX010000145.1, on the reverse strand, counting down.
TCGGATCGAAATCGATCCGCAGCTTTCCGGGCGCGTTCATCGCCTCGTACCAGGTCTCGTCGGAGGACGTGCCGTCGGCTTTGTACGTGGTAGTGATCTGCTTGAAGGTGAGCGTCTTATACCATTTGCCGTCGTACTTTTTATGCATCGCGGCGATCAGTTCTTCGCCGGTCTTGTAGTCGGCGGCAGATACTGCATTTACGCACATAAGAATGAGAATAGCGATGATTAGGTTTTTCATAATAATCAGCGGATACGCGGCCGCGGGCACCGTCGTCGTGTTTTCCTTTCTTGATTTGATCCTTCTGATGCGGCAAGCAGCTATATCGGTTGTCGCATCGGTGTAACTCTTTTACGAGCCTGATCGCAAAAGGTTCATCGATGGCGCGGATATTTTGAGACGGGTCGCGGAAAAGGAGCTATCTCGGCGATTCGTACTCGAGTATTTTGTAGAGTTCCTGATCGTCGCTGTCCGCCAGGTCCTTTCGAACGAGCAGCATCAGGTCGACGCCGGGACGCAGCGGGTAAACGCCGACGAATTTGTAGTGGGCCGAGTACTGACGGATCACCTCGGCGTCCTGATCGTTCTTTTTCGCGACGATCATTTCTGCGGAATTGACGTCGACGAGGTGGCCCTGGAATGTGGCGTGCTCGTAGTCGTTCATGTACCACGGCATCGGCCAATAGTCGGGCGAAACGATCTCGATCGTCGCCGAATTGCCGGCACCGCTCTTGTCGGCGAAGTAGTCGATCTTGCGGATCATGTCGAGGAACTGCCGTTTCGTGTGGGCGTAGACGTAGCCCATTTCTTCGTCGTCATAACGGACGAAATTGAGGTCGTACGCCTGATAGGCGAGCACGCCCGAGCCGAGAACGACCAACATGGCGGCCGCCAGCTTCGAAGCTAGCTTTTTCGAACCCGCAAGCTCATTTATCCCGTAACCGGCTATGAGGCACATCGGCAGAAAGAAACTGAGGGCGAGCCACGGAGTCTTGTACGGAATGATGGTGTACGCCGCGAACAGGCCGAACGCCCAGAACGCTGTGAAGACTGCGAATCTGTGTTTGGCACGGATAAGGGCGATGAGAGCTCCGATCGACGAGAGTATCAGGATCGGCGATTCGACCTTGAGGCCCCATTTGACGTAGGCGAGCCACCCGTTTTGGGTGTGGTCCTTGTTGCCGGTCCTTGCCCAGATCGTATAAGCCTCGAACGCCTTTCTGACTCCCTCGGCGTAACTGAAAAACGATGAGAAAAAGACGACGCTGAGATAGATGAAGACCGTTGCGACCGCGACAGCGATCAATATCAGATCGGTCCGCTGACCGAGGCCGGCACGCAACTCGAACCATGTAAGAGCGGACGGCTCGTCGAGTCCGGTCTCGTTCGAGTGAAATACATTGGCGAGAAAGACGATCCAGGCCGCAACGGCCACGACGGCCAACGCGACGATCGCGTACATAACGTACGATTCGTCGACCTTGCCTTCGCCGGTGAAATTGTCGATGAACCAGCGAACTCCGTCCTTTAGCTGCAGCGATAATCCCAGAGCGGCCAGCACCAGCAAAACATGCCCACCGATCACGATCGCCTTCAGCGGCGCTTTGCGAAAACTCTCGGCGAGGGCGAATGAACGCCAAAGCCATGTCGCAAAACACGCGATGAGCATCGTCCCAAGCGTTATGAACGCGGTCTCCTTGGTCGCAAAAAGCATTGCCGCCGAGGCCGAAGCCAGCAACAGATAAACCGGCCGGCCGTTGTCCCAGGCGAGCAGCATTCGCAGGACGAAAAAGACCAGAGCGCACTCAACAACGAAGAACGCCGAGCGCAATGCCCACAAAGTCGTTTCATTAGTGCCGCCCAATGCCGCGGCCAGATTCAGCGTCGACGGCAGGAAACCGACGAGCAGGATCAGGATCAGCCACGCCGCCGCAAATCGCCCTGCACTCCGTTTCTCGATAAAAAATACGACCGCAACGACAAGTGAGAGGCTGCAGAAAACGAAAAACATCTCGTGGATAAAGTACCGTGAGATGTAGACCATTCCAGGCGACAACGCCAGAAAAAGAGCGGCCGCGAGACTGCCGACGCGGCCAAGATATTTCTTCAGGTACAGCGCGAGAACGACGGTCAGCACGCCCCAGATCGCGACGCTTGCCCGGACGGAAACGGTCGTAAGGCCAAAAATGGCAGAAAAGGCGTCCGCGATGTAATAGAGCGTCGGGCCATGGTAATTCGCCGGATCATATTGATACGTGCCCTTGCGAAAGAGCGTCGTAAGGAAAAACCCGTTGACTCCCTCGTCGTGGTGGAAAGGTTTGAGCGCAAGGTTGTAGAATCGCAGAAAAGCTGCGATCGCCGTGATCGCGACGGCAGCGGCAAGCCAAACCGTGTCACGGCCTTGACCGGCATCGGCCGAAGCCTCGTTAGGATCCAGATCTTCGTTCTCGGCTACCATCTTCTGTTTATTTGACCTTATAGACCCGATATTGTCCGGACTCGGCCACGACCGGATATTTCATAAAATCTTCGTCCTTCGCTTGCATCGAATTTCGCTCTTCGGGAGAAACGAGTACGTATTCGATGTCGTCCTTTCGGAGCAGGATATCGGCAACGCCGCCGCCCGAGTAAATGCGTTTGACCGTGTCCTCGCGTTCGCCGTAATCAATGCCGTGCGACGCGAGATGGCCGCTGTACCGCATATATGAACGGCGCCCGGATAGCACGACAGCCGAATTGTATGTCGGCGCGTTGAGAAACAGTGCGTTCGGCGGCGTTTTTTCCTTGATCTGCTCGGCGACCTTGATCGCGTCGGCGTCAAAGACCTTGATCTTATTCTGCCCCGAAACCGTCCGCCAGATGTCCAGACCGCCGGACAGAGTCAGCGTTAAGAACGCAACACCGGCGACGATCTTCATCGCCCGCCCGCTCTGCCACGCCCACGCGACCGCGTAGGCGATGAACGGTATCGAGCCGACAAACCAATATATCAAAACCTTAATATTGTCCCATTCCCAGGGAGCGAGTTTGGCAACGTTTGCGATGGTAAATATGAGAACGAACGGAATGTAGAAGAGCGAGAGCGTAATGGCGTAACGATGAGTCGCCGCCTCGTCATCGGTCGCCGTAGCCGCTTTCTTTCCAGTTTTTTCGTCTAAGAAATGTGTTGTGAAAACGAGGTAGAATCCCGCCGCGATCGCCGGTATGACGAGTCCGGTATTCGTCAGCCAAAACCACAGAACGTTCTGATCGCGTTTGTCCCAGCCGAAGTTCCAGCCGATGAATTTACTCGTCTCAGTTGCCGTCCCCGTCGCCGACCAGATGATCTCCGGCACCGCGATCACACACACTCCGGCCCCGAACGCCAGCCACGACCGCCATTCGGCCGGCTTGAAAACGAACAGGCATCCGGTCACCGCGAACAGCACCGCCAAGCTGTGAAGATGGATCAGCGGCAGCATTCCGGCGAAGATACCGACCGCGAAAGCGGAAAAGGGGAAAAGCGAAAAAGGGAAAAAGCTCAGAGATTGCCCGTCTGACACTTTATCGCTTTTAACTTTCTTCGGATTATCATTTATATCGGTTACTTCGGCCTCGCTGGCGAACACCTTCCACAGGTAACCGAGCACGGCTATCGTCAGCGGCATTCCGAGCAGCAGGCTTCGCTGCGTGATGAACAGCGTGATCATCGAATTGCCCCAGCGAAGATCGTCGCTGATGGTGTAGTCGCGGGGCAATGCCCAGATGAGATCCCAAATCCCTTTGGTTTGGGCCCAATAGTCCTTGAAAAATCCGATAAACCCGAGGCCGCCGCTAAAGATCAGCAGAAACGGTGCGATGCGACCGGCGAGTTTGCTGCCGGTGAGTTTGACGGTGAAGCGTTCGAGAATGACGACCAGCGAGAACGCCCAGGAGACGTTCTGGACGAACATTGCATTCTCGACGTCCGCTCCGAGCTTCATATAGCACGCCGTTAGGAGGTCGGCGATGAACGGATAAGAGAATTTGGCACCGGCGAACGATGGGTTCTGGGGCGGGAAATTGGCACCGTCCGTAAAGCTGTAGATCGCCCCGAGATGGAATGGCAGGTCGCCGAGATTGTTCGTTCCGCCCGTAAAAATGCCCTGGCCCGTTGTGTACATCGCCTGCCCAAAAAAGAACCAGAACAGCACGAAAAAGAAAGCGTAATAACCAAAACCGGCAAAGCGTTTGAGGTTGCCGCCCTGAAATTTGCCCTTTGCCTTGGCCCAATCGTGGCGAAATACTCCCGCGATCGGCTGTCTCCTCAACAACAGGAGAGGCGATGCGGTGATGACAAGAGCGACGCCAACGGTCGCGGGACTGAGCCCGAAACCCATTGCCAGCAGGAAACTCGCGAGGCCAAAAACCGCCGATCCGACGATGTTCCCGACCGCGAGCCGCCACATGAACGTCTCGTCGTCCGTGACGAGATAGGTCAGTGCGCGGCCTCCGAAGGCGATCAGGCACAACAAGATGAGCGAAATCAACATTTAGGTTTGGCTGCCGCCGAAGCGTACGATATTTTCGACGTATTTGGCAATGACGTCCGCCTCGAGATTGACCGCATCGCCTTCATCCAGCGTCGAGAGGTTGGTCATCTCCCAGGTCTTCGGGATCACGGCGATGGCGAAATGCGTGTCTTCGATCGCGGCGATCGTCAGGCTGATGCCCTCGACGGCGACCGAGCCTTTGAAGACAAAGTATCGCCGCATTTCCGTCGGAAAACCGATCCGCACCGTCCAGAAATCGCCTTCATCAAACGCCTCGAGATAGGTGCCGCGGCCGTCCACGTGGCCCTGGACGATATGCCCGCCGAGCCGCGTCGCCGGCGTCACGGCACGCTCAAGATTTACACGCGAGCCGACCGACAGGCGATCAAGCGTCGTCCTATTAAGCGTCTCGGGCGAAACATCTGCCGCGAACGAACCGGGCTTCGCGTCCAGCGCCGTCAGGCAAACGCCGTTAACCGCGATCGAATCGCCATTCGAGATATCCGACGTCACTACCGATGCTTCGACCACAAACCGCGCACCTGCCTCGCCGCGTTCAATAGCCGAAATTCTTCCAAGTTCCTCAACTATGCCTGTGAACAAATCCTTCTCCTAGAACCAGGCCTTCTTATTCCTAATATACGTCTGGACAAATTCCTCATCGGACTTGGTCAGGTACATGATGCCTTCGACGATGCCGACGATGTGAATCAGAAGCGACGGAATGCCGCAGAGGAACAGTCCGACGACGTAGACGGCGGCCATTATGATGCCTTCGGTCGTGTAGCCGAGGATGAACTTGTGCACGCCGAGGCCGCCGAGTATGATGCCGAGAATGCCGACGAGGATCTTCTTTTCCGCCCCTGGGATCTGTGCTCCCTGCGCGGGCTGGATCGGGGCCGCGACGTACTGCAGCATGCTCCCGCAGGTCATACACACTTGATTGCTTCTGTCGTTGGGTGCGTGGCACGCCGGACAGTTCACATATTGAGTCGCCATAATGAAATTTCTCCGTTGACCAATTTATTCTGCCCTTTCCGTGAGTGAAAGTTTGCGGACGTCGATCGAGATGGGTTCGCCCTCGGAATACTCATTGTAGATACTGATAAATTTGGACCCGACGCGGATCTGGTCGGCTTTGTAGGACGTCCGCGTGTGAACGACCTGTGCGAAGGTCTCATCGGCCGCCGAGAGCAGGATCATTATCTCGGCGTCAGAGTTTCGAAGGTCAGCGTCCGTCATGCCGTAGAGCGGCGATTTTTCGTCGATCGGGTGCACGACCGTCCACGAAAGCGGAAAGAACGCCACCTTTCGCCGTTCGAGATCGAGCTCGTCAAATTTTCGCACCGATTTGCCGTTCTCATCGCAGAACCGGGCGAACATCACCTTGGCCTCGACCTCGATCATCTGGTTGCTGCGGCCGTTCACGAGACGAAACATCAGGCCCGTAATGCCGCGATAAGGTGCGATGACCGCCACTTCGCTAAAAACGACGCGTGCCGTCGGCCTCGCGAACCGGGCAAAGACGACGCCGGTGATCAGGGCGTTTGCCAGCAGGCTGTAATACGATTCGATCGTGACGATCAGGTTCGGGATCACGCCGACCGGATGGATCGTGCCGTAGCCGATGGTCGCAAACGTCTGCACGCTGAAGAAAAAAGCCCGCAAAAACGCACTCTCCATCGGAGTTGACGAAGTATCGACCAGAGCACCGGTGCCGATCGAGGCATAGATCGCGCCGAAAATTATGTTGCTGAGAAAATAGAGCAGCAAAACGAGCGACAGGAACACCCGCCACGACATCGTCATAACCGTGTGGAAGAGATTTAGCGACGTAATGAGCGGCAGGCCGGTTCGCCGAACGTTAAACGAGCCGTCCGGATTAAGGAACCGAAGACGGCTGGTGCCGGCGACGACGGCGCCAAAGCCGAGATCGCGATCGCCCTCGCGGATCAGTTCTTCAGCCTGCAGATCATTATCGAAGGTAGTTTCGGTCACGCTAATACGTGATTATAGCGACCGCGTGTCAAAATTGTAAAAGAGGATTGGTCTTTGGCCCGACCAGATGATGAAATAGTGTTTATGTCCAACGCAGCACCGCAAAACGACACTCCGCCAAAGCTCCGCATTACCGCCGAGGGCGGAGCGGATATAGGATCGCTCGCCGATCTTCTCGAATGGTTCCTGAATTTTGACGAACGCACCGCGCGGATGCGGCACCCGGCAGTCGAAGAGCTTTTTCAGTGGAAACAACAAGATGACAAGGTCAACGGCGTCGCCATCTACCCGTTCGAGAACGCCGAGGCCCGCTTTGCCGTGGGTGCGTTCCAGGCACTCGCCGAGAACGACACCGAGCCCAAGCTCAACGCCTGGATCACCGACATCCTGAACGCCCTCGCCGACGCCCGTCAGGCACGCACCGAACTGACCGATGCCTACGACCTCGATTCCGACCACGACCTTTTTGCCGTTGCCAAATCCGAAAAACTCACCACCGCCGTCGAAAAGCGAATGTACCTGACCAGTTCCTGGATCGAAAACCTATGCACCGCCGAAGCCCGCTTCCTCGGCTGGGTCTATCAGGAACTCTACGGAAAGCCGTTCACGCCGAATGCTGTGGCACCGGAATAAGAGGCTGGGTTCGAATCTAGCGGGTATCCGCTGGAGCGAAATTAATGAGATTTACCCAAAAAGCATTTCAGAGTTGGGATTGATACCGTTTTGGAGAACCGGGGCGTTGGATCTACCAATTTTGTTTCCGTTCAATAAGATAGGACAATATTTTCCGCATCTTCGGATCGTGCTCGCCACGTCGAAGATAGATAAGTCTTTTAACGGCATTCGGTCCGCCGATAGTTGCGATCGAGTTAACGATCTTATCCTTTAGCTCGGGCCGCGCATGCTCGTATTTTGCCATTAGCAAAGGAGACGCCGTGTCGCCGTATTTGACCACGGCCAAGTACGTCGCGAAATTCCCGGAACCCCAACCTGTGACCAATGTTGTTACCGTGGAACACTCGATAATCGGTTCCAGGGCCGCTTCGACTTTTTGGTCGGCTAGAATATTCGAGGCGATCTGGAGTGTCCGGTAATCTTCGGAATCTTCGATACGTCGACGAGATTCTGAACACTGATCTACAAGCACCGAAACGAGCTCAGCGTTAACCAGATCACGAATGTTCTCGTCCCGAGCCGACGCCTCCCGTAATTTTCTTTCCGCGATCTCACCCATTTCGGGTTCGCCGTGCCCAAACCACCGGATCAGAATATCGATCGACGATTCATCATATGGCCCGTCAAATGACTTCAATGTAGCTTTTGCAGCCTTGTACTCCGCAAAAGTGTAATCAAAGGCCGGATCCGGAAGTTCCTGAGGTTTCGAAAGACGAGAATCGTAAAAGAATACTCCGCCGATTCGCGCGGCGATCAAGATCGTGATCAAGAATAGGAATCGACTGGGAAAATTCTTCATTTCTTACATCGACGTTCGAGCCAATATTCAAGTCATTCAGAACAGCAACGACTCGCACTATTCGGGAGACTCCGAGCTACAGGTATTTAGATGCCGACACTGATCAAAGGTTCCCGAGGTCACGATTGTCTATCAATTCGATCAAATTCTCATAGCTCGTTCAAAAAATCGCCGCCAAATCGAAACAATGATGATCCCAGACTGGTCCGAGTGGTCCACTTGTAGGTGGACCGCAGGCCACTTTTGGGCGGTCTAAACCCGCGACAAATGAAAAAGATCAACGATCCGAGGTCGATCTAAGCCGGTCGAGCGCGAGGAAGTCGCACAAAACCCCGGCGGCGATCAAAGCGCTGCGCACCCAGTTCATGGATTTCCACTGCGACCATGCGGCGGTCACGGCGTCGATATTGCCGTCGAGCGAAGAGCGGAACATTATCTCGTTCCGCGGGTAGAAGTATCCGAACGTGAAGACATCGACACTCACACTGATAAACAACGCAGCGATCAGCAGGTAACGGACACGGCTATTTACTGTCCAGCAGATCACTACCGCGAACAATGTCAGCACCTGCAGTGCAGGCGATAATACCCGATAGAATGTGCCCGGATCAGCAGCCTGGAAATACTCGCGGGCGGCGATCAGCGACGCCGGAATGCTGTGTCCCCAGTTAGGAACATCAACGATCGAGTTGTAGACGTTTGCAAATAGGAGCCCAGAGGCGAGGATGGCCGCCGACGCCACAGTTAACTTTCGAATTGTCAGCATATTACCTGCAGTTTTAATCGAATTTTGTGCGGAACGCAATGCCGTAACCGGAAACTCGTCATTAGAGTTGTTCGGGATTGGGCTTAGGAACGAAGGCGATCTCGTCGGCACGATGTTTCTCGTAACGGCGAAGGAGGAGCCGAGGCACGACGCGGGCGAGCACGGTGATGGCCGTCATTTTGATCGAGCGTCGGCGGCGATTGGCTTCGGCGAAGGAGCGGTACGCGTTCGGAAAATCTTCGGCAAGCAGGTACGCCTTACCCTTTTCGATCTGCAGATCGGCACCGAGGCCGGCGAGTTGCCGCTCTACGATCGCCGTCTCGTTGGGGGAAAGCTCAATGGTTCGGAGGACGCGATTCATCACGGCGATCTCTCGTTCGACGCGGCTGACCGAGTCGCCCGAGAGGCTCGCGAGATGGACGCGGTATTTGAGAAGCGGCTTTCGCTGATAACCGATCGTGGCACCGGATTTTGCCATCCGCACCCACAGGTGAAAATCATGCGCCCTCGATCGTTCTTGTTCAAAAAGCCCGGCTCGTTCGAGCGCCGCCTTTGTGGCGACCGTGCCGGATGTGATCACATTGCAGCTGTAATCGAGGATCGATGCGGACGTGACCTTGCCCGCTGACGGAGCGGTTTGCATAAACGTCCCAACATCGTCCGGAACGATCCCGAATTGGTAGGCGTCCGAATAGACCATGTCGAAACCGCTGTCGAGAAACGCAACTTGCGACGCGAGATATTCGGGCAGCCAGATGTCATCGCCGTCAAGAAAGGCGATGAGGTCACCGCGGGCGTGTTCGATTGCCGTGTTGCGGGCTGCTCCGGCACCGCTCGATGTCTGTTCGATGTATATGATCCGGTCGGCAAACGGCGTTAGTGCGTCAAGAAATTCCGGCGTGTCGGGCGAGCCGTCATTGACGATGATCGCTTCAAGATCGGTGAACGTCTGTGCAAATACCGAATCAAGCGTCTCAGCGATAAACTCCGCGACATTGTACGCCGGGATCACGACGCTGACCCGAGGGCTGCCCGGGCTGACCTGCGGACCGACAATGATATTTGTAATATTTGCAGACATTTTCTCGGCCTAGTTTGACTCGCGGATCGGCTCCCACGTGACGACCCGCTCGCCGCCGACGAACCGGTAAAATGCTATTACCGACGCGAGATTCGCCAAAACAAAGTACTGCGGTATCGCGAGCAGCGACATCCGCTGGCCAAACCGCTCCGTTATCCAACCCGCCAGGGCCGCAACATAGAACATCACCTGTACTGCGAGAATGATCCGAAATACGCCAGGCGAAACTGCGAGTGCGGCGTTGGCCAAGAGCAGGGCCGCGAGCATTAGCGGCACGGCGTAGCGCAGGCATTTGTGCGAAATGAGCTCGATGGCGTAAAAACCGCTCTTTGCCGGATTCAGCATGTCTCGGTTTCGCCAGAGATCAGTGAGCGTCTGCGAGATGACGCGGACGCGCATCGAGAGCTCGGCGTCGGTGCGGTGGTTCGTAAGTTCGGTGCAGACCGCGTCGGGCTCGAAAACGCTTCGCAGCCCTCTGCGGTAAAGCTCAGTACAGATCAGAAAATCAGAGCACGCCTCGCGGTACATCGGCTCGTACGCCGAGCGGCGAACCGCATAAATGCAGCCCGAGGCCCCGATCAGCGAACACGCCGCACTCTCCGAGCGTTTCAGGAACGTCTCGTAATTCCAGTAGCTCTTGGCCCCTGACCCAACACTGCTGCCGGCCTTATCAACGTAGATCAGCCGACCGGCGACGCAGCCGACACCTTCGTCGGCAAACGCGGGCAGAAGCCGCCGTAGGACGTCAGGGCCATATTCGGTCGTGGCATCGGAAAAGAGAATGATGTCGCCCGACGCTTCCCGGACGGCGTTGTTCTGCGTTTCGGTCTTGCCGACGCGGCCTTCCTGTCGAAAGAGACTCACGCCCTGATCGGCGAATCCCTTGACGATCTCGTCCGTCCGGTCAGTCGAGCCGTCGGAGGCGACGAGTATCTCGAGCTTTTCGGACGGATATTCAATGGCGAGCGTATTTTTGATCTTTTCGGCGATCGCGGCCTCCTCGTTAAAGGCGGTGATGAGCATCGTTACGGTCGGTTCGCTTTCTGCCCGAGCGACGGTTCGCGGAAAGGCCACACTGACCAGATACGCCAGCAGCGGATAGCCGACGTAAACATAGGCCAGCAGAACCAATGCGCTCCAGAATAGAAGTTGGGCGGCGATCTCCATCATTTCGCCTCCGCCGGCCGCCAATCCCACAGCGACGCTGCTTGCGGCTCGGCATCGCCTCCCTTTTCTACGGCGTAGATCCGCCGAAACGCCACCGCGTACGCGATCAGGTAATAAATGAACCAGTTGTAGGCGACCGACGCGAAAAAACTCGACACCATATACCCGATAATGCTCGCTTGCAGCCCGATCGCCAGATAGTAGAACCAGCCGGCCTTGCCTTCGTCAAACCGCTTTCGTTCGATCGCCCCGAGTTTGCGAAACGGGCTGATCATAAAGATCAAATATGCGGCCAGCCCAAGCAGGCCCAATTCGGCCGATACCTGCGTAAAGGCGTTGTGGCTCTGCAGATTGTGAATGCCGACGATCGGAAAATTGCCGATGCCGATGCCCCACGGATTGCGTGCCGTCACCAACAGAGAGCGTTCGAGCAGCTGGCGACGCTGGTCGCTCGAACCGACCGGATCTAGTCCGGGAATAAAGATCGAGAGCATCCGCAGGCCGTAATTACCGGGAGCGGCAAGGATCGTGATCCCGCCAATAACGAGCGACGCGATCGTTACGTTGAAACGCTGCCGACGCCCGAGTTTCCAGGCGAGCACGGCACCGATGGCGAGCAGCCCGAGAAAACCGCCGCGAGAGAACGTCACCATTGTCGCTCCGACGAAAAGGACCGCCATCGAGTAATATGCCAGCTTTGCAAATGTGCTTTTCGACGCCAGGCCGAGGGCGATCGCGATCGGCGTCATCATCACAAAGTGCATCGCCATTTCGTTCGGATTGCCGAACATCCCGCCGACTTCGACGCCGACCCGGTAATCTTCGACCGTGAACTGGCCATTCAAATACATATCGAGCGCGGTGAAGCTCAAATAGACGCCGATCCCGAGCGACAGCCAGAGCAGCCCCATCAGGCGTCGCCGCGTCCGGACAACATTGACCATTACGACGAAAATAACGACGGCCTTGATGAACGGATCGTTAAATATCTTCCACGCGAGGCCTGGGTCCTTGGCGATCGGCATCGTGACCAACGCCAGAACCGTCATCGCCAGGATCGCCTTGACCTCGGTCGAGAACGTGGTCAGATTCCCTTCGGTTGCGAGCTGCGACGGCAGAAACACAAGGAGTGTCGCGACTGCGAAATAGAACGCCGTGAACGAAAGGAACGACAGAGCTCCGATCAGTTCGTAAGGCCGGAAGAGTACCAGGATCGAGAACAGATAGAGCCCGATGTAAGTCACAAAATGGCCGTGTCTCGCGAGCCACCGGTCGGCAGCGAGCAACTTGCCGTCGCGAACTTTCTTTCGTTCCTTGCGGGTCGCCCTCTGCGAATGCGTGGCCAGTTCGGCATTCTCGATATTGGTTGACGGCGTCGGAAGATCAGCCTGACCGGCAGGTCCAATTGAGGCGTCGGGTTCGGCTTCCAGTTTCGGTAGATCGGAAAAATGATCGAGCGGAACTTCATCCGCAGTCAGATCCGAAAAGAAAGGCGGCTGCAGGCTCAACCGATCGCGCGAAGATGCCGCTCCGCGGAAGCCCGGTGGCCCCGTAAGCGAACTAAGATCACGGCTGTTGGAGCTTTCGATCGGCATTGGCGTTCCCAGTAGCTGAGAAAACACCTATTCGCCGTCATTTTCCAACTCTATATTGTGCTCAGGCTGCGACCTCTTCGCGTTCGACAGTGATCATTCCCCGGACTTTTCTTTTTAGAGCTTTTTCAAAGTGGCGGGCTTCGTTGACGCCGCCGAATGAAAGCTGCTGGAGGTTGGCTTCTATGCGCTTGCGGTAATCCGATACGAGCGAATCCGATACGCCGAGCATTTCGGCGACTTCGAGCTGTGTTCCGCTGTCAGAGATCAGGTAACAGTGCCAGAGCACGTTGATCATCCGGTCGTATTGTTTCGCTTTGCCGCGAACCGATCTGTGCAGCTCGTTGAGAAATCCGTCGACAAATCCGGTGGCCTCGAGCTCCGCCTCGTTTCTGAGGAGGTCTTCCTCGGGCGTGTCGCGAATGTCCTTAAATTCAAATTGCATCCGGTCGTCATCGTCGTCGACAGGCCCGCCGACTGGTACGAGATGGATGTCCATGATCGGTAGACGCGACATCACGAATGACCGAAGCGAGCGAACGTCAACCGGCGAATCGATCGCCTTGAAGACGCGGATAATTAGCTTTTCCAGTTCGACGTTGCTGATCACGATCTGGGCGTCGCCGGTGCATCCGACCATTCGGGTGTCGCGACGCTGGAAGGAAACCACTTTCACCCGCTCGTCCATCTCCTGAACGTCCTTTCGCGGTTTCTGATCCTTCCAATCGGCCAGGCCGTAGAGGCGGTCGGCGAGTCGCCGATGAGCCTCAGGATTTCCAATATTGTCGAACCGTTTGAAGGTGCTGCTGGTCTGGATAAGGGTCGAGATACGTCGTGCCAAACGATAGGATTCCGGATAGCGTTTCCGCAGCTCGGCGGTCAACATGTTGGTCAATTCGATCTGGCTGATCTCAGCCTCGATCTCCTGATCCGACATCGCGGTGTCAATGTAATGTTGAAAGCGCTCCTTGCCAAGCAAAGCTACGAAAAGTTCCTGGGTCAGATCGGTGTACGCATTGTGCTTGCCCTCTTCGACAAGGAATCCGGCCCGTTTCGAAGCGCGAACTAGCGGGTGCGAAGAAACGATCCGGTGCAGTTCCGTCCATATTTGGTTGACGTCCGAATTCTTCAGACTGTCATTCCATTTCCCGACCTTGATCTGCCTGTTTTGGATGGTCTTAGGCAGGCTTTCCTGCACTTTCAGTTCATTCATAATAAACCTGCGGTCCATTTGTCTTCCCGGCGATATCGAACAAACGACAACCTATCAAGTCGAAGCACGAATGCCCGGCCATTGATACTTTTGGCTTCGGCAATATCTGCCGAGATCGATAATCAAAATTTCGCCTAAAGGGTGAAGGTAGAGATACTTCTTCTGGATCAGCGGCTGCGCTAAGCGGACGATCCGGCTGGTGAGGTATGAGAAGATTCGCTCCCGCTACCTACAACTAAGATGTTAACAATTATTTCGGGTATGAGCAACAAGTTTTTACATTGTGTGTATTTTTTGTACGCCGGCGGTAAAGCTTGCCAATAGTGGGCTTAGCGTAGCGAAATAGTGAAAGGCCGGTAAAATGCCCAATTTGGCCCGTTTTGTCGAAGTTAGTTTTGGAAGCGAATAGCCATTACAGATTTATTTTCCTTGTGGAGTAGTGAAAATTTTTGGCTTATGGTCGTTCGGCTTTTTGCCTGATGTTCCCACAATAACGATTCTATGTTTTCCGCATCAAATAACGATTTTCGCAAGAGTGAGGACTGTCCTTCGTCTCAGGAATTGCTTGATTTTCAAAACGGGGATATCGATCGTGAACGCGGCGTAGACATTCGTATCCACAATTCGAGTTGTGAGTTTTGTGCGGCCGAGGTCGAATTCTATTCGCGCTTTCCCCAGGTGCACGACGAGTCGGGAGAGGAGCCCGAGGAAATACCGGAGTCGTTGTACGAGTTAGCCGAAGCGTTGTTCAAGAATTCAGCTTGGGATACAGGGTCGTACGGCGAGCCTGTATTCACCAAAGGTCGGAATTCACGAAACCCATTCTAGTTTCCGCAGATCTGATCGATCGCTTCCTCGTATTTTTCGTCCACCACGCTGCGTTTTATCTTCAACGTCGGCGTCATCTCGCCTTTGTCGATCGAAAATTCTCTCGGCAGCAAATAGACACGCTTGACGCGTTCGTAGTCGCTAAGCTCGCGAGTCAGATCGACGGCGTCACGCTGGACTCGCTTCACGAAATCGGGATTTTCGCAAAGTTCCTCGCGCGTGCCGTCCACTTCGAATCCTGCCGCCTTCATATCCTCTTTCAACGCGTCCCAGTCAGGCACTATCAGGGCACCGACCTGTTTTCGGCCGGAGCCGACGACAACGGGCTGTGAGATCAGGGGACTTTGTTTGAGCAGGCTTTCGACCTGCAACGGAGCCACATACTTGCCGTTGGAAAGCTTGAACAGGTCCTTGAGCCGATCGGTGATATAAAAATGGCCGTCAGCGTCCGTATACCCGACGTCGCCGGTGTGGTAGAAGCCTTCGTCGTCGAGAACGCGGGCCGTTTCCTCGGGGTTGTCGTAATAACCCCGCATCACGCATTTGCCCCGGATCAAAACTTCCCCGTCCTTTTCGGCGATCTTCATTTCGATGCCGTCGAACGGCACTCCGATGGAACCGACCTTGTTTTCATCGGGCCGATTTGCGCAAGTGATGCAAGCCTCAGTCATACCGTAACCCTGGAGGATCGGGATGCCGGCGGCCCAGAAAGCGTACGAAAGTTTCTTCGAGAGCGGTGCACCGCCGGAAACAAAGAACCGAAGACTACCACCGACACCCTCGCGCCATTTTGAAAAGACGAGACGGTTGGCGATCGCGTGCTTTGATGCCAAGACCGCAGACACGGAATCATGTTTGTCTTTCGCGTCCCAGTATTCCTGTCCTACAACCAAAGCCCATTCGAATAGACGAGTCTTCCAGCCGCCGGCCGCTTTCCCTTTCTTGACGATCTTGTGATAGACCTGTTCAAAGAGTCTCGGCACGGCCGTCATGATCGTCGGCTTGACCTCCTGCAGGTGCGACGCGAGCTGATCGAAAGCCGAACAATAATGGATCGATACCCCGTTCGAACATAAGACGTAAAAAACGGTCCGTTCAAATATGTGCGATAGCGGCAAGACGGCAAGGCTCCGGTCCGTCGACTTGATCGGCAGGCCTTTGGAGATCGCCAGAATATTCGACACAAAATTCTCGTGCGACAACATCACACCCTTTGGTTCGCCAGTCGTGCCGGAGGTGTAGATGATCGTTGCCAGATCGTCCGCCCGGATCTCCGCCAACGCGTTATCGAAAACGTCCGAGTCGATCCTGGCGTGGGCATCACCCTCGATTTCGACCTCGGCCAAGGTGATGATCCGCGAGTTGCCCTCGAGTTTGTCCTCGGCATCGAAGAATACGATCTTCTCTATCCGCTCGACGCTCTGGACGGCATTCTCAGCATGCTTCCAGAGTTTCTTGCCCGATACGAACAACATCTTCGCCCCGGAATTCTCGAGAATGAACCTGATCTGTTCAACCGCCTGCGTTGTGTAGATCGGAACGTTTACCGCCCGGAGCGATAGGATCGCAAGATCCACGAATGACCATTCCGGCCTATTTTCTGAGATGATCGCGACACGGTCGCCGGCCTTAACGCCCATAGCCGCGAGCCCGAATGCGATCCGCTTTACGCGTTCGATGATCTCATTGCCGTTGAGGTAATTCCAGACGTTCTCGATCTTGAACGCCAGGGCGTCGCTCTTGTTGTGACGGCGAAATGCCTCAAAACAAAAATGTGGGATCGTCTGGGGGATCGAGTCGAAACCATTCAGATTATAGTTGATCGTTGATGCCATCGATTATCGGATCGGACCAGCGCCGTACGCACGGGATTGAAACTACATTCGCAGGTGATGGTAAAGAATACCATTATCCGCCGAAATGTTTCATTCTCCACACAAAAGTAGTTCAGTCAAATATTGCCGGACCATATTCAGCACCGATACAGCAACAAAATGCCCGGTGTCGCGTTATAAGTTCATCTAATGAAGCCGTGAACAAATTCGCATGAATCGCGGAAAATCGCGAGTTTGTACACGTCGACAGACGGCGAATCGCCAATATTATCTAAAACGCGAAAAAATTCCGGTTGGTACGCTCTTTGCCTAAACCAGTTTATTAGTGCAACGCGCACCAAGAAGATCGTTCCATTTCGGAACATTTATCCGCATTATTTGAAATTTTCTCGGGCAGGCATCACGCATAGCCCGAAGATCGGTTGGAATCGAAGTCAGTATTCCGCGGCGGCGTCAATCTTTGGCTAACGTTCTCGAGGCCTTCCCTAAACAGGAGGTTCTATGGAGAAAAACGTCCCCTCGATATGGAAAGCCATGGAGGCGAAGGGATACAGCCGCCGGGAATTCATGTATTTCTGCGGAGTCGCGGTCGCTGCGGCAGGCATCCAATCGTCCGCCTTTGGCCAGGTTGTCGAGGCTTTCGAAAAGAAAGCCCGTCCACCAGTTGTCTGGCTGCACTTCCAGGAGTGCACTTGCTGCAGCGAATCATTTATTCGGTCATCCCACCCGATCGTTGCCGATATAATATTCGATACACTTTCTCTCGATTACACAGAAACACTTCAAGCCGCGTCAGGCGCTCAAGCCGAAAAATGTCTTCAGGACACAATGAAGAACAACAAGGGCAAGTACATTTTGCTTGTCGAAGGCTCGGTACCGATGCTCAATGGCGGTTCGTGCTGCACGATCGGTGGCCGATCGGCACTCGAGATACTTAAAGAAGCGGCTGCCGATGCCGCGGCGGTGATCGCCTGGGGCAGTTGTGCTTCGCACGGATGCATACAAGCAGCCAAGCCGAATCCGACCGGTGCCACGCCGATACATGAACTGGTCAACCGTCCTGTCATCAACGTTCCGGGCTGCCCGCCGATCGCAGAGGTGATGACCGGCGTCGTCACCCACGTTCTGCTTTACGGAAAAATACCCGAACTCGATTCTCAAGGGCGTCCGAAGGAGTTTTATTCACGGCGTGTTCACGATACGTGCTACCGCCGGCCGTACTATGACGCCGGTTTGTTCGTCGAATCGTGGGACGACGACGCTGCCCGCAAAGGTTATTGCCTGTACAAGATGGGCTGCCGCGGTCCGGTTACGTATAACGCGTGTTCGGTGACCAAATGGAATGGAAACCTCAGTTATCCGATCCAGTCCGGCCACGGCTGTATCGGATGCAGCGAAGCCGAGTTTTGGGATAACGGCCCGTTCTATCAGCATCTGTCGTCGTTCCCGGGATTTGGGATCGAGTCTACCGCTGACACGATCGGTGCAACTGCAGCCGGCGTTACTGTGGGGGCCGTTGCCCTTCATGCGATCTCGTCGAACATCCGAAAACGGAAGATCATTCAGGGAAACATGGAAGAATCGGTAAGTCCGAACAAGCCAGATCACGAGATCGTGGAGGAAGTGCCGGAAAATGGAGGTGACCAATCATGACACGAATAGTAGTTGACCCGGTGACCCGTATCGAAGGCCACCTGCGAATCGAGGCAGTTGTCGAGGGCGGCAAGATCACCGACGCCTTCAGTGCCGGCACGATGGTCCGCGGGATCGAGAAAATACTCAAGGGCCGCGACCCGCGAGACGCGTGGGCATTTGTCGAGCGCGTCTGCGGCGTTTGCACGACAGTTCACGCTTTAGCGAGCGTCCGGACCGTAGAGGACGCTATCGGCATCTCGGTTCCGAAGAACGCTGAGTTGGTCCGCAACCTGATGTTCTGCACCCAGTTCATTCAGGATCACGTTATTCATTTTTATCACTTGCACGCACTCGATTGGGTTGACGTGGTGAGTGCTCTGTCGGCGGACCCGGAAGAGACGTCCAAGATCGCTAGGACGCTCTCGAACTGGCCGAAGACGTCGCCCGGTTACTTCTCGGATCTTCAGAAGAGGCTGAAAGCATTCGTCGACAGCGGCCAGCTTGGGATTTTCGCCAACGGGTACTGGGGACATCCGGCATTCAAGCTGCCGAAAGAGGTCAACCTGATCGGCGTCGCTCACTATCTCGAAGCTCTTGAATGGCAAAAAGAAGTCGTAAAGATCCACACGATCTTCGGCGGCAAGAACCCGCACCCGAATTACCTGGTGGGCGGAGTTCCCTGTTCGTTCAACCTCGAAGAAGTAAATGCGATCAACACCGAGAAGCTCAACTTCGTGGCGAAACTGATCAATGACGCGGTCGATTTTGTCGAGAAGGTTTACATTCCCGACCTGATGGCGATCGCCGGTTTCTACAAGGACTGGGCGGCGATCGGCGGCGGTCTATCGAACTATCTCGCCTACGGCGATCTGCCGACGAAAGGTTATGCCTATCCGGAGTATTTCAAATTCCAGCGTGGTGCGATCCTCGACCGCGACCTTACCCGCGTCTATGACGTCAACGGCAAGGACGAAAACGAGATCAAGGAGTACATTGCTCATTCCTGGTACAAGTACGAGGGCGGAGACACTGTTGGCCTACATCCGTGGAAGGGCGAGACTGAATTCAACTTCACCGGCCCGCAGCCGCCGTACGAGCAGCTGAACGTAGAAGGCAAATACTCGTGGCTGAAGACGCCTCGGTGGAAAGACAACCCGATGGAGGTCGGACCGCTGGCGCGTCTGTTGGTCGGCTACGGCAAGGGCAACGCCGAGATCAAGGAGGTTGTCGATGAGGCTCTCAAGAAACTCGACGTGCCCGTAACTGCCCTATTCTCGACACTCGGACGCACAGCTGCACGCGGACTGGAGACCCGTCTGATCGCACGATGGATACAGGAGTTTTTCAAGGAGCTGCAGGACAACTTGAAGAGTGGCGAAATGAAGACCCACAACGGCGAGAAATGGGATCCGTCCACCTGGCCGGCCGAATGCGAAGGCGTCGGACTCTCGGAAGCTCCGCGTGGAGCACTTGCCCACTGGATCAAGATCAAGGACAAGAAGATCGAGAATTATCAGCTTGTCGTCCCGAGCACTTGGAATGCCAGCCCGCGTGATGTAAACGGCAAGCGTTCGGCATACGAGGAAGCACTGATCGGAACGCCTGTCGCCAAAGAGGGCGAGCCGCTCGAGATCATCCGAACGATCCACTCGTTCGATCCGTGTCTGGCATGTGCCGTTCATTTGTATGATCCCGATGGAAAGCATATCCATCAGGTGACCGTAAATTAAGGAGGTGAATTATGGCAACTGCACAACCACTTCCATATCGACGTGTCTATGTGTGGGAATTTCCGGTCCGTTTGTTCCACTGGGTCAATGCCACCGGCATCTTTCTGCTGATCATCACGGGCTTTTTGATCGGCAATCCACAGGTTTTGTTCCGGTCAAATGAGGCTTACCAGCAATATTGGTTCGGCTGGGTTCGATTTACACATTTCGCATCAGCATACATAGTTTTCTTCAATTTCCTCTTCCGTGTGTATTGGGGGTTTGTCGGAAACCAGTTTGCACGGTGGTCGAGTTTCTTCCCGGTCAACAAGGAACAGTTCCTTGACATGTGGGAGACTGTCCGCATCGATATTCTGCAGCTCAAGCTAAAGGGCAAAATATCGATCGGCCATAACTACCTCGCCAGTCTCACATATATAGGATTGTTCATCCTGTTTCTCTTCGAGGTTTTCTCGGGCTTCGCTCTCTATTCGAGTATGAGCGGGTCGTTCATTCCGAAACTGTTCACATGGATGGTGCCGCTGATGGGCGGCGATGCAAATGTTCGGATTTGGCATCACATGGTCATGTGGGCGTTCGTTTTGTTCACGATCATTCACGTGTATTTGACCTTTTATCACGACTATGTCGAAGGCCGGGGCGATATGTCGTCGATGCTCGGAGGTTGGAAATTTGAGAAAGACAAAGACCTCAATCGATAGCCCACGGATACTGATCCTCGGCATTGGCAACGTACTGATGGGCGATGAGGGCGTTGGGGTCCACGTCGTCAATGCACTGGACGAAGCTGCCTTTCCGCCGAACGTCGAATGTCTCGACGGCGGCGTAGGCAGCTTCCTTTTGCTCGAACCGATGCAGTCGGTCGACAAGGTGATCCTGATCGACGCCACGATCGACGGGCAAGAGCCCGGCAGCGTTCGTCGCCTGACACCGAAATTCTCGACCGACTATCCCAACACTCTGACTGCCCACGATATCGGGCTGAAAGACCTGTTGGACGCGTTCTACTTGATGGGCACCGCGCCGGAGGTAGTGCTGTACGCGGTTTCAATATCGGGCCTTCAGGACATGGTCATGGATCTCTCACCTGTGTTACGGCCTGTTGTGTCAAAAGTCGCGAAAATGGTGACGGCGGAGGCCGCTATTCCGCCCGTTACCGTAAGGAGTTCACCAATATGTGCTTAGCCGTACCCGGTAAACTTGTAAACATCGAGGGCTCGGATCCGACCTTCAGATCCGGAAAGGTGAATTTTGGCGGCATCGTCAAGGACGTGAACCTGGCTTACGTTCCCGAGGCGAAGTTGGGCGACTATGTCCTCGTTCACGTCGGTTTCGCCTTGACCATCGTCGACGAGGAGGAGGCGACTAAGGTGTTCAGCTACCTCAAAGGCATGGACGAGCTTGCTGAGCTGACGGAGGGCTTCGCATGAAATTCATCGACGAATACCGCGACGGCGTAGCCTCAAACAAATTTCGCAAAGCGATCGAGCGGATCACGACCCGTGAGTGGACGTTAATGGAAGTCTGCGGAGGCCAAACGCACTCGATAGTAAAATTCGGCATCGACGAACTTTTGCCGGAAAAGATAACGCTTGTCCATGGCCCAGGCTGCCCGGTCTGCGTGACGCCGCTCGAGCTCATTGACAAGGCAATAATGATCGCATCTGGCCCAAAGGCGATCTTCTGTTCGTTTGGAGACATGCTGCGCGTTCCCGGATCAGAGCAGGACCTGCTGATGGTCAAGGCGAACGGCGGCGATGTCCGCATCGTCTATTCACCTCTCGACGCTCTGAAGATCGCTCAGGAAAACCCAAATAAGGAGGTCGTCTTCTTCGCGGTCGGTTTCGAGACCACGGCTCCGGCGAATGCGATGGCCGTGCATCAGGCAAAAAAGCTCGGGATCAGGAATTTTTCTATCCTCGTCTCGCACGTTCTCGTGCCGCCGGCGATCGAGGCAGTTCTTTCGTCACCGCAGAATCGCGTACAGGCATTCCTTGCGGCGGGCCACGTTTGTACCGTGATGGGTTACACCGAATACGAGCCGATCGCCAAGAAATACAACGTGCCGATCGTCGTCACCGGATTCGAGCCGGTCGATATCCTTCAGGGCATTTACATGTGCGTAAAGCAGCTCGAAGAAGGCCGCTGCGAGGTCGAGAACCAATATTCGCGATCGGTTCAGAAACAGGGCAATCTGTCGGCTCAGGAGCTGATACAACAGGTGTTTACGGTTGTTCCGCGAAAGTGGCGTGGCGTCGGCGAGATCCCTGAGAGCGGGCTGGGGCTGACACCTGAATACGAGGAATTCGACGCAGAAAAACGATTCGCGGTGGCAGCTTATACCGCGGATGAACCGGCCGAGTGTATAAGCGGCCTCGTGCTTCAGGGGATCAAGAAGCCGAACGAATGTCCCGCGTTTGGTACCAGATGCACACCCGAACATCCTTTCGGTGCGACTATGGTCTCAAACGAAGGGGCGTGTGCGGCATATTACCGTTACCGGCGACACGCGGCAAAACAGCACGCAGCTTAACGAGGCGAATTATGAGCGAATCTACTGCATTTGGGCCGATCTGTCCGCTTCCGATCAACGATTATCCGCAGGTGATGATGGCACACGGCGGCGGCGGGAAGTTGATGCACGACCTGATCGAAAAGGTTTTCGTGCCGGCTTTTCATAATCCGCTGATGGACGTCCGCCACGACGGTGCCGTCTTCGGCGTCGGCAACGAGCGGTTGGCGTTCACGACCGATTCGTATGTGGTAAAACCGCTGTTCTTTCCCGGCGGCGACATCGGCTCGCTGGCGGTAACGGGTACCGTCAACGACTTGGCGATGTGCGGCGCACGGCCTCTCTATCTCAGCGCGGGCTTCATTCTCGAAGAAGGAATGGAGACCGAAAAACTCTGGCGGATCGTCCAGTCCATGAGTGCCGCCGCCGATGCCGCGGGCGTTCGTCTCGTGACCGGCGATACAAAGGTGGTCGATCGAGGCAAAGGCGACGAGATATTCATCAATACGGCAGGTGTCGGCGTCATCAGTCACGGACTCTCGATCTGCCCGAACAGCGTCCGTCCCGGCGATGCGATCATCCTCAGCGGCGATATCGGACGGCATGGCATAGCAATAATGGCGGCACGCGAAGGACTGGAGTTTGAGACTACGATCGAAAGCGATTGTGCCCCGCTGTCGCTGCCTGTTTTGGACATCATTTCGTCCGGGGTCGAGGTCCATTGCCTGCGTGACCTGACACGCGGCGGGTTAGCGAGTGCCCTCGTTGAGATCGCCGAGGCCTCTGGATACGAGATCAACATAGAGGAAAAGCAAATCGCCGTTCGGGAAGATGTTCAGGGAGCGTGCGAGATCCTTGGGTTCGACCCGATGTACCTGGCTAATGAAGGACGATTCGTCGCATTCGTCCCGGAGCACCAGGCCGAGATGACGATCGACGCCATCAACTCCTTCGCCTCGGATACTACCGCGACGAGGATAGGCACCGTTTCCGAGCGCCGGTCGGCGGACGTAACGCTGCGAAGCGTTATCGGTGCGAGCCGGATCGTGGATATGTTCTCGGGCGAGCAGCTTCCGCGGATCTGTTAAGTTTCAAGTCCAGTAATTTCTGTCCAGCGAGCGGTAATTTATCGCCTCGCTGATGTGCGTCGGCTCGATGTTCTCGCTTTCCGCGAGATCCGCGATCGTCCTCGAAACCTTGAGGATGCGGTCGTGGGCACGTGCCGACAAGCCCTGACGGTGCATCGCTTTTTCAAGCAGGGCCTCGCTTTCCGAAGAGAGTGCACAATGTTCGCGGATCTGACGCGGCGTCATTGCCGAGTTCGAGAACGCCTTGCCGCGAAATCTTGATAGTTGGACCTCTCGTGCTCGTATCACACGCTCACGAACCGACGACGAACTCTCTCCGGCCGGCACGCCGCGGCCACGCAATTCATTGAACTTAACGGCAGGAACGTCGATGTGAATGTCGATACGGTCCATCAGCGGGCCGGAGATCTTGCCGACGTATCGTTGGATCTGCATCGGCGAACACTTGCACTCGCGGGTCGAGCCGAAATATCCGCACGGGCACGGATTCATCGAAGCGACCATTGTGAAATCCGCGGGAAACGTCAGCGAGGTCGCGGCCCGCGATATTGTCACGTTCTTGTCCTCGAGCGGCTGTCTAAGCACCTCGAGGACGCTGCGGTCAAACTCTGGCAGCTCGTCGAGGAACAAAACGCCTAGATGCGCCAGGCTGACCTCGCCCGGCTTTGGAATAGAACCGCCGCCTATCAGTCCGGCCTGCGAGACCGTGTGATGCGGTGATTTGAACGGCCGTTCCGTCACTAGGCCCGACCTGCCGGTGAGGCCGGCGACCGAATGTATCTTCGTGATCTCGAGGGCTTCTTCAAATTCGAGCGGCGGCAATATCGTTGGCAGGCGTTTCGCCAGCATCGTCTTTCCCGAGCCCGGAGGCCCGATAAAAAGAATGTTGTGTCCGCCGGCGCTTGCGACTTCCAGAGCCCGTTTGGCGGTCTGCTGACCGCGAACCTCGGCGAAGTCTATCTGGTATTTATTTTCCCTTTCTCGAAGGTCCGCGATATCGAGTTGAAGAGGTTTTACCGTCGTCGGCCGGCCCGCATCAATGTCCAGGACGATGCCCGCGGCTTCGCGAAGGTCTTTGACCGGATATACGTTCACACCCTGAACGACGGCGGCCTCGGTGCCGTTCTCTTCTGGAACCAGCAGGCTCGTGACGCCGTTTTCGCGGGCCGCAAGTGCGATCGACAGCGCTCCGCGAACCGGCCGGACGCGGCCGTCGAGCGAAAGCTCGCCAACGCACATCATCTTTTCAATGCTCTGGCCGTTCGTAAGGTCGCCGTTAGCTCCGAGGATCCCAAGTGCGATCGGCAGGTCAAAGCTCGCGCCTTCCTTGCGAACGTCGGCCGGCGCGAGATTGATAGTCGCTTTGTCCAGCGGAAAGAAATAACCGCTGTTCGAAATTGCGGCACGGATCCTCTCGCGGGACTCGCGGACAGCGGTGTCGGGCAAACCAACGATCGTAACGGCCGGCGTCTGATCGCCGTCGCCGCTGCCGGGACGCAAGTTGACCTCGATGTCCACGGTTAGAGCATCAATGCCGTAAACCGCGGCAGACTGTGTGAGAAAAAGCATAAATGCAAGGCTTCTCGAGAGTTGATAGAGCAACGGAATTCTACCGCAACTTTCCTGCAAAATGAAACGGAGGAGTTATCCTGCCTCCTTCGCAGTGCGGATCCATTTAAAACCAAAATACGATCATATTGGATTCAACACTCGATTCCTTGCCCGATGCGTTCGGTAAAGGAGATTTCTCTGATAATCTAATAGCCAAGTGAGTGTGGGATAATCGTTTAACAAATGAGCATAGTACTTTCAGAGATCAGACCTGACGGCAGCGAATCGCCCGACCAGACTTACGACAAAAGCGTCCTTAGGATCGGGCGCGACCCGTTCGAGTGTGAGATAGCATTTTCCCGCGAACTCTATCCGATGGTATCGCGGACCCACGCCGAACTTCGTTCGGACGGAGGCAAATGGTTCATCGTCGATCTGAACGCAAGTTACGGTACATATTTGGACGGCCGGCGCGTCTCGGGATCGCAACAGGTTGCCGCCGGGCAGACGATCCAGTTCGGCAACGATGGGCCAAAACTGAAAGTGGTTTGGTTCGAACAATTTTCCGAGTCGGTTCCTCCGCACATAGCACCCTCGCCAATAACGCCAGTCTCAACACCGATCAGCCAATCTCAATCGGCAGAACGACAGGTGCCTCTGGCTCCGATTACCGCCCCGCCGGTAGCACAAGCACCTTTGCAGCAGGATCAGGCCCCGGCCGGTGCCTCGATCCTCTTTGTCGAGGAGCCGGGTCGGCAACCGTTCGTGCTTTCAACGAAGGGAATTTCGTTCGGTCGTGATCCGGCTTGTGATATTGCCTTCGACCGCGACGCGATCATGGTCTCTCGCAAGCATGCGACGCTTCGGTTTGAGGCCGGCCAGTACATCGTCGAGGACAACGGCAGTTTCAACGGGACCTACGTCAACGATCAACGGATCGCTGCTCCGACCCCGCTTTATCACCAGGATATGCTGCGGTTTGGTATCGGCGGCCCGGTGCTGGAATTTGTTTCACCAACGCGGGTGGCACCGTCGAACGCGGCTTACGCGGGACAGCGATCCGTGGCTGACTCGAACGCGGCCGGTTCATTCCAGGCTGAAGAGAGCGATCGTTCGAAGACAATGGTCTTCAAACTCGACAAGCCGAAACCCGCCACACCCGCTCCGGGTGGTGCCCAACCACAGCTTCTGATGTCGCTTACCTTCGGCGGGAAAAAGGAACTCACGATCGGCCGCGATCATAAGAACGACATTACCCTCGACGGGCTGCAGATCTCGAGCCGGCACGCCCGGCTGCTCAATACGCCCACTGGCATTTTCATTGACGATCTCGGCTCCACGAACGGCGTTTACATGAATGGGGCCCGCGTAACGAGGCAGTTGATCACGCCCGAGGACAAGGTGCAGATCGGGCAATTTGAGTTGAGGGTCGATGCCGCCGGCAACGTCGGCGTGTTCGATACTCGTTCGAAGACCCGAATCGACGCTGTGAGCCTGGTTCGGGACATCAATGTCCGGGGCGGTAAACTGCGGCTGCTCGATGGAATTTCGCTTTCGATCCAGCCGAACGAATTTGTCGGTATCCTCGGACCGTCCGGTGCCGGAAAATCTACGTTGATCGAGGCGATGAACGGTATGCGGCCGGCGACTGGCGGCAACGTACTTGTCAACAACCTCGACCTCTACCGGCACCTGGATTCTCTAAAACAAGCGATCGGCTACGTCCCGCAGGACGATATCATCCACCGCGAGCTGACCGTTTACAGGACACTCTATTACGTAGCAAAATTGCGGCTTTCGCGCGATGTGTCGTCCGCTGAGATCGACCAGACGATCAACGAAGTACTCGACGTGACTGACCTTGCGGACCGGCGTGATGTTCGCGTCAGCCAGCTTTCGGGAGGCCAGCGGAAGCGGGTTTCTATCGCGGTCGAGCTGATCACGAAGCCGTCCGTTATCTATCTTGACGAACCAACATCGGGCCTCGACCCCGGCACGGAAGAACGGATAATGCTGCTCTTCAGGCAGATCGCGGAATCCGGCCGCACCGTTATCCTGACAACCCACGCGATGGAGAATGTCGGACTTTTCGACAAGATCGTCGTGTTGATGCGGGGCAAGTTGGTCTATTACGGTAAACCGCAGGATGCACTTGCCTATCTCGGTGCGAGCAGCTACAAGCAGCTTTTCGACCGGCTCGAAGCCCCCGTCGAGGAAGCGGTCCGGGCAAATGGCGAATCCGTTCGCCGTCAGGTCCAGGATGCGACTGCGGAAAACTGGAAACAGAAATTTACGAAGACACCCGAATATCGGCAGAACGTTTACGAGCCGCTGAAAGAGCTTGGGACACTGCAGTCCAGCGGAGCGATAAAACGGCGGCGACTCGGCCTGATCGGCTCGTTCAGCCAATGGATCACATTGTCGCGCCGCTATTTTGAGGTCTTGCTAAAGGATAAGCTTAACCTCTTCATACTCTTCGCTCAGGCACCGATCATCGCACTTCTGACCTATTTTGTGATGGGCAGCGAGAAGCCGCGCGACTTTGCCTACTTCGTACTGGCCTTGGTTTCGATCTGGTTCGGAACGAGCATCGCCGCCCGCGAATTTGTCCGGGAACGTCCGGTCTATCGCCGCGAACGCATGGTGAATCTCGGAATTCTGCCTTACCTTGGCTCGAAATTGCTGATACTTGGGATCATTGTCGGCATTCAGTGTTTGATGTTGTTCGTTCCGCTCAAGATCCTCGACCTGACCCATATTATGCCGATGCCTGGCGAGATGTTCGGTCTGCCGCAGCTCTGGACGATGCTGTTGTCGGCGGGCGTCGGCATCGCGACCGGGTTATTTATTTCGGCGTTGGTCAAATCATCCGAGATGGCGACGAGCCTGGTGCCGCTGATCCTGATCCCGCAAATGCTCTTTGCCGGAATAGTTGGTGTGCCGACGGGAATATCTAAACCTGTGAGTATGCTGGTTCCGGCCGCGTGGTCGTTCGACACGATGAAGCGTTTTTCGACGCTCGACACACTCGAACAGGAAGGAGCCGATCCGAACGGAAGATCACATGGACTAGGGCTGTACAAAGAAATCGAGGCTGACAACGACAAGCTGATCACCGATGCCCGCAAAAATCTCGAAGATTATCAAAAGGCGGTGGAAAAGAAAATGCAGGAATATGAAGACGCCCGAAACGTCGGGCTCAATCCGAGCATCTCAAAACCGGAGGAGTTGCCGGCCGTGCCGCCTGCTCATAAGATCCCGGCCGATCTTAGCGGTTACATCACGTTCCTGCACCCGTGGATGAATGACGTTTTAAATCAGCTCGTATTGATGATAATGTTTGGATTAATGGTCATTGCGACGCTGATAGTATTGCGTCTGCAGGATATTCGCTGAGGATTTGAGGTTTTGATGAAGTTTTTTCTTACAAATTTAGCTCTTTTCATAGTATTTGTTATTGTTTTTTCGTCGTTTTCTGCGTGCGGAGGTGCCTCGACGAATGCCGGTTCAGGCAACGCCGCGAGCGTGACGAATACGAAGTCAAATTCCGGATCTTCGACCTCGTCGACCTATCCTCCGCTTGCGTCAGGGATCGCTACGGCGGATATGGAGTTGATCGACGGCACGACGGCGAAGCTCGCCGACCGGAAAGGTAAGGTTATTCTACTCAATTTGTGGGGTATCTGGTGCCCCCCGTGCCGGGCAGAAATGCCGCACCTCGTCGAACTGCAGGAAAAGTACAAGGACCAGGGATTTCAAGTGATCGGCCTGAACGTCGGTGACGAAGACCAGCAGCCGGAACCACTTGAGAACATCAAGACCTTTGGCGAGAAGATGAAGTTGAATTACGAGTTGGTCCGGGCATCACGCGAGATGACGAACCAGATCTACCGCCTCGCTAGTTTTGATGCGGTTCCGATAAGCCTTCTGATCGACCGTGAAGGCCATCTTAGGGCGGTGCTGCGAGGCGGAGGGCCAAACACTATCAATCAGATCAAGGAATACGTTGCCAAGACGCTGGACGAGTCGCCTGCGAATTCAGTCGACAACTCCGCCTCTCCGGCAAAGAGCGACAGCGTTCCTGCAAAGACCGGAACCTAGGCTCCGCCGAAGCATCTCCGGAAGCTAGCGATTATCGATCTCGCCCGGGATCGTCGTCTCGACATAAAGCGTTTTGAAACTCGACATACTGACCAGGCCAGGGGCAGATCGTTTTGGCTTATTCACGAACTTTTTTAGCGTGTAGTTCACTGCCGCTTTGTCGAGCTTTCTGGCGTCGCTGTAAAACGCCGCCAGGCGAGCCGCTTGGTGCAAGGTCAACTGCGGGATCTCTTTCCGGTTAGGATTTCTGATCACGACATGCGAGCCGGGAAAGTCCGCCGCGTGCATCCATGTATCGAGCGACCTGGCGACACGGAACGTCAAAAAGTCATTATCGACCGCCTTCTTTCCGACCAGAATCTCAAAACCGTCTGACGATACAAATTTTCTGGCCCCGTTGAACTCGACATCGGTCTTCTTTTTTCGCTTGACCTCAGTTACTTTTTGCTTCGGTGCAACGATGGATGAAATGAATTCGGCGTCGCCTGCCTCGATCGCGGCTTCGAGGTGGGCCATGAGCTCGCCGGCCGACTTCAATGCTGCCTCCGCCGCAGCGATCCGCTGGGAGATCATGGCCTTGCCATTGCGTGCCTTGGTGTAAAGACGAAAGTAGGATTCGGCTATTTCGTTGAGTGGTTTATTGGAATCGCCCTCGATCTCGATGACAGGAGTTCTTTCGTCAAAATAATCGGTGACCTTGATAGCGTTGCCCTCGCGGACCGCATTGTGAACGTTTGCGAGCAGCAGGTCGCCGTAGCGTTTCCAGGTCTCGGGATCGCCGTGTTTTTCGAGATCGCCATGAAGATTCTTGATCAATTTACGCTGTTTAGAGATCGAACTGAGAACCTTTTTTCGGGCCGCAGTGACGATTCTCTCGAACTGTTCGCGTCGTTCGAGATCTCGCCGTTCGGCCGCTGAGAGTTCGACTTCCATAGGCTAGAGTGTATGGTAAGAACTGAAAAGCCCAAAGACGACTTCTGCAGTCGAATTTGGGCTTTGCTTGTTTAGTGCTGAATTTAGAATTCCCGAACGATTATCGTGCCGGACAAAAGATCGTGGACCGCCCGTTTTTCTTCATTAAAGAAGACAGAAACGAATCCGAGCCCGCCTAGTGCCATTGATAAAATATATAACGAGGAACTAACCGCAGCCTGGTGGATCGTCGGATACTCGTTCTCTTCGGCGTCAACGAGTTCGAGCGAGAACAGCCGCATTCCGAGCGTCTTGCCAAAAAACCCGACGCTGACCGTCATATAAAGGAACAGGATGATCGCGCAGGTCGCAGCGAACGTTAGGATCCCGGCGGCAGTGAACCAGCTTCCACCCGTCAGGGCGATCGGCGAGAGGACAAGCAAACTGGCAAAAACCCCAATGATCAGGTCGAATAGGCCAGCATTAAACCGCATCGAGAATGGTGCTAGATCTTCGATCTCGTCCTCATAATCATTGACGTCCTCGATCTCTTCGTGATGTTCGGATTCGATTACGATCCGCTTCATTTCATGGATCTCGGTCTGCTCTTTCAACGGAGCAGAGATCGGACTCGAGATCGGAGGTTGAGGCGTCTCACTGGTCGCCGTGTCTTCGAAATTGCCGTTCAGCACGGTCTGTAGAAGCGGGAGTTTGTTCGTGTCCAGCTTCTTCTCCATTCGCAGCGGTGAAACCATCAACGGGGACGGACGCTCGACCGGGCGGCTGACTGTCGGTGCGGCGGCAACAGGCGGATTCGGTCTTGCCGTCACGACATTGAACGGAAAGCCTTTATTGGCGGTGTGACTTACGGCCACAGCGCCCTTCTTTGGTTCTTCCGGTAGAAATGTCTTTCTTGAATCTGAAATACGACGCATCGCCGCACTCAATCTGGGGTCAACATCGCCGAGATCCTCGATCGCGACCGTGTTGACGGCCATTTTCGGATCCGCCGCACCCGCCGGGCGAGCGACCACGGCTGAGCGTTGTACCGAGGGATCGGCGTTCGGGCTGCCCTCGCCTGAATTCCCCATTCGCTGGCGAACAGCGTTCTGCACCTGGAGTCTCCAATCAGGCAGTGTCCCGTTCTTATTTTGAAAATCCACAAGCGTCGGGCTTGTCTTAGCCGTGGTCAATCCCGCCGTCTGCACTCTCCGCGGCATTGCCTGTGCGGGTTTAGGCAGGTTATCCATCACGAGAGGCTTGGGTGAAGGAGATAACTCAGGCTTAAGTTCCTCACGAAGCTGACCGGAGGGCGAGACCCTCGATTGAAGTTCTTCGCGAACCGAGTCGTTCATCATAGCCCCACAAGTCAGACAAATCGACAAGGTTGGCGCGAGGCTCCTATTGCAAACTGGGCATTTCATAGGCTGAAGAATGGTCGAATTGACAAAGTTGGTCGCTAGATAACAGAAATCTACCAGATGCTATCAGGAAATACTTTAAGTAGTCAACAGTAAAGCGCAGGAAAACATAAGGTTGCTCGACATTTCATTAATGTTAAATCGCCTGTGGAAACTTTTTTTCACCAGTCGAGTTAAATAAGCGGCTGACGCCCGGCAAAACCGGCATCGGTTTCGTGCCACCACTCGATCTCGTCACCATCACCGATCTGCCAGCAGAGGTATACAACGCGGTCATTTCGCATACTTGGAAAGTCGATCAAACCTCGTTCGTAATCCTTTAATTCAACGCCAAGCTGATGCAATTCGGTCGTTATTTTACCGATATTATAAAGGGCGTTGACGTAACCGGTCCCTCCGGCCATTCCTCCGCCGAATTGCGATGCCGACGCTGCCGCTCGCGCGGAATCGCGCATTTCCGCTACCCGGGCGTAGAGTTCGCGGATGCGGTGTAATTGAGGAACGATCTCCGGCAATAAAGCGTTTGCCTCGTCAACTGTAAATAGTTTCATCTTTCGTCCGAAACACGGCTTAGCTCCGAATCGGAATCCCGTTCATCGTCGGCGAAATCCGTCGCCGGTGCCGCCGGCCGCATGTTTCTGGAATAACCTTCCTGACGTGAATTTTCGGGTGCGATCGCCTCACCGGGCGGAACGAAGGAGGGTATATCGTAGTCACCCGCTTGCGAGGAATCCTTTCGAATTAGATCCGCAATGTCACCGAGGTCGATAAAAAAGTCCGCAACGTCGATCAGTCTCGGTGCGGTATTCGAGCGGAAACCGGCGACCTCAACCCGACAGCCCTTGTACGCAACGGCATTGATCGCATAAACAAAATCTTCGTCACCCGACACGAGCACCGCGGTGTCGTAACGACCGGCAAGGCTCAGCATGTCAACGGCGATCTCGACGTCGAGATTTGCCTTGCGGGTACCGTCGTAAAAGGTCTTTAGCTCTTTCTGCACCACCCGGAATCCGTTTCGACGCATCCAGAGAAGAAAACCTTGCTGACGTTCCGCTCCGACGTCCACACCGGTGTAGAAAAACGCCCGCAACAGCCGCCCGTCACCGAGCAGGACACGGAGAAGCTTGTTGTAATCGATATCTATGTTGTGAAATCGAGCCGCGTGAAACAGATTGTTGCCGTCGATAAAGACGGCCACACGGCCGCGATGCCCAAACTGCCACGAGGACCTGGTAGTCGCGTCAAAATGCATTGCCATAAACCCTTACCTGCGAGACATAAATCCCGAAGCAAGCGACAATTTGAAGATGATTGATGAGGGTTAACTAAACTTGGTGTTTCGGAGCCGCAAAATAATATGTATCAAATCACAAACTACTAACTAGTAATTTCATCAACAATAGTGTCAAAAATAATTTTAAATCGTCTTCAAATAAGCCGCTGCGATCAAAAGTGAACTAATTAACAGTGTGCATCGGCGGAAGATAATGGTCAAGCAATTTTATGAGGTTGATGCTAAAATTCAGTCGGTTCACTGAAATGCGATGCAAGACGACTCAATATCCACAGAGCAGGTGCTGAACGAAGCCGTCACGCAGATCCGATCTGAAAATATCGGATTTACGGTTGACCAGATGGTTTCGTGCCGGGGCTGCGGGCGGCAAAATCCGCCAAATCGGCTCCGCTGCATGTACTGCTCACACGAGCTGGAGATCGACCCGGCGCAAGCCGAACTTATCAAACCGAAATTTCAAGTCGTTGAACCCCGGCAAAATGGCTTCAACGTTGTCGTCAGCGAGAACTTTGAGCTCGTTAGGACTGCGGCAGCGGAGATCTCGTCGTTTACCGGACTCGAACCGGCCTGGATCGCGGCCGCGATCGAGGCGGAACGGCCGATGCCATTGATGCGACTCGGCTCACGCAATGAGGCGGATTTTGTGATGAGCGGACTAGGGCGCTTGGGAATCTCTACCACCATCGTTGACGACGAATCGTTGATGCCGGACCGTCCGCCGATCCGTTTGCGTTCTATCGATTTTATTGAAGCGGAAGCCAAATTTATCGAATTCAACGGTGAAACACTGCACTCACTAAAGTCCGAAGACCTCGTCCTGATCGTCCCGGGCGTTTTGAGCGAGAGCAAAACCGATCAGGTCGAAAAGCGAAGCCGCAATAAGGACCCAAAGATCGTGGATAACATTCATACCGGTAGCGACGAAGCGGTGTTGGACCTTTACGCAAAAAATGATGCAGTCGGGTTCCGTGTCCGAATGGCAGGATTCGACTTCTCCTGCCTGGGCGGGGAAAGACGGCTGCTAGCCGTCGAGAATATCAAACGGCTGGCGTCCTTGCTCATGGAGTTTTCGCCGTCTGCCAGGTTCGTATCGGACTATGTAACGGCCCGTGCCGCGTTGGAACAGGTTTGGCCCGCGGATGAACGACGAGACACAAAGGGCGTTCAGCGGGGAGGATTTGGTAAGGTTGATATCGCTTCAACGCTGTCGAACAGCAATCTGCGGCAATTTAATAAATTTTCGCGGCTTCAATGGCATTTATTATGAAAAGCAGGGACAAAATGCCAAGAGAAAGGCGCGAATACCGCAAAGCTGATCGGCCGTTTGATCCGCGTTCGCAAGGCAAGCAACGATCCGCGGAGCCGGCGCCCAGCAGATCGATGATCTTTGGCGTTCTGCCGGTTCTCGAAGCGCTTCGGGCCGACAACCGCCGCGTGGATAGGGTTCTGATCGCGGATGGGAGCCACGAGCATCGTCTATCTGAGATCATCGATCTGTGCCGGTCGCGGGCGATCGCCTGGAGCCGTGTGCCGCGTGATAATTTCGCAAAATACCTCGATTTAGGGGTGAATCATCAGGGTGTAATGGCCTTTACGGCTGCGGCAGACTATGTCGACGCGGACGCAATCCTTGATGCTTCCGCGGACCCGCTGATCGTCGTTCTCGACGGTGTCGAGGATCCGCGAAATCTGGGCGCGATTCTTCGGGCGGTCGAATGTGCCGGTGCGGACGGCGTGATCTTGCCCGAACGCCGGGCAGTCGGCCTGACGGACACCGTTGCAAAGTCGTCCGCAGGTGCGATCGAGTACGTCAAAGTCGCGAAGGTCGGCAACCTCAACCGCTTCATCGACGAGCTTAAATCGCGGAATATATGGGTCGTCGGCACGAGCGTGGATTCGGAGATGAGCTATACAGATTGGGACTGGACGCGTCCGTCGGCACTGGTCCTCGGAGGCGAAGGTGCCGGACTTCACCGCTTGGTCGCTGAGAATTGTGATGTGTTGGTAAAAATACCGATGTATGGAAAAATAGATTCCCTGAACGTATCGGTCGCCGCGGGCGTAGTACTTTTTGAGGCCCGGAGACAAAGATCGAAGAGCGAGGATTAATTATGTTTTGCCCGAAATGCGGTCAGCAAAATCCTGAAACCGGTAAATTCTGCCGAAGCTGCGGCACCGATCTAGGAAACGTTTCCGACGCGTTGATGGGGAAAACTCCGCGCGACATGAGAATTGTCGACAAGAAAGGTAAACCTGTCAGTTTCGAAGGTGCGATCACCAAGATGTTTACCGGGCTGGCATTCGTGATAATTGCGTGCGTCCTGGGATATACCGGAATGGCCGGTGGCAAGGTTTGGTGGTTTTGGATGCTTATTCCCGGATTTGGCTCGTTAGGTTCCGGCGTAGCTCAATACTTGGCCCTCAGGCGTCAGGAGCGTAGACAGCCCGCATACTCTCCGATGATCCAGCCGTCAACGTTGAATCCGGGTTCAAATGCCACGTTACCGCCGCCGCAAACGCAATTCGTGTCGCCCGAATCCACATTTAAGACCGGCGATCTCGTTCCGCCGAGCGTGACAGACAATACAACTCGTCATCTCGAAATGGACAGTGAGAGCAAGACGATGGCCTTGCCGAAGAAATAGGCTACTTCTTGCGGAGGCTCATCTTGTGGCCGCTGATCCGCTCGATCAAACCCAAATAACGTCTCGGAAACATCCTTGAGATCGTACTGATCGCGTAGGCATCCGAACCGATGAGGATCCGCGGATCGTCATTCTTGATGCCCCTGACGATAACGTCCGCAGCCGTCTCCGGCGAAGTTCTAGCAACCTTGTCAAAAAATTTCGTACCTTGCTGCTTCCATTCGTCCGGCGTGCCCTCGCCGACCCGCGAATTACGGGCGATGTTGGTCTTTATACCGCCCGGATGAACTGCCGATACGACGACGTTCGACCCAGCGAGCTCATGCCGAAGGCTCTCGGTAAATCCGCGGACGGCAAATTTTGACGAACAGTAAGCCGTCTGTTCCTCGGGTGCGATGAAACCAAAAACACTCGAAACATTTACGATGTGAGCCGCATCCTGCTGCCGCAGGTAAGGAAGAAAAACCTTGCAGCCATAGACAACGCCCCAAAAATTGATGCTCATCAGCCACTCAAAATCCTCGATCGAGATCTGCTCGAATGTGCCGATCAGGCCGACGCCGGCATTATTAATCAGGTGTGTGACGCGCCCGTGTTTTTCGATGACCTCTTCCGCGAACCGCTGTACTTGATCGAGTTTTGAAACATCAATGAGGTGTTTGGTGACAGCGACATTCAGGTTCGTCACCATTTCCGCAGTTTCGCTTAGACCTTCTTCGTTCACGTCGGAAATTGCGATGCCGGCGACCTTTTCATGCGCAAACTTAACCGCTAAAGCCCGGCCGATCCCGGAAGCGGCGCCGGTGATGACAATAATAGAATCCTGATCTAGCATAATCTCATCTGATCCGTCGGCCCGACCGATCGCGGCGTTCTTGTTTACCGGCGAAAAACTGAACGGGCGTTCCCGGAGTTTGCGTTAACGTCGTAAACGCGAATCGTGACGTCATATTCGCCGGGCGTTTTGACCGATATCTCGACCGTGTAACGTTCAGTTGGTCCATCGGAAAGACCGTCATCTGCATAGATAGGCATCCACGGACCACCATTTACACTGTATTCCGCCCGCGTGAGATAGCTCGATGCGTCCTTCGCGTCAAATACGAATTTCGCGCGATCTCCGTTGATCTGCGGCGTTCCTACCGCTGTTACGATCGGCGGCGTGTTGTCAATATCGACCGGCTCGGTCAAACGCTCGCCCGACAATGCCAGCGAGGCGGGATTCGACGGAGAATCTTTTGCCACGACCTTGAAAACATACCGCCCGTCCGCCAACGCCTGTCCGTCTATCGCCAGAAACGTGTCGGTCAGGTCGGCACGAAGCAGCTTGAACGCCGAATCGCCCAACTCGCGGTAATAAATGTCGTAGACCAATTTGTCGCCGTTTCGGTCCTCGGCCGTCCACTGGAGCGAGGTCGCTCCGCGTTGGAATACTCGCCTGGGGACGACCACAGCATTCGGGATGCCGAACTGTGCCGGATCCATTCCAGAAAGTTCAATATTTGGGTCGACCTGTTGCGGCGGATTGGGCAAAAGGCCAACATTGGTCGGCAGCACCTGAACCGACAGGACCTCGGGAGCGATGTTTCGCGCGACAAAAGAAGTATTTACCTCGGTCAATCTCGAAATTGCCGGGCCGGGCTTCAGGGTCGCTCGCCATTGAAAGTGCATCGCGCTCGGACTTGCGATCTGTGCTCCCCGCGGATCGGTGAGAGCCGTGCTCCAATCGCTCCAGGTCGCATCGGGTTTGTCCGTATTGCCGCTCCGGGTCTGGATCGTTACATTCCCTGTGGAACGCCACCAAATGCGTCCCCAAGACGCTGTTGTCTTGGCATCGAGAACCGCAGACTCGTACGTTCCCTGACCAGACGTCTCGGATCCTATCCGATATAGCGAACCAGGATTGCTGGAGGTCGCCAAAACGCCCGAACCGCTCGCGATCATCGTCGAGATCTGATTGGCATCGGTCTGGACCACGAGGGTTTCGCGGCCTTCATTCGTTACGCCATATATCCGGCCCTTGTCGGACGTGCCCAACAGGACCCCGCTCGCATTTGGCTGAGCGAAAAGCGAGAATCCGATGACCGAACCGGACGCCCAAATGATATCGTTTCCGCCATCCGGTGTAATACGATAAACGGCTGATTTTGCAGCCGAAAGGTCGTAACGGCTCTTTGCAGGGGTCTCGGGCGTCAGCGGATTGGGTTTATCGGCGGTGACCGGTTTGTTGTCGGCGGCCGGAGTTGCCGCGGTGGTATCGGCGGCCTTGGTCGCAGACGCGGAATCGCCCAATGCCAGAGCATAAACTGAATTGTCGGGACCGACGACCAGGCTATGGATCTCACGAAGAGGCGAGTCGAGCAACGCGAACGGCTTCCCGTCCGGCGTGATTCGATAAACGATCCCGCTCGAATCCGAACCGGCATAAAGGTTCCCGATCTTGTCCGTAACGAGCGAAATAATATGCGTCTCGCTCGAATCGAACAAAAGCGAACTTTCCGGCGCCGCATTCGCATTCTTCACTTTGTAGATCTTGCCCGAGTCACCGCATCCGACGGCGAGCGAGCCGTCCGGCATTGCGGCCAGCGACCAGATGTACTTTTCCTTCGGGTCGAAATAGACCTCTGCCTTTCCTGCGGAAGTAATGCGGTAAACCTTACCGTCCGGCGAGGTTGCGGCGAAAAGCGTGCCGTTTGCCGCGACGGC
This sequence comes from Acidobacteriota bacterium, assembly GCA_029781855.1. Taxonomy (GTDB): domain Bacteria; phylum Acidobacteriota; class Blastocatellia; order Pyrinomonadales; family Pyrinomonadaceae; genus OLB17. Next base: position 5,259 of record JAKOVX010000145.1, on the reverse strand, counting down.
GAGAGCGGTTACATTCATCTCGGTCAGGTCAGCAAAAAGAGCACCTTTACCCGATGGGTCGACCTTGAATATCTTTCCGTCGCCACCCGTCCCAAGATAGATATTGCCACCCGAGTCGGCTACGCTCGCCCAAACATAGGACTGCTCAGTTCGGTAAACCTCGGCCAATTTTGGGCCGAGTGTTATCGCTCCGGTGTCGTCGATGGAAACGCTGTGGGCCTCACCTTTAAGGACATCGGACTTGGAATTCACCGACCAGACGACCGGATCTCCGGCGTTAACGATGACTGTAAATGTAAAGAGCAAAAAGAGGATGGACGCGAGTTTGTTCATTTATTATCGACTGGGCAATTCTAGAAATTTGTTCGCCCTATGATAACAAAATTTGCGGCGAAAGCTTTTGTCGGGATCTGAGAAATCAGAATTCTTCACGGTGAGTTGGCAATGACTCGGCGGAGCTATCGGACTTTTCCTTTGCCGGATTTCGGCTTTCGGGCCGGTTTTGGATCCGGCGTTGAAGACGATTGCGACAAGGTTACGGGCATTTCACCTGCATCGCCCGTGATCAGCCGTGCGCTTCGCTCGCGTGTCAGATATGCCCAAAACCAGTCAAACATCACGGCAAAGCGGTTGCGGAACCCGATAAGGAAAAAGACGTGCAGGAACAGCCACATGAGCCAGGCGATGAAACCCTTGAATTTCAGCGAACCGAGCTCGGCGATAGCTTTGCTGCGTCCGATCGTCGCCATCGTGCCTTTATTTACATAAGTGAATTTTACTCGCGGCTCGCCCTTGAGGTCCCGACGAATGTTCGCAGCGGTTGCCTCTCCCATCTGCATAGCAGCCGGCGAAACACCCGGAACGGGCTCGCCGTTCTCCTGCAGGAGCGAAACCATGTCGCCGATCACGAAAATATCCTTGTTACCGGGAATAGAAAGGTCACGTTCGACCCGGACACGTCCGGCTCGGTCAGTTTCAACACCGAGGGCCTTTCCGAGCGGCGATGCCGCAACGCCGGTCGCCCAGAGGACGACGTCGCAGTCGACCCACTCATCACCGACCTTGACGCGGCCTTCTTCGACATCGGTCACGAAACTGTTCAGACGAACCTCGACCCCGAGGTCCTCGAGCTGCTTCTTAGCGCTTTCAGAAAGGTCGCTCGCAAATGTGCCAAGTACGCGGTCGGAGCCCTCGAAAAGCACAACTCGGGCCGATGTGGTATCGATCGCCATGAAATCCTTGGCGAGGGCCTTACGGGCGATATCTGCTATCGCACCGGCAAGCTCAACACCAGTCGGGCCGCCGCCGATGATAACGAAATTCAACGGCTTTTTAACGCCGGTTAGATACGCCTCACGTTCGGCAAGCTCGAATGCCATCAGAACACGGCGGCGGATCTCCACGGCGTCCTCCAGCGTTTTGAGGCCGGGAGCCTCAGCTTCCCATTCGTCATGGCCAAAATACGAATGACGAGCTCCCGCCGCAACGACCATGTAGTCGTAACCGACCTCTTCGCCGCCTGAGAGCTTTACGAGACGCTTTTCCTTATCGAATCCAACGACCTCGCCGAGAATGACCTCGGTGTTCTTGTTGCGATGAAGAATTCGTCGGATCGGCTGGGCGATCTCGCCGGGTGACAGCACCGCCGTCGCCACCTGATAAAGCAGCGGCTGAAAGACATGGTGGTTCTTGCGATCGATCAACGTGACATCGACCGGCATTTTCGCGAGCGCCTGCGCAGCCCAAAGCCCGCCGAATCCACCGCCCACAATAGCCACTTTTGGTCTTTCCGTCATTTAGAGTTGTATACGAAAATAGGAAGAATACTCATTTAGTCTTTCATTTTTACACTGATCGTGCGTTTGATCTCCTGATCGATCTGGTTCTTGAACCCTTTGGAGATAGCCGAGCAATCTGCGACGCGTCGACCGTAACTAATAACTAATTCCGATTTCCCGTCGAGCGACGTAGCGAAAAACTGCCGGATAAAAAATGGCGTCGAAAGCTCGAACCCTGCATCGCGGACAAGTTTGATCTCCGGGTTGGACGCTAATTCCTCATCGTCCTCAGCCGTCGCACATTGGTCACGAGTATTGAATTTCAGACCGTTCAGTTTCGCCGGCTTAAGATCACTATAATCCAAACCCCCGGAGCCATCAGTGTGCATTTCCGCGTGGATCATTGCGAGACCTTGCCCTCGGGAAAATGCCGCGAACGACACGTTGAACTTCTTTTCGCCGTAAAGCGGCTGATGGTCAAGTTCGCCGAGGAAGTTAAATTTAGGATCGATGCGGATAACAAATTTAACGGTGTTCTCGGTTGTGACACGATTGCCGTCGATCGTTAGATACTTGAATTTGTTCTCTTGCGCATCCACTCGGATCGATGAACACAGCACGGCTAATAGGAGAGTTGCCAAATACGATCCGATCGATGACTTAATTACCAACATATTTTGCATAAAATCCCCGTGCCGTCGACGTGTCTTCCGTTCCGCGAATGATTGCCCGGCCGTCAAGAAAGACGGTCATTTCGAGATCGCCCGTTTCAAATCGGAGGAGATATTCGTTCACCTTCACCGAAACCAGAGATCGAAGCCGATCGGCGAGCTCCTCCAGATCGAGCCGGGCTACCCTTTGCGGTGCGATCTGAACGGCGTTGCGGCCGCAGAGTACGGCGGAGAATTCGGCGTTGTCAGCGTCGAGATATTCGAAGATCTTCTGTCCGCAGGTCTTGCAATCGGCGTTCGGTTCTCCAAGCTTGATCCGTTGGCGGTCGTTCGCCCAAATGTCGAACTGCATCAGCGAACCGTGCAGTGATCCAGTATCGCCGACGAGTATTTTCAACGCCTCTGCCACCTGCACAGCCGAGACGGTGGCAATGATCGGCATAATCACTCCCGCGGTATCACAGGTCGGCGACGAGCCCGCATCCGGCATCTCGTCGAAGATGCACCGCAGGCACGGCGTCTCGCCCGGAATTATCGTCATCGTCGTGCCGTAGCTCGACACAGCCGCTCCGTAGATCCATTTCTTGCCTAGTTTCACGCAAGCGTCGTTGAGCAGGTAGCGGACCTGAAAATTGTCTGTGCCGTCGATGACCAGATCGCAGCCGTCGATAAATTGCTCGACGTTCGAATAGTTTACGTCGGCTACTATCGCATCGACCTCGATGTCGGAGTTGATCTCGGAAATGCGAGTTTTCGCGGCGATCGCCTTTGGTAGTCGATCAACGGCGTCGCTTTCCTTAAACAACGTCTGCCGCTGGAGATTGGTGAACTCAACAAAGTCCCGGTCTACTATCCGAAGCTTGCCGACGCCGGCCCGGGCAAGCATCTCGGCGTGCGATGCCCCGAGTGCGCCGCATCCAACGATCAGCACTCTTGACGCAAGCAGCTTTTCCTGGCCGCTTTTTCCGATCTCGGGAAACAATATTTGTCGACTGTATCGTTCGTTCATTTAGTCGAATAGCTTGCGCACAAAACTCAGGATGCCAGCCTGATCGCCGTCCAAAAATGCATTTTTCGAACCGAACCTGCGCTCGAACGCCGCCTGCCTGTTTTGTTCGTCGCGCAAACGGTCTCGCTCGTCGCGCAGTTCGATCTTTTCCTTTTCACGGGCGATCTCCATGCCGCCCTTCAGGATGAACTCAACGATCGCCGGCAGCTCGTTGGCATCGAACCAGGCACCATGTTTCTTACAGGTATCGATGATAATGCCGGATGCTCGGGCGAAATTACTCCGGTTCATCAGCTGCTTACAGTCCGGACACGGCACATAGCTGATCGTAGACTTCGGTTCAACCTTCAGGTTCCTGTCACCTACGAAACCGAGAACCGCCGACTGCTCCTCTCGTGTCTGGCATAGGTGCTCGAACGTCTCGACGTCCGACCACATTCCATTGCACCGCTGGCATTCACGTAGAGTAACGGTGCCTATTTGAAGGCGTTCAAGCGGGACGCGGCATCGCGGGCAGTCGCCGAGGTTTTCAGTGACTTCGGAACTCGCCTGGACCGTTTTCGCACCGCAATGCCCGCAAAATTGGGTCCCGATGAACATCAGCCCGAGACACGACGGGCACGCCATCGTCTTCAAACGCGTCTTGCAAAACTCGCATTGCGTGCTGTCGCTCGCGACGCCCGCACCGCAATTAGGGCAATTTAGTGATTCAGCCGTCATTTCCTCAAATACTCAAAGCGTGCGAATGCCGCCCTTCGCATTGTTTCCTCGGGTGCGGCATTACCCGTCCATATCTCAAACTGCCTCATTCCCTGAGCGATGAGCATCTCGATTCCGCCCAATGTCGGCACGCCTGCTAATTTGGCTTCGCGAATGATCGGCGTATCTGTTGCCTTTGTCACAAGGTCAAAGACAAATTTTACACCAGCGAGTTGTTCGGCCGAAAAAAGTGTCTCGCTCTCGTGCGGGCCTCTCATCCCGAGCGGTGTCGCGTCAACCACAATGTCGTGGCGATCGGCCAGCCTTACACCGTCTTCGACTTCGGAGATCGCTGCCGAATTGACCTCGAACTCATCGGCAAGTTGTTTCGCCCTTCGGCCGTCGCGGGCATAGATGGTAATGTCCGCTCTTTCCTGTTTCAGAGCATAAACTACCGCCCGGGCAGCACCGCCGGCTCCAAATACAGCGACGTTGGACCCGTGGAGATCGCCGAATTTCGCCTTCAGCGGCGTAATGAATCCGGGAGCATCGGTGTTAAACCCGGTCAGTTTGTCATTTTCGATCTTGACGGTGTTCACCGCTCCAATAACCGCGGCCGTCGGGTCGATCGCGTCGAGAAACGGCATGATCGACTGTTTATGCGGCATCGTGACCGAGAATCCGCCGAAATTCAGCTCGACCTCGCGGCTCTCCTTCCGGACCATCCGTCGGAAGAAATTTCCGATATCCTTGACCAGAAGCGGCAGAAAAACTGAATTCATTCCGGTCGCGACCAATGCTGGGTTGTGCATATACGGCGACAGCGATTGGGCGATCGGATCACCAAGGACGGCAAAAACCGTCGTATCGGAATTTAGCTCTTTGGCTCGGTAGATGTCGAGCAGATCGGTTACCGTGATCTGTCCGGGAGCTGTTTCGAAGCCGGATTCGAGCGAGGCGTAGGTCAGATACGCTCCGTGTGAAAGCCCGAGTATCCGCGTCCATTTGCCGGCATCGCCCATCGCGACGGGAATTAACTTCTTTCCGTCGGAGCTTGCTCGCTCGATCAATTTCCAAAGCGGGATCGCATCTGCAGCATCGT
>JAKOVX010000119.1 GCA_029781855.1 Acidobacteriota bacterium | reverse complement strand
CAAAGCTCTTTCAAGAATACGAACCATCTCCAAGAGACCAACCGTTTGGTTGTTTCCCAAGTTGACAATTTCGTAGGGACTGCCCGTATAACTCATAGCTCTACGCACGCCTTCAACTACATCGTCCACGTAAGAATAGTCCCGCTGCGTGGAGCCGTCGCCATAAATGGGAATCGGTTCACCACGCAGCATGAGACGAGCGAATTTGTGAATGGCCAGATCCGGTCGCTGTCTCGGCCCGTAAACGGTAAAAAATCGCAGCGCGATGAAGCGGATCCCGTACAGATGGCTGTAGACGTGGCCCAGAAGCTCTCCACTCACCTTCGTGCTCGCATACGGACTGATGGGCAGCAACACGTGATCGTCTTCCCGCCACGGAACGTTCGGATTCACTCCGTAGACGCTGGAGGAAGACGCGAAGACGAACTGGGAAATGCCCCGTTCCCGGGCGAACTCCAGCATGTTCTGCGTGCCGGTGACGTTCACTTCTTGGTACGTCACGGGATCTTGTATGGACGGACGCACACCGGCCTTTGCGGCCAAATGAACAATGACGTCGTACTCATCGGTCAACGCCTGACGCAACCCCGACAAGTCGCGGATATCCAGCCTATACAGCGTATAACGCTCGTTTTTCAAATGCTCCGCGACGTTGCGTTCCTTGATGGCCGGATCATAAAACGGATCGAAGTTGTCGATGACGGTGACCCGCCAACCTTCCCCCAGCAAGCGGTCGACGAGATGGCTGCCGATAAACCCAGCGCCCCCGGTCACCAGCGCGTGGCGTCGCCCCATTTCGCTGCTCACGCGCCCATCACCGCCGACGCCGGGCGCCGCTCCGCCTCCACATGGCTCACGGGTCGGCCGATGCCCAAGTACGTGAACCCCGCTTTGTGAGCTTCTTCGGGATCATACACGTTGCGACCGTCGACGAGCACCGGCAAACGCATGGACGCAGCAAGCTTCGCCAAGTCCAGTGCTCGATAAATATCCCATTCCGTCGCGAGTACAATGCCGTCGCAACCTTGCGCCAGCTCATACGGGTCATCGACAAATTCGACCTCGATATCGGCCAGTACCCTCCGCGCATTTTCCACGGCGACAGGATCGTGAGCCTTCACATGCGCACCGCGCTCTGCGAGCAAACGAATAATTTCGATGGCGGCCGATTCGCGAATGTCGTCGGTGCCCGGCTTAAAGGCAAGCCCCAAAACCCCGATGGTGCGCCCCCTCAGCACTTTCAGCGCTTCCTGCAGCTTTTCCACCGCGATGCGCCGCTGTTGCGCGTTCACTTCACGGGCCGCCTGCGTGATCGGCATGGCATACCCGTATTCGCCCGCAAGAGCGAGTAGCGCGGCGGTGTCCTTCGGAAAACACGACCCGCCCCATCCCAAGCCTGCGCCGAGAAACCGCGGCCCGATGCGGGAATCCAAGCCCATCCCTCGCGTCACTTCGACGACGTCCGCGCCGACTCGCTCGCACAAGCCGGCGATTTCGTTGGCAAAGCTGATTTTCGTCGCCAAAAAGGCGTTGGAAGCGTATTTGATCATCTCGGCGCTGGTAGGATCGGTCGTGACCAACGGCGGCTTTTGACGTGTCTCAGGAGCAGGGATGCAGGTTGGAGGTGCAAATGACTGCTCGAGAATCGGGTGGTAGAACTCCTTAAGCGTACGGAGAGCCGTCTCGCTTTCCGTGCCGATGACGATGCGATCGGGGTAAAACGTATCGTATAGCGCGTATCCCTCACGCAGAAACTCAGGATTGGACGCGAAGTGAACCTCGGCGTCAGCATTTCTCTGGGCCAACACCTTGGTCACGACGTGGGCCACACGGCGGTTCGAACCGATCGGCACAGTTGACTTGACCACGAGCGTGTATGTACGGCCGGGTTCGAGGCCCTCCGCGACGTCGCGCGCCGCTTCCTCGACGTAACGAGTATCAGCTTCACCGTTTTCTTTCGGCGGCGTCCCGACCGCAATCAGGATTACGTCGGCATCGCGCACCGCATCCGCTGTGTCATCGGTAAACTGCATCTGGTGTCGAACTTGTGCGAGTAGCTCATCTAGCCCCTGTTCATGAATGGGACTCTTACCATTGTTGAGCAACTCTAGTTTTCTATGATCCTTGTCGACACAGACCACATCATGGCCCAAATAGGCCGCAGCAACACCGGTGTTGAGCCCTACGTAGCCTGTCCCGATTACTGTCAAACGCAAAGGACAACACCTCCATACCCCTTCAATCCTGGGACGACACGGGTGAAACTTTCACCCGCCCCCGACTTCGTCCCGACCCCCGCAAGTGCCTTCCCAGCGATCGGTAAAGCTCGTTTTCTTTGAGAAACTGTGCCTTATGACGTCCGTTTGGGAATTAATGACGGATCAATATCACATTTTGTTCGCTTCAGGACCCAAGAGTCCTTCGATAAATGTGAGCTTTAACGTCACACTTTCCCTCGCTGGCTTGCCTGTTGTTGGCTACAGGCCAGCACAAATCCACAATTTCTACCGTTGTTCCTAATCTAACAGGATTCAAGCCCTCCGCGCCGCATAACGCTGTCGTCACCGGTGTGTAGTGACCCCCGCAAAGTCAACAGTTTAGGCGACATTTTTACGGAGTGATCGGAGCTTCCGGTACTGCTTAGGCGATCGGTAGCCCAATCGAGAGTGCAGTCGCTCGTCGTTATAGAAGCGGATCCAGTCGGAAATCACGCGCTCCGCTTCGTGAAAGCTTTCAAATCGGTAGTGCCACACACATTCTTCTTTGAGGCT
>JAKOVX010000087.1 GCA_029781855.1 Acidobacteriota bacterium | reverse complement strand
CGGAATAGAGATAACCTAAAATCCCGTGGAGTTACACGGCAAAAGCCCCCGACAATTAGTGACAGCTATCATTCCCGCGAGGTATGCGTCTACACGCTTGCCCGGCAAATTATTGCTGCCTCTGGCCGGGAGACCGTTGATCATTCACACGATCGAACAGGCGTCAAAAGCAGCTCTCGTCGGCCGCGTGATCGTTGCGACTGACGACGAACGCATTCTCAGCGAGGTAACGTCGGCGGGCTTCGAAGCGGTTATGACGTCGCCGGCTCACCTTTCGGGGAGCGACCGGATCGCGGAGGTCGCGGCGTCTCTGCCCGCGGGCTCGATCGTGGTGAACGTCCAGGGCGACGAACCGACGATCTCGCCGGATACGATCAACGCGGCGGTTTCGGTATTGCTGAACGATAACGATTGTAAAATGGCTACGACCTGTGAGCGGATCGACGACCCGCGGGACGTTTTAAGCCCGGACGTCGTCAAGGTCGTTACGGACGCGAACGGCAACGCACTCTATTTTTCGAGATCGCCGATCCCGTTTCCGCGAAATGCGGTGAACCGCCACGGCAGCCTCGAACTCGCACTCGCGGCCGAACCGGCGTTGCTTGGCGATTTTCGCAAGCACACAGGGTTGTACGTTTACCGGCGTGAATATTTGCTTGAATTTTGCCAAATGCAGCAAACACAACTCGAAACGGCCGAAATGCTCGAACAGCTGCGTGCAATAGAGAACGGGGCACGGATCAGGGTTGTCGAGGTGCAGGATAGTTCGATCGGAGTCGATACGGCAGCCGATCTTGAGCGGGTCAGGCTAATAATTGAGCAAAATGGGTGATTGGATCGGGCTATTGTTCTTTGTGCTGATCGTCGCTGGAGCGATCATCGGCCTAAAGCTGCTCTCGAAGCCGACAACAAGGACCTCGGATGAATTTGAACGAAACGCCGCCGAAGGCACAACGGCACTCGGGGCTTCGATGAACGCTTTGCAGGAACTGATGAACCCCGAAGCGGCGAAATCCAAGGAAGTGATAACGCAGATGAAAGAAGGGCGTTATCAGAAAAAGAAGCGGGAAGGGAAGGCGGGTGACGACGCAGAGACAGAGGGACGCGGTGACGCGGAGAATATCGGCGACTGACTAACGACAAATTGCATAGGATAAACGACAAATTATGACTAAATACATATTCGTAACGGGCGGCGTGGTTTCGAGTTTGGGCAAAGGGCTGGCGGCGAGTTCGATCGGGTGCCTGCTTGAGGCTCGCGGGATGAAGGTCCAGATGATGAAGCTCGACCCGTACATTAACGTCGATCCGGGCACGATGTCGCCGTTTCAGCACGGCGAGGTTTACGTTACGGACGACGGAGCGGAAACGGACCTCGATCTCGGGCATTACGAGCGTTTCACGCACGCGCAATTGTCGCAGGCGAATAACTGGACCAGTGGCCGTATCTACCTCTCGGTCATCGAGAAGGAACGCCGCGGCGATTATCTCGGCAAGACCATACAGGTCATTCCGCACATCACGGACGAGATAAAAATGGCGGTGCGAAAGGTCGCCGAGATGCACGAGCCCGACGTTTTGATCGTCGAGATCGGCGGCACGGTCGGCGATATCGAGTCCCTGCCGTTCCTCGAGGCGATCCGCCAGATGGGCAACGAAGAGGGCCGCAACAACGCCATTTTCATCCACGTCACGCTCGTCCCATACATCGCGGCCGCCGGCGAGCTCAAGACCAAACCGACGCAGCACAGCGTCCGCGAGCTTCGCGAGATCGGTATCGCACCGGACATTTTGCTTTGCCGCTCGGACCGGCCGCTGTCGGTCGATCTGCGAAAGAAGATCGCACTCTTTTGTAACGTGCAGGAAGACGCAGTGATTTCGGCACTCGACGTCGGCACGATCTACGAGGTGCCGCTCGCGTTTCACGAGCAGGCACTCGACGACCTGATTGTCAACATGCTCCACGCCCGCGACGAATTTCCGAACGCCGACCTTCGTCAATGGCGGGAACTGGTCTCGACCATCAAGGAACCCGGCGGCGGATCGGTCCGTATCGCGATCGTCGGCAAATACGTCGAACTTGAGGACTCGTATAAATCGCTTCGCGAGGCACTGACCCACGCCGGCGTCGCCAACAACCTTCGCGTAAATGTCACTTGGATCGAATCCGAGAACCTGATGCGTGACGATTACGAGAACGAATTGCAGGATTTCGACGCTATCCTCGTGCCGGGCGGCTTCGGAAAGCGCGGCATTTCGGGCATGCTCAGGGCGATCAAATACGCCCGCAAGTCGGGCACGCCGTATTTCGGCATCTGTCTCGGAATGCAGACGGCGTGTATCGAATTCGCCCGCAACGTCTGCGGCCTGCGCGACGCCGATTCGACCGAATTCAACGAGGAAACGCCGTTTCCGGTCATTTTCAAGCTCCGCGACCTCGTCGATGTCGAGGAACTCGGCGGTACGATGCGTCTCGGCGAATGGAAATGTTCGCTCACGGCAGGCTCCATGGTCAGCGAGATCTATCACGGAGCTGCCGAGATCGGCGAACGTCATCGCCATCGATACGAGTTCAATCCCGAATACCGCGATGCTCTCGAACGCGAAGGCCTCGTTTTCAGCGGTGTTTCGCCGGACGGTAAGTTTGTCGAGATGATCGAGCTGCCGTCTGAGACGCATCCGTACTTCGTCGCGTGCCAGTTTCACCCCGAGTACAAATCTAAACCGCTCGACCCGCACCCGCTCTTTGTCGCATTCGTTGAGGCTGCGTTCAAGAACCGTATCCACAGCGAGAATTTGGAGCACGACGTCAAGAGCAGTTCGCCCGTCGAGGTCCTAGATCGCGTTGAAGTGATGAGCGAGGACTAATGAAGGTTATCGCCGCCGCCATTTTGCTCGTTTTCGCGGTAATGAGCATCTCGGCGCACGAATATTGGTTCGAGGCGGACAGTTTCGTTCTGAAACCGAATCAGTCGACGGATCTGCACCTCTTCGTCGGCGAAGCGCTTAAAAAGGACGAGGAGCGGCAGTTCGAGCCCGCGAGAACTCGTTCTTTTGACCTGTTCTCGCCGAGCGGTAAATTTGACATGCGTTCGCTCGCAGATGCGAACAGTGCCCCTTTATTAAGATTTTCGGCGGACAAGGACGGCACGTATATGTTCGTGATGGAGCGAGATTGGTCGTACATCACGCTCGACGCGGCGAAATTTGAGGATTATCTCCGCGATGAGGGAATGGAATATATCGTCGCCGAGCGAAAGCGCCTTGGCGAATCCGAAAAACCGGGCCGCGAGCGTTATTCACGGTTCCTCAAATCCCTGATCCAGGTCGGCAGCAACGGCACCGGCAACATCAAGACCCGCACGGAAAGCAAGCTCGAGATCGTTCCGCTCGATAATCCGTATTCAAAAAAGGCCGGCGGCACCGTGACGTTTCAATTCTGGTTTGACGGCCGTCCGCTCAGCGAGTACACCGTCTTCGCCGACAACCGCTTCGACGGCAAGGTCGCGACCACCAAACTCACCACTGATAAGGAAGGCAAGGCCGACGTCAAACTCGATCGCAAGGGAGTCTGGCTCGTCCGCCTCGTCTACATGCAGCGCTGCCCACGAAACTGCGGCGGTTCGGACTGGGAGAGTTTTTGGGGTGCGATCTCCTTTGGAATGCGTTGATCGCGTGAATGAAATGTGGTGGATCGTATTCTTCATTATTTTATTATTGGCCGGATTGGTCGGGTCCTTGTCTTTCGAGTTACTCATCTATCGACTTTACAAATACCGCCCTTCGGAATGGGAATTGGAAGGTTACCCATCGATAATTTCGCGGCCATTCGCGACTCCTCATTTTATTCGCGGGTCGATAACCAAACATCGTTTGTTTTACAGATATTTTTGGAGAACTCCGTCTTGGGTGTATAACGATGGCGTAGCACTCGGTTTGATCTGGACCCATCGTATCGCCGCTTTTACAATTTTCGGTAGTATATTCGGATTCTTTTTGTACGGTTTGTTATTATCGTAGCATTTATGAATTCAGCAGAATTTGACGTCGACGGGGTAAGATTCGGATCTGGAGCATTGACCTTTTTACTCGGGCCGTGCGTCGTCGAGAGTTACGAGCACGCAAGCTTGATGGCGACGTCGATCGGGGAAATTTGCCGGCGGGTCGGGGTCGAGTTTGTTTACAAATCGTCTTTTGATAAGGCAAATCGCAGCTCGATCGAGAGTTTTCGCGGGGGTGGGATGGAATTCGGGCTCGAAATTCTGGCTGCGATCAAGAATGAAGTGGGAATGCCCGTCATAACCGACATCCATGAGCCATGGCAGGCCGAGAAGGCCTCCGAGGTCGCCGACATCCTTCAAATTCCTGCTTTTCTTTGCCGCCAGACCGACCTTCTGATCGCCGCGGCAAAAACCGGCAAGGCCGTAAATGTCAAAAAAGGCCAATTCCTCGCACCTTGGGACGCAAAGAACATCGTCGACAAATTACGCGAGGCCGGCTGCGAAAAGATACTGCTGACCGAACGTGGGGCGAGTTTCGGGTACAATAACCTTGTCGTCGATCTGCGTTCGTTCCCGATAATGCGCAGCTTCGGCGTGCCGGTGGTGTTCGACGTGACGCACTCGCTGCAATTACCCGGCGGACTTGGAAAGGCAACGGGCGGACAGTCGCAGTACATCGAAGATTTTGCCCGTGCAGGAGTTGCGTGCGGCGTCGACGCCGTATTTATGGAGGTCCACAACGACCCGGCCAACGCGCCGAGCGACGGCCCGAACCAACTGCCTCTCGGCCGTCTGGAACCACTTTTGACGAAGCTAAAACAGATCCACGAACTTGTTAATTCAGGCGAAATAAGCCTCACGAGGGAAGTATGAAAAACATCGCGATCCTGACCGTCCTTGTTGTAATGATGCTCGGCTGCGACCTTTCGAAACTCACAAAGTCGGCCGGTACGTCCAATTCGAATTCGGCACAGTCACCAACGACGCCCATGGCGACCGCCACTCCGGCCAAGACGCCCGCACCCGAAGCGACCGTTGAGATACCGTCTTACGTGGCGGTTCTGAAAAAATCGGCGGGCAAATATCCTTCAGACATTAAACTCCTCGATATCGACGGGCTAAAAGAGCGGCTGCAAAAGCTGCTTGGAAAAGACTGGCCTGAGATGAAGGCTAAATTCGACGTCGAGATGCCGAACGAGATCGAGGATAGCGTTTTCAAGGGTGAAGCCTGCGAGGCGCATAATTGCGGTGCCAATCGTTACATCATTTATGTCGACCTGAAAGACGGCAATATCAACGTCTATCACGTACGCGACGAAAAAACGAAAAAGTATCTCGAAAACGGCGAGATCAAATTGCCTGAGAAATTTGCAAAAGACTTAGCGGGCGGCTAAAAGCTGTACCGGCAGATCCGTTTCAATATTAATGATCATTCAAATTCGAAGAGCTATCTTTTTGTTTGCCGTTTTGCTGGCGATCCCGGCCGCGGCGTTTTCGCAGGACGATCCGCGTGCCATTCAGACGTGGAAAGTTCAGAAATACGACATGTCCGTCACATTGCCGCAGTCCGATACGGATCGGCGAATGACGGTAAAGGCGACGCTGACGATCAAGAACGTATCCGGAAAGTCGGCTTCGTCCCTGACGCTCAGGGTCAGCCCGAATGCCGAGATCACGGCAATGACGGTCAACGGTGCGACCGCGGATTTCAACAAAAGCACCGAAAAAGCTGGCTCTGCCGGCGATCTGCAGCGGATCGCGACCCGGTTTCCCGGCATTTCGCCTGACGTTGTTTTGACCGCAACGGTCGATTATAAGCTCACTGTCAAAGAGAACAGCGGCCTCGGTACTATTTCCCCAGCCGGTTCGCAATTCCTGCCGCTTTCATTTTGGTATCCGACACCGACAAGCTGGTTTTTCACACGCGGAGCCGATTTCGCGCCGTTTAGCGTCAAGGTAAACGGAGGCACAGGCCTTACTCCCGTTTCGTCGGGTACGGCGGCGGCAGGCGGATTTGAGCAGAAATACGGCGGCCAGCCTTTCTTCGTCGCCGGCAATTGGGACATGGTTTCGTCGAACGGCGTTGATGTCTACATGCCAAAGGGCGTTTCGGCAGACGGGCAAAAGCGGGCCGCGGAACTCGCTGCCCTCTTTTCCGAAGCGAGAACATTCGCCGCCGGTATTCTCGGCCCAGCACCGGATGAACCGCTCCGTATTGTCGCGACTCGCCGGGGAGCCGGGTTCACCGGCGGCGGCACGGTGATCGTCGACGATGACGTTTTTCGCCGCTCGAAGATCGATTCGCAGACCGCGATGTCGATCGCCGAAGCGGCCGCCAAGGTCTGGATCGGAAATTCCGTTCCTGTTTCGGGCGACGCCTACGGAGCCATTCTCGAGGGCCTTCCGCGATACATCGCGACACAATTCATCGAGAGCAAGTACGGAAAGGACGTCGCCGATGTCGAACGGCTTCGCCACCGGACGGCGTACGCTGCCGTCTCGAAACGCGACGCCCCGCTGACACAGGCTTCACCGATCGACGACTATTATTACGGTGAAGAAGCGAACAAGGGGTCGATGGTCTGGCGTCTGCTTGCCCGAAAGGTAGGCGCTGCCGAATTCGCGAACATCCTGCGTGCCAATATGGCGAACGGCTTGACCGTCGCGGAGCTTCGCGAGGCGTTTCCCGGGCAAAAGGATCTGCTCGATTATCTATTCGATAAGACGACCGATATGAACTTGCTTGCCGGGCTCCCGCAAGCGGCCGGCGGCGAGACAAAGGTGGCACTTAGAAACACAGGCTCGATCGATGCGACCGTGACAGTCACCGCGACGATGGCGAACGGCCAGACGATGGAGGCACCGGCGACTGTCAAATCATTCAGTTTCGGTGAGGTCGCCTTCAAAACCGCGAATAAGATCACCCGCGTCGAGATCGATACCGAGAAATTGTATCCGCAAACCGAGTATTCCGACGATGTCGCACCCCGCGAAACGACCGACACCGACCTTTTGCTCGCCGTGAAACGAAATTTCGACAAGCAGGATTATACCGCCGCCGAGAAAACCGCCCGCACAGTTCTGGCATCGATGCCGCGTTATGACGAGGTGCGAATTTTATTGGGCCGGTCGCTGCTCGCACTTGGGCGTTTGCCCGAGGCTGAAAAGGAATTTCGCGCGGTAAGCGATGAAAAACTGCCGTCGCCACGCGGACTCGCCTGGGCGAGCGTCGGTTTGGGCGAGATCGCCGCGCGTTCGAATCAGAACGATCAGGCCTTGAGGTACGCCGAGACGGCGATCTTAATGGACGCGGACTACGGTGCCAGTCTCGCCGCACGTAACCTCAGAAACAAGCTCGGTGTCGCACCGTCGATCGATCCTGCGGCAAAGACGTTCTTTGCCGATTTTGGCAAAGCCGCCGTTTCAAACCGAAAGGCAGAGGTCGATGCGCTTGTGATGCCCGGCGAGATCGTCAGATTTGCGAGCGGTATCTCCGGCTCGACCGAGCAATGGCAGGCGACTGTCAAACAGGTCGATCGACTCGATGCCGACAATATTCTTGTCGAGACCGACCTAAGCTTAAAACTCCTGACAAAGGACCCGGAGAGCGGCCTCGCCGTGTTCAGGCTGACGAAAACGGGGAACGTCTGGAAGATGAGCTCTGTAGATATGTTCGAAGTGAGATGACTATGAAACTATCCTCGATCCTCCTTATCATTATCGTTCTCGCCGCATTTGCCGGCACAGCCGCGGCACAAAAGAAGGCGAAACTCGGCAAGGTCTGCGGCGATCCCACCGTAACCTGCAAAAATGCCGACAATTTTCAACCGTATGATCTGCCGTTCAATATGGGTACGGAAAATAGTGCGATCTACGAATCCGAAAAATTCTACGCGATCGTACTCCGAAGCGTAAAGCTCAAAAATAGCTGGGGCGACTGCGAGAAACCGCAATTCCCGGAATCCGAGCGTTTGTCGATCCAGGAGCTTTTCCCGAATAACAAGGTATTTACACAGAATTGCGTCGAGCCCGGGACGAATTATTACACCGGCGTCGCCAATCAAACCGTGTTCATCGGCGTTTATGCCGGCCGGACGCTTGCCGAGGCGAACAAGTTCCTTAAAAAAGTAAAGGCGACCGGGAAGTTTGCCGGGTTTCGCGTACGTCAAATGCAGATAGGCATCAATGGAACCTAATTCCGACCTTACCGAACGCTTGGAGAGGATCACTCTCCTCCTGATGGACTGTGACGGCGTCCTGACGGACGGACGGCTCTATTTCTCGGCAAGCGGCGAGGAACTCAAGGTCTTTGACGTCAAGGACGGCCAGGGCCTCGTAATGTGGCACCAGGCCGGATTCCGTTCCGGGATCATCTCCGGCCGCAACTCTTCGATCGTCGACGTGCGTGCCCGGCAGCTCGGGATCGAGTTCGTCCATCAGGGAAGTTCGGAAAAGTTGGCGGCATTCGAAAAGATCATTGCCGAGGCAGGCGTCTCGCCTGACGAAGTGGCATTTATCGGCGACGACCTGCCGGACGCTCACCTGATGCCTCGTGTAGGCCTCGCGGTCGCAGTTGCCGACGCTCATCCCTCCGCCAAGTCGGCTGCACACTTGGTTACCGCAAATCCCGGCGGCCGCGGTGCCGTCCGCGAACTGATAGATCTCATCCTCAAAGCAAAAAAGTCTAACAATTGATCCGCTTCTTGTGATAGAATTCGAGAAAACAGCGGGCGTAACTCAATGGTAGAGTGTCAGCTTCCCAAGCTGAATGTTGCGGGTTCGATCCCCGTCGCCCGCTCCATTTCGGGCTATTTTACGGCATCGTTAAAATACTGTGATGTTGGCTTGACAACCATAGGTCCGATGTAGAGAATAGGTGTTTGCCTCCAAGCACGAGAATTCGGCTTGAAAGTATCTCGAAAGAGAAAAGTTGAAAACTTCGCTTGGTTGGCTTGACACACAGAGTAGCATCTGTATAATCAAGAGTTTCGCCCCTACGGAGCGGCGAAGTAAAAGAAGTTGATATTTGAAAACTAAATATGCGTGTCCATGTGTTAATTCGTATGAACAACAAAAAGTCCTGTAAGTAAAATTACAGGCATTTCGAAAGAAGAACTAGGAAATGAACGAGAGTTTGATCCTGGCTCAGAATCAACGCTGGCGGCGTGCCTCAGACATGCAAGTCGAACGATTAAAGCTCTCTTCGGAGAGTGCATAGAGTGGCGCACGGGTGAGTAACACGTAAGTAATCTACCCTCGAGTGGGGAATAACAGTCGGAAACGACTGCTAATACCGCATAATGCAGCGGCACCGCAAGGTGACAGTTGTTAAAGATTTATCGCTTGAGGAGGAGCTTGCGGCAGATTAGCTAGTTGGTAAGGTAATGGCTTACCAAGGCTACGATCTGTAACCGGTCTAAGAGGACGGTCGGTCACACTGACACTGAATAACGGGTCAGACTCCTACGGGAGGCAGCAGTCGGGAATTTTGGGCAATGGGCGAAAGCCTGACCCAGCAACGCCGCGTGAAGGATGAAGTATTTCGGTATGTAAACTTCGAAAGAATAGGAAGAATAAATGACGGTACTATTTATAAGGTCCGGCTAACTACGTGCCAGCAGCCGCGGTAATACGTAGGGACCAAGCGTTGTTCGGATTTACTGGGCGTAAAGGGCGCGTAGGCGGCGTGGTAAGTCACTTGTGAAATCTCTGAGCTTAACTCAGAACGGCCAAGTGATACTGCTGTGCTAGAGTGCAGAAGGGGCAATCGGAATTCTTGGTGTAGCGGTGAAATGCGTAGATATCAAGAGGAACACCTGAGGTGAAGACGGGTTGCTGGGCTGACACTGACGCTGAGGCGCGAAAGCTAGGGGAGCAAACGGGATTAGATACCCCGGTAGTCCTAGCCCTAAACGATGAATACTTGGTGTCTGGAGGTTTAATACTCCGGGTGCCGTCGCTAACGTTTTTAGTATTCCGCCTGGGGAGTACGTACGCAAGTATGAAACTCAAAGGAATTGACGGGGACCCGCACAAGCGGTGGAGCATGTGGTTTAATTCGACGCACCGCGAAGAACCTTACCTGAACTAGAATGTGAGGGAATGTTGGGTAATGCCAACAGCCAGTTTACTGGCCCAAAACAAGGTGCTGCATGGCTGTCGTCAGCTCGTGTCGTGAGATGTTGGGTTAAGTCCCGCAACGAGCGCAACCCCTATTGATAGTTGCCATCATTAAGTTGGGAACTCTATCAAGACCGCCGGTGATAAATCGGAGGAAGGTGGGGACGACGTCAAGTCATCATGGCCTTTATGTCCAGGGCTACACACGTGCTACAATGGCCGGTACAAAACGTCGCGATCCCGTAAGGGGGAGCTACTCGCAAAAACCGGTCTCAGTTCGGATTGAAGTCTGCAACTCGACTTCATGAAGTTGGAATCGCTAGTAATCGCAAATCAGCATGTTGCGGTGAATACGTTCCCGGGTCTTGTAC
>JAKOVX010000084.1 GCA_029781855.1 Acidobacteriota bacterium | reverse complement strand
GCAATTGCCGATTCGATATTTGGCAGCCAATTCAAGGAAAAGGCCTGCCAGTTTGAACCTGACAAGCCTTGCGACCATTGCTCAATGTGCAACTCCCGCGGGTTCTAACCTCTATGTATTAGCATTCGCGGCCGGAGCAGTCGCCGCCGGAGCAGGAGCTGCCGGCTGATTCTCCGGACGCCTAAGTGAGTTGGCATCGCCGATCTTCGGGGCGGTCTTGGCACCCTCCTCTGCCTTGAAAAAGGGTTCTTCCTTGAAGCCAAGCAAACTCGCGGTCAATACCGCGGGGAATGAGTTACGCGTGGTGTTGTAAGACGTCACTGCGTCGTTGAAATCGAGCCTTGCCGTGTTAATGCGGTTCTCGGTGCCCGAGAGCTCATCTTGGACTTTCATAAAGGCTTCATTGGAACGTAGGTCGGGGTATTTTTCCTGCAGACTTAGGAGACGCCCGATCGTGCCGCCAAAACTATTGTTGGCATCGATGACGGCCTGTTTCTGTTCCGGTGATTTGTCACCGTCGGCACCGGCCGGGGCAGCCTGCTGGGCATTCAGCAACCGGGAGCGGGCATCCGCAATCTGGCCAAATACCTCCTGTTCCTGGACGGCCGACATTTTCGCCGTCTCGACCAGATTCTGGATCAGATCAGCACGACGCTGCATCGCGCTTTCAACGTTGGCCCATTTGCCTTTGACGATCTGCTGCTTCGCAGTCAGGTCGTTGTAGCTGCATCCGCTCATGACAAACGCCGCGATAAATACAACCGATATCAAAATAGCTTTTTTCATATAGAATCTCCTTTTCAAACGACCTAATCGTAATTCGAAATATGATCCCGGACGATCATTTCTTTTCTATTGCATCCACAGCATCGATCACATTCTCGATCTGTTCCATATATTCGGCAAACAATTCGTTCGCCGATATCTCATCCAACTTACCGGTAAAATTATTCTTGCGAATATTATAGATTTTTTCAAACGGAACGCCGTCTATGCCGAGTTCGTTCGCTATAACAGCGACGATCTCCCTCTTCCTGGTAGGCGGCTCAACACCTTTGATGATAAGGACGGCGCGAAACAGGGCGACAAAACTCGGGAAACTATCGGCCATCAGCGAGGTCAATCCTTCGACGGAGATCGATGCTCGAATGTACTGGCGCCTGAGCTTGATCAGCTTGCTACGCAGCTCGTATTCGGTCTGCAGCCGCAGGAAGGTGTCCGTGATCTTGAGGTCGGAAAGGACGTCGGGTCCGAAGAGTACCTTGCGGGCGACGCTCATCTGATGAAACTCGATCGGGAAAACATCGGCCGCGTTCTGAAGCTCTGAGACCGTAAAATAGACAGGTATCGGATGTCCCATTCGTCGCCATTCGCGGATGCAGGCATGTGCGTTTCGCAGATCTTCCGGGCGTATCTTCTTTAGCGCAACGAGGATGTTGTAATCCGACCTTCGGGCAACAAAGTCGCCGACCGCGGCGGAACCAAACAGGATCACGGACACGAGATTTTCGCCGTGTGTGTTCCGCAGATCGTCTACAAATGCCTTGATCTCATCGTTCATATTACCAGTCACCTCCCGCGCCGCCTCCGCCAAAATCGCCGCCTCCGCCAAATCCGCCCCAATCGCTGCCGCCCGATGAACCGCCCCAGTCGCTCGACGACGACGATGAGCCGCCGCCCGAAAGTGCCGATCCGATCAGCCCGCCGATTATGCCCGACGCGATGTTACCGGCCACGCCGCCTCCGCCGCCTCGGCCGCTGCCGCCCCAACGGTCACGGTCGCTGCTTGACGGTCCGCCCGGTCGCCGCGAAAAGATCATTATCAGGATGAAAATGATGATAATGCCGCAACATATCAAGCCGCCGAACGGGAATCCGCCGGTCGTCGAACCACCGGACGGACCGCTCGTGTTCACCGAGGTCGGGGCGTTTCCCTTGTTCCTTATCGTCGCAATATAGGCGTCGATGGTGTCGGAAATGCCTTTGCCGTAGTTCCCTTTTTTGAATTCGGGAACAAGATATTGACGCTGCAGGCTTCCGACGACTCCGTCCGGCAACTCGTCTTCAAGGTCTTTGCTGACCTGCGTAAAATACTTCCGGTCGTCGATCGCGACGAACAGGAGAGCACTCGGATTATCGTCAGCCTTGGAACCGATCTTCCATCCGCGGGCGACCGCCAGCGAGTAATCAAATATCGCCCGCTCGCCGGTCGTTTTGACGACGGCGACGGCAATTTCTACCGACGGATCGGTCGTATCTCTGAAATTCTTGAGCTTGGTTTCGAGCTGCTGCTTCGTCGCGGGATCGATCACGCCGGCGTAATCGTTTACGAATCCCGTCGGAGCCGGAAGAGGAGACGTGTTTTGCGACCATGGCGTTGAATCCTGAGCGTTGCCGGCCAGAGCTGCGACAAAAAGGATCGCAACCAATAAGAAATACGATAAGCCGGCCGGAGCGATCTGTTTTCTCATTCTAAATTCCAGTTTCTCGCCAATCATATTGAATTACGAAGCGCCGTCGCCGCCTGTTCCGAAAATCGGCTAGCCGGGGTTCTTTTCCACTTTGACGATGCGTCCACGAAATATCTTGAGGGCCCGCTTCACCGTCGGATGAGCATTTGCATAAGCTACAAGTTCTTCCTCGCTCGGGTCGGCGATCAATGCCGGAAGTTCAGCATTCTCCGGTTCGACTTCAGCGTCCGGAACAATACCACGAATATCGTATGCTCTCGCAGTCGCGGCCGCTGTCGGCTGCGTGCTCGCAGTGGAAGTTGACGTCGGACGCTGATGTTCAGACAGCCTGCCGAGAAGAGGTCCGACCAGGGCCGATGGATCCGTAAATGGCCCTATCTCTTCACCGTCACGAGCGATCTTTAGCTCGTAGGCGTTGTCGAGCCACGGTTCGTCCACGTGTTCGAGCTCCTCCGACGGGATCGGCGGCAACCTGACTGGCATCGTATTCAAGTCGCGACGTACCTCGATCCTTGTGGCCGCCGGAACTTCCGGCGGCGGTTCGATCGGCTCGAAAACGGGCGTTTCATCGGGCGGCTCGTCCTCGAAATCCATCGGCGGCGCAAATTCGGGTTCCTCGGGCTCCCCGGATCTTTGGATCACGGCCGGCGGTTCAATTATTGGAGTTTTTTTTTCCTCTTCAGCCGGCGGTGCCGCAGGAACTGAGTTTCCGCGTTCCAGTGAGTCGAGACGCTTAAGGAGTGTTTCGATCGCATCGACTCGGCGGAGCTCGATCAGCTTTACGAGTCCGATCTCGAGCACATAACGCGAGTGCGACGCATCCTTGAGACGGATCTCTGTATCAGAAAGCGAGTTGAAAAAGCGTAGGAGGTCCGCCTCGGAAAAATGGTCCGACAGCTCCTTTAATTCGGCCGCCGATATCACTGCGGAGTCAAAGAGCGATTCCTCGTTCCCCGCGACCTTGAAGACGAGCATGTCCCGAAAGAGTCCGAGCAGATCGCGGCAGAAATTTCGAAGATCATGGCCGCGGGCGACGAGGTCGTCGACCACCGCGAGCATCTCTTTCGGCAGTTTGTCGCCGAGAGCTTTTACAACGCGTGTCAAAACCTCGACCCCGGCAAAACCGAGGGCGTTTCCGACGTCGAGCGGCGTGATCTTATGTCCGGAAAAGCTGATCACCTGGTCAAAATTGCTCTGAGCGTCACGCATCGAGCCCTCGCCGGATCTGGCGATCTCACGCAGGGCGTCGTCCGTGATGTCGATCTTTTCAGCGTCTGCAATGACCCGTAGCCGATCGAAGATCTTCTGCAGCGGGATCGTCCGAAACTGAAATTCCTGACACCGTGACAGTATCGTATCCGGCACCTTGTGAAGTTCCGTCGTCGCCATCACGAATACGACGCGTGCCGGCGGCTCCTCGAGCGTTTTGAGAAGCGCGTTGAACGCCGGTTTCGAGAGCTGATGGACCTCGTCAATGATAAAGACCTTGAACCGATCGCGGGCCGGATTGAAATTAATGCTCTCGATGATCGTTTCTCGAACGTCGTCGATACCCGTGTGGGATGCGGCGTCGATCTCAAGCACATCGATCGACCGTCCCTCCGAGATCTCGAGGCACGATGGGCACATCGGCTCATCTATGCCGGAACACGGGGTTAAATTGGGGCCATTCGTCTTATGACAATTGAGCGATTTGGCGAGCAGCCGTGCCGTTGTGGTCTTTCCCACACCTCGGGCGCCGGAGAATAGATATGCATGGTGGAGCCGGTCATGCTCGATCGCGTTACGCAGCGTATGCGTAATGATCTCCTGACCCGTAACCTCCTCAAATGTCTGAGGACGCCATTTTCTTGCAATGACCTGATAGCTCATCTTTGACTGTAAATTGTAAATGTTAAATGGGTAATAGTAAATCACCCTACTTGAAAGCTCGTTTGAATGTGAGTGCGATCGACGAATAACGAATTGAAAATTAATCGGATATAATCGCGATTCATAAGCACAAACGGGAGGAATTTTCGCGATGGAAACGATCTGGCAGGATCTGACACGAGGAATGAGTGGGAGCGATGAATTGATCCGCGTCGTTTTTCGGCTGCTCGCCGCGACACTAGCAGGTGCGATCGTCGGCTTCGAACGCGAACACGAAGGCAAATCTGCGGGTCTCCGAACCCATATCGTGGTTACGGTGGGATGCTGTCTACTTGTTTTGGCGGGCACCGGTTTTGGAATGTCGACGGACGGGGTTTCCCGTGTCGTTCAGGGCATCGTTACCGGGATCGGATTTCTGGGAGCCGGTAACATCCTGAAGCTAAACCAGGAACACTCCGTAAAAGGGCTGACGACGGCCGCCGGTATCTGGGCGACGGCCGCCATCGGGGTCGCGATCGGACTTGGATTGGTCGGTCTCGCGTTCATCGGAACGTTTGTAGTACTTTTCGTGCTTGCACTCGTCAAGTATCTCGAACCCGAGATCCCGCACTTGCCCGGACCCGATCAGGGCAAAGCCAATAGGGATAACTGAACGAAGAATTTCCCGTTCGAATTGTGACGTGGGTCATATTTTCTCACCTTCTCCCATTGATAAAATTCAGCGGTATCTAAAATGTGACCTATGAAAGTATCAAAACAAAATACTAAATACGTATATTTTTTCGGCGGCGGCAAGGCAGACGGCAATGAGTCGATGAAAGATCTCCTTGGCGGCAAGGGTGCCAATCTGGCCGAGATGGCCGGCCACCCCAAGCTCAAATTGCCGGTACCGCCGGGATTTACCGTCTCGACCGAGGTTTGTACCTACTTTTACGCGAATAAGAAGCAATATCCTAAGGTCCTGACGTCTCAGGTTGACGAGGCACTCAGCAAAGTCGAAAAACTTACTGGTAAGAAGTTCGGCGATCGGGCCAACCCGCTGCTCGTCTCCATTCGAAGCGGCGCAAGACGTTCGATGCCCGGAATGATGGAAACCGTCCTGAACGTTGGCCTCAACGAAACGACGATCCAGGGACTGATCGAAAAGAGCGGTGACGAGCGCTTCGCCTACGACGCTTACCGTCGGCTCATCATGATGTACGCCGATGTCGTCATGGAAAAAGGAGCCGGGATCGAGCCCAAAGAGGGCAAGGGGATCCGCAAAATGCTCGACGAAAAGCTTGAGCGGCTCAAGGTCGAACGGGGCTACAAAAACGATACGGAATTGACGGTCCCGGAGCTAAAGGCGCTTGTCGCTGATTTTAAGAAAACGGTAAAGAAGGTACTCGGGACCGAGTTTCCTGAGGACCCGCGTGTCCAGATGTGGGGTGCGATCGGTGCCGTTTTCAGCAGCTGGAATGGCAAGCGAGCGGTCGAATATCGGCAGATCGAGAACATCCCCAACGAGTGGGGAACCGCCGTGACGGTGCAAGCGATGGTCTTCGGCAATATGGGCGAAGACAGCTGCACCGGCGTGGCGTTCACCCGCAATCCGGGTAACGGCGAAAACAAATTTTATGGTGAATACCTCGTCAATGCGCAGGGCGAGGACGTCGTTGCCGGCATCCGCACACCGGCCCCGGTGAACGAATATTCGAAAAATTCTCACAGCAAGCATTACAAGACACTCGAGAAACTGATGCCCGATTTGTACAAACAGCTTTTTGAATTCCAAAAAAGGCTGGAAACCCACTACAAGGATATGCAGGACATCGAGTTCACCATCGAAAAAGGCAAGCTCTACATGCTCCAGTGCCGTGTCGGCAAGCGAAACGGAGTTGCGGCCGTGAGGATGGCGACGGAGATGTTCGCGGCAAAGCTGATCGACATCAAGACCGCGGTCATGCGTGTCGGCCCAAATCAACTCGTCGAGCTGTTGCTCCCGATGATAGACCCGAAGGCGGAACTGATCACGAAACCCATCGCAAAGGGCCTTCCGGCCGGTCCCGGTGGTGCTCTCGGGCGAGTCGTGTTTTCTTCGCAGGACGCGGTTATCTGGGCGCAGCGTGGTGAGAAAGTGATCCTCGTCCGTGAGGAAACGTCACCGGAGGATGTCGACGGAATGCATAAGGCACAGGCGATCCTGACGACAAAAGGCGGAATGACATCACACGCCGCACTCGTCGCTCGCGGCTGGGGCAAATGCTGCATCGTCGGCTGCAGCGACGTTGAGATCAATTTGGATTCCAGGACATTCAAAACGCCAAATGGCGAGGTCATCCACGAAGGAGACTGGCTGACACTAAATGGAACGAAGGGCCTGGTTTACGAGGGTAAATTACCGCTCGTGGCGATCGATATTGACAAGAATCAAGCCTATAAAGACCTGATGAAGCTCGTCGACAAGGTCAAGGTCATGGGTGTTCGGGCAAATGCCGAGACACCTGAAGATGCGACACAGGCGATGAAATTCGGGGCCGAGGGTATCGGGCTTTTCCGGACCGAGCATATGTTCTACGGCGAGGGCGGGGAAGTGCCGTTGTTCCTCCTGCGGAAGATGATCGTCAGCAAGTCCGAGAAGGAACGCCGCGAAGCGCTGAACGAACTCTTCGTTTTCGTGAAAAAGGACGTCAAGGACACGCTCAAGGTAATGAACGGCCGCCCGGTGACCATTCGCCTCTTGGATCCGCCGCTGCATGAATTCGTCCCGCACGATAAGGAAAAGCTGCACGAACTCAGCAAGGTGCTCGGCATCAGCATGAGCGTCTTAAAGCGACGTGTCATCGCTCTTCACGAAAACAACCCGATGCTTGGCCATCGCGGAGTGAGGCTCGGTATCAGCTACCCGGAAATTACCGAAATGCAGGTACGCGCCATACTCGAGGCCGCCGCCGAATTGAACAAGGCCGGCAAAAAGGCATTTCCGGAAATAATGGTGCCGGTGACATGCACTTTCAACGAACTATCGCACCAGAAGGTGATCGTTGACCGCGTTTACAACGAGGTGTGCGATCGCCTGAAGGTCAAAAAGATACCGTATCTCTATGGCACGATGATCGAAACGCCGCGTGCCGCGATCAGGGGGCAATTGATGGCGCGGGTCGCGGATTTCTTCAGCTACGGGACGAACGACCTGACGCAGATGAGCTTCGGCTTCAGCCGCGATGATATCGGCGGCTTCCTGCCGAAATATCTGGACCTCGGTATCCTGCCGTACGACCCGTTCCAAACGATCGACACTGATGGCATAGGTGAGCTGATCCGACTTGGCATTGAGCGGGGCCGACAGGTAAAACCGAAACTCAAGGTCGGGATCTGCGGTGAGCACGGCGGCGACCCTGACAGCGTGAAATTCTGCCACAAGCTGCACATGGACTATGTAAGCTGCTCTCCGTTCCGTGTGCCCATCGCGAGACTTGCGGCGGCGCAGGCAGCGATCGAGACACCCTGGTAACGGCCAATAACCAGACGCAAAAAAGGCGAAAGGACGGCGGGCATCGACCCACTTTCCTTTCGCCTTTTGAGTTTTTTAACTGGTGGCTTCAGACCTGATCGCAACACAGGTTGTAATCGCTACGGTTGCTCGATTCCTCGCCTAGCCGGGTTCACAACACAAACCTTGTGCGGGGCCTGAAGCCATGCTAAAGGATAAAGGATAAAGGGAAAAGGATAAAGTCACCGAACGCGAAAAGTTCTACTTACGGCTTTAAAAGCTACCAGTTTAATTTCGGCTCTTAACCTTTTTTGCGATCGTAATGAGTATTGCCCTCAATTCCTCGGCTTCCCGTTGGAGAGGAGCTAGTTTTTCAAATGGGAAAACCTGAAGATCTTCGATGAGCTCAAGCCAGTAGATCGTTTCTTCCAGCTCCTGCAATGATCCTTGGATTTTGCTTATAAAGTCCGCATCGGACTTTGCGAACTGAGCTTCTCGGTAATGGGCGCCGACCGACGTACCTGATCGAACAAGCTGCTTCCCTAGGATCTGGGACTCGATCGAATTCGGCAGCACAGAAAACAGTTTGATCACACGTAACGCAAACTGCCGGGTTCTGTTTTTAAGGTCTTCGCTCATTTTTTGCTACCCCCAAAAAAAGAAAAGGACGAGTTCCGAAGCTTTTATCCTTCATCCCTCATCCTATTTCCTTTCGTGATGGCGGAAAGGGTGGGATTCGAACCCACGGAACCCGTTAAGGCTCACAGCATTTCCAATGCTGCCAATTCAACCACTCTTGCACCTTTCCGCAAATCAAATTTTCAATCTGTCCCGTCCGCCTTCGAGGCCTAAACCTCGAGCACGGAGTCTTCGTCCGATTTGTCGCTGTCGCCCACGACCTGTTTCCCGGGTCCGGGATCTTCGTCGCCGGAGAGCCAACCGAACAAGAATCCCGCGAGCAGTGCCCCGAGGATCGGAGCCAGCCAGAACAGCCAGAGCTGTTTCACGGCCCACGGATCCGAATAGATCCAAACAAATATCGCCGGGCCTGTGCTTCGCGCAGGGTTAACCGATGTATTTGTTATCGGTATCGATATCAAATGGATCAGCGTCAGGCAGAGGCCGATCGCGATTCCGGCGAATCCCGCAGGTGCCTTTTTGTGCGTCGCTCCCAGGATCACGACCAGGAAGAAGAACGTCAGTACCACTTCGGCAATAAACGCGGCGACAACGGAATAATTCCCGGGCGAATGAATATCAAATCCATTTGCAGCGAATCCGCCGCCCAATCCCACAAATCCCGCCTTATTGCTAAAGATCAGATACAGGATCCCCGACGCCGCGATCGCCCCCAAAAGCTGAGCGATAATGTACGGCAGCAAGTCGGCTGCAGGAAAACGCTTTCCGGCCCATAGGCCGATCGAGACTGCCGGATTGAAATGGCCGCCGGAAATGTGCCCGAGGGCATAGATCCCGGTCAAAACAGTCAGGCCGAATGCAAGAGCGACACCAGCATAACCGATGCCGACCGACGGGACGCCCGCAGCAAAAACCGCGCTGCCGCAGCCGCCGAGCACAAGCCACAGGGTTCCAAGAAATTCAGCCGACAACCTTTTTGATAAAGGCATAAGATCCTCCTTTGCTAAAGATGAAATTATTTATTCAGATCGGTCAGAAAATACAGATTCTCAAACAGCTAATGAAACAATGGCGGAGAGGGTGGGATTCGAACCCACGGTACCCGTTAAGGTACAGCAATTTTCGAGACTGCCCGATTCAACCACTCTCGCACCTCTCCGCGAACCTCTAATATTAACGGTTAGCGTTCAAATAATTCAAGTTGAGTAGCTATTTTCGCCTTTGGCGGAAGAATTCCTGCATCAATGCACGGCATTCGTCGGCCAAAACGCCCGAAACGATCTCGATCCGGTGATTAAGTTCCGTGCCCACGCCGATGCCGAAGTGCGTCACGATTCCGCCGAAACGCTCGTCGAGAGCGCCAAAAACAAGTCGCTTTACCCTAGCCGTAACCAACGCACCGGCGCACATCGCACACGGCTCGATCGTCGAGTACACGGTCGACCCCGTCAAACGATAATTCTCTATTCTTTTTGCGGCGGCCCGGATCGCGACGATCTCTGCATGGGCGGTCGGGTCGTGGGTCGATATGGTCAGGTTGTGGCCCGAAGCCAGCAATTCACCGCTTTCATCTACTATGCACGCACCGATCGGCACCTCGCCGATCTCGGCGGCCCGCTCGGCTTCCACGATCGCGATCCGCATCCAATGTTCGTCCGTTTGGCTCATTGCATCGGGATTTTACAGTAAACGGATCGGTCGAGGAAATTGGAGAACGATCAGGATTCCGGAAACCGCTGCGCAGAATTCCGTAATTCTTGCATCAGAGAGTTATAAATGCTAAATAATAGCTGGCGGAGACAGGATCTCCTGCCCCCTCTATTTCCATCGATCGACTTATGAATGATGAGGTCCGGCACGGGATACAATCCGTAGACGAAAATATCCACACGACCAACATTCCCGGAACGTTCCGAGCGTTTGCCGACGAAGTGCGCCGCCGGAATCAGAAACCGAAATCGACCCCGATCGCGATCGCCCAAAAACTCGAGCCTGCCGAGTTCAACACGGCGATGGTGCACTTTTACCGCGGCGAGGTTCAACGGTCTAATGTCTGGCGTAGCCGGCTCGACGCGACGACGAACTGGGCCGTGATCACCACGGGTGCCACGCTCTCGTTCGTCTTCAGCTCGCCGAATAACCCGCACTTCGCCATTCCGATCAATACGATCCTGGTGTGCATCTTTCTTTTTATGGAGGCTCGGCGTTACAGATATTACGACGTTTGGGCAAATCGCGTGCGAGTGCTTGAGACCGGTTATTTCTCACCGATGCTCTCCTCTCGCACTATTCCGCCGGACAAGGAGTGGGCCGAACACATCTCGGCCGACCTCATTTCGCCGCATTTCAACATTAGCGAATGGGAGGCCGTCGGTCGGCGTTTGCGGGCCAATTATCTATGGCTTTTTGTCCTGCTCTCTCTTTCCTGGACATTGAAGGTCTACATTCATGCCGCACCCGCACAGAGTTTTCTCGAATTTGTAGAGAGGGCCCAGGTCGGCCTCGCTCCGGGTTGGTTCGTAATTTTGGCCGGACTGGCGTTCAATGCCATACTTTTCTTTGTCGCGTTCAGCACACTGCGGCTTAGCGATTCAACGAGCGAAGTGCTGCCGCTCGAAGATTTTGAATGGCATCCGCTCAAACAGGTTTCTGATTGGGCCGGGAATAGCCTTAAACGGCGCAACACGATCCGCCGCTCCAAACGGGCGCGGCAGCGCGTGCGTTCGATACATAAGACCGAAGCTTAACTAAATAAAAAGGGGAATAAACATGCCGATCGATCTGGAAGACCGCGGGCAAGCGCTCGAGAACGAATATTTTCACCGTAAAGAAAAGGAACTTATCGCAAAAATGAAGGCGAAACTCGAGGACGAATCCGCTGTGAACCTCGAGATCAGTTGCCCGAAATGCGACGGGACCTTGGTAGAATCGGAATTTGAGGACATCAAGATCGACGTTTGCAACAAGTGCTCGGGCGTCTGGCTGGATGCCGGTGAGTTGACCCATGTGGTCGACCACGAAAAGGACGGCGGTTGGTTCGGAAAGATATTTGGCTAAGGATCTTATCGGTATGAAGACGAAACTGACATTCTCAAAAATTTCGCTTTTTCTGATCTTGGTGCTTTTTGCGGCGACCGTTCCGCAAGCGGCTTTTGGCCAGGCCGCGTCAAAACCGAAGGCCGACGCCCAACAGGGATACTCGAACGAGCAGCTCAATAGCAAGCTGATGGGCCGCGAGATGCCGTATCGGGTCATCTTGCCGATCGACGACAAAGGGTCCAAGGCCCGATATCCCGTGCTGTATCTTTTGCACGGACTCTCAGGACACTTTTCGAACTGGACCGACAAGACCAAGCTCGTCGAGTATGCGTCGAGGCACAAATTCATCATCGTCACGCCCGAAGGAGCAGACGGGTGGTACTCCGACAGCGTCTCGGTACCGAACGACAAATACGAGAGCTACATTATTAAAGAACTGATCCCGGAGATCGAACGAAAATACCGAGCGATCCCGGACCGCGAACACCGGATCATTGGCGGCCTATCGATGGGCGGTTACGGTTCGCTGAAATTCGGCCTGAAATATCCTGAGATGTTCTCGCTCATCGGCAGCTTTAGCGGGGCACTTGGAGCCGCCGGCTGGACCGAGAAGAACGCCGGCCCGATCGCCAAGTCGCTCGATTCGGTCTTCGGCCCCGACGAGGGAAGTGACGCTCGCAAAGCGAACGACGTTTTCAAACTCGCCGGCGAACTGACACCTGATCAGGTCAAGACATTGCCGTACATATACATCTCGTGCGGGACCGAGGATTTCCTGATCAAGAACAATCGGGATTTCCTGGGGATTCTAAATGAAAAAAAGGTACCCCACGAATACCGCGAACACCCCGGAATTCACGATTGGATCTTCTGGGATGATCAGGTTCGTGAATTCCTCGACCTCGCCGATCGCCGTCTTAGTAAATAAGTTAGAATTTTTGACACGGAGCACACAGAGGGCACAGAGATGAGTCTATTTCAATGTGCCATCTCTGCGTTCTCGGTGTGCTCTGTGGTTAAATCTTAGCTATGCTCAATTTCGCCATCGAAACCGTCCGTGACGCAGGCCAGATACTGCTCGAAAAATTCGGACGAAAAATAAACATCACAAAAAAGGGTGATATCAACCTCGTCACCG
Organism: Acidobacteriota bacterium; assembly: GCA_029781855.1. GTDB lineage: Bacteria > Acidobacteriota > Blastocatellia > Pyrinomonadales > Pyrinomonadaceae > OLB17. Next base: position 19,741 of record JAKOVX010000084.1, on the reverse strand, counting down.
AAGCCGATCTTGCGAGCGAGGCACTCATCATTGAACGTATTAAATCGTATTATCCGAAACACTCGATACTTGCCGAGGAAGCCGGGAATGCGGTCATTATCGGCGGCGAGAACACCTGGAAATGGATCATCGATCCGCTCGACGGCACGACCAATTACGCTCACGGCTATCCTTGTTTCTGCGTAACGCTCGCGCTGGAACATGAAGGAGAGATCGTGCTCGGTGTAACGTTCGACCCGACACGAAACGAGCTTTTCGCCGCCGAACGCGGTCGCGGAGCCACACTTAACAATAAACCGATCCGCGTCTCCGAAACGGAGGAGATGGGCAACGCCCTGATAGTCACAGGGTTTCCGTACGACTTTAAGGACCGAGCGGACTTTGCCCGACATTTTGAGGACATGCTGCTCAGTACCCGAGGCGTGCGTCGGGACGGTTCGGCGGCCATCGACATGGCATATGTCGCCTGCGGCCGTTTCGATGGTTTTTGGGAGGAGGGCCTCAATCCGTGGGACGTTGCGGCCGGCGTGCTGCTGATCGAAGAGGCCGGCGGGCAGGTCAGCTATTACAACGGCTCCAAATTCAGCATCTACACGCCGCCGATCCTTGCGAGCAACGGGCTGCTGCACGGTGAGATGACCAAAATTCTCACCTGATGGCACTATCGTTGGCTGCAAATCTGCGCTGTGCTAACCTGAGTTATTAACTTGGGTAAATATTTATGTCATGGTTTCGCAGGGACAAGCCAAAGATCGAAGACGCCGACGATGAAGAAGAACGCGTTGTCAAAACGGAGGGCATTTTTGTCAAATGCCCCGAGTGTGAAAACGCTCTCTACAAACGCGAACTGACCGAGTCGCACGAGGTCTGCACCCACTGCGGATACCATTTTCGCTACACGGCGATCGGACGGCTCAAGGACCTGTTCGACGACGGCCGCTTCGAAAAGCTCGACGAGAATATCACCTCGGGCGATCCGCTTGGCTTCGTCGACTCCAAACCATACAAGGACCGCATCGATCAGGCGACGTCTTCGTCGGGACTGCCGGAGGCGATCATCTCCGGCAAAGGCCTGGTCGGCGGCCATCTGGTTTACGCCGGAGCGATGGACATGGCGTTCATCGGTGGGTCGATGGGTTCCGCCGTCGGTGAAAAGATCACGCGGCTCATCGAATACGCTCTCGACACCAACGGTGCGGTCATAATTTTCTCCGCCTCGGGCGGCGCCCGCATGCAGGAGGGCACGCTCAGCCTGATGCAGATGGGCAAGATCTCAGCCGCGCTCGCTCGCCTGCACGAGGCCCGTTTGCCGTTCATCTCCGTTCTGACAGACCCGACGACCGGCGGCGTTACGGCGAGTTTCGCTATGCTCGGCGACGTTATTTTGGCAGAACCAAAGGCGCTGATCGGCTTTGCCGGCCCACGAGTGATCGAACAGACCATCCGCCAAAAGCTGCCGAAAGGCTTTCAACGCAGCGAGTTCCTGCTCGAACACGGCATGGTGGACATGGTCGTCGACCGCCGCAAAATGAAAGAAACGATCGTCCGCAGCCTCGATTTCATGATGAACCCGAGCGTTCACGCGTAGGTGCAAAAAGTATGCTCACCAATATCCTCATAGAACTTTACGAACGCGACCTCAACAAGCTAAAAGACGAGGTCAGCCAATACTCTATCGAGTCCGACATCTGGAAAATGGGCGGCGAGATCCCGAATTCGGCGGGGAATCTGGCGCTCCACCTCGTCGGCAATCTCAAGCACTTCATCGGCGCCGTTCTCGGTTCGACGGGTTACGTACGTGACCGCGACCTCGAGTTTTCGGACGACGCGGTACCGCGCGACCTGCTGATCGCCGGCATTCTCGAGGCAAAGGCGGTCGTCACCGACACGCTCGCCAAATTGTCGCCCGACGACCTCGAACGCACGTATCCGATCGAGGTCTTCGGCAAGCCGATGACGACCGCGTATTTCCTGGTCCATCTCGCCGCGCACCTCAATTACCACCTCGGCCAGATCGACTATCACCGGCGGCTGCTCGCTCGAAAATAGGCGGTGAATTTCAGCGAGTCCGAATCGTATCTTCTGTCGCTCGGCAACGAGGTCTCGGCGATGAAGCTCGGCCTCGAGAATATCCGCACGCTGCTCGGCGAACTCGGCGATCCCGAAGATAATTACCTCAAAGTGCAGGTCGCCGGGACTAACGGCAAAGGCTCGGTCTGCGCGTTCCTCGACGCGATCTGCCTCGCCGCGGGCGTCAAGGCCGGCACGTTCACGTCGCCGCATCTCGTTTCGATCACCGAGCGGATCAGGATCAGCGGCGCCGACATTGGCGAAGCCGACTTCGCCCTGCACGCGACCCGCGTCCGCTCGGCCGCCGAACGCCTGCTCGCCGCGGGTAAGCTCGCCTACCTCCCGACGTTTTTTGAGCAGGTCACGGCGATCGCCCTCGTCGCGTTCGCCGAGGCGGGCGTCGACCTCGCCATCCTCGAAACCGGCCTTGGCGGGCGTCTGGACGCGACGACCGCGGCAAATGCCGAGATCGCCGTTATCACGCGGATCGACCTCGACCATCAGGAATATCTCGGCGGCACCATCGAGGAGATCGCTGCCGAAAAGGCGGCGATCATCCGGCCGGGCTGTATGGCGTTCGTCGGCGAGCAGCCGTCGGGGGCGACGAGCGTCATCCTGCAACGCTGCAAAGATGTTGGCGTCGAGCCGGATTTCGCTGACTTTGTCGACGCGAGGGAATCTGACGGGCGCTTGAGAGTAACGACCGCCGCAACCGACTACGAAATAAATGGCATCGGCCTCGCCGGCCGCCATCAGATCGAGAATGCCAAGCTCGCGGTCCTCGTCGGCGAGGAGCTCGCCAGGCGTTTCCCGATGCTCAAGTCGCACATCCCGCAGGGCATCGAGCGTGCCCGTCATCCTGGCCGGATCGAGTATCAGGGCGACTTTCTCTTCGACGGGGCGCACAACGTTTCGGGGGCGAAGGTCCTCGCCGAATTTCTCGCGGAATTTGAGCAGCGACCGATCACGCTGGTGTTCGGGGTGATGCAGGGCAAGGACGTCGCCGGGATGAGCGAGCTGCTATTCCCGCTGGCGGAGGCGATCGTCATCACCCGGCCGCGAAATTCCCGTGCTTTGGACGTGGCAGAGGTGCTCCGCCTCGCTCCGCGTGAACATTGGCGTGATAAGGTCATCGTACCGGAACCCGACGTCCGCAAGGCGCTCGCCTCCGCCCGTCGCATCTCACGCGAGGGGCACGTCATCGTCGTCACGGGCTCGCTCTACCTCGTCGGCGAGGCAAAGCAAATTCTCGGTTCGCAAATTTGAGATTTGAAATTTCAAACCTAAGATAGATGTTATGTACAAACTAGTTTTGATCCGTCATGGTGAGAGTCAGTGGAACAAGGAAAACCGATTCACGGGCTGGAAGGACGTTGACCTTTCGGAAAAGGGCGTCGAAGAGGCACATGCCGCCGGCAAGCTGCTCAAGGCCGAGGGCTATGTCTTTGACGAAGCCCTGACGTCCGTTCTCCGCCGGGCGATCCGCACGCTCTGGATCGTGCTCGACGAGATGGACCTGATGTGGATACCCGAGACCAAATCATGGCGGCTCAACGAACGCCATTACGGCGGACTTCAGGGCCTCAACAAGGCGGAGACAGCCGCGCAGTACGGCGACGAACAGGTCCTCATCTGGCGTCGCAGCTACGATGTGCCGCCGCCCGCGATGGACCCGTCTGACGAACGCTGGCTCGGCAACGCGCCGCAATACGCTAACCTCGCTCCCGGCGAATACCCGGCGACCGAATGCCTTAAGGACACCGTCGCCCGCGTCGTGCCGTTTTGGGAGAGCGATATCGCACCGCGGATACGTGCCGGCAGCCGCCTGATCGTCGCCGCCCACGGCAACAGCATCCGTGCGCTCGTCAAATTCCTGGACAATATCCCCGACGACGAGATCGTCGGAGTCAACATCCCGACTGGCGTCCCGCTCGTCTACGAACTCGACGCCGATCTCCGGCCGGTACGCAGCTATTACCTCGGCGACGCCGACGCCATCAAAGCCGCCCAGGACGCCGTCGCCAGCCAGGGCAAAGCTAAATAGGCCGCCGCAAGCCTGCGTAGCGGGCATCAGCATAGAGCCACGGGTGCAAACCCGTGGTACGATGCGACAATATTTCCCGGAGCCCGTGAAATGGGCGACAGACGATATGCCTCGTTCGTACCTTCATCAGGGAATTGCCACTAGCTTTCGTCAGGGAATTGCCACTAGCTTTCGTCCGGGAATTGCCACTAGCTTGAGCTAGTGGACCGCGGCATCAAAAACCTCCCCTTCCTCAGCCCTCCTGATTTCTGATCTCTGAATTCTGATTTCTGACCCCAGATTTCTGATTTCTCACTCCTCCCCTAAACCCTCGCCCCTTACCCCTTGTCCCTGGCTTCAAAAAAATATACACTCTGACCCAATATTTCTTGGCGAGCCTCACACTTGCTACGGACTCCCGCTCCAGTCCGCACTTAAACCTGAAAGGCTTCGTCAGCAACGGCGAGGTCATTGTCTTGCAGCGTCATTGGGTTGATGATATTGTTTCCGTGAATTACCATGAAACCAGTGAGCCAAACTCTTTTTGATGAACTTGGAGAGGTCGAGGAGTTAACTAATAGCGCCCCCGATCCATTTAAAACGACCGCTCCAAAGAACCGAGCTAATTCGCTCGACGGTAAGTCGTGGACTCGTAACTCGATTTCAGTTTGGAGCGATATAAGAAAGACTTCCGAAGAAATTGCACTCAAGCATCCCGCATTGTTTCCAGCTGCTTTGGTTTCGCGTCTAATTGATAGTTTTACCACGAAAGGGAAAGGTATTATCCTTGATCCATTCGCGGGAATTGGGACGACTGTCATAGCAGCTAAGAGCGCGGGAAAGAATGGTGTAGGTATTGAGTTATCGGCGGAATTCGCTGAGATTGCTACGAACCGTTCTAAGCAAGTAACTCTTCTCGACGACGAATCGAACCTGGGCACTGCTGTAATTCATCACGCAAATGCATTCGACCTACTAGATTACATCGAGCCTGAGAGTGTTGAAATGGTCGTTACCTCTCCACCATATTGGGACATACTCAACCGAACCAGAACTGCCGATTATAAGGAGATTCGGCATTATGGTAACTACGATAACGACCTTGGAACCATAGGGGATTACTCCGAATTTCTAACTGCCTTAAGCAAGGTCTTTCAGCTCGTTCTCATATCCCTTCTTCCTGGAGCTTATTGCTGCATAGTGGTTATGGACATCAGGAAGAAGGACAAGTTTTATCCATTCCATTCCGACATCGCCGATTTTATGCAGGAAATTGGCTTTATCTACGATGATCTCATTATTTGGGATCGAAGACATGAATATAACAATATGCGGCCGCTTGGTTATCCCTCTGTATTTCGGATAAACAAGGCTCATGAATATATCTTGATTTTCAAAAAGCCGAACTCACAGGTAAAGAAATAAATGGCGCTTTCCCCAATGGATGACTACCTCGACGGCGACGTGGCATATTTACTTGGCTTGATTGTTGGTCGTGGAACTATAGTTGACGGAGCTGGTCGGAAGCTGATTATCGAATTTCCATATTCATCGCTTCAAGTCCAAGGCATTTCCAGTACATTCGACCAAGAGACATCGATTCGGTTGGGTTTGGATGGTATTCGTGAACGCCTCCTTGATCTAATCGATACCGACATTAAGATCGTCCGCCGAGATCATGGAGTTGACTTTGTGGCAAGTTTTCAACGCCCATCGATGATTTGGCGGAATATCCTTTACATACTAGGCGGTGCTACGAGTTATCCCTTCTTTACAGTGCCAAAAGTTCTATTCTTACCAGAGGTTCCGGCCGATTGGAAGCGCGAATTTGTTAGAGGATATGCGGATGTAGCAGGAAATGTACGCAAGTCGAATGTTTATGTGGATGGTCGCCATCGAGTGCGTCTCGATGTGCTGAACTATCCTTCAAACTGGAAAGTTCCTGTTCAATTGTGTCTCTTACTTCAAGAGCAACTTGAAGTTCCTACTCAGCTAATTACCTGGGGCCACCCGAACATGAACAGGAACTTCAGAGAACATCAACTAAACGTATTTGCAGAACCATTCCTTAAGATCGGATTTAGTTTTGAACATAAGCAGAAACTGCTAGAGGAATTTGCGGAAAACGACAGAAAAAGCCACAAGAATGCAAATTACGACGGCTGTCCGGGAGTACGGAAGGTCATGAAGACCAAACCGGCAGATGACGAGGAAAAGAACGCTGACAAGTTGGACCCAAGACTTGTGGGTCAACACTTTGATGCTTATTGGCAAATTTGCAAGGTTTTGGAATGTCCGCGTTATCCTCGGGAAGATCAGCAGATGCTTGAATTTGAGGAAGATGATGAGACAGAAACTGAGACGGTATGACTTATCGACTCGAATCGGAAATGTACCCAGATGTTTGTGGCTGGCTGCGTCAATTCTTAATAGACAGGCATCGGGATTCGCGTATCGATGTTTTTGACACATCCCGTAAAAGCCTCGCACGACTAATCAACGAGATCGGTTTCGTTGAAAACCTGCGACCGGAATGGCCCTCGTGGGATATTTACGTTGATATCGTGGGATTCGCTCGAACAGAAACTTTGACGACTATAGCCCTTGTCGAATGCAAACTCGGATCTCTGACACTCTCTCATCTTTCCCAAACTATCGGTTATACGAGAATAGTTCTTCCGTTTTATTCGATGCTGCTTTCTCCAGTCGGCTGTTCCAGTTCATTACAATCCCTTCTCTCCACTTTCGATAGAATTGATGTATTAGATTACTCACCGAATCTCAAAAAAATTTCAAAATCCGTGGCGGTCGCAAGGTGGGACGAAGGTGCCCAAACAATTGATCGCGCATCGATCATTGCGGGGAATGACAATACATGGCGCTGATTTGTTTGTCCCCCAACGTCCACTTTATCCAAGAATGAACGCAACTCGTGCCGGCATAGCCGACCGCCGACTGGTTGACATTCCCACACGCGAACAGAAACGCGAGTGTGAACGAGTGTGCCGGTTTGGGGCCCAATGTGGGCACGCTCGTCGACAGTCGCGTTTCCGCCGTCGATTGAATGCCGCGGTCCTTGTCCCTGAAAGGGACGAATATAATAGCGTAGGGTGAAACCCTACGGATCGTCGATCCCGCCACGCACGCTCCCTGAAGGGGAGCAACAATAGACACAAGTATTTGTCCCTTTCAGGGACAGGGTCTATTTGAGGACGGTTACCCGGGGTTTCACCCCGGGCTATATTATTTGTCGCCTTCAGCGACCGGACCGCCGCCGCTTACTGCTCACCGCTTACTGCTTACTGCTTACTGCTCACTGCTTACCGCTCACCGCTCACCACCGACCGATTGACATTCGCATACGAAAGAAACAACATATCTCGCTGTATCATTCGACGGAGGGGCCGGGGAACTTGGAGGGAAATTGATGAAGGTATTCGGGGTGATGGCGTTGGTTGCGGTGCTGGGCGTAGCGGCGTTCGGGCAGGCGAAAAAGGGCATCGAGGGCGTTTGGCAGCTGTCTGAGATCACGATGACCGGCAAGTACGCGATGACGATGAAGATCACGCAGCCGAGCGTGTACATCTTTACCAAGCGGCACTTCAGCAAGATCTACGTCGCCAGCGACAAGCCGCGGCCCGTGCTCGACGACTACGCCAAGGCGTCGCGGGAAGAGATCTATTCGATATTTGTGGACGGCATCGACGCCAGCGGCGGGACGTACGAATTTGCCGGCGGCAAGATGACGCTCCGGCCGACGGTCGCAAAATCGCCTTCGGATATGGCGGCCGGCACGTGGGTCTCGTACGCCGTCACCTTCGCCGGCGACACCGCAACCCTCACGCCCGAAGATTCCAACACCGGCCCGAACAAGAAATCGATCTTCTTCAAACTGACGCGGGTGGAATAAAATGATGAATCTGTCACTGCGGCTAATGCCGCGATGCACTGCGGTCGGGCTGTGCCCGACCGTTAAGGCTGCATTCACGCCCGGAGCCCGGCCCGCTCCGAAGCGGGCATCGGGCGACAACGCTTTTTGTCGGCGGCGCAGCCGCCTCCGGTAGACAAATAGAGCACCTGCCGGTCAGGCAAGCCTGACCGCACTGCTTGATGGCACAGCCCGATCAATTGCCATGCTCTTTATGAATTGCCACCCTCTTTTCGAATTGCCACTAGCTTCAGCTAGTTGAAAGCGGGCATAGACAACATCCCGGCTTTAGCCGAACCGTTGGATGAAGGTCTTTTCTCTTTGGAATCAACACTCCGTGTGCTCTGTGGCGAAAAAATACCCGCCGAAATACTCGCAGAAATATACGTCACCGTCGTTCACCCCAAAAGCGAAAATCCGCTCCGAACATGCGTTATCGCCGGCGCACTTAAATGCTGCGCCAGATGCGCACCGGATTCACACGATGCAACAAACTGCAATTTGGAGCATTTCTACCGAGTGCGCCTGGAGGGGGTAAACATAGCGCCTGAGAGGGGTATCGAGTGCGCCTGGAGGGGTAAAACATAGCGCCTGAGGGCATTTCGAGTGCGCCTGGGTTTTAGCACGATCGGCGGCACCCGCGTTTTCGATCTTCCCCCGCTCGAATTGCCTTTTGACCGCACAATGCTTACCGTATCTCTTTATGATCTGGCAAAAAGCCGTATTCATCATCCTCGTTCTGTTCTGCCTCAGCCCGTGGGGTTCGCCGCCGATCGCTCTCGCGCTCGGGCTGGTAGTGGCCTTCACAATGACGACGCCGTTTCCCGAACTCGGCGGCAAACCGACGAAATATTTGCTACAGGCGTCGGTCGTGCTGCTCGGCTTCGGAATGAACCTCGCCGCCGTCGTAAAGGCCGGTAAAGACGGCGTTCTGTTCACGATCGTGACTATTTTCGGGACGCTGGCGCTGGGCTTTTTGGTCGGCAGATTTCTGAAGATCGACTCGAAAACTTCGTCGCTGATCTCGTCCGGCACGGCCATCTGCGGAGGCAGCGCCATCGCCGCCGTGGCACCTGCGATAAACGCTGAAAGTCAACAAATATCGGTGTCTCTGGGCACTGTGTTCGTGCTCAATTCGATCGCGCTTTTCCTGTTTCCGGTCATCGGGCACACGCTGAATTTATCGCAAAGCCAGTTCGGCGTATGGGCCGCGATCGCGATCCACGACACGAGTTCGGTCGTCGGCGCCGCCGGCACCTACGGCTCCGAAGCCCTTGCCATCGCGACGACCGTCAAGCTCGCACGGGCACTCTGGATCGCTCCCGTAGCGCTTCTATTTGCTTATATTTACCGGGACAAGGACAGTACGACAAAGGCGAAGATCGCTATTCCGTGGTTCATATTCCTGTTTCTCGCCGCGACGGTCGTCCGGACCTACACGCCTGCTACCGTTCCGCCAAGTCTTTTCGATGCAATCGTTAATCTCGCGAAAGCCGGAATGACGATAACGCTTTTCCTGATCGGCGCAAGTCTCTCCCGCGAAACGCTGCGAAAGGTGGGCGTCAGGCCGCTAATACAGGGCGTTTTGCTGTGGATCGTGATTTCCGTCGTGTCGCTATTCGCGGTGTTTCGCCTTTTGTAGTGACGATTTGGTAGAATACTCGTTTCGGAAGTGTTAGGGATTCATATCCGTAATGAGTATCAAGCAGATCACGGTCCGCGGAGCGCGGCAACATAATCTGAAAAACATCGACGTGGACATTCCGCGCGATAAATTCGTTGTAATTACGGGACTTTCAGGTTCAGGCAAATCGTCGCTTGCTTTCGACACGATCTACGCCGAGGGCCAACGTCGCTACGTCGAATCATTATCTGCCTATGCCCGCCAATTCCTGGACCAGCTCGAAAAACCCGACGTCGATTCGGTCGAAGGCCTGAGTCCGGCGATCTCGATCGAACAAAAGACAGTTTCCCGCAGCCCGCGCTCAACCGTAGGAACGGTTACCGAGATCTACGATTTCCTTCGATTGCTCTTTTCATCTATCGGACAGCCGCACTGCCACCAATGCGGAGAGCCCATTACCAGACAATCCGTCGACCAGATCGTCCTCGGGATCAACGATTTGCCGGAAGGTGAACGCGTCATGATCCTCGCTCCGATAGTTCGGGGACGCAAAGGTGAGTTCAAGAAAGAGCTTGAAAAACTGCATCGTGACGGGTTTCTTCGTGCCCGGATCGACGGAGAGATGCGGCAACTCGACGAAGAGATCGTGCTGGACAAGCGAAAGAACCATACCATCGAGGTGGTCGTCGACCGTCTTCTGATGAAGGATGGGGTGCGTGAGCGACTAAACGAATCAGTTAAGACGGCGTTAAAACTTACCGACGGAGCGGTACTTATCTCTATTGTAGACGGAGAAGAGAAGCTCTACTCCGAGCGAATGGCGTGCGTAAATTGCGGCATAAACATTGCTACCCTTGAGCCGCGATCATTTTCGTTTAACTCGGCCTTTGGTGCGTGCAAACGCTGTCAAGGAATCGGGACGGTTCTCGAAATTGATGCCGCTAAGATCGTTCCGGACGGGAGCTTGCCAGCAGGGAAAGTCAATTTCCTCAATGGAGCTGACAAGGCGGGTGCGACATTTTTGCACTCGGCGTTGTACGCGATCATAGAAAGATTTACAGGTGGCGACCCGCTTGAGCCACGCACCGGACGGGAAAGAAGTCGTAAATCGAAACGTAGCAGATCAAAGGGTGAGACGGGAACCGGCGATGTCGAGAGCATGTTGAAGATCGCTTTCGACGACCTGCCTACAGAGATACGCGACGCGTTCTTTAACGGGACAAAGCGTCGGCTGACGTTTCGACACGGCGATTATAAGTTCGAACGGGACTGGCTCGGAGCTATGCGGGCGATGCGTGATCGCATCGAAAATCCGCCCTCGGAAAAGATCAAAGCCGCCCTCGAGGAACTAATCGCACCAGTGAAATGCCCGGTCTGCGATGGAAAGCGATTGCAGCCCGAAAGTCTCGCGGTAAAGGTCAACGGTTTGGGAATCGCGGATTATACGGAAATGCCGATCTCGGAATCGACAAAGCGTTTCAACGATATCGTCCTCGGAAAACGAGACGAAAAGATCGCCGGCCCTGTATTAAAGGAAATTCGTGAACGGGTCCAGTTTCTCGACGCTGTGGGCCTCGGATATCTTACGCTCAGCCGAGCATCCGCGACCTTATCCGGCGGCGAAGGTCAGCGGATCCGATTGGCAACACAGATCGGATCGCAGCTTCGCGGCGTACTGTACGTCCTTGACGAGCCAAGCATCGGGCTGCATCCCCGTGATAATCAGCGACTGCTGTCGACGCTGCATGAGCTTCGCGACTTAGGAAACACCGTACTTGTTGTAGAGCACGACGAAGAAACGATCGAGCATGCCGATTACGTCGTCGACCTTGGGCCGCTTGCCGGAACCCACGGCGGTGAAGTGATCGCGGTCGGAACCCCTGCCCAGATCAAAAACAATAAATTGTCATTGACGGGACGATATATGAACGGGGAACTGAGCATAGAAGTACCGGAACTTCGACGTCTACCTAACGGAAGCCGCATAAAGGTGAAGGGAGCCAGAGCCTACAACTTAAAGAACATAGATGTCGAGTTTCCGCTAGGTCTTCTAACGGTTGTTACCGGTGTCTCTGGTTCTGGCAAATCGACTCTCGTCGAGGAAATTCTTTATCCTGCACTATACCGTCACGTATATAAGTCAGCAGTTGAGCCGCTCGAACACGACCGGATTGAGGGTCTCGAATTGGTAGATAAGATCATCGAGATAGATCAAACACCGATCGGCCGCACGCCGCGTTCTAATCCGGCCACTTATACTGGTCTCTTCACACCGCTTCGCAACCTTTACGCGATGTTGCCTGAGTCGCGAACCCGCGGCTACAAAGCCGGCAGATTTTCATTCAATGTCAAAGGCGGCCGTTGCGAGGCGTGTGAAGGCGACGGAATGAAAAGGATCGAGATGAATTTCCTTCCGGACGTATATGTCACATGCGATGTTTGCCGTGGCCACCGATACAACCGCGAAACGTTGGCGGTTCGATTTAAGGGACTTTCGATAGCCGATCTACTCGACACAACGATCGAAGATGCACTTCCATTGCTGGAAAATATACCTTCTATCAAGCAAAAGCTTGAGACGCTGCTTGACGTCGGTCTTGGTTACATAAAACTTGGCCAGTCGGCTACGACGCTCAGCGGCGGTGAAGCTCAGAGGATCAAACTCGCGAAGGAGCTTTCGAAACGGGCGACCGGTAAAACGATCTACATCCTCGATGAACCGACAACCGGATTACATTTTGCGGACGTACACAAATTGTTGGATGTGCTGCAGAAGCTCGTCGATACCGGCAATACCGTGATCGTTATCGAACACAATCTGGATGTCATTAAGTCGGCAGACTACGTGATCGACCTCGGCCCTGAAGGCGGCTCCGGAGGCGGAAAGGTGGTAGCAGTCGGCACACCAGAACAGGTATCAAAGGTCAAGAGATCGTATACGGGGCAGGCTCTCCGGAGAGTGCTAAATTAGCTTCACAATTGCCACGCAACCAGAGCGTTTTGTTACAATAATGGAAACGTAATAATAGCGACGTATTAAATAAAATGAGTCAAATAACAAACGACGTAGTATTAGAATCGCTCCGGCAGATTATCGATCCGGATCTTCGCAAGGACATTGTCACTCTTGGTTTTATTAAGGATCTTGCAATCGAAGGCGGGGAAGTTTCTTTTCGGATCGTGCTGACGACGCCCGCTTGCCCTGTGAAGGAGCAAATGGAAGCGCAGGCGAACGAACTCGTTGGCGGTCTCGCCGGCGTCACGTCGGTGCGGGTGACGATGGACGCCGAGGTTCCTCAAGGACGCGGGGTCGCGAATAACATAGCTATTCCGGGCGTGAAGAACATCATCGCCGTCTCGTCGGGAAAGGGCGGCGTTGGTAAATCGACGGTTGCCGTAAATCTCGCGGTTGCCCTTGCGGCTGATGGAGCTAACGTCGGCATTATGGACGCCGACGTTTACGGACCGAACGTCCCACTGATGCTCGGGACTGGATACGATCAGCCAGAGGTCGAGAACGGTAAGCTACGTCCGATCGAAGCTCACGGCATTAAGATGATTTCTATGGCCGTACTCGTGCCGCCCGATAAACCGATGATCCTGCGCGGGCCGATGCTGCACGGCGTCGTGCGGCAATTTTTGGCGGATGTGAATTGGGGTGAGCTCGATTATCTGATCGTCGATATGCCGCCGGGCACCGGCGATGTGCAGCTCAGTCTTGCTCAACTTGTACCTGTTCAGGGTGCGATACTTGTGACGACGCCACAGGAAGTCTCGCTTTCTGACGTGCGCCGCGCAGTTAAGATGTTCGAAACTGTAAATGTCCCGGTTCTCGGAGTGATCGAAAACATGTCTTATTTCATCGCACCGGATACGGGAAATAAATACGAAATCTTTGGAAAAGGCGGCGGTCAGAAACTTTGCGACGAATATGGTCTAAACTTGCTTGGCGAAGTTCCCCTTGGAATGGAGGTTCGTGAAGGAGGAGATAGCGGCGTCCCGGTAGTCGTATCGTTTCCTGACTCGCCACAATCGGCCGCGTTCCGCCACGCAGCTGAGGAAGTAGCCCGCCAGATCTCTATCGAGGCGATGAAACCGGAGTTGTCCATTCTGACTCGAGCCTGATCAAGTAGAAACCCAAGGAGCGACTTTCCCATCCGAGCGATCAGCCAGCACTGATTCGACGTTAAAGTCGCGCCAATCCTGAATTGTGAGATTCGTTTCCATTTCAAAATTCGGCGACGATTCTCAACCAGCCCGCCCCGCTTCGGCTAACTATTTCCCCAATTTTTAGCCTTGTACGGTCAATTTGAACGATATTCGGTCAAGTTGATTTATCACCCCGTCATTCTGGAAAAAAGTGTGTTGACACTGTATCAGCAGCGTTGTATGCTGTTGAACATGTGGCGGCAATGGGCCACAAATCCTACGTTTTCACCACCACTTCCCAGTTCCAAATTTACTAATTTTCGGGGTTTCCAAAATGAAAATACGCTGGTTTCTAACCCTCATTTTCGCCGTTGCTATTGTTGCCGCAAGCTCTTTGTTTTCGTCAAGATCATTTGGCAAAGAAGAGAAGTTTCGCAGGTCGAGCAATCCGATCAAAGGTCGCTATATTGTGGTCCTTGATGACTCAGTGGTGGGTCAAAGTGCAACTCAACCTACGATCGAGGGTCAGGCGGCCTTCCTCCGTTCTATCTACGGAGGAGAGGTCGATCAGGTCTTCACAAGTGCCCTACGCGGCTACTCCGCTGAAATGTCGGAAAAAGAGGCGCTGGCCTTGAGCGACGATTACCACGTTGCCTATGTCGAGGAAGATGGGTTGATCTCCGTGTCATCTACTCAGGCAAATGCAGGTTGGAATTTGGATCGAGTCGACCAACGAACAATGCCGCTGGATAATAACTACAATTACTCAGCGACTGGTGCCGGAGTACACGCCTATGTGATCGACACAGGAGTAAAGTGGACGCACGTCGAATTCGGTGGTCGAGCGGATGCCGTTTACGACATCGTCAACGACGGGCAAAATGGAAATGACTGTAACGGCCACGGAACTCACGTGGCGGGAACCATAGGTAGCTCAACCTATGGGGTTGCAAAGGGCGTCTTCATTCATTCAGTGAGGGTTCTTAATTGTAGCGGTAACGGCTCGATTTCGTATCTTCTATCCGGGATCAACTGGGTAACCGCGAATCACCAGAGTCCCGCTGTTGCAAATATAAGTATCACAGCCGCCGGCACATCATCCGCACTTGAGACCGGCCTTACCAATTCGATCGCTTCTGGAGTCACATATTCCGTCGCAGCTGGAAACAGCGGTCTCGACGCATGCAACTACACGCCGGCACGTACTCCGAACGCTCTGACCGTAGGAGCTACAGATGGAACAGATACAAGAGCCGGATATTCCAACAACGGATCGTGTGTCGACGTGTTTGCCCCTGGTAATGCAATTCTGTCACTCGGCATCGCCAGCGATACCGCGACGGCATGGCTTAGCGGTACGTCTATGGCTTCGCCAATGGTCGCCGGAACGGCTGCGCTCTACCTGCAGACCCACCCAACCGCTACACCGGCAACAATTGCACAATTGATCCGGTCGACCGCTACAAGCGGCGTTTTGACGATGAATGATACGACCTCGGCAAACCTGCTTTTATATTCGCCATTGACAACGGGGCCGCCACCTACGCCGACCCCAACGCCGACCCCTACACCAACACCATCTCCTACACCGACCCCGGCGGCGGTTGTAAGAGTTCGAAAGCAGGTCGTGAACACGAGCGGCACCACGACGCCGACCGAATTTCCGTACACAGCGACGAATCTGGCGGCCTCCAGCTTCATGCTTGCAGATAACACCGACTACGTTGATCCAAATGTTCAGGTGCCTGGGGCCGCAACGTCGATCGAGGTGACCGAAGCAGTAGTTTCAGGTTGGCAGTTAGTTGATGTTAGCTGTGTTGAGGCTTCAGGCGGTCCGCCTTCGGTGCCTGATTCGACGGTCGATGTCGCGAATCACAAAGCCAACATTATCGCCCAGCCCGGTGAACAGATCACGTGTACATTTACAAGCCAGCCGATGAGTCCGACAGCAGGTGAAGTATCCCTAAGCGGGCGCGTTGCGAATAGCTCCGGAATAGGGGTTGGCGGGGTAGTCCTTTCTATCACCAACGCCGTGTCAGGCGATACGATCTACGCGCGCTCGAATCCATTTGGATATTATTCCTTTGATGGCCTTGAGGCGGCACGGTCTTATATTTTGACCGCCTACCCATCGAAAAGGTATGGGATCGCAAACAATACACGCCTACTCACGCTAAACGATAGCCTTGCTGATATCGATTTTACAGTACAGTCGGCAACGTTTTGGTAAAATTCCAATAGTATTTTCAACTGTTAATATCGGGTCCAGGAAACTGGGCCCATTTTTCGTTTGAGGTTACAGGATCGCATCGATCTTTGGCTATCTGGAGGTCAGACCCTCACCTGCAGCAACAGTCGAGACATTTCTGGAATTAGGTCCCGAATAGGATTTTCATTTCAGCACACAGATCGGTTGGTAGATTTTTCTTGCAACTAAAGGGTTTAGTTGTGATATTCTTTTATGGAATTACAATCTATTGAACATTTACTAAGGCAAGTTTTCAGTTTGGATCCGTCCATTAATAGCTGCCTTAAATGTGCGGAATTGTAGACAAGTGGGTCGAGGTGCCAGAAGTTGCCAGGTACGTTGGCGTTTTGCTCACATTCTTTAGTGACGAGGAAACGCAAATAATTGCGTGTGGCAAACCTTTTGACGTTATGGTCAATGGGCGAGAAATTTCAGTTTTGATTCCGGACGCGTTCGTGCCTTAGATGGTCACATCTCGTTCGATTTTTGGAATCGGCATTGTCGCTACGAGAGACGGTGTTTCTTCCTCACACTTAGTGTTTCAAATATAGGAGTCTGAGAAGAAGTATGACAAAGATAAATAATCCGCTATTCATAAATACACGGAGGTCAGTTTCGTTTGCATTCCTGATCTCATGTTTGGCGTTGTTGACGACAACGTCATTCGGGCAATTAACCGTTCGACGATCGGTAAGTTTGGATACTTCGGCCGCGAAAGCCGAAGCTCCGACGGTGTCGGCGGTTCCGCTGCCGACTCCGACATACTCTGAGAAGTTCGATCAAAATCTAACCTGCGGCGACGTAGCAAAACTTCATGATGGGGACAATGTCACCGATCCAAATGGGCTAAAGCTAAACTTTCCCGGAGTTTATTCTGATGTTTTTTATTTCCAAACTTATACGAGTGCGGAGGGTGCCGTTATTCTCCAGGACGCGGTCGCAACGACGCCGCCTGGGTATATTCAGGTGACAACGGCTGGGATTAACTCCATCACTTCATTTTCGTCGCAGAAGCCCATTACGGCGGTGATCCTCAAGGTTGGTAGGACGTCCTATATCTACTACTACGATATACCGGGTGCCGGCTATACCTTGACGGGCGGACCTTTGACTCCGTCCGGTGATAACCGCGGGACGAGTCATATTGTTTTTTGTTTCGAACAACCACTGAATCCTTCAGCCGGAGGCTCGAATGTGGGCGGACGGGTGACACGGGCGGACGGTATGGGCCTGGGTAATGTTTCTGTGGTATTGCAGAACCCGCTTACCGGGGAACGTCGGACTGCCTTGTCGAGTCCGTTTGGGTATTACTATTTTGAAGACGTTCCGACAGGTGAGTCGTATGTCGTCTCGGTTGCCAGCCGAAACTACAGCTTCTTGGTGAGTTCCCGCGTCATTACACTTTTTGACAGTGTTTCCGGCATCGATTTTGTCGCGAGCCCATAGGCTTTTAGACTTCACGATGTTAATCGATTGTGGGCGAGGCATTGCCTCGCCTTTTTTGTCTCCCTTTTGAAATTCAATTCAGGTTTTTAGCTGTACGCTAAAGTAATTCTCTTATTGACTGTCCGAACCGCAAGCTCGAAGACTTCCCAGCCCCGAATCATGATCTGAGAACGTTGTCCATTACATGTGCCACTTCAGGGACTCGAAAAAAAAGCTATTGACAAAGACCGGTCATTTTTGGTAAATACTTGATAACGTTCTATTTATTGATTTTGGTACGTGCGAAGGCACGTTACGAGATTTTGTTTTTTTTTGAAAAAGCGGAATCTTAATGCTATTCGACGTTTTAGTCGGGTACAAACGATCTAAAAAGGAGAATCACCCGACAATTGAAGGGGATCAAGAGGCTATAGTTATGTCAAAAAATATAATTTCAAACACCGTTGCTGGATCTCTCACAACTCGCTTTATTGGCGTGTTTGTTTCGATACTAGCCTTGTTTTGCGTTGGAGCGTTCGCTCAAGCCCAGCCGGGGGCACAAAACACCGAACCCGTGCCGGTCGATTCACTCATCATTCCGATGGACAATGTTAACCAGTTCAATTCGACGACGACCTTTAATCTTCGTGCATATGGCCTGGCAAACAATCTCTTGCAGAATAATATCCCTTTGAAATGGGCGATCAAGTACAACAAGAGTAAGGATGATGTTGATTTTACAGCGACGGTAACAAGAATCGCCGGGCCGAGCGGCGTGTCCAGCGGGAGTGTTAATTTTTCCGGCGGCCCATTTGTTGTACCCCCGGAATTTAGGTCGCTTGCTGAACCACTTATCGCGGCATTCAATAATTCGATCACCGGCACGGCCAACGACGTCACCGTCTATAAGGTTACGTCCGCAACCGTCGCAGATATTCGCTATACGATAACCCACAAACCATTGGTTGCGATCGGCCCGGACGGCGGTAATTTCGGGACCGGTGTGTATCAGAGCCTGCTGACCGAAGCCTTGATCCCGAATTACACGTCGGTGACGGATGAATCGATGCAGCCGACGTCTTGCTACACTCTTGCCGCCCAAGCTCACTCCACAGTGACCACTTGGGTCGCAAGTTACAGCGGATTTGTCCAAAATGGCGGTAACTTATTGCTTGAATGCGCGTCGATCAATACGTTCGAAAATAACGCACTAAATGGTCATTACCAGACCACGAACGGTTATTCGGTCTATGGGACGAACGACAGCACAAATGTTTCGGGCACACTGATATACCCTAACGGATATATGCCTTTTAACCAGTTCATTGGAGCCTTGAATGGAAACCAGGACGGTGCGATTACGGATTTCTTTCCTGCCAGCGGCTCGACTTACCAAAATGGCGCGTTGATCGCTGCTCGTCATAATAACGGAACCGGGACAGGTAACCACAATGCGAATGTTGCGGTCGTTTCGAAAGTCGGAAATGTTGGACGTGAAGGCGGGTACGTTTTTGAACTCGGTGGGCACGACTACGACCGGGGAACCTCAAACGACATTTCTAATATCAATGGAAAGCGTATGATCCTGAATACACTTTTCGTACCCGTTACAAGGCCTTGCGCACAGCTCGCTCAGCCACAGGTGGAGGGCTATAAGTCCGTCCGGATGAAGACCGATGTGGCCCCGACCGGACTCAGTCAGAACGATATCGTTACCTGGGAAGTGACATACATTAACCGGAGTCTGGCTCCGGCCGTCAATTTCCAGATTAATGATGCGATATCTAGCCTGATGCAATATCAACCGGGATCGTTGACTGTAACGGCTGCCGGTGCCTTGACGTCAGCAACCGCTAATCCGTCGTTTAACGGAGTTGGAAACACGGCGATGCTTGCGTCTGGTGCTCAGCTTGCGTACAACGGAAGGATTACAATCACATTTGACGCGAAAATGGTTGAAGCCGCTGCGGTAATTGAAAATCAGACGGTCGGCACCGGTAACAACGTTCCGGTGTCTGGTATAAAGTCGGACAATATCGACGATAACGATCCGCCTGTCGTCTACAGCGGAGCGGGCGGCAACGTGACGGCCCCAGCCGGGAGCTTTGCTCAAGAACCGCTTCAATCAGATTCGACGATAGAT
Organism: Acidobacteriota bacterium; assembly: GCA_029781855.1. GTDB lineage: Bacteria > Acidobacteriota > Blastocatellia > Pyrinomonadales > Pyrinomonadaceae > OLB17. The sequence goes on along the minus strand of JAKOVX010000084.1, from coordinate 131 downwards.
CCAACATGGATCTCGTATCTGTATCCTTCTGCCGCGGAATCGTCAATTAGCGGACGTGTTACCACGCTAAAAGGGTACGGCGTACGTAATGCGATGGTGATAGCGACTGATTCCAACGGAACTAGGTGGAC
>JAKOVX010000063.1 GCA_029781855.1 Acidobacteriota bacterium | reverse complement strand
GATAGTTCGTATCTCGCCTACGTTGCTCGCCAGGAACTTGGAGAATTCGCAAAGTGCGTCATCGGGTTGTCACCGAGCGTTTCGGCGTTCCAGCGAGAAGCCGCTCGCGGTTTTGCAGCAAACCACGAGTTAGATTACCTGGAGATCGAGACCGATGAGGTCGCCGACCCGCGTTACGCGGCTAATCCGACGAACCGGTGTTACTTCTGCAAGTCCGAACTTTATACAAAATTAAGCGGAATGGCTCGCGACTTAGAGATCGGATACGTTCTTGACGGCACGAATGCCGATGATCTCGGTGACCACCGGCCCGGGAAACTCGCAGCTTCCGAAAACGGCGTTCGGAGCCTGCTGGCAGAAGTCGGTCTTTCAAAATCCGAGATCAGGTATTTGAGCAAAAAGCACGGAATCGAGGGATGGGACAAGCCGGCGAGTCCATGTCTTGCGTCGCGTATTGCCTACGGCGTGCCAGTTACGATCGAAAGGCTGACAAAAGTCGAACGCGGCGAGGAACTTCTGCGCCGATTAGGATTCGTTGAATTCCGGGTACGGGTACATGGAGATCTGGCGCGTATCGAGATCTCGCCCGATGAGTTAGAAATGGCCCTCGAGGCCCGCGTGGCTGCCGAGATGGCATCTGGTTTTAAGAAAGAAGGCTTCAAATATGTCACGCTGGACCTCGAAGGATTTCGGTCCGGTGCGATGAACGAAGCCGCAGTATAAACGCTGTTATTTTGGAGAATTACTAACAATGGCTAATCCAATGGCTGATGAAATGCGTCGATTCAAAGGGAGCGATGAGAAGAACCCTTTTGAGGCGATGAGTGAACGATTTGACCGAGCAGCATTGCTGCTCGGGCTCGATGAGGACCTGTATGCGGTTATGCGCGTGCCTAGCCGCGAGATCAAGGTCTATATTCCGGTTACCTTAGACACTGGCCACATCCAAGTGTTTGAAGGGTTCCGTGTCCAGCACAATTTCGCCCGCGGCCCGGCAAAGGGCGGGATCCGCTACGCCCCGGACGTCACACTTGACGAAGTCAAAGCGCTCTCCGCATGGATGACATGGAAATGTGCTGTCGTCAATGTTCCGTTCGGTGGTGCGAAAGGCGGTATTATCTGCGATCCGGCTCAAATGTCACTAGGTGAGCTCGAACGCCTGACCCGTCGATACACATCAGAATTGATCGATTTTATCGGGCCGGACAAGGATGTGCCTGCACCGGACATGAACACCAACGAACAGACGATGGCGTGGATCATGGACACCTATTCCATGCACGCCCGTCATACAGTTAACGCCGTTGTTACGGGAAAGCCCGTGGCATTAGGAGGATCGTTAGGTCGTCGTGAGGCCACAGGTCGCGGAGTTCTTTTTTGCGTAAATGAGGCGATCAAGCGATTTAACCTTAAACCGGAAGAGACAACCGTGGTCGTACAGGGTTCCGGTAATGTCGGCGGCATCGGGGCCTTGTTGATGCATGAACAAGGATACAAGGTTATCGCTGTCTCAGATGTTGGCGGAGGGGTATACAACCCGAAGGGCCTCGATGTCCCAGATGTCCTGAATTACTTGAAAGTGAACAAGTCGCTCGATGGATATCCGAATGTCGATTTTGTTGACAATAAGGCACTGCTCGAATTGGAATGTGATGTGCTAGCGCCGTGCGCTACTGAGAACCAGATCACTTCCGAAAATGCGGATCGAATCCGATGCAAGATCCTGGCCGAGGGTGCGAACGGCCCGACAACGCCGAAGGCCGATAAGATACTGCACGAAAAAGGTATATTCGTAATTCCGGATATTTTGGCCAATGCCGGCGGCGTAACGGTATCTTATTTCGAATGGGTACAGGATCGCATGGGCTACTTCTGGTCCGAGGACGAAGTGAACGCCCGCCTCGAGGCGAAAATGGTAGCGAGTTTCGACGAATTGTGCTTTGCGGCAGAGAAGCACGATGTCGATACTCGTACTGCAGCCTATATGATGGCGATCGATCGTGTCGCTTACGACACCCGAATGCGAGGAATCTACGCTTAAATATTGGCTTAAACTGTTAAAAACAGTTGATTTTTTTTAGGATGTAGTTTATCGTTTTACGCGGGCAAGCTATTCGAGATCGAAAAGTGTTCGTTGATGTTAACGATTTGTGTCCATATAACTTTACGTGTAATTGACTGAAGTCTTGTGACTACACTTCTGACGGTGCTGTGCAGTTGGCAACATCGCTAGGTGTGTGTAATAATTCAAGAGTCTTGTTTTGAAGGCTGAAGGCTTGTGTTTTTGGCGTTACTTCAAATTGAATTTTAATTTCGTATTTTCCGCGGAGGACTGTGATGAAACTCGCTATTAAGGTGTACCTTAGTGCACTTATCTTGTTAACGCTCGCTTTTTCGGCTTTTGCCCAAAGTGACGCACGGTCGGACAAAGATCCGAGAAACACGGCACCCACCGTGGGTACTGGTGGTTCGATCGGTGGTCCGACAGGGCTTTTTACGGTTTATGATGGCCAGGTGCTCAGGAAAGGTGAGTACACCTTTAGCGCCGCCCTCAGCAACTACGACCGGGATCCGGGCAACGCTGATATTACGAGCGTGCCGGCTAGCTTCCAGGTTGGGTTGACTAACCACTTAGAGTTCTTCTTTACTACAGAAGCTTATAGGGCGATCAAGGTTAACTCGCCGCGGAATCTGTCCGCCTTCTATCTTCCGAACTCACAATTTACCATCGCTGGCTTCGGGTTGACCCGGGCGCCCGCGATTGTTTTGTCGCCTCAGGGGCCGGGCACCAGCTCGTTCCCTAATCAGGCGATATATCGCCCGACGGGTGCACCGTACGTTCCTTTCCCGTACACCGCGGGAAATGCGGGTACGTTCGGATTGACGCCGCCGTTCTATTCGGGACCGATCTTTGGTTTCGCTGCAGGAACGAATGCACAGCTTGGACCACCGCGTCTCGGCGGCAATGGAGCTGACCTCTTTCCGGGCGTTGGTTCGGTTTACGGCAGCATCCTTCCTGGTATCGTGCTTCAGAGCGTTTCCCTGATCGGGCCAACCGGAGCACCGGTTGGCGAAGGCCCGGCCGTGTTCACACTGGCTCCTTCCTACTTGCCGGACGCACCGTTTATCAATCATGTTTACGGTGAGTCTTCATTTAACGACGCAAATGTCGGCATCAAATGGCGATTTACAAGCTTGAACAACCCGATCGGAGCTGGAATCGTTGTCAGCTACTCGTTCCCGTTGAATAACGCCAACGATTCTGCTGGATTCCTTCAGCTTAATCGTGGAGCAGGCGGAGGTGGCAACCGAGGTGATATCACTGTGACTGGTTTTGCGGATGCTCGGCTGGCTAAGTGGGCGAATATCTCGGCAAACGTCGGCTACAAGTATACGAGTTCAGCAAAAGCTGATTTCGGCGGCACCTCGTACACCCTGCTTGACCGGCCGGATGAACTCGCTTCGTCATTTGGCGTCGATTTCCCGGTTAACAAGTTTTTCCAGCCGATCGCTGAATTCCGTTCGCTTTATTACATCGGCGGCACTCCGAACGCGTTCAAGAACAATCCGCTTGACGGTATTGTCGGAGCAAGGGTTTTCCCGACTCGCTGGGCAGGTTTTGGTTTTGCGTGGCGTTATAACTTCAATCAGCAGGACGTCGGCAGTTTTGACCAGAACCAGGCTTTCTCCGGGTCCGTGACTGTTCCCTGCACGACGGTTACTACTCAGGGCTTAGGAAATATTTGTACGCCGGTTAGGATTACAAATTCGTTCCGCGGCGTTCCGCCGGGGTTCCTGACTTCGACCGATCCTAACGGTTACATCTTCCAGGCATTCATCGGCCGCCGCAACAAGCGTGCTACCGACATTGTGAATCAGGCACCGAATATCAACTCGGTCACGTTGAGTCAGACGACTCTAACGATCGGATGTCCTCCGGGACAGGTGTCGGAGTCGGGTTGCACTGATAACAAGACCATTAACGTCTCGACCAGTGCATCTGATCCCGAAAATGACGTTCTTACCTATAACTACACGGTTTCAGGTGGACGCGTTGTCGGAAGCGGTGCCAATGTCCAGTGGGATCTCTCGAATGCGACCCCTGGTACATACACGATCACAACTGGCGTTGACGACGGCTGCGGTGTTTGTGGTAAGACCAACACTCAGACCGTTACTGTTAAGGAATGCGATGACTGCAAGGTTAAATGCTCTTGCCCGACGCTTTCAGTTAGCGGCCCGGCCGGTGTTACTAATCCTGGCGACACGATGACCTTCACCTTGAACGGCGGCGGTTCGAACCCGGTCAACTGGACCGTTTCGGCCGGTACGATCGAGGCTGGTCAGGGCACTTCGACCATCACTGTTCGAACGACTCCGGAAATGGCAGGGGGCAATGTGACAGCAACCGCTGAGCTTGGCGGCCTTGATTCGGCATGTAATTGCCCGAATACAGCGTCTGAGACTGCAGGTGTTGCACCGCGTCCGACACCGAGGTTGGTTGACGAATTCGGCGGTAAGAAGGACGACGAGGTCAAGGCGATCATCGACAACTTCTACATTGAACTCAACAACGACCCGAACGCTAAGGGTTACATCGTTAACTACGGTACTGCCAAGCAGATCGCGGCCCGCAAGGCTCAGATCAACAAGGCGATCAAGTTCCGTAAGTACGATTCATCCCGCGTGGTGTTTGTCGACGGTGGAGATACCGGCGCAGGAGTCGATACCAAGCTGTGGTTCGTCCCGGCTGGTGCCGAGCCTCCGACCAACTAAATCAACCCTTCGCATCCCTTAACGGGATGAGAACATCTCAAACGGCTGAGGTTTCCATCACAGACCTCAGCCGTTTTTTTCGTTTTCTTGGAATTCTGTTGATTTAGGTGTAGAATTAGCTTTGTTTTGTTAAAGGCCCCACGTCTCAGCAGCATTTTTCAAAAAAAGAGGCGAGTCAACGCTTATTCACAATAAGACATCAAATCCCGATATGGCAGTCACCCGTTTCAGCGGGCTGGCTCGCGAATGAGGAAGTTAGAAATTATGTTCCACTTAAAGAGATCATCCCGAATTGCGGTCCTTCTGCTATCGGCAATGCTCTTCAACGGTATTGCCCAAGCAAATTCTAGGGTCGATGGTACCAACCCCGATCCGGATAAGTTCAGCGATTGGGAAGTTGTCGGGCCATCAGGCGGAGACGTTCGCGTGATCGCGATCGATCCGAAAGATGTCAATCGTCTTTATATAAGTACGCTGGACGGACAGATATATACCTCACCCGATGCCGGCAAGAGTTGGTCACTCCTGGTGAACTTAAACAAACCCCAACTGATCCTCGACCAGCTTTTCGTTGATTCCCGGGATTCAAAGATAATATATGCATCCGGTCACCGCCATACGGCTCCCGGCGGCTTCTTCCGTTCGACCGACGGCGGTGCTACCTGGAAAGAGTCTAAAGAACTTTCGAACGAGTCGATTCATTCGATGACCCAGTCGACACTCGATCCAAACCTGATCACCGTCGGCACGACCAAAGGCGTGTGGATCTCCAAGGATTCGGGCGTAAATTGGACAAGAGTAGAATCCAAGACGATGCCGGTGAATGTGGATTCGCTGGCGATCGATCCACGAAATACCGATACAATGTATGCCGGTACCTGGTGGCGGGCGTACAAAACGACTGACAGCGGCAAGAATTGGCGTTTGATCAAGGACGGCATGATCGATGATTCTGACGTCTTTGCCGTGACCATCGACCCGCGAAACGCCGATCATATCGTTGCGTCGGCATGCAGCGGCATTTATGAATCGTTCAATGCCGGCGAGAAATGGGCAAAGATCCAGGGTATTCCTTCTCAATCCCGTCGGACGCGCGATATTATGCAGCATCCGACGATCGCGGGCACGATCTACGCCGCAACGACTGAGGGGTTCTGGATGAGCGTCAACGGTGGAAAATCCTGGTCCCTGACGACGAGTCGCGATCTTGAGATCAATTCCATAGCCGTTCACCCGCAAGAGCCGAATCGCGTATTTATCGGCACCAACAATTACGGCGTAATGGTCTCGAATGACGGTGGGCGTAATTTCGTTCCGACCAACGGTAGTTTCTCAAGCAGGTTCGCCTACTCTTTAGTGGCAGATAACAAGATGGCGGGCCGATTGTATGCGACTACCCAAAATACGGCGACAGGCGGTGGATTCTTCTTCATCAGCAGCGATCGCGGACGTACGTGGCAGCCGGCCAAGAATCTGGACGCGACCCGTATCGTTCCATTTGCGACACTGCAGGACCGAAGCGATCCAAATTTGATGTATCTCGGGACGAATGTTGGCATCTTTAAGTCGACCGACCGAGGCAATAATTGGAGCCAGTTGACCGCTCCCAAGACGACCGTGCGCAGGAAAACACCGGTCAAGCGAAGAACGTCGAAAGGTAAGGTCAAACGGACGGCCGCCGTGACCGCCAGGAAACCCGCTCCTGCTGATCTCGATGTCGTCTCTCCCGGCAAACTCCTTCCGGTTATCTCGGCCAAGGTAAAGGTGCTTGAGTTCACTGACGACGGTAAGAACGGTATTTTCGCAGGCACCGACAAGGGACTTTATCGGAGTTATGACCTAACCAAGGGTTGGGAAAAGCTAAACCTCGGGGTTGGGGTCAACGATAACATTTTTGCTGTTCATACGGTCGCACAACGGCCGGGAACGATATGGGTCGGTACGGCGACTTCCGGCGTACTTGTATCACGGGATGATGGAAAAACATGGCAAAAGGCCGGCGGAGCTGCGGACAATGTTCCGATCAGTTCGATCACAACCGATCCTAAGCGCCCGGATTATGTGTACGTCGGTACTTCGCAGACTTTTTACCTTAGCCGGGACGACGGTGCTACGTGGACACGCAAAGGCGGTAACCTCCCGTTGGGTAATTTCACTAGCATTCTGATCAATCCGGATAATACTGACGAGATCATTGTTTCAAGTGCGCTTGAATCAGACGGCGGTATATTCCAGTCGACAGACGCTGGAAATAAATGGAAGCGACTCGATTCAAAAGAGATGAAACTTGCTAGTCGTAGGGTCTGGGCGATGGCGATGGATCCAAATGATCCTAACCGTATCTTTGCCGGTACCCATTCGTCAGGTGTTCTTAGGATCGAGCGGGGCGAGGCTGCCGCAGCCACAGATGCGGCACGCCCGCGTGTTGCCGAGATCGGTAACTAGATCGATCTGGCAGTGCATTTTGGGGCGGCCAATTTGGCCGCTCTTTTTGTTTCGAAACTTGGAAGATTGCGTTCCGAATCCTATAATCAAAAGGATAATTAACATGGAGCAAGCAATCGCCTGTCAAAGCCAACACGGTGCCGTCACCCTTCGTGCGGAGAGTGTCCCGTTTTCCGAATTGCCCGGCCAGTCGAGGCTGTTTCTCGACTATCAAAAAGATCCCGCCTCGTTGAAACGTTATTATCCGAACGCGGTCAACTCTCTCAATGAACTGGCTGCGAGGGTTCCGCTCGTACTTGAGAACCATGTAGCAGATCGGGGAATACTCTGTGACGCCTTGGCTGAAACAAACGCCAAGTTCGGCGCGGGAGTGAGGACATTCGAAAATATAGAATTGCTTCGCTCTTCGGACTGCGTTGCCGTTGTGACCGGCCAGCAAGCCGGGCTATTCACCGGTCCGTTGTACACCGTGTACAAGGCATTGTCTGCGATAAAGCAGGCGGAGTGTCTTCGTCAGCAGGGGATCAATGCTGTTCCGGTATTTTGGGTGGCGACGGAAGACCACGATTTCGAAGAGGTTTCGCGGACCTATGTTATCGGGCGGCGGGGCGATCTGGTCGAGAGCATGACCGAACCCAAGCATTGTCACGAAAACCTTCCGGTCGGTTATATCAAACTCGACGAAACTATCGGACCAAATATCGAAGATTTGGCCGAGTCTCTTTTGCCTACCGAGTTTACGTCGGAAGTCAAAGACCTTCTAGAAGATTGCTGGAAGCCCGGGGAGTATTTTGGCGATGCGTTCGGGAAAATGTTAACTCGGCTTGTCGGTGATCGCGGACTTATCATTTTGTGCCCGCTTAATCAAAAGCTGAAAGAGCTCGCGGCGCCGATATACGTCGAGGCGATAAAGAGGTCAGCAGAGATAGTGACGGCACTTCGTCAACGCAGCGACGATCTTGTAAACGATGGATACGTTGCTCAGGTTCTAGTCAGCGACGACTATTTCCCGGTTTTTTGGCAGGCATCTGATGACACCAGAAATGCACTGAAAACTACTGCGTCGGGAACTGTTCGGAAGAAGGATGGATCACGAGAGTTTACTCTCGACGAGTTAGCTGAGATCGCGGCGACCGACCCGATCCGTTTCAGCCCGAGCGTTGTTCTCCGGTCAGTCGTACAGGATTACATTCTGCCGACGGTCTGTTACTTTGGCGGGGCTGCCGAGATCGCATACTTTGCCCAAAGCGGCGAGGTCTACCGGTTGCTGGGAAGGCCGGTGACTCCGATCATCCATCGTCAGAGTTTTACTTTTGTCGAATCGAAGCACTCAAAGACACTCCGAAAGTACGATCTTCGTCTCACTGACTTGTTCGAAGGACTCGAGACCTTGCTGCCCCAGATCGTCGAAGGCCACTTAAATTCCGACTCAGCGAAGATATTTGAGGACGTCGAAGAACAGATCAAGATCCAGTTGGATAAACTCGATAGGGAACTGACGACGATCGACGCATCGCTTTCTGAGAACCTTGCGAAACGGCGGCGGAAGATCATCTATCACATCGATGCTCTCCGACACAAATTTCACAACGTTCAAGTTCGCAAAGATGACGTGATCCGACAACAGATAGAGTCGCTGTTCACCTCACTTTTGCCGCACAAACATCTTCAGGAGCGGTCACTCAACATTGCCTATTTTATGAACCGGTATGGGTTTAATTTTGTCGATTGGATCCATAATTCGATCGACCTCGATGACAAGTCGCATCGGGTGATTTACTTGTGAGCGGCCTTTTTCGTTAATTCCCGGATGCCAATCGAAGCAAAAAACAGGATCAAGGTACTACCTGATAACCTGGCGAATCAGATAGCCGCTGGTGAAGTCGTAGAACGCCCGGCGTCCGTCATCAAAGAACTGGTCGAAAATGCGATTGATGCCGGCGCCCGCCGGATAATGATCGAAGTAGAGCTTGGCGGCCGCAGATTGATGCGTATCGCTGATGATGGCATCGGAATGACTCGAGATGATGCAATTCTATCGTTCGAGCGTCACGCAACTTCTAAAATTTCAACACTCGACGACCTCTCCGCCATCGGCACGCTCGGTTTTCGCGGAGAAGCACTTGCGTCGATCGCTTCGGTCGCGAAAGTCGAATTGACGACCAAGACTGAAGATTCGCTTGAAGCTACCCGGGTCCTGATCGAGGGCGGAAAATTTATCGACGTCAAGGATGCGGCTCGCGACACGGGGACCACTATTTCCGTACGCGACCTCTTTTTCAACACTCCGGCCCGACGTAAATTCATGCGATCCGAGGCCACAGAGAATTATCATCTGACGAGCATCGTTACCCACTACGCACTCGCTCAGCCTGAGATCGCTTTCACATTGACCAATAATGGCCGTGAGGTTTTGCGGGTGACTCCGGCCCGCGATCTTCGTGAGCGGGCATTCCAGGTCTTCGGAGCGTCGCTTTTGGAAAGCCTGTTGCCGGTCACCGGAGGCCGCGAATACGTCGCGAAGGTATCCGGGTTCGTTTCCGCTCCGAGAGAGCGACGCACGAGCAGAGATTCCCAGTATTTTTTTGTCAACAAGCGCTTTGTGCGGGACAAGACGATCGCGGGTGGGTTGCTCGAAGGCTTCCGGTCGGTCTTGCCCCACGGAGTTTATCCAGTGGCGTTTCTGTTTCTCGAGATTCCGCTGGAAGAAATAGATGTCAATGTTCATCCGGCCAAGACTGAGGTTCGATTTCGGCGAGGTGAGGCGGTGAAGGACGTCATCGCGGAATCCGTGCGTGAGGCTCTGGCACAGGCTGGCGTTACCGGCGATGCCCCAACAGATTTGCCGGCTATCACTTCTCCGTCGGAGTGGGTTCGAGCGGACGATGAACGACGGCCCGAGATCGTTCAGGCGGATATCGATTTTCATTTGAATACGTTCCCGGCACTTGATTCGGAATCAACGTCGGATGCTGCGGATTTTCAGGTTGAGTTTTTTGAAGACCCGAGCCGCAGTAACGGAGCTATTATTTCGGCTGCTGACGCTGAAACTTCGGATCTTGTCGACTCGGCGGGAATGGGTGAATTCGAGAAGACCGCACAAGAACGTGTCTCCCAGGGCACGGAGCCAGCACCGTCTGGCTACGCGGTCTTGCCACCGGTCAATTCAGGAGCCCATCTCGCTAAATCCGTCGAGGTGGAACTAGTGTCGGCGTCGAAGATCCGTCCGCTTGGGCAGCTGCACGACAGCTTTATCATTGCGGTCGATGACGAAGGATTGCTGTTGATCGATCAGCACGTGGCTCACGAGCGAATTCTGTTTGATAAGTTTCGGAGGAGTGAAAAGGACCGCGCCATAGAATCGCAAAATCTCCTCCTTCCGGAGACGCTCGATCTTTCTCCGGCCCAATCCCAGGCATTTCAATTGATCGAAGAAGATCTCGAATCGTTGGGATTTGGAACGATGCGGCTTTCGGGCAGAACAGTTGCGATCAAGAGTGTACCGACGGATCTGCCGGCGTCGGAAGCCCGGAATTTGTTTGCAGAAATATTGGATACGATCGACGCTGAAAAGCGAGGAGCACCGAAAACTACCTTAAGGGACGATATAGCGGCGAGTCTGGCATGTAAGGCCGCGGTCAAGATCAACATGAAATTGACACCAGAGAAGATGCACTGGCTTATCGACCGACTACTGCTGACCACCTCACCGACGACGTGTCCACATGGTCGACCAGTCATCCTTCGTCTCTCGATGAAGGATATCGAGCGCGGGTTTCAAAGGACTTAAATGCGTGGATCGACCATCGTCCTCACCCCGGAAGGGAATTGGTCCGTTTGAATTTCCATTCACAGAGATCTCTTCCTTAAGGATAAGTTTCAGAATTGTTAGTCTAGACTTGCAACTAAGTTCGTTTTTCGGCTATAGTTTTGGACCAGTAACCAAATCGCAAATATCAGTATAGGCCGGCATCGACGAGTCGATGAAGCGAATAAACCTACAAAAAGCAAAATCACAGATCGCGCGGCCGAATACCATCAGGGATATCAATCGGCAGATCGTCCTGAATTACGTGCGTGACCGCTCACCGATCTCACGTGCCGAGATCGCACGGCAGACGGCGCTTCACCGTTCGACTGTGTCTGTAATAGTCGACGATCTTGAGTCGACCGGGCTTATTATCGGTATCGGCGAGGGGACGTCATCCGGCGGCAGAAAGCCGACGATGTATAAGCTCCGCACCGGAAGCCCGGTGGCCGTAGGAATTGATGTTACACCCCGAACAACAACAATAGCGTTGGCAGATCTCGGCGGGACCGTTTTGGAGCAAGAGACTTTCAGCACTTCTCCTGATCTGGAATTCATGACGAGCCAGATCCTTGATCGCACGAGAAATCTTGTTACGAGATATAGCGAATTTGACCTTGAGATCGGGATGAGCGTTCCTGGATTGGTCGACCAGCGGTTGGGGCGGATCTTCCACGTGCCGTATTTCGACTGGCGTGACTGGGATATTTGCCAGCGAATTGAACAGGTTACAGGTAAGCGTGTGATCGTGGAGAACGATGCAAACGCGACCTCCCTGGCCGAGTTGTGGTTCGGGTACGAAAAGATCAGGAAATCAGATACTTTTGTAATGGTTCTTGTCGGCGAAGGCATCGGGACTGGGATCATATTTGACGGCCAGGTCTATCGGGGCGAAATGGGAGCAGGTGGTGAGTTTGGCCATATGATCGCTGGAGACAATGCTCCGATCGAATGTTCTTGTGGTAGCCGTGAATGCTGGGAGGCCTACGCATCTGAAAAGGCGATGCTCCAAAGATACCGCGAGCTGCTCAAGCACGACGATCTCAAAGAAAACGGAACAGATATAGAAAATTTGATAGAACTTGCAATGAATGGCGAAAAGCACGCACTCATGGCGCTAAAGGAGACCGCTTACTATCTGGGCAATGGGATCTCCAACCTCATTGTCGGGCTTAGCCCGCAAGTCGTGGTCGTTAGCGGAAAGATCACGAAGGCGTGGGACCTTTTTGCCGACGAACTTCGGCGAATTTCCGAGAGAAGCGTCCTGGCAGGTCTTCCGCCGACGGTCCTGATCCCGTCTTCGCTGGGAGACGCTCCGACGCTGATAGGTGCGATCGGCCTAGTGCTTGCGCGAAAATTTGCGTCAGCAAGCTGAAATTATGGAAAAGTTTGAGGGCAATGAAGTGTATCCTTGACAATCATGTTAGTCCTGTATTAAAACTTTGTTGGAGATACCGACAAACATACAGTCTTAACCAATTTGAGGTTTGCGACGGTCAGGTCGCTGAACAGAACCCGGCATTTGGTGTTCTATTGGATCGGAATCCAGATTTCGCCCGCTAAGTTAATCTAAGGAGAACTCAATTTATGCAAAACACTTTAGTTTTAAGGAAGGCTTTCGTTTTCTTGATGGTGCTTGTAGCCATCGTAACGATCGGTGAATATCGTGTCAGCGGGCAATCGCAGGCGATAAACGGACAGATCGAGGGAATAGTTACCGATTCTGCCGGAGCGGCGGTTCCGAATGCAACGGTGACCGTTCGCAACATCGGAACGGGTACTGAACGCTCGTTGACGACCGATGAAGGCGGGTCATTCCGTTTCCCACTTCTGCCGCTAGGTTCCTATAGGGTCACGGTTGAGGCCACGAATTTTAAGCGACTTGTCCGAGAGGGAATTACGCTTACCACGGGTCAGACCGCAACCGTCAATGTCTCACTTGAGGCTGGTGGTATGAGTGAAACAGTCACCGTCACCTCCGACGCTCCGATCGCTGATCCCGGTAAGATCGATGTCGGCCGGGTAATGAACAACCGTGAAACGCAGAATCTTCCGCTCGTTTCTCGAAACCCTTATAACTATGCGCTTTTGCAGGCCAACGTGACCGGCCGACCGAACATTGAGTTCGGTGTGCCGCGAATCAACGCCAACGGTTACACCCGGCGAACGAATTATCAGCTCGATGGTAACAGCAACACTCAACAGGATCGCGGCGGCATTCGATTGATGCCGATCTCGGATACCTTTATCAGTGAGATCCAACTAGTTACGAACGGTTTTGCGGCCGAATTCGGCGGAACGCCCGGCCTGATCATGAACGCCGTTACGCCGTCCGGCACGAACGCTTTCCACGGTTCGGCGAGCTATCGTTTTCGACGGACCTCAATGTCGTCGCGGCCATTCAACATCTCTCCGACGGCGGTCAAGCCAAAGACCAAAGTAGACAATATTACAGGTGCCGTCGGCGGGCCGATAATCAAGGACCGGTGGCAGTTCTACGCGGGATACGAATGGGTCAACCGCGATCTCGGTGGTGAACCGGCCCGAACGATCACGATCTCTGACGCAAATAAGGCGGCACTTATCGCCGCCGGCGTTCCAGCTAGTGCATTTCCGACTGCCATTCCGGCGGCTCAGAAGGTGAATTTCTTCATCTTCAGGACGGATGCACAGTTGAACGCGTCCAACCGATTGAGCGGCCGTTTTAATTACTTCAAAAACATCTCGCCGAACAACATCGGTGGCGGTCTGACCACGCTTCAGAGAAGTATAGATTTCGACGACAAATCTTATTCCGTTGGGATCCAGTTAGCGTCAATCATAACGCCGCAGATCTTGAACGAATTTCGTTTTCAGTACGCGAAGCGTGATTCGGAAAACGTGGCAAACTCGAATTCGGGTACCGGCCCAAGTATCGTCATAACAGGTGTAGCGAATTTCGGTTCACCGGAAAATGCCAATACGATCTCGCCACTTGAGACCATGACCCAATTTCAGGATAACCTGTCATGGCAGGTTGGAGACCATGGGATCAAATTCGGCGGTGGCCTTAATCGCATTAACGACACACGTCGATCCAATGTCTTCGCCCGCTACACGTTTTCGTCGATCCCGAACTATGTATCGGCCAATACCGGAATTCTTCAAACCGGAGCGTCATGTCCCAGTGGGCCTACACGGTGCTACACGAATTATCTCGAAGCGTTTGGCGATCCAAACATCAAATACCAGTCTACCTTTTACAATTTCTTTGCTCAGGACGACTGGCGCGTTACACGAAAGTTAAAGCTCAATTACGGAGTGCGGTATGACCTGTACGACATCCCGACCGCAAATTCGTCTTCGCCGTACTTTGCTTCACAGAAGTTCAAGGTCGATAAGAACAACTTCGCTCCCCGACTCGGACTCGTCTACGGCCTTCGCGACGGAAAACTCCCGACGGTGATCCGCGCGAGTGCCGGGATCTATTACGATACGGTTTACCTTGACTTCTACCTGCGGGCCCTCCAGAACAACGGCAGCCCGACCTACTTCAACTTCTCTTTTGCTCCTGCAACGGCCGGTTCGCCGGCGTTCCCCGGAACATTGGGAAGCCTTCCGGCCGGTACGACACTACCGGTACAGAGTATTGAGACGATCTCGCCGGACTTTCAAAATATGTATGCGATCCACTCGAACGTTCAGATCGAGCAGGCGATCGCTACCGATCTTTCAATTACTGCCGGGTTTATTCACTCGAGCGGCCGCCATATTCCCCTGTATCGCAGCATCAACCGAATAAACCCGGTTGGGGCTCTAGCGGACGGCCGTCCGATCTACAGCAATACCGTCAGTGCGGCAACCCGCCTCGATCCGCGTTTCAATAACATTCTGATGGCTGAAGCGGCTGGTAACTCGAACTACAACGCGTTCACCCTTCAGCTCAACAAGCGATTTTCCAAGGGCTATCAATTCAGTGCTAACTACACTTTATCGAAGTCCACGGATGATGCCCCCGAGCAAAACCTGGTTGCTACTCAAAGCGGAGGCCTTGTCGTGCAGGATCCGACCAATCGAAGACGTGACTTTGGCCCGTCTTTGGCGGACCAACGCCATACGTTTGTGATGAGTTTTGTCGGACGACCGGAGTTTAACTTCGAGAGTAAGGCTCTTCGCCGCCTGGTCAACAAAAACCAGTTCGGGATCATTGCCACGGTAAACAGCGGCGAGAGATTCAATGTGGTCGCGGCGACGGATATCAATCTAGATGGTTTCAATGGCACTGACAACCCTGTCGGCATCGGCCGCAATTCGGGTACGACGCCGAAACAGACCAATCTCGACTTCCGTTACTCCAGATTCATTGACTTCACCGAACGATACAAGCTTGAGGTCATCGGCGAGTTTCTTAACTTGTTCAACATCAATAGCATTTACCAGTTGAACTCGTTGACCGTGACCACCGACGCAGCGGGTAATGTTACCGGAACGATCCCGACGCCCGCTAACAGGAAGGCGGCCAATCAGGTGACTTCGCTTGATAGTCGTCAGTTCCAGATCGGTTTCAAGTTCATATTCTAATTTGTCCATAAATTTGGGAATAGCTCCTGTGAGCTATTCCCAACTCATTCCATTCGGCCAAAATGAAGATCGACCCCGACAAAAAAATCGACCCATCAGTCGAGTTGCCTGACGCATGGTGGCACCGGGTCTACATTGGCGTGATCATCGCCACGATCCTCGTGATCACAGCCTTGTGGGCATTCTCACAGCATTTTTCGAGTTAGAACATAATGAAATTACTGGATTGGGTAATAGTTGTTGGCTACCTAGCATACGTGATCTGGGACGGGATCCGTATGACCAAGAATAGCGGCAACGTCGAGGGATATTTCCTCGCAAATCGGAGCCTTCCGTGGTGGGCAGTAGGCCTCTCTGTGATGGCTACCCAACTTTCAGCAATTACGTTAGTCGGTACGACGGGACAGGCGTACACCGACGGAATGCGTTTCATCCAGTTCTACTACGGCTTGCCACTGGCAATGGTCATCCTCTGCATTACGGTCGTGCCGTTCTTTTATAGGGCGAAGGTCTACACCGCCTATGAATATCTCGAGAATCGGTTCGACGCCAAAACCCGGAGTTTGACGAGTTTCTTCTTCCTGATCTCTCGCGGACTCGGCGTGGGAGTCATTATCGCGGCCCCTTCTGTCATCCTGTCGATCGTTTTGGGATGGAGCGAGGTCGTCACGATCTTTGTGATCGGGTTATCAACTACGTTCTACACGATGGTCGGAGGCGTCCAGGCTGTAACGTGGACGGATGTGAAGCAGATGACGATCATCTTCTTCGGATTGTTCGTCGTACTTTTTGTGATCGTGTCCCAATTTCCTCCACACGTTTCGCTGACTGACGGGCTTTATCTGGCGGGCTCGCTCGGTAAACTCCAGACAGTCAACACGAGTTTTGACCTTACCGAAAAATACACGATCTGGTCGGGCCTGATCGCGGCGCTTTTTCTGTTCCTCTCATATTTCGGTTGTGACCAGAGTCAGGTTCAGCGATTCTTGACATCAAAATCTGTCAGTGAGGGACGCACCTCGCTGCTGATGAGTGCCTTTTTCAAGATCCCGATGCAGTTTATGATCCTGCTTGTCGGCGTTCTGGTCTTTGTCTTTTATCAGTTCGTAATGCCGCCAATGCTCTTCAACACGGTCGAGGCGGACAAGATACCACCGAGTGCACAATATTCAGCGCTTCAGTCAGACTTTCAGAGGGCACATGAGGTGCGCAAAGAGGCAGCACTTGCTTTCGTCGGCAGCCGCACTGAGACGACGCGCGAAGCATACGTCTCTGCCGATAAAGGCTTCAACGACGCTCGGAAAAACGCTATTGACTTTGTTAAGACTTCGACCGGCAACTCAAGTTTCAATGACGTGAATTACGTTTTTCCGACGTTCGTTGTCGAAAATATGCCAATGGGCGTGATCGGGCTCATCATCGCCGCTATTTTTGCTGCAGCGATGTCTTCGATCTCAGCTGAGCTCAATGCTCTGGCAACCGCGACGACGATCGACTTTTACCGGCGCCATTTCCAAAAAGAGGCGACCGACAAGCATTACGTTCGGTTTGGGAGAATCGCGACGTTCTTTTGGGGCATATTTGCATGTATTGTGGCAATGTACGCCACCAACATTGGCTCGTTGATCGAGGTTGTGAATAAATTCGGATCTTTCTTTTACGGGTCACTGTTGGGCGTTTTTGTCCTCGCGATCGTCGTCAAAAGGGCACGGGCCCGTGGAGCATTCTTCGGCCTTTTGTTCGGAATTGCATCCGTGTGGATCGCCAGCAGTTATACAAACATCGAATTCTTATGGTTCAACGTAGTGGGCTGTCTCGTCACAGTTGCAGCCGGCTATTTGATCAGCCTGACAGTTACAGACAAGGAGATTATTTCCAGCAATGCATAGCAAAAATCGTCGTATATCAGTGATCGCTCTCGATCTTTTGGTTCTCCTCAGTTTAATTATCGCGGCCGTCCCGGGACGTGCGCAGGTTCGCCCCATTTACGATATGGGTGCGATCGGCCTCGCACAGGTTCTCGAGCGACTTCAGACTACTGCGAGTGCCATGCACACTGGAGCACATCCCGACGACGAAGATTCGGGCCTTCTTGCGTACCTTGCCCGCAAGGAACAGGCGCGGACGGTCTATCTTGCATTAAACCGGGGCGAGGGCGGACAAAATGTGATCGGTCCTGATCTATTTGAGAACCTCGGGGTCATAAGAACCGAAGAACTGCTTCAAGCAAGACGACTTGATGGCGGCAATCAAATGTTCACGCGGGTTATGGATTATGGTTTTTCCAAGACCCGGGCCGAAGCAACGCGGATCTGGGGAGAGCAGGTGGTTCTCGGCGACATGGTTCGAGCGATCCGCACATTCCGGCCGCTTGTGATAATTTCACGCTTTACCGGCACTCCTGTCGACGGTCATGGCCACCATCAAATGGCTGGTTATTTGACGCCCATAGCGTTCAAGGCAGCGGCAGATCCAACGCAGTTTCCCGAGCAGCTTAAAGAGGGCCTGGAGCCGTGGCAGGCGAAAAAGTTGTACGTTTCACAGAGTTTTGTGGCCAATGCTCAGAATAAACCAACTCTAGTTCTTAACACGGGCGAATACAACGTTTTGAACGGCCGCTCGTATTACGAGATCGCCGCCGAAGGCCGCAGCCAGCACAAGACGCAGGAAATGGGATCGCTTGAACTCCGAGGCAAAATGACGTCGGGCGTTCGGCTCCTCGAGTCAGTGGTGCCTAAGAAAGATACCGAAACTAGTGTTTTTGATGGCATCGATACTTCAATAACCGGGATCGCGGCCCTCACTAATAACTCGGAAGAACCGTTCAGGGAGAAGCTGACTACGCTTCAGGGATTGTTGGGTAAGGCCCTCGCTGAATATCAACCGTACGCCCCTGAGAAATTGGTGCCGACGCTCGTCGCCGCTCTGAAAGCGGCTCGTGATGCAGCAGGCTCTACCCGTAACCCGGATTCCAAAATGATGGTGGCAGACAAAGAAGACGAAATTGTTCACGCAATTCAATTAGCGTCTGGAGTTGTCGTCGATTCGCTAAGCGATACGGAGACGATCGTGCCTGGCGATTCCGCAAATGTGGCCGTTCGGGTATTTGCCCCTGAGAACTCCGCCGTCAAGATCGACAGTTTCGCGGTTTACGGCCCGTCGGGTTGGACAGTTGCTTCATCCACCGAGCCTTCAGTGCCGGAGAACGGATTTCGGCCGCGACGCGAAAATGCGACGGGCTCGGCATTTTTTACAGTGACGTCGCCGAAGGATGCGACCTTAACCCAACCGTACTGGCTAGAATCGCCGAGGAATAAGAACTTCACGTTTGACTGGTCCGCGAAAGACGCCGCAATGAACTTGCCGTTCCAATCGCCGTTGCTCCGTGCCGAAGTCAAAATTGAGATCGACGGTGAGACTATCACCCTCAAAAAGCCGGTGCAGTTCCGTTACGCGGACGACATCCGCGGTGAACTCCGACGTGACGTAAATGTGGTTCCCGAGGTTTCGGTAGCATTCGATACAAACCTTCTAATATCCGCCGCTTCGGCTAAACCTACCGATGAAAAGTTGGTCGTGTCGGTCACGAACGACGCCCCTCGCGAAACAAAAGGCAGTCTGAAGCTCAGCGTCCCCGCGGGTTGGAGCGTCTCGCCGTCCTCAGCCGACTTTGATCTAATGTCGAGAGGTGACAAGACCGCCGTTGCGTTCGTTGTAACAGTTCCGGCGAATTCAAAACCAGCAGATTACAAGATCGGTGCAGAAGCAACGGTCGGCGGGGCAAAGTTCGATCAAACGATGAAGACGATCGCCTATCCGCACATCCAAACGCATCGTCGCTACCTAAATGCCGAAGTAACCACGAAGATCCTCGATCTCAAGGTTGCTCCGGTACGCGTCGGCTACATTATGGGAAGCGGTGACAGCGTACCCGAAGCGATAAAACGACTTGGCCTTTCGGTAACGATGCTTGAGGAGAAGGACCTTTCGACGGGCGATCTCAGCCAATTTGACACCATCGTGGTCGGCATCCGCGCTTCGCAAGTTCGTCCTGATTACGTAGCGAATAACGGCAGGGTGCTGGATTTCGTCAAGAATGGCGGGACGCTGATCGTACAGTATCAGCAGAACGAATTCATCCAGAAGAACATGCTGCCATATCCTGCGAAAATGGACGCCGTGGTCAACGGAACCCAACGTATCTCAAACCTCAGAGTTACGGATGAGAACGCCCCGGTCAAAGTGCTGGCTCCGGAAAATCCGATCTTCAATTATCCGAACAAGATTGTTGCTTCCGATTGGGATAACTGGGTCCAAGAGCGAAATCTCTATTGTTTGACGGACTTCGATTCCCGCTACACACCATTGCTCGAGTCTCATGATGAGGGCGAGGCCGAGATCAACGGCGGTATGCTTTACGCCCAGATAGGGAAAGGCAAGTACGTCTATAGCTCCTATTCTTGGTTCCGACAGCTGCCCGTCGGTACGGCCGGAGCTTATAGAATTTTTGCTAATATGCTCAGTCTACCAAAGGCCAAATAGAATGGACGAAAAATTTCCTGCTCAGAGCTACAAAGAAAACGTTTTGGCTGATTGCTTTGATGATGCTAAGGAGTATTTCCTCGACGCTTATCATCAGGTGGATCTTGCTCATGCGATCATGCTCGCTGAGCAGAAAATAATCACCGACCAGGAGCTGGACGCGATGCTGACGGCTCTGAGAGGGCTTGATTTCGACGCTATTCGGGCCACGACTTACGACGGGAGTTTTGAGGATCTGTTCTATCTCCTTCAGCGCGAGATCGCGGCCAGGTGCGATCCAGACACGGCAGGCAAGCTTCATACGGCTCGCAGCCGAAATGATATCGACGTAACGATCTATCGTCTTTATCTTCGGCAGTCCGCTCTGACTCTGCTCAAGTCGGCGATGGATCTGCGAAAGGTGCTCTTGGACCTCGCCGCCGACAACCACGAGACGATAATTCCTGCATATACTCATACGCAGCCGGCACAGCCGTCAACGATGGCTCACCTTTTGCTGGCGATGGCAGAGAATGTCGGTCGAGATATCAAGCGGCTTCAGCGGGCGTTCGAGAACATGAATTACTGTCCCCTCGGTTCGGGGGCCATCACGACGACAGGATTTCCCATAAACCGTCATCGCGTGGCGGAATTGTTGGGGTTTACGGCGCCGACAGTTAATTCGTATGCCTCGATCGCGTCCGTTGACTACTTTACCGAGCTACTGGGTGCCACCTCGGCGATGCTGGTCAACATCGGCAAATTCGCCCAGGAATTCCTTCTGATGGCGATGATGGAGTTCAATGCGATCCGACTGCCGGACGGGTTCGTCCAGGGTTCGTCGATCATGCCGCAGAAGCGAAATCCGGTCGCTCTCGAACACATTCGGGCGATCGGCAGCAAAGCTCTTGGGCAGTGCCTCGGCGTGATCACAAGTATTCACAATACGCCGTTTGGCGATATCAATGATGTCGAAGATGACCTGCAGCCGCTGATCTACAGCGGGATCCGTGACGCCAATCGAGCGGTTTCGCTCTTTGCGAATACGTTAAAGGCTGCAACATTCAATTACGGAGTGCTAAGAAAGCGAGCCGGTGAGAATTTTATCGCGGTCACCGAACTGGCGGACACGATCGTTCGCAAGGAGAATCTGCCGTTTCGCATTTCGCACAGTATTGTCGGAAAATGCGTGCGAATGGCGATCGAGGCAAAGTCGGACATCACGTTTGAAATCCTGCAGATCGCTGCGAACGAAGCGATCGGTTACGATCTTTCACTTACCGTGGAGGAACTCGAACAGGCGGTGTCGCCTGAGAACTTTGTCAATATTCGCACCATATACGGCGGCACGGCCCCGAGTGAGACAAGGCGAGCGTTAGGAGTCGAACGCGAGGCCGAAGCGGCCGATGACGAATGGTATATCGAGCGAATGTCGGGAATTCGCACGGCGTCGGAGAACCTCGATGCGATCGTCGCAGCAAAATGCGCCGATTCACAAGCTTAAGATCGATTTCCGCCTCTAGTACCTAATCAATTAGGGCCAGAATGTCGCCTGAATTGACCGTTGCTCCCTCGGCGAAGCGAATTTCTTTTACGACACCGTCCTTCGTGGACTTAAGCTCATTTTGCATCTTCATCGCTTCGACGACGATGATACCGTCGCCTTTCGAAACGGATTCACCAACCGTCGCAATTACGCGAACTACCTTCCCGGGCATCGCCGTACGAATCTCGGCCAAGCCGTCAACGCCTGCAGTGTCAGATTGCGAGCCGCGAAGCCGTTTCGGATCGATCAGCTTGATCTCAAATTCGTCAGTTCCGATCCTGACATTCGACACCCCGTCTTTAGCTTTCAGAACCGTGATCTCCGAGATCTTGTGCTCGTTCTTGAACAGAAGCACGTTGGGTTCCGGCTCAGTCACTTCGATCTGATACACACGGCCATCGACGGACGCGGTAACGCTGTCGCCGTCTCGTGTGAACTCGACCTCGTATTTCTCGTTTTCGATCTCAGCTGTCAACTTCATCTTCGGGTCGATCTCTCGTATTCCTTCTTCAGTAGGTTCATAAACTCGTCTCGACGATGGTACAGGCGGCGGGGTTCGCGCGGTGCGTGGCGGGCGAGTCCGTATGCCGTGATCAGTGGCAGAGCGACCGTCGAGTCGACGTAGCAGACAACGGCATCGGGTAGTTTGTCGGGGTCGACCTTGCCCCAACTGACCGCTTCGGCAGGAGTTGCCCCGCTCAATCCGCCTGTGTCGGGACGTGCGTCGGTCACCTGCAGGAAGTAATCGTGTCCTTTTTCGTCAATGCCCAAGACTTCCTGGATCTGCGGTTCCGTTTGTAGTGCAAAATTCTTTGGGCTTCCGCCTCCGAGAATGAAGATAGCGGATTTGCCGCCCTTTTTGGTCTGTTTACCGGTGTGAACGACGCCGCGTTTAGCGGCAAGCACAATGGATGCCGTCTCGTTAACATCGAAATTTGGGTTGAGCACGAGCTTTCCGCCCTGCAGTTCCTTTGCGGCAATGTTCATTCCGATCGACGAATCGCCCGGGCTCGAGGTGTAGATCGGCACGCCGTATTCATAGGCAACGCCGAGCAGGGATTTCTCCTTGATGCCGAGCTTCTTTTCGCGTTCGCGGACGTATTTACCGCAGAGGTAATGAAATTCAGCGGACGACATCGTCTTCTGAAATTCCTCGTGCTCTATCAACCGCCGAAAGAACGAATCTGTGTCGAGCAGCACGCTGTAGTCAAAGAAGATGTCGTAGATGCGGACGACTTCCTCTTCACGCAAAATCCGGTCGTCCAGCTTCGCGTCACCCTGATGAAGCGAAAGTCCGATCCCGAAATGGGTGTCATGGTAAAGGTTGGCTCCTGTCGAGATGATCCAGTCAATAAAGCCGGCTTTGATCAGCGGTATCAACGCCGAAATGCCGAGCCCTGCAGGTGTCAACGCTCCGGTGAGAGTGACCCCAACAGTGACATCGTCCTCAAGCATCTTTTTGTCGAAAAGCTGGCAAGCTTCACGCAGGCGGGCGGCATTGTACGCCATGAAAGACTCGTCGATCAGATCGGCGAGGTTTGTCTTCTTGGAGATCGGGGTCGGATCGATCCGTTTCCCGCTAAGAAATTTGCTCAGTTTTTTGGCCATTGATATTTACGAATTGCATTACTGCCGGCAGCCACAAGTCTACCAAAGTTTCGACCGCCGTGTATAAAACGAAAAAACTCACCCGATCCCGATATTGCCTCGAACGTGCAAGGCAGAATCCGACGGGTGAGTTTTATTAAACTAGCCTTTGCTTACCAGGTGCAAGCGTATGCCGACGTCGCGGTCTTGGCCATTTCGATCGCCTGCTTGCAAACGCCTGCCAGCGAAGATTTGCCGGCCGGGGTCGAAGCTGCTTGCTTGAAACCGTTGCGCTGCGCTTCAAACGCTGTTTTCAGACCCGGAGCTGCTGCCGGAGCTTTTGCGGCGATGCTCGTAAGGCAAGCTTCGTACTTCTTGATATACTCGTCGCACTCAGGAACGCCGACCGAATCAGCAGCAGTTTCCGTCTTGGCATCAGTTTTCGGGGCTTCCGAGGTCGTCGAGTTGGTAGCGGTGTTTGCCGGAGCCGTGTTTGCCGGAGCGGCGTTTGCCGGCTTAGCATTAGAGTTGCTCGCCGTGTTGGTAGCAGGTGCGCCGCAAGCGGCTGCAAATATCGCGAAACAGAATAAAACGGTAACCGCCAAAAAGTTTTTCATTTGATTTAAATTTCTCCTTTAGGTTTTAGGTTTCCCGATACCGCAAACTGCGCAGCTCGGCGTGATAAGTGTACAGAGGCGTAGTAAAACCAAGCCTTTATTTAATAACGTTGCAATAATAATCCGAACACACGGCGAACGCAACCGCCGAACTCGCATATCGCGCCGACGGCGGCCTTACACCTTATTCGGCTGCGGCGTGATCCTTAGGTACGGCTTGAGGGTTGTAAAGCCGGCCGGGAACTTTGTTTTGGCCTCTTCGTCCGACACTCCCATGCCGACGATCACGTCGTCGCCGTTCTCCCAGTTTACGGGCGTCGCCACCGCATAGTTTGACACTAGCTGAAGGCTGTCGATCACGCGGAGCAGCTCCGCGAAATTCCGTCCCGTAGAAGCCGGATACGTCAGCGTGAGCTTAACCTTCTTGTCCGGGCCGATGACAAAGACCGAGCGGACCGTGAATGTGTCGTTCGCGTTCGGATGGATCATGTCGTAAAGGTCCGAGACCTTGCGGTCGGCGTCGGCGATCATCGGAAAGTTGACGGCGCAGCCCTGCGTTTCTTCGATATCCTTTTCCCAGTCCAAATGTGAATCTACCGGATCGACCGAGAGGCCGATGATCTTAACGTTTCGTTTGTCGAATTCGGGTTTGAGCTTTGCAGCCATCCCGAGTTCGGTAGTGCAGACCGGCGTGTAGTCTTTCGGGTGCGAGAACAAAACGCCCCAACTGTCGCCCAGCCATTCGTGAAAATTGATCGTTCCCTGTGTCGTTTCTGCCGTAAAATCCGGTGCGACATCGCCTAGTCTAATGGCCATAGTATCCTCCTGCTATATTTGAAATTTCGTTACCAAAATGTCCGTTTAGAGCCTATTCTGTCAACTCCTCAGCGGGATCGTCCTCATCCATCGCTTTCCGCAGCCGCAAAAGGCTTAGCTTCTTTTCGTCGGCCCGCAGAATTTCAACATCGAGGCCACGGAGCGTGAGTTTTTCGCCGACCTTTGGAACATATCCTGCCTCGGTGGTCACCAGACCGGCGATAGTCGTATAATCTTCGTCCTCGAGGTCCATGTCGAAAAGCCTTTCGATCTTGTCGATCTCGGTCGAACCGACCACGTCGAAATAACCGTCTGCGCCTTCGATGATCTCGATGATCTCCTCTTCTTCAATGTCCTCGTCCTCGATCTCGCCTACGAGTTCCTCAAGAAGGTCTTCGACCGTGACTAGGCCGGCGACTCCGCCGTATTCGTCGATCACGACCGCGATCTGGACATGATTGAGCTGCATCGTTTTGAGCAGGTCAGCTGCGGTCTTAGTCTCGGGCACGAAGAAGGCCTCTCTCGTGATCTCGCCGACCGGGAGTTCTTCTTTGCTTTCCGACCACGCCTGCAGAAGGTCGCGAACGTATATCATTCCCTCGATGTTGTCTATCGTATCCCGATACACCGGCAGTCGTGAATATTTTTCCTCGATCATCTGGTCGCGAGCGTCCCGGATCGTAGATCCGATCGGTATCGCGCATATTTCGGTGCGCGGCGTCATGATCTCGCCAGCACGCGTTTCGCCAAACTCGACAACAGATTCGATCAAGGCTCGCTCATCTTCCTCAATGATGCCTTCGGCTTCGCCGACCTCGATCAGTGCCTGCAGGTCGTCAGCGTTGTCGTCCGTCCGGTCGTCGTGATCATCGGGTGTTTCGGTCGTCTCGAGCCGCATCGCTTCGCGTGCGTTTGTTCGTGAGACAAACGGCTCTACGAAAAAGCTGGCCACCGTGTAAAGCGGCCGAACTGCCGGAAGGAGAAACAGGAGCTTGCGTTCAGTGTCGGTGCGGACGATCAAACGTGGAACGATCTGACGAAGAATGACCGTTGCTGCCAGGCCGATCGCCAGTGTCGTGAACAGAAGAGTTCCCGGATTCTGGATAAACGCCATCAATATCAACGTCAGGAGCACGGCAAACGTGATCAAAAAGACCTGGATGACGGACGAAAGTGCAAAACGAAAGCGGGCCCGGTTCTCGATGATCTCTCGCAGAAATTGGGCCGAAGTCTTTTTCTCGGCAAGCTCGGCGTCAGCGGAGATCCGCCGGAGACTGACGTCCGAGAGGTGCGTAAACGCCATATCGACGGTCGCCAGAAACACAAGGGCGGCCAGAAGGATGATGGCAACGACTATCTCGATCTCCATAATTAACAAACTGCGACGCTGACCCGCGAATGCGGATCACGTGCCTCAGTCGACGATATTCTTCCAGGCCCGTCCATCAGTTTCGAGTAGTTGGTCGGCGTCCTTCGGGCCCCAGGTTCCAGCCGGATAGTTAGGAAATGCCCTTGCCGGAAGTGCCTTCCAAACATCGAGGATCGGGTCCACTATGCTCCAGCCGGCCTCGACCATGTCGGCACGCTGGAACAGCGTGGCATCGCCGATCATACAGTCGAACAGCAGCCGTTCATAGCCCGTGCTGACCTGCTCGCCGAAGTGGTCGAGATAGTTAAAGTCCATGTCGACCGCACCCATATTGACGATCGGACCAGGTATCTTCGCACCAAAATGGAGCGTGATGCCTTCGTCCGGCTGAATGTGGATGACGATTCGATTTGTGGTCAGCTTTTCGACCGGCGTATCCCGGAACAAGATGAACGGCGCCTGCTTAAACTGAATGATGATCGTCGAACGCTTCTCAGGCATCCGCTTGCCGGTTCTGATGTAAAACGGAACGTCCGCCCAACGCCAGTTGTCGATCGACAGCTTGAGCGCCGCATAGGTTTCGGTATTGGAGAAAGGAGCGACCTTCTCTTCGCTGCGGTACGCGGGAACAACTTCGTCGTCTATTTTTCCCTCGCCGTATTGTCCGCGGACCGAGCATTTAAGAACGCCCTCGGGTGTGAGTAGTTGGATGGCGTGGAGGATCTTCGCCTGTTCGTCGCGGACGGCGTCGGCCTCGAACGAGACCGGCGGTTCCATCGCCGTCAATGTCACGAGCTGTAAGATGTGATTCGGGATCATATCACGCAAGGCGCCTGCCGAATCGTAATATCCGCCCCGCTGCTCGACGCCGAGCTTTTCCGCCACCGTGATCTGAACGTGGTCGATATAGTTGCGATTCCAGATCGGCTCGAAAATGCTGTTGCCGAAGCGAAACACCAAGATGTTCTGGACCGTTTCCTTACCGAGGTAATGGTCTATGCGATAGATCTGCCGTTCCTTGAGGATCTTCAAAAGGTTGGCATTCAATGATTTAGCCGATTCCAAGTCATGGCCGAACGGCTTTTCGAAAATGAATCTACGCCAGTTTCCGTTCTCTTCTTTCCCAAGGCCGCTCTTTACTATCTTGCCTGCGACATCGGCAAAGAGGTCGGGCGGCGTCGCCAAGTAGTAGAAGTAGTTCTCCGGGATCTGGTGGGCAACGATCACTTCGGCGATCATGGCTTTCAGGTCCGGGAATAGCTTCTTGTCGTCGTCGAAATCGCCGCCGGTGTAATAGACCCGTTCCTCGAACCACTTGAGCAGTTTCGGATCCGGCGGGTGCGGCAGAAACTCCTTGAAATTGGCGACGACCAGCTTCCGGAATTCGTCGGTCGTCATCTCCTGGCGGCCGACACCGACGATCGCAAATGTGTGCGGCAGGAAGTCCTCTTTTGCCAGATTGTACAGCGCGGGAAAGAGCTTTCGCTTCGTGAGGTCACCAGTTGCGCCGAAGATGACCATCACACACGGATCAGCGGTCTTTTTTGTATCGCTCATAAGAGTGTATTGCCCAAGATTACCATATCCAATGACAAGTCAAATAGTCGTTCGCCACGATGTTTCGGAGATGTGACTCCGCTTTCATCGGTGATGATGCCGAGGGCCGTTTCCGTGTTTCATCGGTTAAGCGTTCCGGGATGCTCGATATGTACTGGGCGTTTCAGGTGTTTCATGCGTTTCATCCAAGTGCTGAAACAGCACCCGAACGCTCTGTTTCCGGAGGGTTAATACGTGAATCAGATCTTGAGAAGTTCGCGGAGCTCGAGTTCGCGGGCGTTCATTTCGCCGTTGTCAGTTTCGTGGTCGTAACCGCAGAGGTGCAGCAGGCCGTGGAGGATAAGCTGTTTGATCTCGCCCTCGAGCGTCAGGCCGTTTTCCTTGGCTTGCCGCTGTGCTTGTTCGGCGGAGATCACGACGTCGCCGAGGTTGTCTTTGTCGGGATCGAATTCATCGGCTTCGTACGGGAATGAGAGAACGTCGGTCGTGGTATTTTTGCCGCGAAACAACTCGTTAAGCTGCTTCATTCGGTCGTCGGAGATAAATGCAACTGAGACCCATTTGCCCTCGGCTTCGGCTACGGACAACGAAAGCTCGCCGACATATTTCCGAAACAGGCCGGTATCCAGCTTTATCTTACGCTGAAGGTTGATGATGTCGATCATATATGAGCAGGGCCATGTTGCCGAAGTAGTGTGAAGCCGTTAGCTCAAATTACAGTTTTCTCGGTGCATCAATTATCTGAATCATTCCTTACGGTTTTTCCAAGAAATCTTGCCTTAAGCCATACGACCATCAGTACCAGGCCCTTTCCTGCTAGCATCGATCCACTAGAAACCAGAAGGCTCACTCCCAGAGAGATCGCGAGAGCTGTCCAAAAATGTAGTAACCGGAAGGGCTTTATAAGAAAACCGGTGCCAACTTGAACGATAGCGATGCAAAGTACAGTGCTCAGGATAGAACCTGCCACGGCAGTCAAGACTATTCGATACGCATAACGAGACAGAAGTCTATAGACGATTAGAAAACAACAAACTGTAACTAACAAGTTTAGTCGTTGTATCAAAATCAGTTCGCGAGATGCTATTTCGTTTGGCTCGCTGTCGATATTTATCCAGAAAAAGCCAATTATTGGCGAAGTCAGTAATGCGGCAATGACTACGGAAGCCCATCCAAAGGCTTGACTTAATTTATCTGCGTTCCGAGGCATCTTCATTTGAGTTTTCGGAATGTTCCTCGTAAGCCTTAACGATCATCTGTACCAGTTTGTGCCGAACGACGTCCTTTTCGGTAAAGTAGACAAATTCAATGCCCTCGAGATCGGCGAGGACGGTTTCGGCTTCTTTGATTCCCGATTTTTGCCCACGCGGGAGGTCGATCTGGGTGCGGTCGCCGGTGACGACGGCCTTGGAGCCGAAGCCGATTCGGGTGAGGAACATCTTCATCTGCTCGCTTGTAGTGTTTTGGGCCTCGTCTAGGATGATGAACGCGTCGGACAAAGTGCGGCCGCGCATAAAGGCGAGCGGTGCGATCTCGATGATCCGTTTTTCGAGCATCTTCGTGACCTTTTCGGCGTCAACCAGGTCGAACAGTGCGTCATAAAGCGGACGCAGATACGGGTCGACCTTTTCCTGCAGGTCACCGGGCAGGAATCCGAGCCGTTCGCCCGCCTCGACCGCCGGACGCGTCAGAATGATGCGGCTGACCTGCTTTTTGAACAGGGCATCGACCGCCATCGCGACCGCCAGATAGCTCTTACCCGTTCCGGCAACTCCGATCCCGAAAACGAGGTCATTAGCCGCGATCGCGTCGAGATATTTGCGCTGATTGGCCGTCTTGGGAGCGACCTGTTTTTTGCCGGTTGGGTTAAACCTAGCTTTTAGAAAATGGTCCTTGAGGCTGTAAGCGCGGTCCTCGGCGATCTGCTTGAAGGCGTCTCGCAGTTCCTTATCCGTGAAAACGCTGCCCTCGTCAAACAGGTCCACAAAATCAGTCAAGATCTGCTCGACCGTCCTGATATCACGCTCGTCACCGTCGATCAGCAGCTCATTGCCGCGGGCCCCGATACTGACGTCGAGTAGAGATTCAAGGTACTTGATGTTCTGGTCCTGAACGCCGAAGAGCGTGTTCAATCCTTGGGGTGGTAATTCTAATTTCTTCAGAGTGGTAGCTTCCGATAAAACGTACTGTATATGGTTGTGTCGACAAAATGAGGCTACTAGAACTTGGCATTGGTGTCAATCGATTCGGCGGGCGTCGTTAACCCCGATTTTACCCAGGCGGGCTTTGCGCCTGATCGGCCCGCTATGTTATTCTTTCTCCTTTATTGAGACCTCGATATTTAGATAGATCACAGGAGCACTTTATTAAAAATGGCTAATGAGGGAAGCGGACGGATCGGAAAAGTTGTCCAGATCATCGGTCCTGTCGTTGACGTAGAATTTTCAGATAATTATTTGCCGCCTATTTACCAGGCTTTGCGAGTCACCAGCGAAGGATTTGACGGCGAAAAGATCGATGTTGTCGCCGAAGTGCAGCAGCACCTTGGCGAGGGACGCGTTCGGGCGGTGTCGATGCTGCCGACCGACGGTATGGTCCGCGGAATGAAGGTCATCGACCTCGGCGGCCCGATATCGATCCCGGTTGGCCCCGCCACGCTCGGTCGCGTGATGAACGTGATCGGCGATCCGGTGGACGAGCTCGGCCCGGTCGATGCGGAATCAAAATCTTCGATCCACCGCCACGCACCATCATTCGATGAACAGGCGACGTCGCTCGAAATGTTCGAGACGGGCATCAAGGTCATCGACCTCATTCAGCCGTTTCTTCGCGGCGGAAAGATCGGCCTGTTTGGCGGTGCCGGCGTTGGCAAAACCGTTCTGATCATGGAGTTGATCAATAACGTCGCCATCGGTTCCGAAGGATTTTCGGTTTTCGCCGGTGTGGGCGAACGAACCCGCGAGGGGAACGACCTGCTCCGCGAAATGGTCGAGTCCAAGGTTATCCGGTACGGCGACAAGTTCAACGAGAACATGGAAAAGACTGGCGAATTTGACCTGTCCCTAGTCGACAAGGCCGAGATCGCGGGCTCCAAGGTGTCGCTCGTTTATGGCCAGATGACGGAACCGCCGGGAGCACGTCTTCGCGTTGCTCTGTCAGGACTGACCGTTGCTGAATATTTCCGTGATCAAGGGAACGATGTGTTGTTCTTCGTTGACAACATTTTCCGGTTTACCCAGGCAGGTTCCGAGGTGTCCGCACTCTTGGGTCGAATGCCGTCCGCCGTGGGTTATCAGCCGACGCTCGCGACCGAAATGGGAGAGATGCAGGAACGCATTACCTCGACCAAGACCGGTGCTATCACGTCGATCCAGGCCGTTTACGTGCCGGCCGACGATTACACCGATCCGGCCCCGGCGACAACGTTTGCCCACCTTGACGCTGTTACGGCGTTGTCCCGCCAGATCGTGGAACTCGGGATCTACCCGGCCGTTGACCCGCTGGCGTCGAACTCGCGCATCCTCGACCCGACGATCGTCGGCGAAGAGCATTACAACACGGCCCAGTCTGTTAAGAAGATCCTCCAGCGTTACAAGGACCTGCAAGACATCATCGCCATTCTCGGCCTCGACGAGTTGAGCGAAGAAGACAAGGAAACCGTGGCCCGTGCACGTAAGATCCAGCGTTTCTTCTCGCAGCCGTTCTTCGTCGGTGAGCAGTTCACCGGCCTCAAGGGCGAGTACGTCAAGGTCGAGGACACGATCAAGGGCTTCAAGGAGATCCTCGAAGGCAAGTGCGACGATATGCCGGAACAGTCGTTCTACATGGTTGGCACGATCGATCAGGCACGCGAAAAGGCCAAGAAGATGGCCGCAGCGGCTTAAAGGGACATAAGTGAAAAAGGGTAAAAGTGAAGAAGCGCGGGGTAGGAAAATAACCTCCATTTTCACTTTTTAACTTTTTCAGATTTTCACTTAATACTCTTATGTTGAAACTAGAGATCGTAACTCCCGAAAAACGTGTACTCGACGCCGAGGTAGATTCGGTAATCGTTCCGACGGCGTCCGGAGAAGCAGGCATCCTGCCGAACCACGCGCCGCTAATTTCGGCGTTAAAGCCAGGCGTTCTTTCTTACACGACGAAGGGTTCCACCGAAAAGCTCGCGATCAGCGGCGGTTTTGTCGAAGTCAATTCCGACAAAGTGGCCGTTTTGGCCGATACCGCCGAGAGTGGAGCTGACATTGACGTTGACGCCGCCAAGGCCGAACGTGAAGCGGCAGAAAAGGCATTAGCCGCGGCGGGCGGTTCGATCGAGGAGTCCGAGGTCTATCGGGATCAACTTGCCACGGCAAATGTTCGCATACAACTAGCCGGAGGCAAGTAGTACATTCTTGAGATTTTCACGTCTTGATCCGCCCCAAGATGGGCGGATCATTTGCGCACATTTTAGGTTAGACCAAACCGACGCAAAATAGTTCGTCGCTGAACCCTAAAACAAGGCGAGACTTCAAGGTGCGAGATCGATCTCCATACTTCTGAGATACGCGCTTTTGCTAGTGCGGGACGCCATACAGATTATAGATCTCGTTCTCGAGCGTATTCATAAATCGGTTTGACCTTTCTTCGATAGAGTCGGAGATCGCTACCGCCGGACAGTTTGTCGCCGAACTCCATGTCCCTCCACCTGCCTGAATCACGTCTTCTACGAACGCCACACAGTTATGCGGCAGAACGCCCCATAACCATGTCCTAGATAACGCACCCTCTAGATAGCGTACAGCTCCGTCCGGATCAGGCAGCGCGAGCAATCTCCGGCGTATTTCGGATTTTCCGTTTTCTCGAAGATAGCGGCCAAAGTTGGCTGGTGACATATATTTCGGATAGGTATTAATACCCGCAACGTGAAAATAGAGATCGTTGCCGCCGGCACCAGTACCGAGTATCAAGTGTCCGCAAACATTCGGTCCAGAACCCGTCACAGCAACCACGGCGATCCGTGAGCAATCGATGTTCAAAACGCCGCATGCATTGAGATCATCGCCTTCGTAAGCCATACACCTTCCTCCAGAAGTCAATATCGTTTGTCGAAATCATAATGACGCCGACAGTAACTTGACGGATCTTGCGAATCCTTATTGCCTAACAACATTCTAATTTTAGTCTCGATATACTGCGGCGGCAAGGTTTGGTAGAAATAACGGCAGGGCAACGGTTCGTCAGGCTCTGAGGTTCGAAGGAGGTATTCTCGTTCTGCTGACTGCTGACGAGTGCCTAGCTTTTGGATGGGGGATGGCGGGATCGAGATTTCAATGCGGACAAGGTAATGGTCTCAATTGCCGCCTAAAATGGTCCTACAATGCCTGTCAGTGTTCGTCCTACACGCGAATTCGGAATCGATCAAAGGTCAAGCATTTCAGTTGACATCGGGCACGAAAGGAATATAATCCATGCGTTTCAAAAAAAATTCGATCCGATCTGAACCCGGGAGTTTTAGGGACATTTTTGGCCTAATTGGGCTGGAGTTTAGTCCCGGAGATCGGAAACGCACCGGAGATATTCAAAAAATGTTCAACCGCTCAGTATCGTTCCGTTTCATCGTTATTGGTCTGTCTATAGTAGCTATTGGATCCATTTCAGCGGCTGCAAATTGGGGCACCGGGTTGCGTTTCTTGTTTCCTCAGGAACAAGTTGCAGCTGCCGAGGTGACGTCCGCCACTACCAGCCCGCTAGGTGCGACCGGAGTGGCGGTTTCAGGTTCCACCGGGGCTGACGGCAACTATGGTACCTTAGCCGGTGCGTTCGCCGCGCTCAACGCCAATGCCGTGCAGACCGGCAACACGATAACGATCTCGGTCCAGTCGGACACCACTGAGACAACGACCGCGGTATTGAACGCCGGTGATTGGGCTTCGATCACGATCTCACCTTCCGGTGGCGCCCCAAGGACGATCTCCGGCGCAATAGCTGCCGGCAGTCCGTTGATCGATCTCAACGGGGCGGACAATGTAACCATCGACGGCCTAAACGCAGGTGGCAACGCGCTAACGATCTCTAACACGACTGCCTCGGCTACCAGCGGAACCTCAACGATCCGTTTTATCGGCGGTGCCACTAATAATGTAGTCACTAACTCTACGATCCTCGGTTCATTCGCTGCATCGATCGCGACAAACGGCGGAAATATATTCTTCAGTACCGACGCAAACACACCGAACGGCAACGACAACAATACGATCTCGAACAATAACATCGGACCCGCGGGAACGAATATGCCTACAAAGGGCGTTTACTGTAACGGTTCGACGACGACGACCGCAATTGGGAATAGTGGAATTTTGATCACAAACAACAACATCTTTGATGTCTTTGGACCGGCGGTGACAAGTTCTGCAATCTACGTCGCTGGTGGTTGTAATACCGATTCGATCACCAACAACCGCATTTATCAAACTGGAACCCGAACGTGGACTACGGGCGCGACACACAGCGGCATCAATATACAAAACTCGACATCCACCAGCGGAGCACAGGGCTTTACGATCACCGGCAACACGATCGGCTACGCATCGAACACACAGACCGGTACCTACACGCTGACAGGCGCCGGAAACAGCGCGAAATTCCTCGGCATCGTCTTTAACGGGATCGTCACCGGCACGTCTACAAACGTTAGTAACAACACCGTCGCCAACATAAGCATGACGGGCGTAACGGGAAGCGGGACCACGACTTCGAGCCCGTTCACAGCTATCCTGCTTCAGGAAGGCAACGTGATCTCGAACGGAAACACCATCGGCAGCCAGACTGCCGCCGGTTCCCTCGTTTTTTCAACGACGACGACCAGCTCGACTGACGTTTACGGCATTCATAATTTCACGTCGAACGCCTGGACAGCAAACAACAATAACGTTGGCGGCATTTCAGTGACGAACCTCGGTGCCTCCGGGACGTTTCTCGTGTACGGCATGCGGGCCTTTACCGGATCGACAGTTACGTGGTCGGCGACCGGCAACACTGTCGGCGGAACCGTGTCCGATTCGATCCAACTGAACGCAACTGGTACGTCGTCGCAGGTAGTGGGTATGTTCACGAGCAACGCGCCTGCGGTGCTGACGTCTAACACGATCCGCAACCTGACATCGAACATCGGCACCGGCACGACCACGGGAGCCTCCGTGATCGGCATCAACATTACGACTTCGACGCCGAACCACACGCTTTCTCGGAACACCATCTTCAATCTGAACAATACGAACACGACCGTTGCGTCGGTCGTGACCGGCATCCAGTTTACTGGCAGTACTGCGAACGTAGTCGAGCGAAATCTGATCTACAGCATAAATTCCGCTACGACTAGCACGGCGGCGGAGGTCAATGGTATCCGGGTCGCCGGCGGGACGACCGTTTACCGGAATAATATGATCAGGGTCGGAACCGGTACGACAAATGCGATCGGTACAGGTTCGACTACGGGCGGGGTAAACGGTATCAATGAGCCGCTAGGAACGGACAGCTTCTTTCACAACAGCGTTTACGTCGGCGGAGCTCCAACAGCGGGTGTGGGGCCGTCCTACGCTTTTAACAGTTCTCAAACGGTCAACACCAGAAGTTTCCGTGACAATGTTTTCTTCAACGCTCGCAGCAACAACGGGGCGACCGGCAAGAACTACGCCGTACGCGTTGGCGGCACATCCGCGAATCCGAGCGGCCTGACGATCAACAACAACGTATATTTCACGACCGGTTCCGGCGCGGTTTTTGGATATTTCAACAGTCTGGACGTAGCCGATCTTTCTGCATGGAAGACCGCCGTCGGCCAGGATGCGGCGAGCTACTTCGCTGATCCGAAATTTATCGATCCGACCAGCGCGACCCCGGATCTTCACATCAACGCCTCTGTTTTGACCGTAGTTGAGGGCAACGGCGCCGACGTGGGTGTAGTAGACGACTATGACGGCCAAACGCGGGCAACGTTAACACCGGTAGACATCGGGGCTGACGCGGGTAATTTCATGGGCCTCGATCTCGCACCGCCGTCGATCGGATACACGGCGCTTGCGAATACGAGTTCGACGGCCAATCGCGCTCTGTCAGTTAGCCTAAGTGATGTGACGGGCGTGGCCACCGGCGGTCTTGCACCGCGGATCTATTTCAACAAGAACGCGGGTTCCTATTCGTCGATCGCGTGTTCGCTGACCAGCGGAACAACGCAAAGCGGGACATGGAACTGCCCGATCGATAATTCGCTGATCGGCGGCGTCGCCGCCACGGACGTGGTCCGATACTTTGTGGTTGCGCAGGATACTGTCGGAAATATCGCGGCAAATCCCGGCGGCGGCTTCAGCGGAACGGACGTAAATACGGTTACTACCCCGCCGACAACCCCGAACCAGTATCGGATCGTGGCTCCCATCTCCGGTTCCTTCAACGTAGGAACGGGCGAAACGTACACTTCGCTTACGAACGCCGGCGGAATTTTCGAGGCGATCAACAATTCCGAGGTGACGGGCAATATAACGATCAACATCACTTCGGATCTGACGGGAGAGCTCGGAACCAACGGTATCAATGCTTTCGCAGCTCCCTACTCTATCACCATCTCGCCGAGCGGCGGTGCACGCAGCATCACCGGTTCGACCGCCTCGAATGCCATGATCCGGACGGATGGCGCCAGCAGCGTTACCATCGACGGTTCGGTCGGCGGTGTGGGCAGCGACAGGTCGTTGACCATTGAAAATACGAATACGACGTCGCCGCAGGTGGTCAGGTTCGGTTCGACCGGAACGGCCCCTGTCACCAATAACGTGTTGAAGAACTGCGTTATTCGCAACGGAGTTAATACGAGTTCAGCGGTTGTCGTCACGGATACGACCGGTGTTGCCGGGTACTTCAGCAATATCACCATTCAGAACAACGACATTCAAAAGGCGTATGTCGGTATTTTCACCAATGCCGCCGTGCTGGCGGGCAACGGTTCCGGCCTTTTGATCACACAGAACAAGATGGATACGTCGGGCGCAAATTCGCTCAGGCTCGTCGGAGCCTACGTCCAAGGCGCCGACGGAGCGACGGTCAGCAACAACATTATCGGAAACTTTGACAATACCGCCGCCGAGAACGACACGGGAATATGGCTGGCAACCGGAGCGGTCAACACAACTGTTTCCGGCAATTCAGTCACGGCACTTGGTTATTCAGGTACCAGTGGAAATGCGCCATATGGCATAAGAGACAGTGGAGGTGCCGCCGCATCCGGCAACAACCTGGTCGGCAACACGGTTTCGAATATTTCCACAAACGGCTCCACGCAAGTTTTCGGAATTGAGGACTCGAGTGGAGGAACAATTATCCAGCGGAATAATGTACAGGGTATCGTCAACGCTAATACCGGAACATTTGGGGCATACGGTATTGACGTCAGTGCTGGCAACAACGTAGTCCTTAAAAACAATTTTGTCAGCAATGTGACCGGCGATATGACGGGCGGCGCCGCCTTCTCGACGACATTCGGCATTTTCGGCATACGTATAGGAGCAGGCACCGGCCACCAGATCTATCACAATTCGGTGAATTTGTACGGGGCTCGCGCAGGCACGGCCACCACTTCATTATTGACGGCCGCATTTGCGGTCGTCGGAACAACGTCGACCGGAATGGACGTTCGCAATAATATTTTCGCGAACAATATCACCGGCGGCACTACCTCGATAGCCAATGTATCTGCCTATCTTCCATCCGGCGGTACATCGGCGATGAACCTGACGTGGAATAACAACTCGTATTATTTCGGCGCAGATGCCGCGAGGCAAGGGGCAGGCCAGGCAGGAACCACGGCCGGAACTAACTTCTTTACGACTTTGCCTCTCATGGCAGCCTATACGAGCGGCCTTTCGCCAGCTTCAACGAATGATAATGCCTCGCTTTCATCGATGGGTGCGGTGCCATTTCTGTCGGCGAACGACCTTCATATCCCGCTCGGCTCAGCCGAGATAGATGCGGGTGCGGTCCTTGCCAGTGTTCTGGTTGACATCGACGGTGATCCGCGTCCGTACGGTGCCGGCTACGACATCGGTGCCGACGAACAACCGGACGTTACCCCGCCGGATACGCAGATCCTGACACATCCGACGAATCCGAGTAACAGCACTGATGCGACGTTCACGTTCAGCGGGACCGATTCGGTCGCTTCAGCGGTGGCAAGCTTTGAGTGTGATCTCGACGGCAGCGGATTTAGTACCTGTACATCGCCGAAAACCTATAGCGGCTTGGGTCAGGGCTCGCATACTTTCCAGGTCCGTGCGAAAGATGGGGCGGGCAATATCGATCCGACACCTGCAAGTTACGGATGGGTCGTCGATGCGATCGCTCCTGACACCCAGATCCTGACCAATCCGCCAAATCCCAGCAACAGCGCGGATGCGTCGTTTACCTTCACGGGTACAGACAGCCTCGGGCGTCAATCGCTCATATTGACCTTCGAATGCAAGCTGGACACCGGAGCGTTCTCGGCGTGTACATCTCCCCAGAATTACACGTCATTAAGCCAGGGCGTGCACAATTTCCAGGTGCGAGCCATCGATTTTGCAGGCAATATCGATCCGACTCCCGCCAGCTATTCCTGGACGCTTGATGCGATCGCCCCTGACACTCAGATCCTTTCGAGTCCGCCGGATCCGAGTAACAGTTCTGATGCGACTTTCACGTTCAGCGCGAGCGACAGTCTCGGTTTCCCGGCGCCGACCTTCGAGTGCAAACTCGATGCTGAAGCATTCGCAGCGTGTACTACGCCCAAGAACTACACTTCTCTCGCGGACGGGCCCCACACCTTCCAGGTACGAGCTGTCGATTTTGTCGGCAATATCGATCCGACGCCGGCAAGCTACTCCTGGACGATCTCGACGTCCTACACCGGCCCGGTAACGGTCACGGCAACAGCAGGCACGGCCGGACCGACGGATTATCCAACCGTGAAAGACGCTTTCGACGCGATCAATGCCGGAACGCATCAGGGAGACATCATCGTTAATGTCGTAACAAATACGACCGAGACGGCATCGGCAGTGCTTAACAGCAGCGGTGCAGGCTCTGCCTCGTACACTTCCGTGCTTGTTCGGCCCTACAATGACGGCGTGACGGTATCAGGGGCAACTCTACAGGGCCGTGGATTGATCGAACTCAACGGTGCCGACAACGTCACCATCGACGGAGACAATCCGAATACGCCCGGCGCGAACCGCAACTTGACACTGCAGAATACGGCGGCAAATACGGTAACATTCACGTCCGTGGTTCGAATCGTATTGGCGGCCACGGTTGTCAATTCTGCGGACAACGACGTTATCAAGAACCTGAACATCGTCGGTAGTTCGACAGGACGGAACATTTCCACCGCTACATCGACCACAGGTACGGAAAACACCACTTTCGGTGTCTTTGCCGGGCCGGGCGGATCGACCGTAAGCGGTACGACCGCTCCGTCGGCTATTACGTCGGTTTCAACCTCAGTTGGAGCCGGAGCCACTGCTGCAAACCTGTTGATCAGCAACAATAGCGTCGTCACTGCCGCACGCGGAATTTCCGCCAACGGTTCGGCGACGACGGTGTTCCCGGGTCTCCAGATCACGGCGAATGACATCGGAAATCCCACTGCGGGCAGTGCCGATCAGGTTACTTCGATCGGTATCACCGCACAGGGCTCGACCAATGGCTTCATCGCGGCGAATTCCGTCTGGGTGGAGGGCTACGTTGGTTCGAGCACGGCGACGCAAGGCATAAACGTCGGGGTAAATAGTGCCACCGGTACGTTCACGATCGACAGCAATCGCGTGAACCGAGTCAAGAATAATAACGGCGGCTCGTGGAGTGCCTTCGGCATCAATCTGGGCGGCGGTAGCAATCACGTGGTCCAGAACAACTTCGTGTCTGGTGTGATCAATGACCAGACGGCCGGAACCGGGGCCTTCAGCACGACCTTCGGTGCGTTCGGCATCCGCGTCGCGTCCGGCACCGGGCACAAGATCTACCAAAACTCCGTGAATCTTTACGGAGTTATGGGCGGCGTGACCAGTACCGATCTGACGGCGGCGTTTGGTATCACGTCTACAACGTTGACCGGTGTCGATGTTAGAAATAACATCTTCGCCAATAGGATCACGGCCGGTAACCCGACGGGTACCAGGCACGTGGCAGTTTACTTACCGTCCGGAGCAACGGTCTCGATGAACCTGACGGACAATAACAACGCGTACTTCAGCGGAACGGATGCCAATGACCGTCTCGCACAGACTGGAACGACATTTGGCACGGGCGAGTATCTGGCGGCGAATTTTGATCCGTCGGCTACGACGCCGGCATCGAACTTCCGTGCTTACACGAGTCCGTTGTCAGCGGCTGGGACAAACGACAACGCTTCGTTCGTGAAGACGACGCCTCCGCCATTCGCGACCGCTTCGGACCTCCATATTCCGAACAGCACCGTGACTCAGCTCGAGTCGGGCGGCGCTGCTGTCGGCGTTACGGTCGACATCGACGGTGATACTCGTCCGAACGGAACGGCTCCGGATATCGGTGCTGACGAATTCACGGGCTTGTTGCCTCCGGCAAATGACATCGCAGCAAATTCGTTCATCGTTCCGACAGATGGCGGCGTACTTCCGGCCGGTACCTCCGGTCAGCCGCAGGCGTCATTCACCAACGTCGGCCTGAGTGCACAAACGAACGTCAGTGTTCAGTTTGCGGCGAATGGACCGATGGGTTACACGTTCACGGATACTCAGGTAATCTCAACGATCAATCCGGGTTCGACGGTCACGGTGACATTTGCGACTGCACCGACTCTCGTTGCCGGAAGTTACACAATGTCCGCAGCGGTCATTACTTCGGACTCTAACTCGGCCAACGATGTGATAAACGGCAGCTTCACGGCGGTCCCGCCGGTGTCGGGTACGGTCACGGTCGGGGGCGGCGGCAATTTCGCATCGCTGACGAATCCGGGCGGCTTGTTTGACACGATCAATACGCTCGGCACGTCGGGCCCAGTCGTTGCCAACATTTCGGCAGATTTGACCGGCGAGACCGGAGCCGTTGCCCTGAACGAGTTCGGTTCGAGCCTGACGATCAAACCAAGCGGCGGACCGAGGATCATTTCAGGAACTTCCGCGGCAAGTTCAGGCCTGATCATACTCAATGGTGCCGACAACGTCACTTTCGACGGATCTCTTTCCGGCGGTACCGACCGCAGTCTGACGATTACGAATAATCAGCTGACGACCGGTATCGTCATCTGGATGCATAGTGCGGGTTCGTCGAATGGTGCCAACAACAACACTATTAAGAACTGCGTCATCAACGGTGCGCCCGGACCGAACTCGCCGACAGTGGCGGGTGTCTTGACAGGAAGCGGAGTTACGCTGGGCGGCGATGCCGAATCGCCGAACAGCAACAACACGATTCAGAACAACTGGATCTACCGCGTCCAGAATGGGCTTTACCTACGTGGCGGCACCACGGCTCCGTTCTTTGATTCGAACTGGAACGTCAACGGTAATACGTTTGGATCGACCGTTTCGAATGACAAGAATATCTTCCGTGGAATGTTGATCGGTAACGCGTCTAACTTCACCATTAACGGCAACACTGTAAATGGTATACAGTCGACGACAACAACCACGGCGGCAATGAGCGGTATCCAAGTGGCGTTGCTCGTCGATGGCGGATTTGTTGTCAACAACACTATCCGCGATATCAAGAATGTCAGTGCCTCGGGTACCGGAGCCTTCGGCATTCAGGTATCGTCGACGTCGGCCGCCTCGAACGTGACGATCGCTAACAACTTTGTCGCGGATATCACGGGTCTTGGTTCGGCGACCGCGACCAGCAACGGTTTCGGGTTGGTGTTTAATGCAGCCACAGGCGGCTACAAGGTCTACCACAACTCGGTCAATATGAGTACCAACCAGGCGTCGGGTACGACGGCGGCAATGCTTGTTACCTCGGCGGTAACGGCGGCCGGAGCACTCGATGTCAGGGACAACATTTTCGCGAATACACAGACCACTGGCGCCACTCGTTACGGTGTTTACAGCACAGCGGCGGCATCGGTGTTCTCGTCGATCAATTACAACGACTACTTCGCACAGAATGTTGGATTCATAGGCGGTTCGGCCCAGGTATCACTTGCTAACTGGCAGGCTGCGACCACGCAGGATGCTAATTCGTTTGCTGTTGATCCGATGTTTGTTTCTTCGACGGATCTGCATTTGGCTCTCGGCAGCCCGATGATCGATCAGGCGTTCACGCTTCCGGCAGTCACGACGGATATCGACGGCCAAACCAGGCCGATCGGTGCTGCAAATGACATCGGAGCGGATGAATGGATCGCTGCGGTCACGATCTCCGGACGGCTGACGACACCGGGCGGCCAGGGCATCAAGAATGTCAAGGTCGTGTTGTCTGATGGTGGATTGGCGACGCCGCGGATCGCGATCTCCGGTCCGTTCGGTTACTATTCATTCACCGATGTTCCTACCGGCCAGACGTACACGCTGAACATCACCGCAAAGCGGTTTGTGTTCAATCC
Source organism: Acidobacteriota bacterium (assembly GCA_029781855.1). Taxonomy (GTDB): domain Bacteria; phylum Acidobacteriota; class Blastocatellia; order Pyrinomonadales; family Pyrinomonadaceae; genus OLB17. The sequence goes on along the minus strand of JAKOVX010000063.1, from coordinate 4,195 downwards.
AAACGTCCGCCTGATCACGCCGTACACCGACGTGACCTCGGCAGACTTCGTATCGGATCCGCCGACCTTTGCACCATAGCCGGGTCGCCCTCGGGCGGACCGCATTTTCCGAAAAGCCTCCGGAGCGATCTGGGGGCTTTTTGCGTATCCTTCAAAGGACTTAAAGGTCAGAAATCCCCGTTCACTGCGTTTATTTTGCAAAACCCAAACCGTAAACGGTGATGTGAAGAAATTCACACAAAGCGCGAGAATTACCGCTGATTTCAATGCTCCCAGGCCTTCGAAGCGTATTTCTGTCGCATGTCCGTGGCATCACGTTTGCATTTAAGAAGGGAAATATTAGGCTTGCTGATCCTTCAGGCATAGCACTCCGTCCGGCGCAATTGTGCCTGTCGGTATGCAATCCGCCGGAGGAACAGTTTCAATGTTTAGTCTAAAAAGATCGTCTCACCTATTCATCGTCTCTTCGATCTTGATCATATCAGCTGGCTTTGCGGCCCTAGCCGCTGTCGGAGTCAGTGGATCGATCTCGTTCGAGTCCATTAAAAAGATCCTCGGACAAAGTGCCTCGGCCGAGAATGTCGTGTCGGCAAAACCGATGTCACCGGTATCCGCGGTCAAGGCAGAGGCCTTGCAGTTTGACGGCTCAAACGACTATGTGACTTTCGGGCCGTCTGTTGGGACCAATACGGGTCTTGGCGTTCAAGTGTTCACCATCGAGACCTGGTTCAAACGAACCGGTGCGGGGGCCACGACCTCGACCGGAACCGGCGGTATCACGGCGGTTCCGTTGGTCACCAAAGGCCGCGGTGAAGCCGAAAACTCCAACGTCGACATGAACTACTTCTTCGGCATTGATGGTTCGGGCCATCTTGCGGCCGATTTCGAAGAGTGCGCTTCGAGTATGGGGGCGCCATGTGTCGCGGGTGGCACCGCCGGACTGAACCATCCGGTTACGGGTTCGACCGCTATCCTGAATAATGTCTGGTACCATGCGGCCGTCACCTATGACGGACGATATTGGAAACTCTACCTTAACGGCAATCTGGAAACGATGGCCGGTGGCGATGTCGGAGCGACCCGCTACCCGCGTTGGGACAGCATCCAACACGCCGGTATCGGTACGGCAATGACCTCGACCGGTGCGGCTGTAGGATTTTTTCAGGGAATTATTGATGAGGTTCGCATTTGGAACGTGGTGCGTTCCCAGGCTGATATCCAAGCGTCGATGAATGCCGAAATGACCAGCGGTACCGGATTGATCGGTCGCTGGGGATTGAATGAGGGTACCGGCATCACGGCATACAATTCGATCGCCGGTCGCCCAAATGGCACACTCACGAATGGTCCTATTTGGTACGCCGCGGATCTGACGCCTCCGGCAGCGCCGACCGATCTGACGCCTATCCCATTCAGCGGGGCCGTAAGTCTCAATTGGACGGCACCCGCCGACCTGGATTTGTCCGGGTACAACGTTTATCGCAGTGACGCGCCATCTGTGCCGCTGACAAGTCCCGTCAATGGCGGAACGTTGGTCACGGGCACCAGCTTTACCGACACCGGGCTAACTAACGGCTCTCCCTATTACTATGTCGTCACAGCTGTCGATACAAGCGCCAACGAATCGGGTCCGTCCAATGAAGCAAGCGCTACGCCGCTTGCGAGCTTAGGTGCGGGTATTGGATTTGACGGCGTGAATGACTACGTCACGTTTGGGACGGCTTCTGGGTTAGGAGCACAGAATTTTACAGTCGAAACCTGGTTCAAACGGACCGGAAACGGTGTCGCAGTGAGCACAGGGACCAACGGCGTCAACGCGGTTCCAATGGTGACCAAAGGCTCGCCCGAGCAAGATGGTTCGAACCTGGATGAGAACTACATTCTGGGCATATCCGGCAATGTTCTCGCGGCCGATTTCGAAACCTATGCGGCTTGCAACGGCCGACCGGCGGGAGACAACACCCCGATCGTCGGCGTCACGCCGATCGTAAATAACACTTGGTACCACGCGGCCTTCACATACGACGGAACGGCCCTGAAACTGTATCTGAACGGTAATCTGGAGGCAACGCTTGCCAGCACGTGTATCCCTCGTTATGACAGCATTCAGCACGCGGGCCTCGGTACATTTCTTACCTCTATGGGCACACCATCCGGCTATTTTCAGGGTGTTTTGGATGAAGCCCGGATATGGAATGTCGCTCACAGCCAAAGTGAGATCAGGGCGACGATCAACTCCGAATTGACGAGCGGCACTGGCCTGCTTGCGCGCTGGGGAATGAACGAAGGTGCCGGAACCACGACTGCGAGTCCGATCGGGAGTTTTCCCGGAACGCTCACAAATGGCCCGTATTGGACCGCCGGATCTCCATTCGATCTCGTATTCGATACGACTCCGCCAGACGCCCCGACTAACCTGATGTCATCGGCCCGCCCCGGAGCCGTACAGCTGGAATGGACGGCGAACACCGAAACGGACCTCGCCGGTTATCGCGTCTATCGCGGAACCAGCAGCCCCGTCGTAAAAGGGACACCGATCAACGGCGTGTTGACAAGCCCAGCATTTCTCGATTCGGCAGTCACCGCCGGAACCACCTATTATTATGCGGTTACGGCAATCGACTCGTCGAATAACGAGTCCGATCTGTCTAATGAGGCGAACGCATCTCCGCTGCCGCCGCCTCCCGCTGAGGCCCTTTATCTTGGGAGCAACAGCGCGTACGTCGCCTTGGGCGATAATGACGATACTCCGCAGTTTACCGTTGAGACGTGGCTCCGTCGGGACGGCACAGGTGTCGTCACGACGACAGGAAACGGCGGCCAGACCCTCGTTCCGCTGGTAACAAATGGTACGGCGGATGCCGAAACTCAGGCCGCCGATATTAACTACTTTCTTGGGATTCGAGGTTCGGATGGAGTGTTCTGTGCGGACTTCGAAGAGGCACAAACCGGATCAAGTCCGGGTTTGAATCATCCGGTTTGCGGAACGACTGCGCTTCAAATGGGCGCGTGGTATCACGTCGCCGCTACCTATGACGGGGCGGTCTGGCACCTCTATCTTAACGGCGATCCGGAAGCGGATCTGGCGGTCAACCAGCCGGCCAATGCGGGAAATACTTCACAGCTGGCATTTGGCACGTCGATGAAGACGGATAACACCGCTCTGGGCTTCTTCGATGGCGTTCTCGACGAAGTGCGCATTTGGAATTATGCTCGAACCCAAACCGAGATCGTCGGTACCATAAACACCAAGATCCCGGGTCCGCAGACAGGGCTTCTTGGCCGTTGGGGGTTAGACGAAGCAGCAGGGTCGGCCGTAAACGATTCGTCGGGGAACGGGGCCAACGGCTCGATAATTGGAACAGGTTATAGCTGGGTGCCAGGGTCGCCGTTCAACGCGACGGTCAATCTGTCGCCCGAAATGCCGACCCTTGTGGGGCCGTCAAATGGTGCGTCCGACGTTCCGACATCGGCCACGCTTTCGGTAGACGTTACGGATCCGGAAGGGCAGCCGCTCGATGTTACGTTTTACGGACGCCCGCTGCAGGGTGCAGCCGGGCCGGATTTCACGATCGCGACGATCCCCGACCCGCAGTATTACGCCGCCACTTACCCGTCGATTTACAACGCCCAGATGAACTGGATCGTCAGCAACAAGGTCAGCAATAACATCGTCTATGTTGCCGGCTTGGGCGATAACGTGGACGTTGCGTCGAATATGACGCAATGGTCGAATGCGGTAAACGCCTGGGACATTCTCGACGCAGGCAATGTGCCATACGGCCTCGAAGCGGGAAACCACGACGGAGCTCCATCTGCTACCGGGAACTTTAACACGTACTTCGGTACATCCCGATTCACCGGGAAACCGTATTACGGCGGCCACTATGGCAGCGATAATGACAATAATTACGCTCTCATTTCGGCAAGCGGTTTGAATTTCATCGTCATATTTATCGAATACGACGACGCAATGACAGCGACCGATCACCCGGTATTGCAGTGGGCCAACGGACTTCTGCAAACTTACAGCGACCGACGAGCGATCGTCGTCAGCCACAACGTCCTGCAGGGCGGGACGTCCAGCTCGTTTACGGCCCAGGGACAGGCTATCTACAACGCTCTCAAGGGCAACGCCAATCTGTTCCTGATCACGGGCGGCCACCTGGATGTGGCAGCTCGCCGCACGGATGTA
>JAKOVX010000060.1 GCA_029781855.1 Acidobacteriota bacterium | reverse complement strand
ACGTGTATTTCGAGGTAACGGTCGGCACCGGGATAGACCGGCCCGAAATCGAGCTTCACAGCGAAATTTCCGTTCGTGACCACGAGGGTGCGAGCGAGCGTCGGGCCCACCTGGGTTCCGCCGTTAAGGGAATCGTAGAGGACGAATTCAAGATCATAGTTACCATTGGCGGGCGAGCCGCTGCTGGCAAGATTGCCCTGGTAATTGAATTCGTTGGTTTGACCAAAAGCCGCGAATGCCAATACGGCTATCAAGCCGGTCGAGAATATCAGCGTCAAAGTTCTTTTCATTTTTCCCTCCGGATCTCCGTCTTATTGCCTGATGTACTCAAGAAGAAATAATAGTTCCATGCGCCGGTCCCGATAAGAGCTTTCATGCGGTTCCCGCCCTATGGATCAGGCCGAGCGTGGCGTTAGGTCCTCGCTGCGGCCATTACCGCATGATCATGCCACCGGGGCTGAATTTGACTCGGCCTCGGGTCGGATGGAGAGCGTCCGCAACGCCATCACCGCGAGCGAAGCTTGCAACCTTCGACCAGACAACGTCGCCCATATTCCCGAAATCCGATCGGATGATCGCCTCGGTCGAACCTTTGTCGTTGTTGACTATCGAGATCATCATCCGGTCGTCTGGCAGTTCTTCCACCACGATCCGGTACTTCGTGACCTTCCCGCTGATCGCGGTGTCCATCTCGATGTCATATTTGATCTTAAAGCCCGGAGCCTGGGTGATGCGCCGTATCGCAATGCCCGGATCGATGTCAAAATCCTTGAAGAACAGGCAAATACACACGCCTATCCACTCTCGAACATGATTTCGAGACGGTGGGCCGCTCATGCCGGCAGCTATCTTGTCGCCTGCCGACGACATGAACGTCATACTTTTCATGTCGGGAGAACGTATGCACGAGATCAATGCCGTCTCCTCGTACCCCGGATCGAAGGTGGGCTTTCCGCCGTCGGCATGGGCGCCTGAAAAAGTTTTATGTGCGGTCATATTGCCTCCTTTTGGTCTTTACGTCGTGTAATTCGGTCTCCTATACGGCCTCGGTCAGTGACCGGTTTTGGCCAAGATACGGATCCGAGGGCCGTCGGCAGGATTCGACGGCCGCCAGTATCGATAAGGCCCGCCCTCAACGCTTGGAGAGCTTTCCGTCCTTTATGGTGACCGTCTCGTCCGGCCCGCTCGTTGATCGAGTTGCATCGTCCATTGCAAAACTCCGCTTCTTCTATTCGCCGCCGCGGGGCACCTATCTTACATAAGCGCTCGGCAGCGGAATATCGCCGCTGCCGCCAAACTGCGTGATCGAAACACCGGCCGACGAGCCGTTGACGTACCAAATTCCTGTGGAGGGCCTGAAGACGGCCGCGTCGGTCTTGTTATCTCCGTCGTAGTCTCCGGGTGTCGGGATATCGCCCGCCGCACCGAACGGGAAAGCGTAATACGATAGATCGTCGCTCCTAAGTACGAACCACTGACCGGTTGACGGGCGATATATCGCGCAATCGGACTTGCCGTCTCCCGTAAAATCACCGGTAACGACCTTGTCGCTTGATAAACCAAACTGAAAGACGATCAGGCCGAGCGTAGAACGTTGGATCCACCATTCGGCTCCTGATCCGCCATTCGGACGATAGATCGCGAGGTCTGCCTTACCGTCACCGTCATAATCGGCCTGTACGGGCTGGTCGCCCGCTGCCCCGAACGGAGTGATCGTGGCTTGTCCGTCCGATGACCGCCATACGTACCAGACATTGGTTGACGGTCGGAAGACGGCTGGGTCGGCGATACCGTCGCCGTCGTAATCCGCCGGAACGGGCTTGTCTCCCGATTGGCCGAAAGCGAAACCGTAATACGTGAAGTCATCTGATCGCAAAACCAGCCATTCTCCGGTTGACGGCCGGAAAAGAGCGGCGTCCGTTTTCCCGTCACCTGTGAGATCGGCAGGGGCGACCACGTCGGTAGATGTTCCGAATTGAAATGCCAGGTTCCGGCCCGACGAGCTCAACTGATACCAAAACTGGCCGCTGCCAGGACGAAACAGGGAAATGTCCGTTTTGCCGTCACCGTCAAAATCGCAGCTCTTGGTCTTGGCGGCGAGAAAGAGGTACGCCGCACCCTGATCCAGGCTTGAACCGACGTCGGCCCACGGAGCCGTGACGATCACGTAGTCGCCTGCCGCGGCAACCGCCATTCCAAAATGGTCGAAGTTCGCTCCGTTAGACGGATAAAGGTCTGGGAACTGCGACCAGGTCGTCCCAACACGGTTGTATTGAAATACAATTCCGCTTTGAACGCCGTTATGGCTCGCGCTGCTGTTACCTACGAAAAGGGAATTGATCCCGAGCGCAATTACGTCCGTGAATCCGAGGCTCGGCGGGCTCGTGATCGTCGCCTGATACAAAAAGGTATTAGCGGATTTTTGAAATATGTAGACCTTGTCTGCGTTTGGGGAACTGCAGGCGATCGTAACCGAGCCAAGCGATATCGTCGACATTGTGACGGTTTGTCCAAAATACTGATTCGCCGCGCCGTCAGGGGCCGTGAGAGTCGCGATCGCGGTCCAAACAACACCAAAGACCTCATAAACATATGCCTGCCCCTGATCAATATTGCCGTTGACATCACGAAATGGAGCCGAAATGACAGCGTCGAAGCCTACCATTGCCACACTGAATCCGAACCGGTCTCCGGCGGCTCCGTTAGATCGCGTGAACTCCTGTTCGCTCCACGTTGTTCCTCCACGGGTATAAATATATGCCGCGCCTTGTTGGGCATTAGCTCCGACTGCATGATTCGGGCTTCCGACCACCGCGAACTGGTCCCTTGAGATCGCGACGCTCGTTCCGAAGCCGTCCATGCCGGCGCCGTCGGACGCCACAAGTTTTGCCTGCTGCGACCAACTTGTTCCCGTTCTAAAAAATACGTATGCCGCGCCGCGATACGGGTCGCCGTTCGGTCGGGCCGACGGTGCTCCGACCACAATGTAGTCGCCGCTGATCGCGACGCTGTAGCCGAAATCGTCGCTCATTGCCTCGTCATCCGACATGAGCTTTGCCTGTTGCGACCATCCACCGGCGGAATGCACAAAAACGTAAACCGCCCCGAAACCGTTCGGCACCCGATTTGCCACGACCGCCGTTTCGCCGGCGATGGCGACTGCGTTGCCGAGATATTGGCCGTTGCCGCCGTCGTTTGCCCAGATCTCCGTCCATGGCCGGTACGTTGGGTCCGGCAATGCATTCGTTGCCGCCCCTACCGCATTGACGGTGCAGACGATCATGAGAACGAGCAAGATTGCTTTGAAATTACTGTTTTTCATACGAGACCCCAATTCCCCGACTTATCGCCGGCCGCGTTTGGAGAGCCGAACGATCTTTTTGACGATGTCAATGATCCCGCCGATCAGAGCGATGGGCAGGAGCAAAAGCAAAAATGGAAATATCACGCCGCCACCCAAGGCCAGGATTAGAACGCCGATCCATATCAGGCAGCCGACGCCCATTTGCCCGAGAACCTGGCCGATCGACTCGTCGTCATCGACATCCCGGACAACGTGACCGGCGACCGGCACCGAAGCCGACATCAAACCTGCAGGCTGTCCGGCCGTCGGGAACAACTCGCCGATCGGACGCCAATTGGCCATGCCCGGCTGCCACGCCAGATCGCTCGGCAACAGCTGGCTGCGCATGAGCATCGACCGGCATTCGTCGTAAACATACGGGCCAAACTGCACGCCGCCGCGCATGATCAGAAGTGAATTCTCAGTCGTCGGCATTGCAGATCAATAGATCACTTAAAACCAATGAATTTGTCACAATTGATATGTAGGAGCGACGGCCGGTTCTCCCGCCACCAGAGTTTCAGCGAGGCCCAATTATTTCCCGTCAGGAACTCCTGCTTCGCGTACAAGCGCTGATCTACGAAGCAATCGCCGGTCGCCGTCTCCTTTCGCATGATCGCCACATAGGCATCCCGCGACATCAGGATCCCGAATTCATTCTTACCGTACGTCCAGTCCCGACTGATGAACACCGCCTTGTAGATCTTATTGGTCGAACCGAAGAGGTCTTGGGCAGCCGCGAGGAGTTGCCGTTCTAAGGCCGGGTCATGCATCGCGGCCTGCGGCACCGTCGTGGTTGCGAGTTCCTTTTGAGTTTGGGCAGACGTCTCCTGATTCACGAACATACGGTTGTATTCGTACCACCGGCTCTTGTCGTAATTCGTCATCGAAAATGGAGCCTTAAACGACGCGGATTTCTGATTATCGTAATTTTTGTAGGTTATTCTGAGATCAAAATCCTGCCCCAATTTACTGTCGATCATATCGAGCATCTTTCTGATAAAGTCGATATTTCCGGCATTCATATCGTTTGTGGCGGGAACAAGCGTCAATACCGCGGACTTAGCGGCCAGGTCCTGCTCGGATACCGGTGACTTTAGGATGCCGGTACAAACCTCGCCAACTTTGTACGAGTTCATGTCGAAACAAACATAGATATTCTTTTTGCCGGTTTTCGGGTCCGTACTCGCGAGGTCACCAAGCGTGAATTTGTAGTTCACTTTTACGACGAAATACACCGCGTCACCTGGTCTCAACTCTTCGGCTTCAGGCATTTGAGCCGGATCGCCCTTAAGTTCAGTGCTGATGAACATCCGCACGGCATCGTCTTGCGAGAACGCGATCGATTGAAAAAAAAGAATTAGTATTACGGTGAAGAGAGAAAAGGCAAATGTTTTCATCGCGATGACTCCTTTGAACAGGTGATGAATAGCCAGGCCCGAGCAGTTGCGTATTCGAGGTCGAAGCGTTCGGACCAGGCCGTAGAAAAAATGCTTCACGTCCCGCCAACATCTGTTTTATAATCCTCGTAATCAACTACTCAGGCCTTTATGACAAAAAAGCTGAGCGGTGTCTTGTGAAATTTCGGAATTTTTTCGGAAAAATTTTGGAAACGGCAAACGTCAATAAAAACGGGTACTCTGCTAACGGATATAGGTACTCGTTCGGTCAATTTACGATCGATAGGGCGAACCGGATCGTGGTTCGTGATGGAGAGACCGTAGCCCTTACGGCGAAGGTTTTTGATATTTTGGCGGTGCTCGCCGAAAACCCCGGACGGCTGCTTGAAAAAGACGAGCTGATCGAGCGGGTCTGGCCAGGGACCTATATTGAAGAAGGAAATCTCGCTCGCAACGTCTCAACATTAAGACGGGCACTGGGCGACGACTCAAAACCTCACAAGTTCATCGAAACCGTGCCCGGCCGAGGCTATCGATTTGTCGCGGAAGTGGCGTATGTCGCGGACATTCCCGAGCCTCAGGATCGTGAACAGGTAGCGAGTTCGCGGGATATTTCTCCTGCGTCGCCTGACAGACTGCGATCAGATATTTCATCCTCCGGCACAGGGACAAGATCGGCTTGGAGAGCCTACTTGTTTAGCCGTCCGCGATTCCTATCGCTGGCAGTGTTGTGCATCGCGGTCGCGGCAATTATCGCTTTTCGCTCCGAGGGCGATCGTCTGCGGCAGATCGATCTGGTCTCGTACGACCGGGCCAAACGATCTAAATTGACCCAGGAAGGCAATGTTTACGGCGGTTTTATCTCTCCGGACGGTTTGTACCTCGCATTCACTCGTTTAGCCTCGAAAGATGAAAGGGCACTTTCGCTTCGGCAGATAGCGACCGGCAGTGTGGTCGATCTTAGGCCGCCGAGCCGTGATGTCGTTTACTGGGCCTTTGCCTTTTCGCACGATAGTTCTTTCCTGTATTACATCGCCCGGGAAGGCGGTTCTGATTTTGGTAAGATCTACCGGATCCCGCTCCTGGGCGGCACGCCGCGTCCACTCGTAACACATGCAAACGGAGGACTGGCGATCTCGCCTGATGGCCGTCGACTTGCCTTTGTCCGTATCGACCGCGAAAAAGGCGTGGCTTCGATCGTTGTCGCAGATGCAGACGGCTCCAACGAACGTGAGATCATCTCGTGCGACGGTGATTCCGGATACTATTCACTTGATTGGTCCCCGGACGGTGGAAGCCTGATGTATGCCTTCCGGCGGCACGGAAATGATCACGATCAGTGGTACCTCGCTGAGATCCCGGCAGCCGGAGGGACAGAACGGATCCTTGGCGACGTTTCGGACACGCCTGTTTTCGGCGCCAAATGGCTGCCCGACAAGAGCGGACTTATCGTGAACGCGGTGGATGAGGGGACCCGCCAGCCGCAGATCTACTCGGTTTCATATCCGGACGGTGCAAGGCGTCGTATCACCAACGACCTGAATAGCTATGTCGGCTTCAGCATGACGGCCGATGCCCGTATGATGGTCCTTCCCCAAACAAATTCGAATCGGCAGATCTGGGAGATCACCGATGGTAAGGCAAGTACTCCGACGCAGCTTACATTCGGTAACGAAACTCATTACGAATCTGTCTCTTGGATCGGGAATGACTATATCGTTTTCGACCAGGACGAAAACAGCAGTTATGACAACTACAATATTTGGCGAATGAGGCCCGACGGCAGCGATCGCGTCCAGCTAACCTACGGCAGCGACGATAATACGCAGCCGTCCGTCTCGCCGGACGGAACTACCATCGTTTTCGTTTCGCGGCGAAGCGGAAAGCGGCAGCTGTGGCGAATGAACGCCGACGGCTCGGATCTCAGGCAGCTCACCGAGTTTCCAAACGGGATCTTCAACCCGCGTTTCTCAAACGACGGCCGATGGGTTTATTTTGGCACCTCAGAGGCCGGAGTTAGCCGGGTTCGCCGGGTATCTGCCGGCGGCGGGGAAGCAGAGCTTGTTATCGACCCTCCGACTCAGGTATGGGACCTATCGCCCGACGCGTCTCGGATAGCCTTTTTGACGCTCGACCGGTCGAGCGGTACCGAGCACACTTGGGTCCGCCCGATCGCCGGAGCGGCGACAGCGGATACAGCCTTGGCTTTCAAGCCTGAAACCTGGATGAGGTGGTCGCGCGACGGCAAGTCTCTCTATTACAACTCCGGCAAAGACGGCTCACAAAATGTTTGGATGGCCCGGTTCGACGGAACGGCACCGCGACAAGTCACCGATTTCAAGGACGAAAAAGTATTCGCTTGCTCCTGGTCGTCTGACGGAACCCGATCGGCCTGTATCCGACAGGCAAATTCCTTTGATGCTGTCCTGCTCAGATTCGAGTGATCAAAAGCTCCGGAAATTGTATCGATTCGCAGGACGGCCGTTGAGCGGACGTCGTGATATTTTCGTAGATCACGCGGAACGAAGTACTGGCTAATTTGTCGAATTCGGTTGCTGGAGACGGCGGTTCCGGATAGTCCGGATCATCGGTGTTTTAGGGCAATATACTATTTTTGCGAATCGAAAGGCCTCTCGATTTCAACAAATTAATGCTGAAGCAATAGCCCGATCTTGAAGAGGCCAACTCGAATTCGACAGCAACTACCGTTGACCGTGCTTCATTAATCGGACCGGGAATCGGTACGAACCTTTCGAAGGATCTCCGCTGGGTCATATATAGGGAAGCCTTAGGTTGATCAATGGCGAACACATAATTCAGATCTCAGATCGTCGGACAGCAAAATTTCGCCATCAGTAACCACTTTTCTTGGAACTTCGGTTAACCGCTAAGAGTCGCTTCTATCGCACAAACTCACTCGGCACGGGCACGTCTCCGGCGGCACCGAATTGCTGGATGATGGTGCCGGAGGTCGATCCCTGGGCGAACCAGGTCGAGCTTGACGGGCGGAAGACCGCGGCGTCTGCCTTGCCGTCACCGTCGTAGTCGCCGGGAACAGGAATGTCGCCATTCGCTCCGAACGGGAACGCGTAGAACGAGAGGTCTTCGCTCCTGAGGATGTACCACTGCCCGTTAGAAGGCCGCCAGATCGCGATGTCAGTCTTGCCGTCGCCCGTGTAGTCACCGGGAACCGTCTTGTCGGTCGGTGTCCCGAACTGCGTCGCGATCAGACCGGCAGTGCTTCTGAGGATCCACCATTCGGAACCGGTCGCACCGTTCGGACGGAAGATCGCAATGTCGGCCTTACCATCGCCGTCGTAGTCTCCCACGACCGGAACGTCACCCGCCGCTCCGAACGCCTGTATGGTCGTCCCGCCGCCCGAGTTCTGGATGAACCAGGTTGCCGTCGAAGGCCGGAAAACGGCAGCATCCGCCTTGCCGTCGCCGTCAAAGTCGGCCGGAGCCGGAATGTCGCCGCTCCCGCCGAACGGGAACGCATAGAACGACGAGTCCTCGCTTCGCAGAATGAACCATTCGCCGGTCGACGGCCGCCAGAAAGCGATGTCCGCCTTTCCGTCACCGGTATAATCGGCCGCCACAAGCTTATCAGTCGGCGACCCGAACTGAGTCGCAAAATTCCCGCCGTTCGAAGACTTCAGATACCACCACTCCGAACCAGTCGCTCCGTTCGGCCGGAAGATCGACAGGTCCGTCTTGCCGTCGCCGTCGAAATCGAGGAAGGTTCTACGGACCGCGTTCGTTGTCGTTCCGCCTCCCCAGAAGCCGCTCGTCAGGCTGAACGTGCCACCATTCGACGTCGTCCCGGCGACCGATTCGCCGATCGTCGAATCGACCGTGTATGTCCCGCCCGTAGTCCGCCCGCCGCCGCCCGCGATCACCGATTTAGTGATCGTAAACGTACCGCCTGACTGGGCCGCTGCCCCACCAAAAGCAACAACAACGACAGCCGCTGCCGACAATATTCGAAATGCCTCTCGTATCATGCGAACCTCCGTGCGTGCGTCCCAAAAGTCTCCTTGGATAGACACAATATGTACCAAATATCAAAAAAATGAAAGAACAAATTTCAATTACCGATCTCCGTCGTTCGACGTCGCGACCAACCCTTTCAAACCGTCGGCCTCGGCCACCCCTTGCGAACTTCCTCAATGACGTCTGTTTTCAAGCTTTTCGAGCCTCTGTTCGAGTTGCTCGATCAATGTCGCCTCTTTGGTAATGATTGCCTGTTGCTTCTCGATCTGCGCCTGCTGTTCTTTGACGGCGTTGACGAGCACAACGGCGATCCGGTCGTACTTGACGCCCTCGACCTGGCCGTCCTTGTTATAAGTCACCAGCAAAGGTTCGACCTTTGCGACGTCCTCTGCGCCGAGGCCCAGGTCATGCATTCCGCTCTGTTTCCAGTCGAAAGAGATCGGCCGAAGCTGCCGTACCAGCCCGAGTCCGGCGTTGAATGACCCGACATTGGTCTTGTACCTCAGGCTCGAACTGCACTGCGCGACCGCGGTGCCATTCATGCAAATGCTGAGTGAGCCGCCGCCCTGCAGTGTAACGATGTTCAGGTCGTGCACCTGCGCGTTGAAGTTGGTCACGATATCGTGAAACGTCGATGTGCCCTGAACGCTCAATGTCGCCGCCTGGATGTTGCCCGAGGCAGTGATCGGGCCGCCGAACGAGGAATTGTTTGTTACCGAGAGCGAGCCCGTCTGTGTGTTGCCGGTGGCACTGATCGGCCCCGTGACGCTGACCCCCTGTGAGTTCAGTTGGAACACGGTCGCCGTTCCTGTGAGCGACATGTCCAGGCCGCTGACGGTGCCCGTTGCACCCAAATTGCCGGTGGCGAACAGGCTGCCCGAATTCACCGTCCCGTCTGCCTGCACGACGAAGGTGTCGGCGTTTCCGGCCGGCGGGCCGATATTTATCGATTTTGCACGAAAAGCGCCATTCTGGTTCGCACCGAACGACTGGTCCTGGTTATAGAACGCTCGGCCGAACACGGTGCCTAGGTTGGTAACTGTGAAAACATCCCCCGTCTGGTCATTCGAGCCGACAAAAAGCTTTGCGCTGTTCGACCCGTCCGCGTGGACCGCGATGCCATCAGGGCTGCCGACCTGGCCGGAAACGCCGAACGATTTGCCGCTAGTCGCCGAAGCGATACCGATGACCCCGGCCGCGTTTGCTCCGCCGCCGACCGGTGCGATACCGTTCGAGATCCCTATGACGCCGATGCCGGTCGTTCCGTCGGCGATGCCGATCAAACCTGTGTTCGAGTCGCTGGTCGAGGTCGCCTCCGCTCGCAATGCCGCAGGCGGGAGATTGATCGGCGACGGATTCGTGATGCCGGGAATAGCGTTCGACACCGACAAAGTTGCCATCGGGTCCGATCCGGTGACCGGGCCGGTGACAGTCAGTGCCCGGATCGAATACGGTGCCGTTGTGATCTGTGACCTGGGCGACAACGTGGTGTAGGTGTTTCCGCCCGCATGGCGGACCGCCACCTCGAGAAACCGTGCTGCGCCCGGAAAGGAAGCCGCTCCGAAATCGAGCGGCACCGAAAAAACTCCAGCTGAGACGTTCACACCGGCCTTCGAGATGGTCGAGCCAACCTGGGTCCCGCCCGACAGCGCGTCGTATAGGCTGAATTGCATGTCGTAGCTGCCGTTGGCAGAGTTGCCGCTTTCGACCAGATTGCCGGTGTAAGTATAGACGGTTGTTTGGCCGAGAGCGGGCAGCATTCCGGCCAAGATCAGGATCAGGAACAAAAACAAACTTCCTTGCTTTTTCATATCAATTCTCCTTTTTGGCGGCCACCCTTACGGACAAGCGGTCGAAAATGTCGACAGCGCACCCGAATTATTGACAGTGATGCCCCAGCACGCACCGTTCGGCGACGTGATGATCAACGTGTTCGGATTCGTTATGAAAACATCGCCGCTGACGACGCGGATCCGGCCGTTGACCTGCAATTTCGCATTCGTCGGTGCATTGGTGCCGATGCCCGTGTTGCCGTTCTCGAGCACCGTGAACCTGCCGCCCGCGACGCCGGACGCGTCAACATTGAACGCCCCGTTCGCCCCGAACGATCCGACCGTCCCGCCCGCCGTGTTCGTCTGCACCCGCAATCCCGTATTCGACGCATCGACGACCTGCAGCTTGAACGCCGGTGCGGTCGTGCCGATCCCGACATTGGCGTTATTGCCGAGCACCACCGAATTGCTCGTCGTCACGCTGGCACCAGCACCAACAGCGGTCGTATTTGAAAGATTGCCGGTTGCGGGCCCCGAAAATTCACCGAGAGCGGTATTGTTGCTGCCTGTTGTATTTGATACACCGGCCTGTGCCCCGAAGAATGTATTCCAGGAACCGATACTGTTAACGCCACCGGCACCTACGCCGACGAATGAATTTGAAATGCCTCCGTTATTCGTGTTGCCGGCAGATGTGCCCACGAACGTGTTGCCATGTCCACCACCTAGAGCCGTTCCCGTGTCGCCACCAACAAACACATTTGATGTTCCTTCGATACTAAACGCTCGGACGCCGCCGAGGTTGAACTGGGTGGCGGCATTAACGATGGCGGCGTTGAGATTGCCAGGCACCTGTACGGTATCCGAACCGTTCGCCCGCCCGAGCATGATCTGGTTGCTTGCGGTGGCTACGGCTCCGGAGCCGATCGCCGTCGCGTAGTTCAAACCGGCGGCGCCGAGATCGGCACCTGAACCGAGAGCCGCGTTGTTGCTACCGGTCGCGTTCGAGAAACCTGCTGCCTGGCCAAAGAACGAGTTGTTGCCGCCAGTCGTGTTAAGCGATCCTGCGCTTTGGCCGAAGAACGAGTTGCTCCCGCCAGTCGTGTTTGCGTTACCTGCAAGGTCGCCAAAGAAAGAATTGGTGAGTCCCACAGTGTTCGAGGCACCCGCTCCACGGCCGAAAAATGAGTTGTTATTGCCCGTCGTGTTCGCGTTACCCGCCAAATTCCCAAAGAATGAGTTGGCTCCGCCCGAAGTGTTTGACACACCGGCAGCCGAGCCGAAGAATGAGTTCGCGAGCCCGGTCGTATTCGCACTGCCGGTCCCGATACCGACGAATAGATCGCTGCTGGAAATGCTCAAGACGCGGTTGCCGCTGATATTGAATTGCGTCGCGGCGTTGAGCGTACCGGCATTGAGGGCTCCGGGGATCTGCACGGTGTCGAACCCGTTCGCCCGTCCGAGCATGATCTGGTTGCTTGCGGTGGCTACAGCACCGGAGCCGATCGCCGTCGCGTAGTTCAATGCGGCCGAGCCGACGTCTGCTCCAGCCCCGAACAAAGAATCATTGCTGCCCGTCGTATTCGTGTTGCCCACGCCGGCACCGAAGAACGAGTTGCTCGAGCCGCTCGTATTGAACAGACCGGCGACCGCGCCGAAGACCGAATTCGAACTTCCGGCTACGTTAGCCGAGGCGGCGTTCGATCCGAAAAACGAATTTTGGGCACCGGTGTTGAGCACGCCCGCGAGCTGACCCGCAAAGAGGTTTTGCGTACCGGCGTTGCCAAGTATCCGGTAACTATTGAGCAGATACTGCGTGTCCGAATTAACGGTGTTCGCCGTCAGCAGGCTGCCGACCGTGCCAACGCCGCTGATGTTGAAATTGCTGTTCGCCTGAGCGTTCGTCGTATTTTGAATATAACTCGTACTGCCTGACAACGGCGTCCGAGCATCGCTCATTCGCGGATCGGTCGTCAGCACGTACTGGCTTGCGGCAACGCCCCCAAGTTGGGTGGCGTTGGTCGCCGTCGTCGCCGTGGTCGCGGTAGTAGCGTTTAGGGCGCTGCCCGCGGTTGTTGCGGCATCGGCGTTCAGGGCTTTCACCGAATACGGCGAGTTGCTGACCGGCTGTCGCGGCGAGAGCACCGTAAATGAACCGCCGCCCGCTGTCCGGACGTGGATCTCGAGGAAGCGGTTCGCTCCCGGGAACTGGCTGCCGAAATCGAGCTTGACCGCGAACGTCCCGCCCGCGACCGCCACACCCGGCCGCGAGAGCGTCGCACCTAATTGCGTGCCTGCCGTCAACGCATCGAACAACGCGAACTCGAAATCATAATTTCCGTTCGCCGCGTTAGCTCCGTCCTTCAGATTGCCCTGATAATTGAACTCGGTTGTCTGTGAATAAACTGCAAAAGTAGAGAAAAAGAAAAGCAAAAATATCGCCGGAAATGTAAAACTCAACCTCACTCTCATAGGTACCTCCTGAGAAAATGGTGGGAGTTCCTGATCCCCGACGCGGCCGCAACCGCGCCAATTCTAGTTTTGAGTCATTCCCTAAAAATAGACCTGTTTTTGAAAATGTCAATCGATTTTTTACTTCGCCACCAGGCATACTTTTTATCGGGCGTTTTCCCTTTACAGCCGCTCGTATTTCCGTCGATTTCGACGGCTCTTCTTTTTCATCGATCACACCAATTTCTTGATGGCTTCGGCCTCTGAATCACTTGGAAGCTCGAATTCATGCCGGAGGGGAACTCGTTTATTCGCACCTCTGGATCGCGTATTCTCCCGCAGTGTGCGGAGTACGCTCACGGTCCAAATTCATCGTTTTGTACCCATTGCCAATGAAATGCGGTTGCGGCGGATCTCCACGGAAAGGCACGGATATTGCGTCAACATTGGTTAAACAGACGTGCTTTTATAAGGAGGAAGATGATGAAAATACTAGTAGCGACAGACGGATCGGCATTTAGCCGGGCGGCGATCGAGAACGTTGCCGGATTTGTGGCAAATTCGCCGGACACGGAGATCAAGGTGATCTCGGTATATGAAACGCTTCGGCCCGTAACGGGTGATCCGTTCGGGGCGACGACACAATATTATATCGAGGCGGAGAATGCGTCCCGCAAGATCGCAGAGGACGCCGTGACCGAGGCCCTCGACCTGCTCCGTGCCAAATTCCCGGACATGAAGTTCACCGTTTCCACCTCGGTCGAGAGCGGCCGTGCATACCGCGTGATCGTCGAATTGGCCGACGAGTGGAAAGCCGACATGATCGTGCTCGGCTCGCACGGCTCAGGTTTCTGGGAACGCAATTTCATGGGTTCCGTGTCAGACGCCGTCGTCCACCACGCCCACTGCTCGGTCCTGATCGTCCGCTCGCCGGCGTGATCTCCGGCCCGAACTAGGTCTCTCCCGCTCACGTGTAAAGCTGCGCCCGGTTAATCACCGTAGGCACTCGATCCATCTCAAAAAAATCGCGAACTTTCTGACACGTCCGTCGTTTTTTGAAAAAAGCGGCTCGGACGATTTTGACTTTTCGATTTTTGGTGTAATACTCCGCCGCTGAAAGCCTTACTTATTACTTTTGTTGGAGAGTCATTATTATGGCAAGTGCAGTTCCTTTTGACTGGCGGACGGCCGACCGGAGGTTGTATTTGGCGGCTGCGATCATTTTTCCGCTGATCATCATTATCGGCTTTGGCCGGACTTATTATTTCAAGCAATTTACGGGTACGCCGGCCCTCCCGACGACGCTCGTTCACATTCACGGCCTGCTGATGTCGGCGTGGGTCGGTCTATTTATTACGCAGGTTTTCCTGATCCGAACCAAACGGGCGAAAGTGCATATGAAGCTCGGGCTGCTCGGTATCGCACTCGCAGTGCTGATATTGATCGTCGGGTTTTTTACGGCGGCCCATGCGGCGAAATTCGGTTCACCCTCGGCTCCGCCCGACATACCGTCGCAGGCGTTTTTCGTTGTTCCTTTCGTGGACTTGCTGTTTTTCGCGGCATTCTTTGGCCTGGCCATTTATTACCGAAAGCAGTTGGCTAATCATAAACGCCTGATGCTGCTGACGGCGATCAACTTCCTGCCGCCGGCGATCGCACGTGTGCCGCTGCCTTCACTACAAGCGTTCGGGCCGCTGTTTTTCTTTGGGGTTCCTGTCGTGATCATGATCGCGGTCATCGCTTACGACACGTGGCAGACCGGTAAACTGAACCGCTTTCTCCTCTTTGGTTCGATCGCACTGGCACTGTCTTATCCGCTTCGGCTGATGCTCTCCGGCACCGATGCGTGGATGGGCTTCGCTACTTGGGTCACGAGCTGGGCGGCATAATATCGGTCCTCTAAATTCGAAAACGAACGGGCTCTCGGGCCCGTTTTTCTTTGCCCGGAAAAAATTTCTTTTTCGCCTGATACCTTTTTCCGTTTCCTCTCGCCTTACCTCTCGTAGGGCCGCTCGGATACGATCTGGCGGACGCCGAAAACCCTCGGACGAGGGACCACTTTGGAGGACGATATGGCGACAAATTTCGCAACACCAGGAGTTGACGCTACCATGGCACGGCACGCGCGGAGTGCCTTCGAACACCGCTTTTTTCTTACAGTTGCAGTTCTTTTTCCTTTGATCACGGTCATCGGATATGCACCTACATACTACTTCAAGCCCCTCTTTAACACTCCGCCGCTGCCGAGCATGCTCGTTCACGTTCACGCTCTGTTGATGTCCAGCTGGATCGCGCTTTTCTGCGTCCAGGCGTACCTGATCTCGGCCAAAAATATCAGGCTCCATATGAAGCTCGGTATGCTGAGCATCATTCTCGCGGTCGCGATGATCGTCGTCGGCACGATGACCGGCTACGCCGCTGCGATACGCGGCGCGGCGTTCCCGGGCTACACGGCACACGAGTTTTTCATCGTGCCCATCGGCGACATGATCACGTTCGCGATCCTTTTCGCCTCGATAATCCTGCTGCGAAAGGACGCCGCCAGCCATAAACGGCTCGTGCTCGTATCCGTCGTCAATTTCATCGGCCCGTCGATCGCCCGTTTGCCGTTCCCGTTCATTCCGGCACTCGGCGCGTGGTATTTCTTCGGCGTCCCGAGCCTCATCGGCATCGCCCTCGTCATCGCCGACACGTACCGGAACGGCAAGCTTAACAAGGCATTCGCCGCCGGAATGTCGCTGATGATCCTTTCCGGCCCGATCCGGATAATGCTCTCGAAGACCGCCGCCTGGGAACAGTTCGCGAACTGGGTCCTCAGCTAAACAGTCTCAAAGCCTCCCATCCACCTCAACGGGCCTCCGGGCCCGTTTTCTTGCGCCCGGAGTGAATGTTCACGGCGACGCCGTCGTGGCGCCAATACGGCAGTTACGCAGGTTCGCCCAAACCAAAAGGGCCCGCCAGATCGCTTCCCGCGAGCATTTCTCTATCTTATTTCTTTCTGCTTACCGCTCACGGCTCACTGCTTACGGCTTACTGCTAACCGACCATATTTTCATCCCCAACGCTTGACAAATCAACGCGTTGTTCAATAAATTGAAAATGAAAGTCGTTTTCAATAAGGAAATCGACGGCCCTGCTTTCCGGGCAATTTGATCAAAGACAACTTTTAGAAGGTAGGACCGAACGTTTCGCGGCCGTCCGCGACCGGTAACCACAATTATGAAAAGATCTTTATATAAATTTGATGCCTACGTTACTGTCGTCCGCTTCCTCAATGCCGGAAAGGGCGTACGGACCTTCGCCGCCCGGTCGGTCGTCGTGCTGCTCGCGGCGGTTGTCTTTGCGTCGGCTGCGTTCGGCCGTTCGGTATCGCTTACGGATCTCAAGGGGATCGTGGTCGACGCCGCGGGTGCGGCCATTCCAGGGGCGTTGGTCGAGGCGGTCTCGCCGTCGGCCAGGTTTCGCACGGTTACGGACGCGGGAGGGCGATTTGCACTTGATGTGCCGCCGGGAAAATACGAGATCGTCGTAACGGCGAACGGATTTGGCGAACTCCGCAAAAGCATCGACACCGGCATCGATCGCGATCTCGCTGATCTGGTCCTGCAGCCCGCCGCGGCGTCGGCCGAGGTGACGGTGAACGGCGATGGCGAATACCTCGTAGAATCTGTCCAGTCGGCGACCAAAACGTTCGCGGAGCTCCGCGACGTCCCGCAATCTGTGTCGGTGATCAAAGCCGATCAGATCCGCGACCAGATGCTTGCGAGCATTTCGGACGTCGTTCGCTACGTGCCCGGCGTCTCGTCGCACCAGGGCGAGAATAACCGCGACGAGGTGATCATTCGCAGCAACCGCTCGAATGCCGACTTTTTTCGCGACGGTGTCCGCGACGATGTCCAGTATTACCGAGATCTTTACAATCTATCGAGCGTCGAGGCGGTCAAGGGGCCAAACGCCCTCGCATTTGGCCGCGGCGGCGGAGGCGGCGTGATCAATCGCGTTACAAAAGAGGCCGGAATGTCGCCCATCCGCTCTTTCACCGCACAGCTCGGATCGTATCGCAACCGCCGCTTCACCGGCGATCTCGACCAGCCGTTCGGCCGTCGTTTTGCGGCACGCGTAAACGGCGTTTACGAAGATTCCGGCAGTTTCCGCTCGTTCGTCGGCCTCGAGCGGGTAGGCATCAACCCGACGTTCACATTTTTGCCCGACGACAACACGCGTCTTACATTCTCGTACGAATTCCTCCGCGACCGCCGCACGGCCGACCGCGGCATAACTTCGTTCCGGGGACGTCCGGCTGATGTGCCGATCTCGACGTTCTACGGTGATCCCGCGAACAGCAAGGTGCACGCCGACGTCAATATTGTCTCTCTTTCATTCGAACGCGTTTTCGGGCGGTTGATCCTGCGAAATCGGCTCAATTACGGCGACTATGACCGCGGCTACCAGAACTACGTTCCACGCGAAGCGAACGCCGACGCAACGCTCGTTACGCTCTCGGCGTACAACAACTCGACCCGCCGCCGCAACCTTTTCAACCAGACGGATGTGAATTACACGCTCACGACCGGCAGCGTCACGCACACATTGGCATTCGGGACGGAATTTGGCCGCCAACTGACGCGAAACTTCCGCAACACGGGCTACTTCAACAATACCTCGACGACCATTCAGGTGCCGTTCGACGCGCCGCAGACCAGCGTCCCGGTCGTCTTCCGCCAGAGCGCGACCGACGCCGACAATCGACTTCGGCTCAACCTCGGGGCGGCTTACGTTCAGGACCAGATCGCGATCTCGCGGTATCTGCAGGTCATCGCGGGCGTCCGATTTGACTATTTCGACCTCAATTATTTCAATAACCGCACCGGCGAAGCGATCCGGCGCATTGACCGCGTCGCAAACCCGCGATTCGGCGTCGTCGTCAAACCCGTAACGGCTGTCTCGCTTTACGCGAGCTACAGCGTCTCGTTCCTGCCCGGCTCAGGCGACCAGTTTTCGTCGCTGACCACGGTCACGCAGCAGGTCAAGCCCGAGAAATTCACCAATTACGAGGTCGGCGCCAAGTGGGACGTCCGCCGCGGCCTGTTCCTGACGGCGGCAGTCTATCGCCTCGACCGGACGAACACGCGGGCGACCGACCCCAACGACCCGACACGCATCGTCCAAACCGGCAGCCAGCGGTCCGACGGCTTCGAACTCGGCATCGTCGGCAGCATCACTCCGAAATGGACGATGTCCGGCGGCTACGCATGGCAAAATGCACGGATCACGTCCGCGACCGCGTCGGCCGCCGCCGGCCGGCAGGTCGGACAGGTCCCGCACAACACATTTTCGCTCTGGAATAAGTACGCTGTCACCGGAAAACTGAGTGCCGGCCTCGGCGTCGTTTACCGCTCGGATTCGTTTGTCGCGTTCGACAATACGGTCGTGCTGCCCGGCTACACCGAGGCGGACGCGGCAATTTTCTACACGCTCAGCGAGCATTGGCGCCTGCAGGCGAACATCGAAAATCTGACGAACGTCCGCTATTTCGTCAACGCCGACAGCAACACCAACATCTCTTCCGGCCGCCCGCGTGGCGTCCGCATCGGCATCGTCGCCAGATTCTGACCACGGGCCGATCAAAGCTCGCGCCGCCGCCCGAACATAAAAAAGGACCGCCGGATCGCCTCCCGCGGGCCTTTCTTTTACGTCTTCCTTCTGACCACCGGCCACCGGCTGCTGCTATCTGACAAACTCACTCGGCACAGGCACGTCGCCTGCTGCACCGAATTGCTGGATGATGGTGCCGGAGGTCGAGCCCTGGGCGAACCAGGTTGAGCTTGACGGGCGGAATACCGCGGCGTCGGTCTTGCCGTCGCCGTCGTAGTCGCCGGGAACGGGAATGTCGCCGTTCGCTCCGAATGGGAACGCGTAGAACGAGAGGTCCTCGCTCCGGAGGATGTACCATTGCCCGTTGGACGGCCGCCAGATCGCGACATCGGCCTTGCCGTCTCCGGTGTAGTCACCGGGAACTGTCTTGTCGGTCGGCGTCCCGAATTGCGTCGCGATCAATCCGGCAGTGCTTCTGAGGATCCACCATTCGGAGCCTGTCGTGCCGTTCGGGCGAAAGATCGCAATGTCGGCCTTGCCGTCGCCGTCGTAGTCACCCACCACCGGAACATCACCCGCCGCTCCGAACGCCTGGATGGTCGTCCCGCCGCCGGAGTTCTGGATGAACCAGGTCGCCGTCGAAGGCCTGAAAACGGCAGCATCCGCCTTGCCGTCACCGTCAAAGTCCGCAGGAGCCGGAATGTCGCCATTCGCTCCAAACGGGAACGCGTAGAACGAAGAGTCTTCGCTCCTCAAGATGTACCAGAACCCGGTGCTCGGCCTGAAGAACGCAATATCAGCCTTGCCGTCACCCGTGTAATCCGCCGCCACCAACTTATCCGTCGGCGACCCGAACTGCGTCGCAAAATTCCCGCCGTTCGAAGACTTCAAATACCACCACTCAGAACCCGTCGCCCCGTTCGGACGGAAGATCGACAGGTCCGTCTTGCCGTCGCCGTCAAAATCCAACACCGCTGAGCTTCGCGTAACTTTGAGCTTTGCCAGACTATTTCGCGGCACACCGCCGTAATTCACGAACGTCCCGCCGAGGAGCACCTGGCCGTCCGCCGTACGCAGGAGCCTCCGGGTGCCGAATCGGAAATTGTTCTCAATACCCGAGTCGGCGGAGGTGTCGAGCGTACCGTCCGCATTTAACTTGGCGAGTCTCATGCGGGTTGTGCCGTCGTAAGTCGAAAAGTTGCCGCCAATGACGAATTTGCCATCCGCCAGCACGACGATCGACGTGACAGTTTGGTTTGCTCCGGAGACCGGGTTGAATGTCGTGTCGAGCGAACCGTCGGAGTTCAGCCGGGCGATCCGGTTTCGGGTCGTTCCGTTGTAACTCGTAAAAACCCCTCCGATCACGATCTTTCCGTCCGGCTGAAACTCGGCGGAGAGGATCTGGTTGTTTGCGCCGGTTCCAGGGTTAAATGTTCCATCAAGCGTGCCGTCCGCGTTAAGTCGAACGATCCGGTTTCGTGTACCGCCCAGATAAGACGTAAAACTACCGAAAACGATCAATTTGCCATCAGACTGACGTAGTATCCGCTGCACGGGGCCATTGCTGTTTCCGGCCGCGAATGTCGGATCGCCTGTTCCGTTCGAGTTTAGGCGCACGAGGGCCTGAATGCCGATGTCAAGGCCCGAGCCGCCTACTAATATTTTGTTGTCTGGCAATACCAATAGATCGTTTACGGCTGGGACTCCGGCGGAAATTCCGATCGGGTTGAATGTCGTGTCCTGGGTGCCGTTCGTATTCAGCCTGACAAGGCTTCGAGCATCGTTCAGGTTATATGTTGAAAAAGTACCGCCCATCAGGATCTTTCCATCCGTTTGCACAGCAAGAGCATCTATTCGAACATTACCATTCCCAAAGATGCCATATCCGGAGTCGAACGTTGCGTCTATCGTGCCGTCGGCATTGAATCGTGCAATATTGCGGTGCGTCACGCCGTTTGCGGAGTTGAAGTTGCCCGCAACGACAAATTTGCCGTCCGGCTGCTGCAGCATTGCTCCGGGGCCGATACCGCCAAATGAGCTGAACGGACTGACGAATGTACTATCGACCGATCCGTTTGCGTTTAGCCTGACCAGATTGCGGTGCGTCAGCCCGCCCAATACCTCGACGTTGTTAAAATACCCGGCCAGCAGGATCTTCCCGTCAGTCTGGAGTGTCACTTGATAACCGATGTTGTCGGCTTCCGGCCTGCCAAACGTACCGTCGAGTGAACCATCCGGGTTGATCAGCGCTATCGGATAATTCCCGGCATTGTTGGAAAAGTCCCCGGCGTATACATATTGACCGTTTGGCTTTACCGCCACATATTCCGGACTGTAGAAATCAGTTGGCAATGGCGTGAAGGTCGCGTCGACCGTCCCGTCTGCGTTAAGGCGTGCCAAACCGGGCCGAGCCGTTCCGTTTATCATGTTGTAAGGGCCGCCCAATAGGATCTTGTTGTCAGCGAGAACTTGTGTTTGAAATATCGGACCGTTGGAACCCGCACTACCTGCGTTAAAAGTAGTGTCAAGTGCGCCGGTCGTGGTGAGCCGGGCCAAATTGTTGTACGCACCCGTCGCAAATTGACCGCCGATAATGATCTTACCGTCTGACTGCAGGCCGGATTGCTCAACAAACACCTGGTTCGTAAATGGCGAAGTAAATGTGGTGTCGAGCGTGCCGTCCGTGTTGACTCTGATCACCGAAAATTTTGCCGTGCCGTTGTACGCTGATAATCCGCCGGTCAATATATATTTGCCGTCTGCCTGGATCGATATTCCCTGCACGCCGCCCTGAACACCGACTCCGCCGACGTTGAACGTCGTATCAAGCGTTCCATTCGAATTCAGGCGTGCCAGCCCCTGTATGGTGGTCCCGTTATAAGTGCCGAATCCGCCGCCGATGATGATCTTGCCGTCGCCAAGCACCTTGATCTCATAAACGATGCCGTTCGGTCCAAGGCCGCCGACATTGAAAGTGTTATCGAGCGAGCCGTCGGAATTGAGCCGTACCAAGCCGAATTTCTCAGTTCCATTCGCAAACGCAAAATTTCCGCCGACAAGAATCTTGCCGTCAGTTTGAACAGCCGTGACCACAGCGATCGAATTACCGTCAGTCACGCCCGCATTAAATGACGTGTTGAGCGTCAATTGAGCGTCTGCGGTCGAGTTCAGGAAAGCGAGCACGCAAATCACGACCAACAAAAGGTACGCATGAACGGAACGGCGCCGCATGCGGCACAAACCCAAGATATCTTTCATTTTCTATCCTCTCCAGTTGACGGTTATCTGACCAGCCAAATATTGGTATTGGTATCCGGAGAGAATAAGTTTCTCTTGTCAAAAAGTAATTAAAAAAGCTGCTAAATTGTGGCTAAATTTTGGTGCGAGATGTAAACTATCTAGCCAAATGGTGTCCCAACGAGCTCAATATCCATTGACCCCACGATCTTACCGTTTCGGCGAATTCGAGGTCGACCTGGGTGAAGAGACGCTTCGGCGTGATGGCGAACGACTGAATATCAACCGAAAGATGTTTCAGGTATTGTGCCTTCTGATCGAACGACGCGGAGACATCGTCCCCAAACACGAATTTTTCGAACGGGTCTGGGGCGGCAGCTTTGTTGAAGACAACAATCTGACGGTCACGATCACGGCTCTCAGACGTGTCTTGAACGACGACCCCAAAAACGCACGGTTTATCGAAAACCTTCCGAGGAGAGGTTACCGCTTTATTGCGCCCGTCGAGTCGGCCAGCCAGCCGGACCGGTCGGAGATACCGCCCGCGAGGGCCACAGGATCTCGAACTGCTTTTCCCAACCGGCGGCTTTCCGCAGCGATCGTGGCGGCTTTCGTCGTGGTGGCCCTAACGATCGCCGGTTTAGCGGCTAGGAGGCAATGGCTGTCCAGTTCACCTTCCGCAACTTCAAACGCGGTATCAAAGATCGATTCGATCGCTGTACTGCCTTTCGCAATAAATGCGACCGAAAATGAATATCTCGCCGACGGGCTTACCGACGGAATAATCATCGATCTTTCGCGGCTATCTCAGCTTCGCGTTATCGACCACAACTCGGCTTTTCAGTATAAGAACAAGTCGGCAAACCTCGTCGAGGCGGGCCGCCGTTTGAATGTCCGGGCCGTCGTTAGCGGACAGATCGACGTTGACGGCGACTTTGTGGTCATAAATGCCGAAATGTTTGACGTGGGCAGTAATTCGCCGGTTTGGCGTCAGCAGTTCAAACGGCGTGCCGACGACCTGGTAACGGTTCAACAGGAGATATCCGAGGCTATTGCCAGTAAAATAACCCCAAGAGCGGGCGGGCCAGACCAGGGTCCGTTCGCAAAAAGACCCACCAATAGCCCCGAAGCATACGAATTATATCTGAAGGCCCGTTATTCCTGGAGCAAACGGTCCAACTCTGAGTTTCTCAAGTCCATCGGATACTTCAAGCAAGCGATCGATAAAGACCCGACATTTGCCGGGGCATACGTTGGGTTGGCAAAGGCCTATTCTCTTGCCGCATCGTCAGATCTTGGCATCAGCGATAGTGAACGGATATCGATGTCGCGCGGAGCCATCCAAAGAGCCCTTGAGATCGATGACAGTCTCGGGGAAGCATACGCAGCTATCGGTATCAGCAAATGCTACTACAACTGGGACCTGAAAGGGGCCGAAAGCGACTACCGCCGAGCGGTCGAACTAAACCCGAACGATGCCACGGCCCATCACTGGTTAGCCGAACTCCTTGCGATGCAGGGACGCTTTGATGAGAGCATCAGCGAATACGACCGGGCGATCTCGCTGGACCCGTTGTCTCCCGCTATTCGCGCCGATAAGGCATTTACGTACTATTACGCACGCGATTACGATAAGGCTCTCGAACTTCTGAATATTGCTAATAAATTGGATCCCGACTTCCTTCACACATATGACTTTCTCGACGCTGTATATAAGGCAAAGGGAATGTATCCT
Source organism: Acidobacteriota bacterium (assembly GCA_029781855.1). Classification (GTDB taxonomy): domain Bacteria; phylum Acidobacteriota; class Blastocatellia; order Pyrinomonadales; family Pyrinomonadaceae; genus OLB17. The sequence continues at coordinate 94,572 of JAKOVX010000060.1, read as the reverse complement.
GACGCCATCGATCAATGGGAAAAGCACAACGCCGTTGATATTCGGATCGGTTCGCGTGACGTCCGGATAAATGCCCTAAACAGACAAATGGTCGATCGTCTTAGGGAAGGGCTCAGATCTTCGGGTGAGGCCGGCTATTGGCGAGCGTTAGCCGACTTCGGCAAAGAGCCGGCGGTCCCATTCAATATCAGGGCGCAAGCACTATCAAAGCTTGGCGAGAACGACAAGGCGTTTGAGATACTGGAAGCAGCCCTAAATGCACGTTATTCCGGAATGGTCTGGCTAAAGGTCTCGCCCGAATTTGACTCATTACGCTCGGATCCGCGATATCAGGATCTACTCCGCCGAGTTGGATTTCAGTCGGAATGAGATCGACAGATAACTTCTGCTCGCGGTCATAAGAATTCAGCTTGCGATCTCCAACTCTTCTAAGTATGTACGCATAGAGACTCCGCTGTTCCAATATCCGCTCCCCCACGAAAACGCCACCGGCCGGGAACTAGACCTACTAAACGTCGCATTTGCTTTGACTTCGCAAACCGCCGACCTGTTTGCAAAGCTGACAGTAAAGTTTCGTAAGCCGGGTTTGTAGGGCCGCCGGGCAAGATCGGTTTCGTCGGTCTCACGACGGATTTCGTGGTAATATTTGTTGAAAGGTGGTTTCGAAGGCTATGCCGGATATTGGACTAAGCAATCTGCAAAAGGAGCTTCTTCAGCTTTACGGAAATAACGTTTCCGAACAGACATTGAAGGAGATCAAGGGAGTGCTCGCGAGGTTTTTTGCTGAAAAGGCAACGAACTCTATGGATCTCGTTTGGGACGACCAAAAACTGACGCCCGAAGACATGACCCGCTGGGCAAATGAGCACAACCGCTTTGAAGATCGTTCTTGATACCAACATTCTTATCGCGATCATTGGACGATTGTCGCCGTACCGGTGGATATTTGATCGCATTATCGACGGGCGGCTGAGAATGTGTGTTTCCAACGAGATTCTAACTGAATATCACGAGATACTCTCGAGAAAGGCCAGTCCGGAGTTAGCCGAAAACGTCACAAGTTTCATAATCGTAAATCCTCAGACCATTCAGACTCCGATCTACTTCAATTTCAATTTATCGACGGTCGACCCCGACGACAACAAGTTCATCGACTGCGCTATAGCATCGGACGCCGACTTTATCCTTTCGAACGACAGTCATTTTCAGGCGTTGAAACAAATCGATTTTCCAAAGGTCAGAACCGTCACGCTGCTAGAATTCGAGTCTGAGTATCGAAACGAACAATCTTAGGTCAGAGTCACGATCAATGCGTATCCTCATTGTAAAACTCAGCGCGATCGGCGATCTGGTGCATGCTCTGCCGGCGGTGGCGGCGATCCGGCGGCATTTGCCGTTGGCCGAGATCTCGTGGGTCGCCGAGGAGCGTTCGGCGGAGATCATTCGCGGCTGTCCGTTGTTCGATCATCTGATCGAGATCGACACGCGTTCGCTTCGCGGCGGCAAGAAGATCGAGGACATCCTGCTCGACGTCTCGCGTCAGGCACGTGCCGTTCGCGAGCGAAAATACGACATCGCGATCGATATGCAGGGCCTGATCAAATCGGCGGTCATCGCCAAGGTCTCGGGTGCGAGACGGCGTTGGGGCTTTTCGCGTTCGGCATTGCGTGAGCCCGCAGGCCGCTTTTTGCTGACCGACACGGTCAAAATTCCGCCGCAAACGCACGTCATCCGCAAGAATCTGCGTCTCGCGAGCGGTGCCCTCGGGTTCGAATACGACGACGCGCATCTCGAATTTCCGATCGCGACCTCACCCGAACACACCGCCGAGGCGGACGCGATCATCGAGCGCTCCGGTGAGCGGTTCGCGATCCTCAATCCCGGCGGCGGCTGGGTCACCAAGCTCTGGCACGCCGAAAAGTTCGGCCAGCTCGCCGACCGTATTTTCGAAGAGACGGAAATGGTATCCGTTGTCGCGACCGGCCCGGCCGAGGGCGAACTCGCCGCCCGCGTTGCCGCCGCCAGCCGTGCCGGCAAGCTGATTCTCACAGAACCGTCGCTCAAGGGCTTTTACGAACTCGCCCGCCGTGCCGCCGTTTACGTTGGCGGCGACACCGGCCCGACGCACATCGCCATCGCCGCCGGTGCACCCATTGTCGGCATTTTCGGCCCGACCGAGTGGTGGCGAAACGGCAGCCTCACGCCCGGCGACATCTGCGTCGAACGCACCGACATCGGCTGCCGCATCGACTGCCACCGCCGCACCTGCGACAAATGGATCTGCATGGACATCGACGTCGAAACCGTCTTCGCCGCCGTCCGCGAACGCCTCGCCGCCGCGGTTCCTGCGTGACGGAGGCGGCACCTGCCGGCCGGTTCGCGGGCATCTATTCTCGAATTTATCGAATCAAACTCGGTGAGTTGCAGCGCCCATTTCTGAGTGGATTTGGATCAATTTGTGTGAAATGTGCAGCGTTTTTTTCGTCGGATGGCACGTCAGAAAAAGACGGACGGAATTTTCGTTTATCGGCTATACTTAGGGTATTGCTCCTGCTGCGCAGCGTTCGGCGTGTTACTTAGACTGACGGCCCGTGTCGCCGAAAGTTATTGACCAATTTTATGTCTAGAATTTTTTCAAAAGTTCAGATCTTGGCTGTGTTGATCACGGCCTTTGCCGCGTTCGCGATCGGCCAACAGACGACCGGCGTCGTCAAGACCGCTGCCGTCAATGCCGCCGTGCGGCCCTTCGCGGTTGGCGAGACGCTCGTTTACGACGTTAAGGCGACCAAGTTCATCGGCATCAATGTCGCTGACCTGACATTCACGCTCAGCCGCGACCCGGCGAACGAGAACCTCATCATCAAGACCGAGGCACAGTCGAAAGGCACCTTGCTCAAGCTCTTCCGTTACAGCTTCCTGCAGCAATACGAGTCGGTCATGGACCCGGTCAGCCTCGGCATCATCAAGACCACCAAGCACGACGTCCAGAAGGACCGCGTCCGCGACAGCATCGCCGAATTTGACTACGCCGGCAAGACCGTAACCTTTACCGAGACCGACCCCAAAGAGCCCAACCGCCCGCCGCGCCGCATCGCCTCGGACCTGCCCGGCACGATGAACGACATCGTTTCGGCGATCTACACCGTCCGGCTGCGGCCGCTCGAGGTAGGCACGACATTCAACGTCCCGATCAGTGATTCCGGGCTCGTTTACGATATCCCGGTCCGTGTCGTTTCCCGTGAAAGAATGAAAACCGCGGTTGGCAAAGTGTGGACCTTGCGCGTCGAGCCCAACGTCTTCGGACACGACCGGCTCATCGAGCAAAAGGGAAGCCTCGTCATCTGGTTTACCGACGACGCCCGCCACCTCCCCGTTCGCGGCCGCATCGAAACCGAATCGTTCAAGGTCGACGTCAAGATCCGCTCCGTCTCAAATTCCGGCGCACCTGCGACGTAAATTTGCCTTTATACTTGTAACTTGACGCGAAAGACCGCATACTTTCACATTGCGGTTTTTTTGTGTTATGGAGACGAAAACAGATACGAAACGTGCGGCTGCGAAGAAGACTGCCGCGAGACAGAAGTCAAAAACGGTCGAGCCGTTCGCTGAGGTCGCCGAGCCGGCCGAGGTGAAAAAGCCCGTTGCAAAGCGTGCCGCCGCTGCCCCGAAAGCAGCCGACATTGACGCCACACCGGCCAAGAAAGCAGTGCGCCGTTCGAAGGAAATAGCCCTCGACCCGTTCGCCGAAACGGTCGAGGCCGTCTCGCCGGTCAAAAAGCCCGCCGCGAAAACGGCGAAGGCCGCCAAGGCTGAAACGTCCGCCGAACCCGCTGCCGAGGTTGCCGCCCCGAAAAAGGCCGCGCCGAAAGCCGCCAAAGCGACTCCCGCAGCGAAAACGGCCAAGGCTGCAAAACCCGCGGCAAAACGTACGGCGAACAAGGCCGTCATTGACGAAGATCAGATCCTCGAACTCGGGCCCGGCGAGCCGGTCCTCGAGCTCGAAGCCGCCGATCCGCTCGCCGGCAAATCGCCCGCGTTCAAGCTTTTGGCCAAACCGACCTTGCCCGAGCTGCCGCGTGAAAATCGTGCACGTTTGCAGATGCAGACGCCGACGCGTGTCTATTTTTACTGGTCGGTCAAGGACAATCCCTGGGCCCGTCTCCGCAGCGTTTTCGGCGACGATCTCGGCAGCTACACGCTTGTCCACAAGTTGATCGACAAGCGCACCGGCCGCGAAGAGATCCACCAGACCGACGCCGAGGGCAATTACTGGTTCGACGTCGAACCCGACCGCGCCTATCAGGCCGAGATCGGATTTTACGCCCCGAATCGCCCGTATTTTCGCATTTTGTACTCGAATACCGTCGAAACGCCGCGCCGTTCGCCGAGCCCGCGTGCCGCGACCGACGCCGATTGGAAAGTATCGGCAAGCAAGTTCGCCGAGGTGCTCGACGTCGCCGGATTTTCGCGTGACGCGTTCGACGTCGCGATGGCAGGCGACGACCAGGCCGCGGCCGAGGACCTCTCGTTCACGGCGTTCATGAGCTTTCTTGGAGCTTCGGGCATCGACCTCAGTGCGATCACGGCAGAGGATATCCGTTACGCTCTGCTCGCCCTCGCCGCCGGTGTCCCGCTCGAGAGCCTCAAGCACAAGATCTCGGCCGCCCTTTTCGAGATCCTGCAGGCAAATGCCGGTGCGCTCGAGCCCGCGAAAGCAATGGCGTCGCTGACCGAATATTTCGACATCGACGAAGCGGAATTCACCGAGGAGCAGTACGGTCCCGCCGTTTACGGAGCGAGCCTCGTCAATTTTCCGAAAACGCTAAAAACGCGTGGCCTGTCGCCGAAAACGCTCGCGCCAAAATATTCACCGCGATACAATCCGGTGAGTTCGCACAGTCTCAGATAGTGTTCGGTTCTCAGTGGTCGGTGGTCAGCCGCATGGTTTGGCTTTTTCCGGCCACTGGCCACCGGCCACTGGCCACTGACACGTATGCCCCTCGGTTATTTCAGTCTCATCCTCCATGCGCACCTGCCTTTCGTGCGTCACCCCGAGTATCCTGAGTTTTTAGAGGAAGATTGGCTGTACGAGGCGATCACGGAGGTCTATCTTCCGCTCATTTTCATTTTCCAGTCCCTGCACGAGGCCGGGATGAAGCCGCGGCTCGCGATGAACATCTCGCCGCCGCTCTGCGAGATGCTCGCCGACCCACTCCTGCAGGAACGCTACACGCGCCATCTTGAGAACCTCCTCGAACTCGCACGCAAAGAGCTCGACCGCACATCGCGCGAGGCGATGGAGTTTCACGGCGTCGCGAAAATGTACGTCGACAACCTCTCGGCGTCGCTCGGCCTGTGGAATGACCGCTACGGCCGCAACCTGATCAACGCCTTCCGCGAGCTGCAGGACGAGGGCGTCATCGAGATCATCACCTGCTGCGCGACCCACGGCTTTATGCCGCTCATCTCGACGCACGAGGCACGCCGGGCACAGGTGCAGATCGCCGTCGCCAACTATAAAAAGCATTTCCACCGCCAGCCCCGCGGCATCTGGCTTGCGGAATGCGCGTACGAGCCCGGCGTCGAATCGCTGCTTGAAGACGCCGGCATCGAGTATTTCATCTCCGACACCCACGCCATACTTTACGGCGATCCGCGGCCCCGGTTCGGCGTTCATGCGCCGGTCGTTTGCCCCAACGGCACTGCCGTCTTTGCCCGCGACGTCGATACCAGCCAGCAGGTGTGGTCGGCAGAGAGCGGTTATCCCGGTGACGTAAATTACCGCGAATTTTACCGCGATATCGGGTGGGATGCCCCCCTCGATTATCTCCGGCCGCACCTGCACGCCGACGGCAGCCGCCGTCACCTCGGGCTGAAATACCACCGCATCACCGGCCGCGACGTGCCGCAGCAGCACAAGGCGCCATACGACCCCAACGCCGCCCGCGAAAAGGCCGCCGAGAACGCAATGCACTTTATCGGCGAGCGCATCCAGCAGGCACATAAGCTGCGCGAGACCTTCGGCGGGCACCCGCCGCTCGTCGTATCTCCTTACGACGCAGAGCTTTACGGCCACTGGTGGTTTGAGGGGCCGCAGTTCATCGATTTTTTCTTTAAGAAGATACACTTCGACCAGGACCAGATCGAATGCATCACGCCCGGCGATTTTCTTGACTCGCGCCTGCCCATCCAGATCCAGCAGCCGACCGCCTCGTCGTGGGGCGAGAACGGCTATTACAAGGTCTGGCTCAACGAGGGCAACTCGTGGATGTACCCGTACCAGCACGACGCCGAACGCCGCATGACCGAGCTTGCGAACCGTTTCAAAAGCTCCCCTCCTTACGAAGGAGGGGTGGCATCCGCTGCGGATGACGGGGTGGTTCTCCCCGCGTCGCGTATCCTCAACCAGATGGCCCGCGAACTCCTCCTCGCCCAATCCTCCGACTGGGCGTTCCAGATCTATCAGGGCACCACGGTCGAATACTCGTCCAACCGCTTCCAATCCCACATCCAGCGCTTCAACCTCCTCGCGGAGATGCTTGGCTCAGGCTCCCCTCCTTACGAAGGAGGGGTGGCAGCGGCTTCCGCTGACGGGGTGGTTCTCTCACCCGACCAACTCGACCTCCTCCACGAGATCGAATCCCGCGACAACATCTTCGCCGAGATCGACTTTCGCGTTTATTGTTCTTGATTCACTGTTATAACATTTGTTATAATGCAGGTATGACGACGACCCTTAAAATCACAACGGTGGGGAACTCAGCCGGAGTTGTTTTGCCGAAGGAGCTTCTTGAGACTCTCCGCGTCGGCAAGGGCGACACGCTTTACGCTCTTGAGACGCCGAACGGTATCGAGCTGACGCCGTATGACCCCGATTTTGCTGCTCAGATCGAGATCGCGCAGCGAGTGATGCGCGAGGACCGCGACGTATTGCGTAAGCTGGCCGAATGACAGCCGAGATTCGATGGCTCTCTTTGCGGGCGGTGCTTGCGATCCATCGTCTCCAGATCGCCGAGCACGGCGGTGAGGATGGCATCCGCGACCTCGGCCTGCTCGAATCCGCTCTCGCCAAAGCCCAAAATCAAGCCGCTTATTCTGAAGATGCCGACATCGCCACGCTTGCCGCCGCGTACGCCTTTGGCATCGTAAAGAACCACCCTTTTCTCGATGGCAACAAACGCACCGGCCTCGTCGCGATGCGAACCTTTCTCATCCTCAACGGCCGCGATATCGCCGCCCAACCCGAAGAAAAATATTTCGCAATTATGGACCTCGCAGCCGGGAAAATGACCGAGCAATCCCTCGCTGCTTGGATCCGAGTCCGCCTGACCGCCTCGTGACAACGGTTTTCGTTTGTGTCAATTCGGCTGCTTTCTGAGTCTCGCAGGATTCGGCGGGGTTGTATCGGTTTTCTTTTCGATGCCGCGGGCCTTTTCGATGACGGAGCAGCCCGCCGCCACATGTTTACGGCCCACGACGCCCATCGAGCCGTACCACAGGTCCGGTTTCGCGGGTGCCTGGGTCTTGATAATTTTGCCGTTCTTATCGAGAAACTCAGTCAGCAGCGTTCGCCAATGTCGTTGCGTGCAATTCAGTTCGAGGGTTACGACCGACTGATGGTATCTGAGCGGTGGATCACCGAGCAGACGCATTTCGTTCTGGTAGGTCGTCCGGAAAAAGACCCGCCCGATCGTGTCTTCGCCGGTCTTGCCCCAGACGACGGTGGTCGTATCGACTTCGACAAAGCCATCTTCGAGTATCGCGAACCGCTCCCAGGCATCATCCGCCTGCCACCGTTCGATCTCGTCGCTCTCAGCCGCCTGCCCGCAGACGATCACCGTAAGCATAAAGATTGCGAGTCCTATCTTTGGTAATTGTCTAAACACAACATTCGTCGAAACCATGGTTTGTGACCTTCATGATCAAAGTTGTACCACAAATTTTGATCACTGATAAAAATTATCTAAAAACCGATAGCAATCGAAAAATGATCGTAAATAATCAAAGTTGAACGTTCCCCGGTCAAGTTTCGCCTTCGCGTCTTAGCGTCTTTGCGGGGGAGATCTTTCCCGCCAAGCCGCAAAGCAGCAAAGGGAAGAAGAATGCGGTAAATGACAAATGCTCCCTAAGCCCTCGCCGCCTCGATCCGCTCACGCCTCATTTTGACTAAATAACGCTTTCCTTTGCGTCTTAGCGTCTTTGCGGGAGATCATTTCCCCCCCCAAGCCGCAAAGGAGCAAAGGAAAGCTGGAGAAAAGTGGTAAATGATGAGTGTTAAATGATGACTGTTAAATAACAAATGGCGAATGTTCGGCGCTCAACGCTCACTTTTGCCCCTTTTTCACTTTTTCACTTTTTCACGTATTCTTTTATTAGCTTTACCGGAGGAAAATAATGATAGAAAAGGGCGTGGACGTGGCTCCCGCAGAAGGAAAATTAGGCATTTTGCTGGTCGGATTGGGTGCGGTCAGCACGACGCTGGTCGCCGGCGTCGAGGCGATCAAGCGGGGCATTTCGCAGCCGGTCGGCAGCCTGACGCAGATGGGCACGATCCGTCTCGGCAAACGCACCGACAACCGCAGCCCGAAGATCAAGGATTTTGTGCCGATCGCATCGCTCGACGACATCGTTTTTGGGGCGTGGGACATCTTTCACGACAACGCTTTTGAGGCGGCAATGAACGCCGGCGTGCTCGACAAGGACCTGCTCAACCAGGTCTCGGAGCCGCTCGCCTCGCTCAAACCGATGCCCGCCGTATTCGAGCAGAACTACGTCAAGCGGCTCCACGGCGACAACGTCAAAACCGGCAGCAAAATGCAGCTTGCCGAGCAGCTGATCGAAGACATCGCACGCTTTAAGTCCGAGAACGACTGCTCGCGGCTGGTGATGGTCTGGGCCGCCTCGACCGAGATCTACCTCGAGGAATCGGAGGTTCACGAGACGCTCGAGGCGTTCGAACGCGGCCTCTATGACAGCGATCCGCACATCGCCCCGTCGATGATCTACGCCTATGCGGCCATCATGTCGGGCGTGCCGTTCGCCAACGGCGCACCCAATCTCGCGGTCGATATTCCGGCGCTGACCAAGCTGGCCGAGACGAAGCGCGTTCCGATCTGCGGCAAGGATTTCAAGACCGGCCAGACGCTGATGAAGACCATCCTCGCACCGGGCCTGAAATCGCGTATGCTCGGCCTCGACGGCTGGTACTCGACCAACATTCTCGGCAACCGCGACGGCGAGGTGCTCGACGATCCTGAGAATTTTAAGACCAAGGAGGAATCGAAGCTCTCAGTGCTCGAACATATCTTCCAGCCCGAGGTCTATCCCGAACTGTACAAGGATTTCTCGCACGTCGTCCGCATCAATTATTATCCGCCGCGAGGAGACAACAAAGAGGGCTGGGACGCGATCGATATCTTCGGCTGGCTCGGCTACAAGATGCAGATCAAGATCGATTTTATGTGCCGCGATTCGATATTGGCGGCGCCGCTTGCACTGGATCTGGCCCTGTTCATGGACCTCGCCCAGCGTGCCGGTATGCGCGGCGTTCAGGAGTGGCTCTCGTTCTATTTCAAGGCACCCCAGACCGCTCCGGGCCTGTACCCGGAGCACGACCTTTTTATACAGTTAATGAAGCTCAAAAATACCCTCCGCCACATGCGCGGCGAGGAACTGATAACGCATCTCGGACTGGAATATTATGATTGATCTTGTTCGCCGAAGGGGAAAACTAGGCAAAAATTCGTTTGAAATGTAGTCTCCCAATTAAGGCGGTCGCGGCGATGAGGCTGTCGAATTTTGATCATTAAGGAGAATAGTTATGTCAGCCAAATTTGCAATGGACAGCAAGGGGAATTCTCACTATTTGCTGCATCAGGAGATGACCCAATCGTGCGGGCCGGCCTGCGTCGCGATGGCCGAGAGTTTTTACAAACTCGCCTGCATGGTCGACCCTGAGGCACGAGCCCGACAACTCTCGCAGAATTATCCGGGGAAATTTACCGCCACCGGCGGGACCGGAGCCGGCAACCTGGCCTATGTCCTGAACGCCGAGGGCGTACCGACATATGCGTCAACGGGCGTCGGGCCGTCGAAGATATTCGATTACGCGTGGTATTACATTGGCGAGCGGACCAAGATCATCGCCCATATTTCATGGCCGAATGGCGGCGGGCATTTTACGCTCTTGAAAGAGATCTGGGCTGATCACACGCTCCTGTTTCTCGACCCGTGGTACGACGTCGTAGAGGTTCCGAGAGCGAGCTTGCCGAACTATAATCCGAAAGGCGCTTCCGGGTCGTTGAGCGGTTGGCTAACGATCACTCATCGCTGAGGGCGATAGTCGTAATGCGGCGATTTTCCATTTTTTTGACCGTTTATTGCTGATTTTGGGCATTTTTTCTTGCATGCAGGCGGAATTCTATGTTAATTGTAAGGGTGCGGTGGGCATTCATACCTGTCGCGGTTCCTCTGGACTAGCCCTCCCAGTGTCTAAAAGTCCAGCCAACGTACAATCTTTTGAAATCATCAGTATTACGACGGATTTGCCGCATCGACTAGCCGGCAAATATGGGCCAAGCAGACCGTCTCTGGGGTAAACGGAAACCCAAGTGTTCCGTCTGGGAGATAAGAAAATGAAAGAGGAAACGGCAAAGAAAAAAGGACGAATTGAAAAAGGGGTTTTGCTAGATCCGGATCGAAAGAGTCCGCGTGCGGCCGAGTTTGAAGACAAGCTCTCCGCCCAGATCGTCGGTCAGGAACGCGCCGTTCGCCGTATGAGCGGCCTCTTCCAGATCTATCTCGCCGGCATGAACAACCCGACCCGTCCGATCGGAACGATGCTGTTCCTAGGGCCGACCGGTTCGGGTAAGACCCGCGTCGTCGAGGCCGCATCCGAAGTTTTGTTCAATGAACCGCACACCGTCGTCAAGATCGACTGTGCCGAGTTCCAGCATTCGCACGAGATCGCTAAGCTGATCGGCTCGCCTCCGGGATACCTCGGCCATCGCGAGACCTCGCCGATGCTGACGCAGGAAAATCTCGATAAAGCGCATACCGACGACACGAAATTGACCTTTGTCCTCTTCGACGAGATCGAAAAGGCATCCGATTCGCTCTGGCAGCTTCTGCTCGGCATTTTGGACAAGGCGACATTGACGCTTGGCGACAACCGCCGCGTCGATTTTTCGCGGACGGTCGTCATTATGACCTCCAATCTCGGTGCCCGCGAGATGTCCGATATGATCTCGGGCGGGATCGGTTTCGCACCGACCAAGACCGATCAGGTCAAGGCCGACAACGAGATCGACACCAAGATCTACCGCACCGCACTCGAGGCCGCGAAACGTAAATTCTCACCAGAATTTATGAACCGCATCGACAAGGTCGTCGTTTTCCGAAGCCTCAAGGAACATCACCTGCGGCAGATCCTCGACATCGAGCTGCGTGCCGTTCAGGATCGCATCACCGAGTCGGCGGGAACCAAATTCGTCTTCGAATGCACGACCGAGGCCAAGGAATACTTGCTTAGCGAGGGTATCGACCTTAAATACGGTGCTCGCCACCTGAAACGCTCGATCGAGAGGTTCCTGGTCTATCCGCTCTCGAACCTCGTTGCTACCGAGCAGGTCCAGACCGGTGATTTCGTGTTGGTTGATTTCGACGCGGAGACGTCTGTTCTCTATTTCATGAAGCAGTCCGGCAAGCTGATCGTTTCCGATACGAACGACGAAAAGCCTGATGACGAGGCACCGCTCGTTAGTGCGGACGGCGTTGCCCTCCCGTTGCCTTCGGCCGCGGCGGCACCGCAAATGAGCAAAACGAAGGGCGAGAATAACGAAGTTTAAGTTTGCCTCTTTCCCGGGCTGGGAGCCTCAACCGAGGCTCCCATTATTTGACAGAGTGATGCAACGTACGTGATATTGTCTCGTGCCACCGTTGTATCAGTTCGACAGCCTTAGCAGGCGGCATCTGCGGTTCGAACCGCCCGCCGGCCTGCCAGTGCTTAACGAGATCGCTCTTTGACAACCAAAATCCCGACGCCAGACCTGCGAGATACGCCGCCCCAAGTGCTGTTGTCTCCGCCGTCTTCGACCGGACGACAGGTATTTGAAGGATGTCCGCCTGGAACTGAAGCAGAGCGGAATTCGCCGTTGCTCCGCCGTCGACACGCAGTTCCGACAGGCTCACACCCGAGTCGGCGTTCATCGCTGCCAACAGGTCGGCGGTCTGAAAAGCGATCGATTCGACCGCCGCCCGGGCAATGTGTGCGGCACCCGTTCCGCGGGTCAGCCCGGTGATCATTCCGCGGGCATCCTGATCCCAGTACGGCGTGCCGAGGCCCGCAAACGCAGGCACGAAATAAACGCCGCCGTTATCCGGCACCGACTCGGCCAACGCCTCGACGTCCGACGAATGTTTGATAATGCCTAGACTGTCGCGAAGCCACTGAATGACGGCACCTCCGATAAATACGCTGCCCTCGAGGGCGTATTCGGTGACGCCGCCGATCCGCCAGCCGACGGTCGACAGCATCCGGTGTTTCGACTCGACCGGCGAGGTGCCGACATTTTGCAGCATGAAACAGCCGGTGCCGTACGTGTTCTTGGTCGCACCCTTGGCGAAACAAGCTTGCCCGAATAGCGCAGCCTGCTGGTCGCCTGCGATGCCCGCGATCGGCACGCCTCTAAGTTCGACGGGCGTCTCGATCTCGCCGTAGATCTCCGAAGACGAACGCACTTCCGGCAGGATCGCCCTCGGCACGCCGAAGATCGCAAGGAGCTCGTCATCCCATTCGAGCCGGTTAATGTCAAAGAGCATCGTCCGCGATGCGTTCGAGACATCTGTGATATGAAGATTGCCCGCGGTCAGCTTCCAGACGAGCCAGGTGTCTATCGTGCCGAACGCAAGCTCGCCGTTCTCGGCCCTGACACGAGCCCCGGGAACGTTATCGAGCAGCCACTTGATCTTGCTTGCGGAGAAATAGGCATCGACCTCGAGACCGGTCTTACGGCGAATAAGATCGGCGTGTTCCGCCCGAACAGCGTCACAGATCGAAGACGTGCGTCGGTCCTGCCAGACGATCGCATTGTAGATCGGTACTCCGGATCTCAGGTCCCAGATAACCGTGGTCTCGCGTTGATTAGTGATGCCGACGGCGGCGACGTCAGCGGCGGTCAAACCGGCCTTATCGAGAGCCTCGAAGGCCGTCGCCGTCTGAGAACGCCAGATCTCTTCCGGGTCGTGCTCGACCCAGCCGCTTTGTGGATAGACTTGGGTGAACTCGGCCTGGCCGGTCGAGACCGGGTTGCCGGACTGGTCGAATATGATCGAGCGGCTGCTCGTTGTACCCTGATCGAATGCAAGGATGTGTTTCATACGCGATGATTTTTCCGGACGATTGCATTACATATACGGTTAACGTAATATGTTGACGGCCCGCACAAAAGATCTATGAACGACGATACCCTGAATAACCTAGAACAACTCTTTCTCGCACTTTCGGACAAGACACGTCTCAGCCTGCTCGGGCTGATGAGCGGCGGCGAGGTTTCGGTCGGTTATTTAGCCGATTCGCTGGGCGTCAGCCAGCCGAAGATCTCGCGTCACCTCGCCTATCTTCGGAACGCCGGATTGGTATCGACACGCCGCGACGGCAAGTGGATCTACTACACGATCGAGATGCCGACCGATCCGGCCGCGAGCCACGTTCTTGCTGAAACGCTGCGTTCACTTGGGTCGCAATCGCCGGAATCCTCAGCCGCCCGCGGATTTCCCGATATGCAGGAGCCGTTCGCGGACGAATACGTGCCGCAGGAGATCGAGATATTCCTACTTTAGGGCCGAGTCGTCGTACGGGCAATGACGGCATCCGTTGCCGCAGCAGGTTCCGCGATTCAGCAAATATCGGCGTGTCAGCACCATCAGGCCGTCTTCAAAGTAGAAATCAAGGCCCTCGACGTGAGTTTGCGACTGCTCGGCAAATTCGACCGGGCTTTCAGTGTTTTCGTTCATACAGAGCAAGAAATTCCTTGTTTCCTTCGGCTCCGAGGATAGGCGATTCGATGGTCGCCGCGGCGATCAGGCCGCAGGTCTCAGCGAAATCATTTACCTCGCGGACCACGCGATCGTGCTTCTCAGGGTCTTTGACAATACCGCCTTTGCCAACCTCACCGCGTCCGACCTCGAATTGCGGTTTGATGAGCACGACGATCCGTCCGGTTGCTTTCAGCAAAGGAACGATCGCCGGCAGTATCTTAGTAACCGAGATGAATGAGACATCCATTACCACAAGATCGAAAGGTTCGGAGAAATCAGCTGGTTTGATTTCGCGGGCGTTCACATTTTCGCGAACGTCGACTCGCGGATCGCTCCGCAGACTCCAAACGAGTTGATTGGTGCCAACATCGACCGCCGTGACATGGGTCGCTCCGTGCTGCAGCAGACAATCGGTAAATCCGCCTGTCGAAGAGCCGACATCAAGGCAGATATATTCGTCCGGACGAATATGAAATTCGTCAAGTGCCTTTTCCAGCTTCAGGCCGCCGCGGCCGACGTATTTTGTTTCGGCAGATTCACCCTTGATCCTGATCTCGGCCGTCGGGTCGATGAGATCCGATGATTTGTCGATACGTTTTTCGTTGGCGAGCACCACGCCGGCCATCACCAGGGCCTGAGCACGGGTCCGGGACTCGGCAAGTCCCCGGTCGACGAGGAGCTTATCGATCCGCTCCCGCCGGCTCAAAGCGGCAACCTCATCCCGCGTTGGCTGATATGAAACCCACGCGACGTCACCTCAGCGATCCTCTTCTTATTACGCTGAACCAGCGGATTACTGTGATTGAAATGGATGAACCAGACCTTTGACCTCTGCGTTCGCGGCAAGTCCCGCAGAAGTTTCATGGTCTCGGTCACGAATGGATGCGGCACCTCGCCCATCGGCCGTGCGATCTCTCCATCCGCGTAGAACGTGCCGTCGATCAAAAGGTAGTCAGACGAACGGATCACGTCAACGAGGGAAGTAGACCACTTTGACCACTTATCGATGTCCGGTATGTAAATGAGTGTCTTTGATCTCGAAACGATTCGATATCCGACAGTTTCGGAGAACTCATCCCGATGCGGAACGAGGAAGGGCTCGACCGAAAGGCGTTCATTCAGCCTGACCGCCGTCTTGTCGACAAGCGGCGTGAGAGCAATATTATTGAGTGAAACCAACTGCGACCACGGAGCGTTAGTCTCGAGCATCTGCTTCATACGGGGCATTGCATAAACCGGAACGCCGTCGGCGTTCATCGATTCGCGGCCTAGATACATCAATCCGGTGTAGTGGCCGATATGGGCGTGAGTCAGGAAGATGCCGTCGAGACGGTTCGTATAGTCGCCGGTGGTCTGTTTGAGAAGATCAAATTGTTCCGGCAGGTCGGGCGTCGCGTCAAAGATCCATCGGCTCTTAGTGTCCGGGTCGACCAGTGCGATCGACACGACAGTTTGCTGGAGTGCCGGGTTCTTTCGGGCGAGCTTACAAAATGGCGTTTCGCAACCCATTTGCGGGATGCCGGCGTCCTGAGCGATACCGAGCACAACGATGTAGGGCGAGGCGGCAAAAGACCGTACCGTCGCGATCAATATCCAAATTAGGATGGCTGATAAGAGCCTCATTTTTTAAGCGTTTCGAAAGTGCTATTCTAAGCAAAATGGGACAAGAAGCAAAACTCGACCGGTTTGCGAAGTTCGCGTGGTTCGCTCTCGGTTTCAACGTGCTGGTCATTATCTGGGGCGTGTTCCTGCGGGCCTCCAAATCCGGTGATGGCTGCGGCGAGCATTGGCTGACATGCAACGGCGAGCTGATCCCGTCGGCACCGCAATTCAAGACCGTTATCGAATATTCGCACCGCATGACGACGGCGATCGACGGACTTGTAATGCTCGTCCTGGTCATATTGGCGGTCGTCATCTGGTATCGCAGCCGCAGTCGAAAGCGCCGCCTGGTAATGTACGCGGCGATCGCTTCGCTCTTCTTTGTTATTACGGAGGCGGCGGTCGGAGCGGGCCTCGTCCTGACCGGCAACACGGCCGTAGCAGTAACGGATGTTCGTCCATTCTGGGCGATGGGCCACCTCATTAATACGTTCGTTCTGCTTGTCTGCCTAACCCTTACCGCGTGGCTCGCTAGCGGCGAACGCCGCATCGTTAGGTGGCCCGACACCAAGATCTTGCTGCTGATCGCTCTAGGCTTCTTGCTTTTGTTGACTGTCGGTATGAGCGGAACGTTGGCGGCGTTGAGCAATATGCTCTTCCCGTCGACAACGATCGCCGAGGGCATCGCCAGGGACTTTTCGGCTTCCTCGAACGTGATTCTGCGGCTACGGCTGAGTCATCCGATCCTCTCGGTGTTCACCGGTGTGTATTTGTTCTTTTTAGCCGGGTGGCTGCGTTCGAAGGTCGACGCTAAGTCGAATGCCGCCTGGTGGTCCGGAACTCTCTCGATCCTCATCATCGGACAGGTTATATTTGGCGCGGTCACACTCCTCACCCATGGCCCGATCGTGATGCAGCTCGGGCACTTGTTCCTGGCAGACGCGATCTGGGTGAGTTTTGTACTTTTGACCGCGAGCTTCTTAACACACGATACTGTGGAAGTCCCCGGGAGCTGATTTTGATGCGATCCGGTTAGAATTTCTTAGTGAACTTAGGTTATTATTTGCAACAACATCAAATTTCCTGTCGTAATCCAAATTGGCTCCTAAAGCACGCGTATGCAGCGACGAATCCTCATCATTGACGATCACGACGACCTCGCGACCGCTCTCGATGAAGTGCTCTCGCACGTCGGGCACGAGGTCACGATAATCTCGGATCGCGTAAAGGCCCTGTCAAGGAACGATTTGGAATCATTCGACATCGTGATCACCGATCTCGACGTCGAAAGTACTGGTCCGGTCGCCAGCATGAACGGAGACAGTGCAACTTGTTTGCCGAATATGCCCGTATTCGACCCGGATGAGAAGGTCAAGGCTTTCAAGCTGTGCGCGGCCAATTTTCGCCGGGACGAATTCGACGAGGATGAGCTCAAATCGCTGATCGCGACGATCCTTGATCACAAGATTAGGTTCGTCGACCGCCCGGACGCCGTTCAGCAGCTACATGAGAATATCGAATTCGAACTGCCGTCGGCGATATCGTTAATGAGCATCGTACTCGATTACCTGATGAAACGCGTCGAAAAGCTTGGCGTCATAAAACCGGAACAATCTAATCTGTTTGTCGCGCTTGATGAGGCATTCGTCAACGCCGTGAAACACGGTAATAAGTTTGACGCCAGAAAACTCGTACGGATCGCCGCCGAGGTCTCTAAGCACGAGGCACGATTCACCATCGAGGACGAAGGCGAAGGGTTTGACGTCAACAATATTCCCGATCCGCTCGACCCGCAGAATCTGTTCAAAGCATCCGGCCGAGGCGTTCTATTCATCTACAATATTATGGATGAGGTCGCCTACAACGATCGCGGTAACCGCCTGACGATGGTCAAGAAGAGCGAGACCAGACACGAATAACGGCCCGTCCGGGCAGATCTCCGAATGAAAGTCACCATCGCTCAGATCAACACCACGAACGGCGATATCGCTGGCAATGTCGCAAAGATCATTTCCGCGATCGAAAAAGCGCGGTCCGACGGTTCCGACCTCGTAGTTTTCCCTGAGGTCGTCACGCACGGATACACGTCGCAGGATTGGTTTCAGGACTCCGACATCATCGAACACGCTCTCGACCCGCTGCAGGCGATCATACCCACAACGATCGGCATCACTGCTATCGTCGGTACGATCAGGCCAACGGAGGACAAGGATGGCCGACGGTTGTTTAACTCGGCTGCGGTGATACACGACGGTAAGCTCGTTGGTTTTGCCGACAAAACCCTGCTCCCGGAATACGATGTTTTCGACGACCCGAGATATTTCGAACCGTCCGATCATCGGCGAATATTCGACATTAATGGCGTGCGGCTCGGAGTGGTAGTTTGCGAGGATTTCTGGAACGATAAGACGTTTTGGAAAGAACGCCTCTACGACGGTGACCCAACCGATGAGGTGATCGCGTTGGGTGCGGATATCATCGTTTCGGTCAACGCCTCGCCCTACAACAAGGGCAAGATCAAGCTTCGCTGCGATATGGTCGCCCACCGGGCAAGACGGGAAAAGCGGCCGATCGTCTTCGTAAATCTAGTCGGCGGGAATGACGGCATTATCTTTGACGGTGCGAGCCTGATAGCGGACGAGGAAGGCGATATTATCCTGCAAGCGACAGCGTTCGAAGAATTTGTTGAGACCGTCGAACTCGACGTCCGAAAGCCCGACGCCCGTGGCATCACCGGAAACGAGATCGAATCGATCCGGCGGGCTTTGGTCCTTGGCATTCGCGATTACGCGCGAAAAAATGGATTCAGAACGGCGGTACTCGGCCTGTCAGGCGGTATCGACTCGACACTTGTCGCCGCCCTTGCCGCGGAAGCAATAGGTCCGGAGAACCTTCTTTGTGTAATGATGCCTTCGCCGTTCTCGTCCGAGGGCAGCATAGAGGATTCCGAGGAATTGATTCTAAATCTTGGCTGTCAGGGCCGCATCGAGCCTATTTCTGACACATTTGAGGTTTTGCTCGATCAGATGGACCTCAATTCGCCGACCAAAGGCGGTGAGAGCCTCGCGGCGGAGAATATGCAGTCACGTATTCGCGGCGTCATTCTAATGGCAATATCAAACGCGGAGGGCCGGCTGCTGCTTTCGACCGGGAACAAGAGCGAACTCGCCGTCGGCTACTGCACACTCTACGGCGATACCAATGGCGGCCTCGCGGTCCTTGGTGACGTACTTAAGACGGAGGTTTGGGAGATCGCCCGACAGATCAACAAAAATGCCGGACGTGAGATCATTCCTGAGAAGATCATCGACAAAGCCCCGTCCGCCGAACTTGCTCCAAACCAGTTCGACCAGGATAGCCTGCCTCCGTACGAACTGATGGATCCGATCCTGGAGATGTATTTCGAACAAAAAGCCTCGCCGGCCGAGATCATCGCCGCCGGCAACGACGCCGAACTCGTCTACAGCGTCCTCAACAAGGTTGAGTCACCGGCAAACGAATTCAAACGCCAGCAACTGCCGCCGACTCTCATCATCTCGAAAAATGCGATCGGCGTCGGCCGCCGCCGGCCGATCACCCACAAATATCGACGAAAACTCGAAGCGTAATTTTCCTGCAAGTAAGTCAGTTGACTTCGTTCAATCAAATAACAGCAGCTTGCTGGAAATTTATAGAACGGAGCTATTATGTCGAAATTTGAGAATCCGCTGAACAATATCAAGATCGCCAGCCCTTGTAAGGCAGATTGGAACGAGATGTACGGCGACAACCGAAAACGCTTTTGCGGTGATTGCAAACTGAACGTTTACAACCTATCGGGTATGTCCCGTGACGAAGCCGAGAGTTTGATCCAGAATGCCGAAGGCAGGCTCTGTGTACGGTTCTTTCAGAGAGCGGACGGTACTGTCATTACCGAGGATTGCCCGGTCGGATGGGCTCGGGTCAAGCAGCGAACCGCGGTGTTCGTTACCGCCGCGTTTTCGATGATAATGGCCCTATTTACCGGTATGTTGTTCGCCTCGTTCTTCTCAAGGCAGAAGGCAGTGATCGGCGATCTCCGCATTCCGATGCCATTCGCGACGCCGACCCCTAAATATGAACCACTTATGGGAGCTGTGGCGGTCCCTAGCCCGACGCCAAAACCTAAACCAAGCCCAACTCCGAGGTCAAACAACCACGAAAAGGAAATAATGGGCAAGATCGCGATGCCACCGAAAGGGATCGACGGCTAGTTTTTAACGAAGTATCCGTCGCGGGCACGAACCTTTGAGCCGGGATGTCCCTGCAGTTTGACTTCAAGTTTCACGAATCGGCCCAGAGGGAAGTCGGTCTCGGAATAATATTGGATCAGGTACTGCGACCGTAGTTCGCTCGCCAATTGGCGAAAGATCAGCTCCAGCATTGCCTGATTCTTTTTCATTCCGTTCTCGTTTTGGTATGGATCTGTCGTGTCGACCGGCAGGAATTTAGGCAGAAACGCTGTACCGCCTGTTTCATCCGCAAATTTCTGCATGTTCTGCTGACCAAACACACTTATCGTGTTCAGCAAATACGAACTCCCGGCAGGATTGATCGAATAGAACACGGTGTCGGCGTTCTGGAGCGATTTGACGACCTTATTCTGTTCGACGACTTTGGCAGAGTCACGGGCTTTGACGCGTAAGGCCCTAAGCTCCTGGCCCTGTACGCTGTCCGAGATATTCCGCTCGGCATTCCAGATCGCCCTCACAATGCCCTCGCTAGCCGTGTCTTCTCCGTCTGAAATGATAACTATGACCCGCCGAGTACCTTGCGGAGCGTTCTTGTTAAGGTAATCCGCAGCTAATCGGACCGAATCGTAAAAGGCCGTCTGTTCCTTGGTTGGCGAGATCGTTCTGATGCTGGCAGCCGTTTTTTCCGACGAGTCTCGCGGCTGTACCAGGACGCCTCGCTGCCCGATCGTAAACACGGTCGCTCGATCAATAGGCCGCATTACCTCTTTCAGGAATTTCGCGGCGGTCTCCTGTTCGAACTTGAACATCGCATCCGTGCTTGCTGATATATCAAAAAGCAAAGCTATCTCCAGAGGCACAACGTCCGCGGTACCAAGATTTTCTATCGTCTGGGGCTTGTTTTCCTCGGCGATCCTGAAATCGGAGGCCTTGAGCCCAACAACCGGCTGTCCGTCCGAATCGGTAACAGAGACGGGTACGACAACCAGACGCGACTCGACTTTGATAATGTCATCGTCGACCTTCGGTGAAGGCGTAGGTGTCTGCGCGAATTGCTGGAGTGAAAAAACACAAAGTGAAAAGAAAAGAATTGCCAACTTTCCGGGTATTGCTTTGTTCATTTTTGGAGGATCGAAAGAAAAGGGGCGGCCGCAGAGGCTGAATGATCGGCCTCTGCGACTCGCCCTAGTTGCGAAAAAGATCTACTGTTCGTTCGGATCTTTGGCCTGAGACTTAACTTCGACGTTCTGATTGATACCTCGGCTGACGAGTAATTTGATCTCGACGCGTCGGTTCTGTTCACGTCCTTCCCTGGTCGAATTGTCAGCAACAGCCTGCAGTTCGCCAAAACCATACGACGTCCCTATCCGGCGAAGCGGAATATTGTGAACCTCGATCAGGTAGTCTTTGACGGCCTGAGCACGGCGTTCGCTAAGGATCTTATTCATTTTGGCATTGCCATCAGATGACGCAAAGCCAGTGACTTCGATCGTGTAGCCTTTCAGCGAAGTCGATGCCGTTGCGATCTCATCGAGCGAAGCCTTTGCTTCTGGCGACAACACTGCACTGCCAACCTTGAAGTTTACTGTAGCCGTAGACTGAACCACATAGTCATCCAGATCCGAGATACGCTTGTTGGTAGCGTTAACGCCTGCGACGGCTGCATCAGCTGTGTCCTGAGCGGCCTTTGCACCGCCCTTCGCTGCGTTCGAGATCGCCATCAGTTCATCGATCTGTCCGGAAACACGCTGGGCATTTTGCTCAGCTGCCGTCAGTCTTTCCTCGGCTGGCGTAACCCGGGAATCGATCGACTGAGCCGTCAACAAGTTGTTCTTATCAAATCGAACCTTGTTTACCGACAGACTGCCGGTGCTGTCACCGATGCCTTCGACCTCGAGATTCAGCCCGCGAACAAGAGACGTTACCGGATACTTGTCGCCGCCCCAGAAACTATTGTTCTTGATGCTGGCGTTAGGTGCCACGACGATCTTGGTGTCGACACCGACCATATCACGAACAACGTAGGTCGAATCGTTCTCCTTCGAGACGATCACGCCTTTGATCTTATATTTTTGGCCCGCGGCCAATGTGCGAAGTTGTGCACCCTGTGCAAGGGCTCCAACAACTCCAAACGAAAAAAGCAGAGCAAGTATTGAAATTTTCTTAACCATAATTTTCCCCCGAATTGAAATCACTTTTGAAGAAGGAGTCGGCACGTTTGACGCACAAACTCCGCGATGAGTTGTCGGACAATGTTGAGAATTTCTTGTGAAGCTCATTTTGGCACTCATCCAAACCTACGAGCACAAACCACCTGTATAGGAAAGAGTCCCCCCAAAAGAGTATTTAGTACAAATAACCGTGATCGGCCGAAAATCAAAATTACCTGTCCCTGTGGAACCTAATTGCTAAATAAATCTAACTTCTTAATAATAACCTATCGGCAACGCGACTTTCCAGCGTTTTTTCGCGACCTAAACACCCGAATAATAAGGATGTTACTAAATCGTGAAGTTTCCGGCCTCGAGAAATTCCTTCATATATGCTAAAAATCGCTCGGCGTCGGCGCCGTCGACTATCCGATGGTCATACGTCAAAGCAAAATATGCCATTTGCCGGATCGCTATATAATCATCTCCGTCAGGCGACGTCAGCACCTTGGGTCGTTTTTCGATAGTGCCAACACAAAGGATGGCAACCTGCGGCTGATTAATGATCGGAGTTCCGAATAGTCCGCCGAAAACGCCGGGATTTGTGATCGTAAAGGTGCCGCCCTGGACTTCGTCCGGTTTTAGCCGTTTCGTTCGTGCGCGATCGGCAAGATCATTCGCGGTTATCGCCAATTCCGAAAGCGTCAGCGTATCGGCGTTCCTGATCACTGGAACGATCAGCCCCCAATCCAGGGCGACCGCCATGCCAAGATTAATGTCGCCTTTATAAATGATCTGATCGCCATCGACTTGGGAATTTACGATTCGATATTCCCGAATCGCATTGGTGACCGCCTGGAAGATAAACGGCATGTAGGTCAGCTTCGTGCCAAAGCGAGCCTGAAACTCAGCCTGATTGGCATTTCTGAATTTCGCTACGTTTGTCATGTCGATCTCATAAACGCTAGTCACGTGGGCCGATATCTGTTTCGACATCGTCATGTGCTCGGAGATTTTCTTCCGCATTACCGACATTTTTTCAACCCGATCTTCCATCGAAGTAAATGTCTGAGGCACACGGGGCTCTGCCTTAGCTGGAGGCATAGCGGAACCGGTAGTCACCGTCGGCTGCGGCCGTTTCAGCAAGAGATCTTGTGGGCGAAGTGCCGCCCCCGTTTCTATGAACGACAAAATATCATTTTTTGTGACGCGGCCACTCAGGCCTGATCCGGGGATCCGCGTTATATCGATCCCGTGTTCGCGGGCAATATTGCGAACAAGCGGACTTGATTTTGTCCGTCGCAGGTCCTCGGCGGTCGGACTTCCAGTCCCGCCGTTTGACGATGCGGCGGCCGCCACGGCTCGTAGTTGGGGAGCCGGTCCGGTAGCAACAGGTAGAACCGGGTTCTCAATCGATGGCAAGACTACATCTTTCTTAGATTCCGTTACCGCGTTCGGTGGGCTGACCGAACTACCTGATGCTCCGACGACTGCGAGGAGAGCCCCGACCTCAACTGTTTCACCCTCGTTTACCTTTATTTCCAGCAGCGTTCCCGACGTTGGAGAAGGCACCTCGGCATCGACCTTGTCCGTTGATATTTCGAGCAACGCCTCGTCTTTTTCGATAGTATCACCGACCGCCTTGAGCCATTTCGAGACTGTACCCTCAGTTATGGATTCGCCCATTTGTGGCATGACGATCTCGGAGGCACCAGCCGACGACTCAGTTTGCGATTGTGGTGTGACAGTTCCAGATGTCGTGGTTTGAGTCTGAACTTCAGGTGTCTCAAACACCGCAGGTTCCGATTCTTCGATCGGCGATGTCGTAGCATGCTCTGCGGGTGAACCGGCCTGAGAATTTTTACTGGCTGCAGGAACCTCGCCCTCAACTCCTATCACAGCCAAAACCGTTCCAACTTCTACAGTTTCACCCTCCTGATGACGCACCTCCAGCAGAACGCCGGCACCCGGACTCGGGACTTCCGCATCGACTTTATCGGTCGAGATCTCCAGCACGGCTTCATCTTTGTCGACGTGTTCGCCAACTTTCTTAAGCCATTTAGAAACGGTACCTTCGGTTATCGATTCGCCCATCTGGGGCATCACGACTTCTACGCTCATAATTTCTCCGTTGTCAGATCCAAGCCTTTCGGCAAATCCCTAATAAGATAGGATACAAGAAAATGCCTGCTAAGAAAAAGGCGTGCGACAACTGCCCTATCGGGCCTACGCTCGTTTTTGGTGTGGATCGTGGCTAGGGTAGGACCTTTTTATTCGTACTCTTAGCAATGATCTTCGCTAGGTGCTCAATATTGTCGATCGACGAAGGAATTGAGACGCTCGGACCGTCATCGGTTTCGATTACTAGATTCCGCGAACGTCGATCTGCCTTCCATTTAACTGTGCCGATGTCCTCCCATCGAGAAAAAAAAGCGCGATATTCCATACCGTTCTCATACGTTCTGACTGCGTATCGTCGCTGTGTTAGAAACGAGATCAGCGAGACCAGATAAACAACCAGAAATCCGGAAGCAAGCAGGAAATACAAAAAGCTGCCCAACATATAAAACGCAAGCATCGTCGATAAAAAGAACAGAAACGAAAGGACAATTATAAATACCGCCTGCTGCTTGTACGCAGGGGACATACCGTGAACAGTAATGAGACGGCCAAGATCGTTTGTTCGGGCTTTCATCTTAGAATCCAAGTATAGAAATTTCGGAAAATGTTTCAAATCGGCCGATTTGAGAATACATTTGCGAAACTTAATGCTGTAAAATGGGTATTAGTAACAAATCAACACGTAAATGCTCTATTTCCAAGACCGTAGAGGTTCTAACTAATCCAAATGAAAAGAATATCTATTTCCTTGATCGCGTTGTTCTTTGTGTCGTCCGTCTCTGGCGTTTTTGCTCAGGGACCGGTGCTTACTGCCGCCGACTACGCTCGAGCTGAGAAAATGCTCAGCTTTAACACGGCTCCGCTGGTCGATCGGGCCAGTGTCCGGCCCACGTTTCTAGCGGACGGCAGGTTTTGGTACCGGGTTTTGACGCCAACTGGAAGTGAGTATGTCGTGATCAACCCGGCGGATGGCTCTCGAAAGTTTGCGGCGAAGCTCGCAGATCTGGGAATTACGGCTCCAGCATTCAGCGGCGGCGGGCGCTTCGGCGGCGGCGGAAATGCTATAACCTCGCCCGACGGAACTAAGGCGGCTTTCATCAAGGATTTCAATCTCTGGGTACGAGATGTCGCAAGCGGAAAGGAAACCCAGTTAACAACTGACGGCATCAAGAACTTCGGTTACGCGACTGATAACGCGGGCTGGAAGAAGAGTGATCGGGCGATCCTGGTATGGTCGCCAGACTCGAAGAAGATCGCTACTTTTCAACAGGACGAACGAAATGTCAGCGATACCTATTTGGTTTCGACCAACGTTGGTGCACCGAAACTGAGTCAATGGAAATCCGCGCTTCCCGGCGACCCGAACATTGCGATGATCTCTCGCGTAATAATAGAAGTTGACTCTCCTAAGGTGATCCGGCTTCAGATGCCGCCGGACCCGCACCGTTCGACCCAGTGCGACGACATTTCATGCGACGGCAGTTGGGATGATGTTTACTGGAACACTGACGGCACGAGTCTCGCATTTGTCTCCACGTCTCGTGATCATAAAAAAGAAAATTTACGTGTTGCCGATGCTGCCACCGGTAAGGTCCGCGACGTTTATGAGGAGATCAGCCCGACGCAGTTTGAGTCAGGCCAGGGAACGGTCAACTGGCGCTATCTGCCGGCAACGAATGAATTCATCTGGTTCACTGAGCGAGACGGTTGGGGACATCTTTACCTTTACGACCTGACGACCGGCAAACTCAAGAACCAGATCACTTCGGGCAATTGGGCTGTCTGGCGCGTTTCAGATGTCGATGAAAAGAACCGAACGATCTATTTCGAGGCCGGAGGCCGCGAGAAGGGAAACGACCCATATTTTAGTCATACGTATAGTGTCGGCTTTGACGGAAAGAACCTAACGCTCCTGACACCGGAAAATGCCAATCATGATGTTACATGGTCTCCGGACGGCAAGTACTTTGTCGACAACTACTCGACTCCGAATACTCCGGCTGTCTCAGTCCTGCGTGATTCAAAAGGAAAACTCGTTGCTAATCTCGAGAAGGCGGACGTCTCACGTCTTGCGGCCACTGGCTGGAAACCGCCAACACCGATCGTCGTTAAGGCTCGCGATGGCGAGACCGACCTTTATGGATTGATGTTTACTCCGACCAACGTGGATCCGTCTAAGAAATATCCGATCATCGACTACATTTATCCGGGGCCGCAGGGCGGCGGTGTCGGCAGCCGTTCATTTGCTCCGAGTCGAAACGACCATCAGGCTTTAGCGGAACTGGGTTTCGTCGTAATGGTCGTTGACGGCATGTGCAATCCGCTCCGTTCCAAAGCATTCCACGATTCATGCTATGGCAATATGGCGGACAACACCCTCGAAGACCAGATCGCGGCGATCAAGCAGCTCGCTGCCAAATATCCTTACATTGACATAAACCGTGTTGGTATTTGGGGTCACTCTGGTGGTGGTTTCGCGACCGCCGCGGCGATGTTTAGATACCCTGATTTCTTTAAAGTTGGCATCTCCGAGTCGGGAAATCACGACAACCGGAACTACGAGGATGACTGGGGAGAACGCTACATCGGACTTCTCTCTGGAGATAACTATGAAAAGCAGGCTAACCAGAATTACGCCCAGAACCTGAAAGGACATCTCTTGCTTGCCCACGGAACGATGGACGACAACGTACCGCCGAACAACACTTTGCTGGTGGTTGATGCACTGATCAAGGCGAACAAGGATTTCGACCTGATCATGATCCCGAACGCCAGACACGGCTACGGAGCCGCAAGTCTTTATATGATGCGGCGACGCTGGGACTATTTCGTGAAAAATCTAATGGGTGGCGAGCCTCCTAAAGAATACGAGATCAAGCCAAAACAGGATCCTCGAATGGCGATGTGAACCCCAAAAACTAGCGGCCCATCCGAGTGATCGAATGGGCCGTTTCCTCATTTGCAAATCGTTATTTTCGCACTATTCGGTCAATTCCTTTGTTTCGTCCTCACTTTCGTCAAATAAGACACTGATCGGAGTATGTAGGGGCGGGAGATCGGCGGCGGTTTGAGCCATATCTTTCTGTAATTTTGACACCGCCTCACTCGCTCGCTCAAAATCGGCTCTTTCTATCTTCAGCGTGACCTTGCCATCTTTATTTGGCAATTCACTTAGTTTTGCGATTGATTTGGTCCGGATCTGGATCTTCGCACCTAGTTTGAAGAGTCCTTTCTTGAATTTGATATCGTAAATTTCGTCGGTAGCGAGCCTTGCGTCCCGAACTCCGTTTGAGATCAACCCGAAAAGCTTGGATTCGAATTCCATCACGATCCCGGCGCTCGAAAATTTCGCAACGCCGTTAACCTGCGATAGTCCGCTCTCGGCCTTAAATGGAATACTCGTAAAGCTCTGCATGGTTACTTCATTTTGTAGACACCGCCTTTCGGCCCAACTGCCCAAACAGCTTTCTTACCCTTGGC
This sequence comes from Acidobacteriota bacterium, assembly GCA_029781855.1. Classification (GTDB taxonomy): domain Bacteria; phylum Acidobacteriota; class Blastocatellia; order Pyrinomonadales; family Pyrinomonadaceae; genus OLB17. Next base: position 66,971 of record JAKOVX010000060.1, on the reverse strand, counting down.
CTGGACCGCATTCAGATCTTCTTTACCGAGGATTTTCCAAGTCTTGCCGCCGTCGCGGCTAATGTCAGAACCGTTAGTTCCCACCGCGACGATTGTATTCTTGTCAATGTAGGTTACGCCGGACCGATAGCCAGTCAAGCCCGTTCCGAGTTCCCACGTTTTACCGCCGTCGGTTGTGAACGCAAGATTGTCTATGGCTTCGTTTGGCTTCTCATAGTTTCCGCCGACGATGACACCGTTCTTTGCATCCGCCATCGCGATTGAAAAAATGCCGCTACCCGACGTGCCCCTCGACATTGGCGTATCAAAGACCTGCCATAAAAGGCCAGCTTCGAGCGTAGAAACTCCACGAAAGACTCGTGCATCGTTGCCGCCCGAAACCAAGTACATACGAAAGTTTGGAAGGTCACGCATCAACTGAACTGCTAAACAGGTTCCACTCGCCGCAAAGGCGGCTTCACCATCCTTAGTATCGGGCATCCTTCTGCGTTCGGTTTCCCATTTGGCACCGCCACTCGCTGTGGAGACCAGAACGAACTGACGATCGACAGGATCGCTCATGGCGATGCAGCTATCTCTGTTCAAACATGCGATCGCGTCGAAAAACGCCTTTTCGTTCGTGTTCTTAAATTGTAGTTTCCAGGTCTTGCCGCCGTCGATGGTTTTATAGATCCGCGACGAATCTCCGTTGCCGATACTCAAAATGTACGCGGTATTTGCGTCGAACGCCTCGATGTCGCGGAAATCAAGCTTCTCGGCACCGGGCACTGTGATCACATTCCATGACTTACCGCCGTCTATCGTCCGTATTACGGTACCACCTGTGCCGCTTGCCCAGATGATCTTTTCGCTGACGACTGATAAGCCGCGAAAGCTCGCGGTGGTGTTGACCGTTTGCTTGATCCATTGGCCGCTGACGGTTGCCGCCAGGAAAAAAACAGCCATAAGTATCCAGTGTGCTTTCATTGCCATGACCCGATCGTCAAACTCAATAAACGAGCCTTGTTTTCACTGTTCCGTCGACGTCCTTGAGGATCTCAAACGCCTCGTTCGAAATATTACTGTCGACATCAAGAATTACGTAACCTATTTGCTCGTTGGTTTTCAGATACTGCCCTGTTATATTGATCCCGCGTTTTGACAGCCTGGAGTTTATTTCGCCGAGGACGCCCGGAATATTGCGATGAATATGCAGAATCCGGTGAGTGTCCTCTTGGGGCGGAAGGCTGACGGGCGGAACCGTATGTGAGCCTTCGCTGGTGCCCAGTTCGAGATACTTGATCAGCTTGGCCGTTACGTCGAGGCCAATATTTGCCTGAGCTTCCTCGGTCGAACCGCCAATATGCGGCGTCAGGATGACGTTGGGCAAGCCCTGAAGCACCGACGAAAATGCATCGCCGTTCTTTTCGGGTTCGTGTGGAAAAACATCAACGGCCGCACCGGACAGCTTGCCCGAATCGATCGAATTTCTAAGAGCTTCCAGGTCGACGACATCGCCGCGGCTGTAATTGAGCAAAATGCTGCCGTTTTTGAGATCTGCGAGCGTTTGGGCGTTGATCATGTTACGCGTAGTCGCGTCCGATGGAACGTGCAGCGTCACTATATCCGATGCCTGAAGCAGCTCGCTGAGACTCCGCATCGGTTTCGCGTTGCCGAGCGGCAGTTTGGTCGCAATGTCATAGTAAATGACCTGCATTCCCATCGCCTCCGCCATCGTCGAGACTTGCGAACCGATGTTGCCGTAGCCAACTATCCCAAGCGTCTTGCCGCGAAGCTCAAAACTTCCTTTCGCTTCCTTAAGCCATTCGCCGCGATGCGCGGCTGCGTTCTTGTCCGAGATCTTGCGGATCAGCATCACACAAAGCCCGATGACAAGTTCGGCCACCGACCTAGTATTCGCATGCGGAGCATTGAAGACCGCGATCCCATTTTCAGTAGCTGAGCGCAGGTCAACCTGATTCGTGCCGATGCAGAAACATCCGACGGCAAGCAGCTTGTCCGCTGCTTCGAGCACGGGTTTTGTGATCTGGGTCTTTGAGCGAATACCCAATAGGTGAACGCCCTTTACAGCGTCGACCAGTTCGGCCTCGCTCACGGCACCGTTCAGTCTTCGGATCTCCTGATAACCACCGTGCTGCAATTCCTCGACAGCCGAGTCGGAGATATTTTCGAGCAAAAGGATCTTGATCTTTGTTCTCGGGTATGAAGTGTTTGACGCCGGCATTAGTGTGGTTTCTTCCTCGCGTTCTGACTTTGGTAGCTCTCGAGCAGCTTCAGCAGTTCCTCATCGTCCTCCGCATAGTCGAACGCGTTCTTACCTCGCTCATCCCTAATAGACGGATCTGCGCCGGCATCAAGAAGCATCCGAAGGGACTGAATGTTCGAATTTCCGATCATAGCTGCTAACGGCGTCAGACCGTAGATTACCTTCCGGTTGGGATCAGCTCCCGCCTCCAGGAGAATCTTCAACAGGCGAGGATGCGTCGTCGCCGAGTCAGTTAGGAATCGGCCAGTGCCATCGGAAGAGTTGGGGTTCATGCCTGCCTTAACGAATTGTTCCGCGATTCGATCGTTCCCGTTGCTAACTACACGCTTGAAAGTTTGTTGGTCAAATCTGTATCCTTGCTTGGCTAATTCTCTCCGTGCAGCCTGTCTTCCGGTTATTGGATAGCGGTGAATACCATTGAATCGAAGTTGTAGGGGAGCTAACTCAAAGGCAATGGTCTGCGGCTCTAAGGTTTCGCCTACGGTAACGGACTTAGTAGCTGAAATGCTGAAGCCCTCGGCGTCCCAGACTTCGATTTGCCAGGTCCCGGCGGGAAGACCCTCCATCACTCCCGATTTGTCGTAGCGGAAGCTATCAAACCCCGATTCTCCTTCTCGAAGAATATTGCCTTTGATGTCCCGCAGGATCCACCATGGGTCGAAACCACCATGCCGAGTTTTCCCCCGCGAAATCAATGGTCTGCCGCTCGAGTCATGCACGGTAAGAAGCACCGGGAAAAGTCGATACTGGAGCTTCACATCGCCTAAATCTACAACCGCTCGATTCGGCCGGATTCGCTTTCCGGAAAATTCTGGATGATTTTCCTTCCACAAGACTTCACCGAGCATGAAGAGACCGCCTGTGTTCGCCAGGAGCGATGTTTCATCCACTGCAAACAAATCCCAATAGGGTGGAATCTCTCGCATCGGTCCCTTATTGATCACGAATCGGCCGTCTGAATCTGCCGCTCCAATCTCGACCAGATCACCGTCGCCCCAACTCGGTCTTACGTGTACCGTCGCACCGCCTACGGGTTTCCCGGCAGTGTCGACGACACGGCCTCTGAACTCGAAGAAATGCTCCTGCGCAAATACCTCGACATTCGAAACGAGGGGCATCGAACTTGCAAAAAATACGAACAATAAGATCCAGCGTCCTGACATCCCTTTTTACATATGAATCGTCAGATCATGAACACCTTCAGCAGCTTCCATTACTGCCTCGGAAACGGTCGGGTGGGCGTGCATGATTCGGCCTAGTTCGTCGGCGGTTGTTTCTAGGGCCATACCAACGCAGGCTTCTGCCAACAGTTCGGTCGCGTGCGGGCCGATGATGTGGACCCCGAGAACCTCGTCGTATTTCGTCTCGGCCACGATCTTGACGAAACCATCGGTTTCCCCGAGGATCCGTGCTTTGCCTGAGGCTGAGAATGGGAATTTTCCGATCTTGACGTCGTAACCTGCTTCCTTTGCCTTCGCCTCGGTCAGACCAACGCTGGCAACCTCAGGATCGCAGTATGTGCAGTTCGGCACCAGATTGTGCTTGATCGGTTCGACCTTTTTGCCGGCGATCTTTTCTACCACGAGAATCCCTTCTTTCGATGCGAGGTGAGCGAGCCACGCGGTGTCGATGACATCGCCGATAGCATAAACGTTTGGCTCGCCGGTTTCGCAATATTCATTGACCTTGATAGTGCCGCGTGGATTGACAACGACCTTGGTGTTTTCGAGGCCGAGTTTTTCGAGATAAGGCATGCGGCCGACAGCCACGAGCAGCATTTCAGCCTCGAAGGTCACATCCTCGCCTTTGGCATTTTTACCGGAAACCTTGACGCCTTTTTTGTTCTTTTCCAGCTTGTCGAGCTTGATACCGGTCTCACAGCGAATTCCTTGCTTCTTGAAAGCACGTGCAAGTTCCTTCGATATATCGGCGTCTTCGATCGGGACGATCCTGTCGAGAAGTTCGACAATGGTTGTTTCGCAGCCGAAGCGGTGATAGACGCTCGCGAACTCAACACCGACCGCACCCGAGCCCATGACGATCATCGATTTGGGCACGCTGGTCAGCTCGAGGATCTGATCGGAATTCACGACCTGTTTGCCATCAACCTCAAATCCCGGTATCGGCCGGACGACCGAACCCGTAGCGATAATGATATTCTTGGTCTCGATGGTTTCTTTCTTGCCATCTGCGAGAGCGACCTCGACCTTGCCATTACCGACGATCTTGCCAAAACCGTTAAATACGGTGACCTTATTCTTTTTCATCAAGTAGGTCACGCCTGCCGAGTTCTTGGCGACCACGTCGGATTTATATTTTTGGACGCCGGTCCAGTCGTAGCTCAGTTCTTTGACCTTCAGGCCAAAATTTTCAAAGTGTCCGGCTTTGTCATAAAGATGTGCAGCATTTAGCAACGCTTTTGTCGGTATACAGCCACGGAGCCCGCAGGTTCCGCCGAGTCTGGCGTCTTTCTCTTTTTCAATAATTGCTACTTTTAGTCCGAGTTGTCCGGCACGGACCGCTGCGACATATCCGCCGGGTCCTGAGCCAATGATAGTTACGTCAAATTGTTCTGCCAATGTATTTGTCCTCTTAATTTGTATTCAAATAAACGTATACAACCATTATAGGAGTTTCCCGGATAGCAGGCTAGTGACTCGATCAGGATTTGGCGGGCGACCGATCTTAACTGTTTTGATCGTGGCCTTCGGGTCGCTTCGGTTTGCGATGGAGCGTTCGACAACTTCGGGCCGCCGTTCGTTGAGGTGTATAATTTGAGGAATTGGATCATATTGTGGTCAAGGTCTAAATTAACTCTATGGAACAATCAGAATTCGATCCCCGAGCAAGGACACGGGAAATTCAAGCTGACTTTGCGGCCCGCGGCGATGTGTTTGGCTGGTTTGAGGCCCTGTACAAAGAATCCAATGGAAACAACGAACTCATCCCGTGGGCCGACCTCGAACCGAACAAATATTTTCGCGCATGGGCCGAGGCCCATGGTCTGAAAGGTAACGGACGCTCTGCGTTGGTCGTGGGCTGCGGTCTTGGTGATGATGCCCGTTACTTGCACGATCTCGGGTTCAAGGTAACGGCCTTTGATATCTCGCCGTCGGCGATCGCGTGGGCAAAACGTCTCCACGCGGATACGGACATCGTTTTTGAGACCTGCAACCTTTTCGAACCGCCTGCGGCCTGGCTGGCGAAGACTGGCCCACCCGCTACCGCAGGTGGTACTGACAAGACCGGTTTCGATCTCGTGCTCGAGGTCTACACGATCCAACCGCTGCCGCTCGCAATGCGGCCGCAGGTGATCGACGCCGTGGCCGGGTTTGTTGCCGAGAATGGCAGACTCGTGGTCGTCACACGCGGAAGGGAAGACGACGTCGACCCGGACGAACTGCCGTGGCCGCTTTCGCGACGCGATCTCTCGCGTTTTGGCGAAAATGGGCTAACGGAACTCAATTTTACCGAAATGCCCGGTGACGAGGATGAGCCGCCGCGATTCGTCGTTGAATACCGGCGATGACCAAAATAGTCGTCTCAAATCGTCTCAATCTCGCGCCAATGTGAGACGGGTTAACCCATCTGTTTACAATAGTTGAGCCCCAAAATCGTCTCACTTCGTGCGCGCGGTCGAGGAAAATGAGACGGTCGGCGGAAGGCGGTAGTCAGTGGTCAGTGGCCAGATGCAAGAAGCTGAGCTTCGGATGCGTCGTCGAACGGCGTCCTTGACCTGCGATCAGTGCTCAAAATCGTTCCACTTCACGTACAAAGTGGCACGGGTTAACCTCCGTGTTTGCAATAGTTGGGCTCGAATATCGTGCCACTTCCGTTTTGCTCTCGATAAAGTGGCACGGTGGAGCCAGAAGCAAGAAGTCGGAAGCCAGAAGTAAGAAGGATATTGACGTCTTTTATTCCGTCAATAGGGCTCACACCTCTCAGCTTTTCAAAGATCGCCTAGCCGATAGATCTGCCGGGATGGTCAATTTTATCCTAGCATATTGTTGTAGGTCGCACAATGTCCTATGTATGCAACATCGCCTTTGTGAGCGTTGTGGGGCGGACTTTGCGGTCTTTGCGGGTTTCCTTAGCGAACTTTGCGGTTAACGATCTTTTTTACCGCAAAGGCCGCGAAGTTGAGGACGCAAAGAGCGCAAAGGGAAAGAGAGAGTGCGGGACGGTGAGAGTGCGAGAGTGCGGGACGGCGGGATATCGCGTTGAGTGTACCGCCCTTACTTACGTGCGGGCTGGTGCAACGGTTTGAAATATGATTTTTCGTGACAATCGGGTTATTCGGGGATAAGATTTGGGAAATGGCTTCGTTCTCCCCTTCCCTCGTAGCCGCCGCTTTGTCGAATGCCAGCATCCAAGTGATGAAAGCGTACAAATCGCGTGCAGTTTGAGAATCGTAATATCGCCGATCCGACCCCGATTCCTATAGAAGCTCAATTATGGGTAAGTTAAGCATATGAGAATTCGATATTTATTAGTTCTTTTTTTGTTGATTCTGGCTTCGGATCACCCGATGACTTTCGGGCAAGAGCGTCCTAGAAGTGGAGCAGTGCCAGAAGTGAGATTAAGCATAACACCGAGTTCAAATCTTGTAACATATGGTGAATCTACAGACTTGACCATCTGTATCGAAAATAAGTCGTATTCCGTTATTTACTTAGCCAATTGGAGCCAAAGTCCGATCTTTTATGAGCAAAACAATGGCGAGATAACGATTAGCTATGTCCCTTTCTATAACGAATTTCCTAAAGCTGGCAAGGGGTGGGGAGCGACAAGCCCCGGGGCATTTTACCCTATGTTTTTGACTATAAAACCCGGACGAAAGATTGAGTGGGTCTTACGGATTCCGCCAAAGTCGACCCAAGATTGGCGACTAGAGAAAGGGCGATGGAAAATTTCGCTTAGGCATTTGTGGGTGGCTCGCATTCCGGATTTTCGCAAACTTTACGGCCAAGAGCTGCTTGATATCTTGAAAGCAAAGGGAAATATTGTAAACGCGATCGCGGAAATTGAGATTCGATGACAGATTCCAAAATTAACGGCGAGAGTAAGCAGATCTAGGTCAGGAATGCGTCGGACGAAATTATCAGGAAATACTGGAAGATTGGGTAGGGATGCTGGTAAAAATGGTCATGCGTCAGGCCCACGTTATTATGTTCCCGGTTTCCATTGAATAACTCGGGAAACTGAGAACTCAAAAAATAACTCTATGAACAATGATCTTGATATCAGAAAACTATTTGAAAACTGGGTCGAACCGGAAATTGCACATTACTACGTTGGATGTCTGCTCGGGATAATGAAGTTCGATACGTCACAAGAAACGTGGCTTTCGGTCAAGGCGGCTTGCTTGGTGAATGGTGGCGCAAACAGAGCATTGTTCTCAATTTTGGAGGCATGTGTCGATTCGGGAATGCTCGTTAACAATGAGGACGCTCAGTATAAATGGAACAAAGAGTTTGACCAACATATTTATTGGGAAAAGGATAATCAGCGGCAGTAAGGTTCTTGTCTAATTTTAAAGGATCGCTGATCACCCGGCGGTAAATTTCATGACGACCGATCAGCTAAGGAGCCCGCCCCTAAACCGGCAGGTTTATTTACCAACTTCCTACTCATACCAACCTGGTCAAATTTCTTTCCTTCAACGGCACATTGATTGCGTTTGATGTTGGTGAACGTCATTTTGTGGGGCGCGGTGTGCCGACTTTGTGAAAAAGCACGCAGCATTTCTCCGGAATTGGTAAAATGTACGCATATACTGGAGAAATAAGAACATGAACTTCAAACAATTTTATCTTGGGTGTTTGTCCCACGCTTCGTATTATCTCGGATCCGGCGACGAGGCGGCGATCATCGACCCGCAGCGGGATATCCAGCATTACATAGACGAGGCCGAGGCGAACGGGCAGAAGATCAAGTATGTGATCGAAACTCACTCGCACGCGGATTTTGTAAGCGGCCACCTTGAGCTGGCATCAAAGACTGGAGCTCAGATAATTTACGGGCAGAGGGCGAATACCCAGTTTCCAACGCTGAAGGTCAAGGATGGCGATGAACTGAATGTCGGGGCGATAAAACTTCGATTTCTCGAGACGCCCGGCCACACGCCGGAGGGCATTACCATCCTTGCGGAAGATCTCGCCGCGAGCGGCGATGCGGACAAGAGTGTCCGCTCTCCGTTAAAGATGTTCACCGGCGATACGCTGTTTATCGGAGATGTCGGCCGGCCCGATCTGATCGGCTCGAAAGGTTTTACGGCGGAGCAGATGGGCGAAATGCTCTACGATTCGATCCACGACAAGATCCTGCCGCTGCCGGACGAGACCGAGGTTTATCCGGCACACGGTGCAGGTTCGCTCTGCGGAAAATCGCTTTCGAAAGAGACGTGGTCGACATTGGGCAACCAGCGGCAATTTAATTACGCCCTGCAGCCGATGTCGAAAGAGGAATTCGTAAAGATCGTGGCGGCGGACCAGCCGGAAGTACCAATGTACTTTCCGAAAAGTGCGGCAAAGAACCTGGCGGGTTCGCCGGCGCTTGAGGAACTTGCTAAACCTCGGAAGATGACGACCGAGGAGATCGCTGAATTCGACGGCGTTGTTGTCGATGTTCGGGTCAATACGGACTTCGGGGCGGGCCACGTTCCGAACTCGGTCAATATTTGGCTCGGCGGGCAGTTTGCTTCGTGGTCGGGCACGATGATCCCGATCGGGACGCGGATCGCGATCGTCGCCGGTTCACTTACTGAAATTGAAGAGGCATTCATGCGGCTTGCCCGCGTCGGGCACGACTCGGCAGTCGGTTATATCCTGATCGGTGACTATAGCGGCGAATTGAATGTGATCGAACAGGTGCCGGTGGAAGAAGTCAACGAATTGGTCAAGACCGGGACAGAAATTCAGTTCGTCGATGTCCGCCGGGTCGCGGAGTACAATGCCGGACACGCTGTTCGTACGTCCAATATACCGCTCGACAAACTCCCGTTCGAATTTGAGAAGCTCGACCCTTCGGTGCCGACCTATATCATTTGCCAGACCGGTTACAGGTCGAGTCTCGGTGCCAGCATCCTGGAAAATGCGGGCTTTAAAAAGGTTTACAACGTCTCAGGTGGAACGACCGCATGGATCGACGCCGGCCTTGAAACGGAGGCCGCGGCGGCTGCCTGTGCCTGATTTGTTAAGGTGAAGGTCATGAAATTATTAGTAATACTGACGACGATATTGATGTTATTCAGCGGCTGCCAAAGGGCGGCGATTTCAACGACGGATTCGGGTGTTCCGAACGTGGCTACGGAGATCAAGGAAGTTTCGCCGGCTGATGCAGAAGCTGCCGTTTCCAAGGCTTACTCTCAATTTATCGATGTCCGGACACCGGAGGAATATTCGGCAGGCCATGCCGACCGCGCGGTGAATATACCGCTAGATACGATCGGCTCGAGCCTCGATCGGCTTGAAAAGAACGAGCCTGTTTATTTGATCTGCCAAACCGGCAACCGTTCGAGAAAGGCGGCTGTGATCCTTAAGGACGCTGGTTTCAACAATGTTCTGAACGTAACCGGCGGCACCGTCGCCTGGAAAGCTGCTGGATTGCCGATGGCAGACGCGTCTTCAACGGCCCCTAGGTCATCCGGAAAGCTTGACGAGAAAACCGAAAAAGCCCTGCTCTCGGCACTTGAGGACGAGCGGAGGGCGCAGGCTACGTACGAGGCAGTTCTCAAGAAATTCCCCGACGCCCGACCGTTCTCGAACATTGTCGGGGCGGAGCAGCGTCACGAATCATATCTGTTGCCGCTGTTCGCCAAGTATGGTGTGAACGTGCCCAAGAATGAATTCGATTCGAGCAAGATCTCAGTGCCTGACTCGCTAACTGAGGCTTGCGCAACGGGCGTTGCGGCAGAAAAGGAAAACATCGCGCTTTATGATGGGTTTCTCGGATTCGTAAAGGAAGCGGATATCAAAGAAGTGTTTACTCTTTTGCAGAGCGCTTCACGAGACAATCATCTGCCCGCATTTACCCGCTGCAGCGAAGGACGCATGGGCAACGGCCCCGGACGGGGACGACGGCCTTAGGATTTTATGAATGACATACTGATATTTGTAGTGGCAATTGGCCTGTGGCTATTGCTGCAACTGGTTATTTTGCCCAGATTGGGCTTTAACACGTGAATGCGCGGGGCATGTGACGTCGGGTCCCGGCGTTCGAAAGACGAACAAAATGACGAACTTTGATCCCAGCAATGCGATACAGGACTTTTTAGTATTTGGCGAATTTGGTGATGTGAATCCGTCGATCACCGATTCATCTACCTTTACGTTCATGAGCCCGGACAGGATGGAGGAACTCTTCGAGCACGAGATCGAGGGTTGTTTTCTCTATTCCAGACACTGGAATCCAACGAACAAATTCCTATCCGACGCCCTTGCTCGTATGGAGGACAGCGAGGCCGCCCAATCCAAAGCCTCGGGGATGGCGGCCATCAGCTCGACGATCATCCAGATATGCAACAGCGGCGATGAGGTGATCTCATCGCGGACAATATATGGTGGGACATACGCATTGTTCAAGAATTTCCTGCCACGACTAGGGATCGAGACACACTTTGTCGATCTGGGTAACCTCGACCTGGTCCGCTCACTGATCAACGACAAAACGCGAGCTATATATTGCGAGTCAGTCACAAATCCGCTCCTGGAGGTTTCTGACATCCCGGCACTCGCATCAATTGCTGAGGAATACGGGATCAAGCTGATCGTCGATAATACATTCAGCCCGATGATCCTGTCGCCGATCCGGCTCGGCGCCGATATCGTTGTTCACAGCCTGACAAAATATATTAACGGCACCAGTGACTGCGTGGCTGGAGCTGTGTGTGCGTCGGACGATTTCATTCATCAGTTGACGGATATTAATTCGGGTGCCTCGATGTTGTTTGGCGCCGTGCTCGACAGCACGCGGGCCGCAAGTATACTTAAGAATCTGCATTCGCTCCATCTCAGGATGCGTCAGCACAGCTCAAACGCCCTGTTCCTAGCCGAGAATTTTCGGGAACTTGGGTTAAAGGTGTATTATCCCGGCCTGCCTGATCATCCGCAGCACGAGCTGCTGAAAAGCCTCATGAATCCCGGTTATGGATACGGGGGAATGATCGCCATCGATGTCGGAAGCCTCGAACGTGCCAACCAACTGATGACGCGGATGCAGCAGGAAAAGGTCGGATACCTGGCTGTCAGTCTCGGATATTTCAAGACTCTGTTCAGTTCGCCGGGCCACAGCACGTCATCCGAAATTCCGGTTGAAGAAAGAGTTAAGATGGGCCTCAGCGACGGATTGGTGCGATTCTCGGTCGGGCTCGATAATGATATTGAGCACACTATGGAGAGGATCAAACGGTGTTTGGAGGACACGGGTTCGATCTGATCGATCGAAACAAGGTAAAATGGCGGAAGCAACAGAAAAATCAATGAACACAAGAATCGAAACGGATTCGATGGGCGAGATCGAAGTGCCGGTGACAGCCTATTGGGGAGCGCAAACGCAGCGTTCGCTGAAGCATTTCAACATCGGATTTGATGTGATGCCGCGTGAGGTGATCCGCGCGTTGGGAATCCTGAAGAAGGCCGCGGCGATCGTCAATTACGACCTCGGGAAATTGCCTGAGAACAAAAAAGACCTGATCGTGAAAGCCGCTGACGAGGTGATCGAAGGCAAGCTCGACGCCCATTTCCCGTTGCGAGTTTGGCAGACGGGCTCGGGTACACAGACCAACATGAATGCGAACGAGGTCATCTCGAACCGAGCGATCGAGATGGTCGACGGCGTGATGGGCTCGAAGTCGCCGATCCATCCGAACGATGACGTCAATAAATCTCAGTCGTCGAACGACACGTTTCCGACCGCGATGTACATTGCGGCTGCCGAACGCCTCACTGCGTTGATCCCTGAGGTCCAAAAGGTCCATGACGCGATCGACGCCAAGGCAAAGGAATTCGCCGATGTTGTAAAGATCGGTCGGACCCACCTTCAGGATGCGACGCCAATGACGGTCGGGCAGGAATTCGGCGGCTGGGCGAGCCTTGTTGAACGCGATATCGAGAGGCTGCGGCTTGTTCTGCCGGGATTGCTTGATCTGGCGATCGGCGGAACCGCGGTCGGAACCGGGCTAAACGCACATCCGGAATTCGCACAGCGTGCCGCGGACAAGATCGCCGAAATTACCGGCCTGCCGTTCAAGTCACATCCCGACAAGTTTGCCGCACTATCGGCACATGACGAGGTCGTTTTTGCATCAGGAGCATTGAAGACGCTTGCGGGCAGCCTTATGAAGATCGCGAATGATATCCGCTGGCTGGCATCAGGGCCGCGATGCGGTATCGGCGAGATCTCGCTGCCGGAGAACGAACCCGGAAGTTCGATAATGCCCGGAAAGGTCAATCCGACCCAGTCAGAGGCGATGACAATGGTCGCGGTGCAGGTTTTTGGCAACGACGCGGCGATCGGTTTTGCCGGATCGCAGGGAAATTTCGAGCTGAACGTCTTCAAGCCGGTGATGATCCACAATTTCCTGCATTCGGTCCGGCTGATCCACGACGCTTGTCACGGATTCGTCGATTATTGCATCGACGGAATTGAGCTCAATCGCGAAAAGATCGATCACTATCTCAACGACTCGTTGATGCTCGTGACGGCCCTGAATCAACACGTCGGTTACGACAATGCTGCAAAGATCGCCAAATACGCGCACAAGAACAAAATGTCGCTCCGTGAGGCAGCGATGGTGCTCGGTATATTGAAAGGCGAGGAGTTTGACGAACTGGTCAAACCGGAGGAAATGACGCATCCGTGATCGGCGTTACGTGAGTATAAAAAACTTCGTATGCCGATCAGCGGCGGACACGGATCAGTAGATCATTCGCACCGGCTCGTTATCATAAAGAGGATCCCATATTTCGGTAGTCAGGAATTTATCCACGTCTTCCTGTGAATCCTGGTCAACGGCGGTCAGATCCTGAAAATCTTCCGGCGTGATCTTGTGGTTAATTATTGCGTCAGCCAACTCGCGTTTGAAGGTACGTGCCCGATCCGGAAACGACTCGTTCTTTAGGAATTGGTTCAGTTCGTCGTATGACATTTCCACTCCCTGGCAGAAATAGGTTTCCAGTACGTCTTTCAAAATGCTCTTCTTTTCCATAAACTTATTTAGGGCTTCGGTTCGGGGAACATCGTATGCAGATTCCAATTCCCGCTCGCGTCTTTCTTGTAAACGGCTCGAATAGTTCCATCTGTGAAGTCCGTCGGTGCACTGCCCGTTGGATTATTCTTGGAGCCTTGCCGGGTGACACCGGCAACCTTTGATTTGTAATCAGCGCCGAGAGCGTCTTCAAGTTTAGTTCCTTTTACCGCGAACATTGTCTTTCCGTCGTCTTTCGCCTTCTTTAACTCGTCTTTGTAATTTTGGCTGCTGCGGACAGCCTCTTCCGCCTTTACCATCGCCGCCTTTGAAGTAAATTTCGTCGCGTCCTTTGATGCCATATGCGGACGAGGTGTTCCATTCGGATACTTGTTGTAAGCGTCGTCCGTTGTACCAGTAACGGGGTCATGGCCTTTGACCGCGCGATCGGTCAGCTGCTGTTGGGTTATCGCTTCGCCGTGCCGCTGAACGGCGTGTCCATTCTGTGAGATCTTGTTGTATTCCGCTTCTACGCGTGCCGCCTCGATCTCTTCAGGTGTGGGCTGCGGACATGGAGCGACAGCTTTAGCCTGCGCCGCGGCGGCGGCTTTCGCTGCTCTCTTCTTTGCTCGTTGTCTGGCATTTGCCATACTTACTCGATGATCTAAGCGGCGTTTTCACGGTCGCCCTTCCAAGCCTCTTCTTTGTATTCTTCACGCGCCTTTTCCCATACTTCATCCGGAATAGCGTCTGACCAAAGCTTATCGAGACGATAGGAAATCGGCAATTGCTCCTCTTCAAGCACAGCCTTTATCTCCGGTTGATCGTCAAAGTTCGGTGCTACCTCGAACATGATGGACACGAACGCGGACTGGTCGTCGGCATTGACAAAACCGTAGCTGTCGGCCTTCTCGATGGCGACGCGCACCATTCTTTTTAGTTCGTCGTCCTGGTACTTGGTCCCCAACTCAGGATCTTCTTTTTTTACATTGGAGACTAGAAATTCGACCCATTCATCTTCGCTGCCTTTGATGAGGGCGTTCATTTGTTCCTGCCTGATGACTAGCACTCTGATGTTCTCCTTCTGGCCATTACCCGCCGATAATCACAGTCGGTTCGCCTTTCGTTATTGTGTTGGGCGGACCGATCGCTTCCAATATTGTGTCCCCCATTCGGCCTGCCGGCAGCATATTGATCGAGACAGTTGCCGAACCTGTGATGTCGACGCCCGGCCCGTGCGGTGGCACCGGCGAGGGAACGGCGCACATATGAATGTCTGCACCACCGGATGCCCCTGTGATCGCACTAGACATAGATGCCAGAGCCGCACCCTTAACCGCCTGCTCGGCGGCAAGTGCCGCCGGTGCGCCAGGTGTGCCGGCAGCCGCAGCGGTTGCTGCAACCGCGGTTTGAATGGCGGTGTCTGCGGCCGTCTTGGCAGCCTGTAACGCAGCGACTGCGGCAAGCGGCATTCCCCGCCAGGCCATCATGAATCCAATTATTACAGTCGGGCTGCCCGGTCCCGGCGTCAAGACCGGTGGCAGGCCATGGGCAGTCGTATCTATGTTTGCTCTGGCCGCTGGTCCTGTCGGCATAATAAAAATCTCCTAATTCAGTGGTGTTTCTTTCAAATTCTTATGTTCAAGTTTGAAAGCTGACATTCCGTTTCCGTCCGCGGTCTCAACGAAAAACACGTCGACATTTCCGAAAAAAGTCGCAAGCTCGCCGGCATTGCACGTAGGCAGGAACCGACGGAACACCCGCGGATCATAGTACCGAAATATCAACGATTTCCCGGACTCAGTATGAACCTTAACAAGAGCCCGGAAGTGTTTTCGCATTTCAGTGATGGACTGGCGAGATTGAGCAAATATACCCCAGTGCTTTCCAAAATGTTCCTTCAGAACCCAATCGGTGAACGGAGTTCCGGCGATGAGTCCGACAAGATAAGGTGCAGTTTCCGCAACGTCAGGTTCGAGTTCGCCGGGAAAAAGACAATAGTTCGGGGGCCGCATTTCATGCATGCGGGTGCGAAGGCCATCGATCGATGCTCCATCGAGTACCGCGTAGACGTGAGTCCGCCCGGTAAATAATTGCTGCTGAAAATCTGCACTGTTCATGTTCAATTATCGAAATGACCACCCGGGTCAATCTCTTATGACGGTCATATATCGCAGAAAGGAGCACCTGATTGCGCCGCACCTTTCATAAGTGCTGCCATCGGGCCAAGCGACTTTACCGGTGCGGGCGGCGGTGTCGGTGGTTTCGCCGTCTTTTGACCGGGCTCAGCCTTATCAGCTTCTTTCGGATCTTTCGGCGCTTCTGGATTCGATCCCGAACCCGATCCGGCGGCTCCACCGCTATTGATCAGGACCATCGTGCCCTTGATAGTGACCCCTGCCGGACTGATGTCGACGAAGTTCCCGCCGACCTTGAGTGTCAGTTGCACGCCGGCTTCGATGACCGCCTTCATGCCCGCCTTGATGTGGACCTCCATGCCGGAATCGAGGGCATAATTTTGAGAGACCTTTTCCTGAAGGTTGCTGCCGACGTTGAGCGACATCGTCCCGCCGACCTTCTCATTATGGTCGCCGCCGACCTGCATGTGTTTGTCCTTTTTGACCTTTTCATACTGATCGTTCTCGATGATCAGATGGCGGTCATGATTGACGATCTCCTTGCAGTCATTCTTTACACGAATGTCCTGATCCTTTTCAGCATGGATAAAGATCTGCTCCGATCCCTTTTTATCCTCAAATCGAAATTCGTTAAATCCGCCGCCGCCCTTGCTGGAATTAGACTTGATCGTAGATTTGGTCTTTTCGTCCGGCAATGTGTATGGCGGCATCGTGTCCGGATTGTAGACGCAACCGGTGATGATCGGCTGATCGGGGTCGCCTTCCAGAAAATCGACGATCACTTCCATACCTATGCGAGGTATGAACATCGTTCCCCATTTGTTCCCCGCCCACGTCTGCACGACACGCATCCAACAGGAAGAATTGGAATCTAACTTTCCTTCCCGGTCCCAACGAAACTGAACTTTGACGCGGCCGTACTTGTCGGTGAAGATCTCCTCGCCGGCGGGGCCGACGACAACGGCCGACTGCACGCCATGAATCACCGGTTTTGGCGTTTGGCGCAGCGGACGGAACGGTGCCTGGCCTTGCCCCTGGGGAATAACGGCGAAATTCACTATATACGGATTAGAGACATTGTCGTCTGAAATGTACGCCGGCGACTGTACCGCCTCGGTCCCAACGTTCATCAACACATAGCTGCCGTTGTTGTCGCCACGCGGATGATTCGTCATCGTAAACCGGTAACCGGCTGTGAATGAGCAGCAGTCTGTTGTCCCGTAACTCGTCTTGTACGCGACGTCGATCTCCTGCTGACGAATGTTCGTAGTGCGTTGACGATCTTCGAAGACCTTTTGCAGATTAGAGGTCTGTTCTCCGCCGCCGGAATCAATGCCATCAAAACGCTTCGAGTAGCCACCAGGGAAATCGTATATCTCAAGCTGCTTGTTTCCGCCGATATCGAATCGGCTGACCTGCTCGGCTTCGAGGTAGTTGGTCGGAAGCTGAAAATTGTGGTCGCGAAGACTGAATTTGCCACTTCGGACCTTATTTGCGTTTTGCCACGTAAGGATCCGTGAGACCCAGTCCTCGTTCGGGGACCAGTCCATGATAAACGGAACCTCAGACTTCGACGGACATGGCCGATGCGACTGATCAGTATTGGCAATAATAAGCTTGTGGGAATCTTCTGTGTGCTCGAAATAATAGTAGATCCCTTCTTCTTCCATCAAACGGGAAGCGAAGTTCCAGTCGGTCTCGCGATATTGAATGCAGTAATTTCGCGGTTCAAATGTCCCCTGAACCTCAATGCTGAACTCGAAACCCTCGAGCACCTCGGTCAGGATATCGGGAACCGACTTGTTTTGAAAAATTCGACTCTGTGATATCTGGGTTAAAAGCCAAACCCGAGGGACGAGGGTCGCACGATACTTGGAAAATCGTGTATTCCGGTTACCCTGCGAAAAATCGACGCATATCCCATGAAAATGTCTCGTCGATCCGTCAGTCTGAGAAACGGATACGACCATCGGCTTTCCAAGGATCTGCTGTGGATCTATGAAGGTAGCATCCCGATTGATAGCCTCTTCGGCATGCAGCAGGTCAAGATCGAAGCTAAAAAGTTGAGATAGACCCTCGCGAGAACGAATTCGCTTGATGAGTAAGAAATCGTATTCCAGCGGCGTCGCTACTTTTAATAATCTTCTGTCTTGAGTCGTAGGCATATTTCAATTCGTCGGCGTATCAACAATCGCCTGTACCTGAAGACGTAGAAAAAGCACGATTTTTGCGAACCTTAGGGGCGTGCTTCGATTCGCGGATCGTGCAGGACCCCGGCCGCGTCCCGCCAGGCACTTGGATTTCGGAATTCGTAGATGATATTCCCGTCCGGACCGTAAACGACAACCGGGCCTTCCCATTCACCGAACTCAATGGCCGACTCCTCACAATTGAAGAGTGAGCACGACTGAAAAGTGGTGTATGCCTGATCTTCTCGTGCCGCAGTTACCTCAGCCTGCGCCAGTAGAGCGATCTGGCGACAGAGTTCGTCCCCGTCCCCGTGCGCTGTCATCGCCGTTTCAGCAGCATGACACACAAAAAGTACGATCCGGGCTACCTTGTCTCTCAATCGACTGAACTCATGAACGGTCCGGTGGCAAATAAACTCGTGGCACAACATGATGCCACTTGTGTCTTCGTCGACCACATAGACACCATGGGCCATTATCATCAGCCGGTCGATCCCCCCGTGAGCGTCTGACAATCCAACCACCCGATCGAAGAAGTCACTCAAAGGCGTGGAGTCGTCAACTTCAAACGTCACCGTTCCCGAACCGGAAACCGGCGTCCGGCCTTCGAGCCGGGTGTCGTGCACGATCACATTAATAGACATCGTTAGTTTATTTCATACACAAAATTCTCGCCGTCGCCGACCGAAACGTGAACGCGACTGATACCCTCGCCGCTGGCCATCCGCGACAGCACCTGGCCGCTCATTTCAGGCAGCAGAGTACCGGTCAGGATGTTATATACGTTGCGGGCGCCGCTATCGACGTCTGTGCAGCGTTTGGCTACCGTATCTATGACGGAATCATCATAGGAAAATTGCGCACCATGGTTATCAGCTATCCGTTGGCGGATCTTGCCAAGCTGCAATTTGATGATCAATCTCATGATCTCGTCATTGATCGGATAGAACGGAACTGTGACCATTCGGCCAAGCAATGCCGGCTTAAATGCCTTATTCAATTCCGGCTTGATGGCCTCGACCAATCCGTCTGGTGACGGCGTGGTATCAGGATCGGAACAGAGTTTCATGATCGTATCCGTACCGACGTTCGAGGTGAGAATGATAATGCAGTTCTTGAAATCGATCTCACGGCCTTCGCCATCTTCCAATACACCCTTGTCGAAAACCTGGAAGAAGAGTTCCATCACATCCGGGTGGGCTTTTTCAACCTCATCAAGTAGGACGACCGAGTAGGGTTTTCTCCTTACCGCTTCAGTCAAAACACCACCTTCTCCGTAGCCGACGTATCCCGGAGGCGAACCTTTAAGGCTTGAAACGGTATGGGCCTCCTGGTATTCGCTCATGTTGATCGATATCAGGTTTCGCTCACCGCCGTACAGCGTGTCTGCCAGAGCCAGAGCCGTTTCCGTCTTACCAACTCCGGAAGTTCCGACGAGCAGGAAGACGCCGATCGGCCGTTTTGGATCCGTGAGGCCGGCACGGGACGTTCGGATACGCTGCGATATAGCCTCAAGCGCATGATTTTGCCCGAGGACACGTTCCTGCAGTGTCGACGCAAGGTTGAGTACCGCGTTGATCTCGTCCGCAACCATTTTCCCGATCGGGATTCCGGTCCAACCCGAAATGACCTCGGCTACTGTTTGTCCGTTTACGACGGGCTGCATCAGCGGATTTTCACCCTGCACCTGTTTCAGCTCCTCGTTGAGCCGCTTGAGTTCACCTTTCAGGAATTCGGTGTCCACCGTTTCCGCAGCCGGAGCGGCTGCCGTAGACTGGCCGCCATCGTGAGTGTCCGGCGCCGCAGCCTCCGCTGAAGCTTCCATCGCCTGGGCCTCCGAACTTTCGGCCGGGGCGTCAGCAGCCGGTGAGGCCACCGGCACTGGATCCAATCGCGACATTTCGAGTTTCAGACGAATGTTGCGGATCTGGTTTGTGAGTTCTTTTTCCTTGGCCCACTGTTCGTTAAGGACGGCGAGCTTTGCTTCGGCGTCGTTCTTTCTGGTCGAAAGCTCACCCAATCTAACCGTGTGATCTGCACCGGTCACCTGCTCCCGTTCTAATGCATCGATCTCTGCGCTGAGGTTCTGGATCAGCCGTATTTCATCCTCGACAGCCGCAGGCGTCGCTCCCTGGCCGATCGCGACCTTGGCACAGGCGGTATCCAACACCGAAACGCTCTTATCAGGCAACTGTCGTCCAGTGATGTAACGGGCTGAGAGCTTGACGCACTCGACGATCGCATCGTCCAGTATCCTGACGTTGTGATGCTCTTCCATTTTGCCCGTCAGGCCGCGCATCATTGCGATTGCCTTTTCGTCATCGGGTTCATCGATCTTGACGACCTGAAATCGTCTCGCCAGGGCAGCATCCTTCTCAAAATACTTCTTGTATTCGGCCCAAGTTGTCGCAGCGATCGTTCTAAGTTCGCCTCTCGCAAGGGCCGGCTTTAAGAGATTTGCTGCGTCATTTTGTCCGGCGGCACCGCCGGCTCCGATCATCGTGTGGGCCTCATCGATGAACATGATTATCGGCCTCGGAGACGATTTCACTTCGTCAATGACTGACTTTAGACGATTTTCAAATTCTCCCTTCACGCCTGCGCCGGCCTGTAGAAGGCCGAGATCCAAAGATCGTACCGCGACGTTCTTAAGTGGATCCGGTACGTCTCCGGCAGCGATCCGGGCCGCGAAACCTTCGACGACGGCCGTCTTTCCGACTCCGGCTTCGCCGGTCAGGATCGGGTTATTTTGGCGTCTGCGAGTAAGAATGTCGACGATCTGACGGATCTCAGCGTCCCGGCCGAGGATCGGATCGATCTTTCCAGCCGCCGCCTTGGCAGTTAGATCCTCGGTATACTGGTCAAGTGCTTTGGTCTTCCCAGGGACACCACTGGCCACCGGTGCTCCATCGGCCGTGCCGCCGGTCTCTCCCAAAAGCACGGCGTCACGTGCCTCGTCCGAATCGGCGGTGATCTCTTCGAGTTTCTGTTGGAGCGATTCGGCTGATATATGGTCAAATTCCCGCGAAATATCTCGTGCTATGCGTGCAAGCCCGTCGTTTGTGACCAGAGCGAGTAGCAGGTGCCCGGAGCGAACACGCGCGGCCCCAAAATCCACCGAGGCCAGCAGCCATGCGTCCTGGAACCATCTCGGTAGCCGGTCGCTGAGGCCGGGCGTCCGCGAATTGCCGGTTTTTAGACGGCCAAGGGCGTCATTTACGTCCTTCGTAAGCCGGTCGACGTTGACTTCGTAGTGGTTACAAATGCGATGAATGTCGGTGTTGTCATGCTCCAGGATCTTTGCCAAAATGTGCTCGATCTCGACATCGTAATTTGTGCGAGATAAACAAAGTCCTGCTGCGCTCTCGAGAGATTCGCGACAAGTATCATTCAACCTTCCGATCAGCGATTTCAAATTAACGTTCATTGCTTTATTCTATCTCCTAATTTTATTTCGATCACGATGACGTCTGAAGCACTAACTGGTCGTCATCCGCAGTAAATGGCTTTGTTTTCAACCAACTTGTCCATCCGAGCATCGGTTTTCGTAAGGCCCTCGTAGTCAAAACTGTACTCGGCACCTGCTTTGCTTCCAGGACGAACTGCAGATCGAAATCAAATTCGAATCCGACCAGGAATTTGAGAACGGACAAGAGAGCCTGATGAGCAGATCCATTTGGAAGAAACGCCATAAATTTCTTAAATTTCATCGGTCCCAATCGGACCCTGAACTTGGACTGCTGATCCCACACCCGGTTTCCAATGATCGCGCTTTGTCCAAGAACCGAATTTTGTTCGCCAAGGTGAGTCACATCTTCAGTTCCTAGCTGCAACCATTGTCCAAAGAATTGAAGGACCTTTGTAGAAACCTGAAACTGGTCGCCGACAATATTCTCGATAGCGTTTTGTGAATGAGGTTTTTGGCAAATCAGACCGCCATAAGGCAACAATGCCTCATCGTCCAAACTCATTCTTCCCCGGAGCCCTTTCGACCCAAGCCCTACAAAATCGAAAAGGAATCCCGTAAAGTCGTCATTACCACGCTCGTAAGCTACCGGAAATCTATATTTGCCCCAGGCTCTATAAAAAAGCGACACCGCACGGTGCGTAAATATGTCAAGAAAGGCCCAAAGTGTTGAATCTCGATGTCGAATTCGATCCATCACCAACTCCGTGTAATGGGTCGGTAATACACCACTTACCCCAACCATTCCCATGAAGTTGACGACCATTTCGGTTGTTTCCTGGCCGGATTCATTGACCGATCTGTTGATCTCCTGGATCTCGCTGGCAGGAAAGTCCAGGCCGATATGCGATCTGAACCGAACTATCTCTTCGTCCGGCAAGGCCTCGCCGCCTACCGGTTTTCGCTCGCGATTTATCCTCTCCAATAACCGAACGGCCTGGAAGAATTGAAAAGCGAAAGGCTCCTCGGACAAGTGTTCGACGAGCGGTTTGCGTTCCATGATCACAAAAGCTCCTGTTCGCCAGCTCTCGGCGGAAATGCCCTCAAGGGCTCCTCACGTTGCTCAGTACGGAGGATCATCTGATTAAATGAGTTTACTGAAGAATAGAGTCCCAGAAACCGTTCTAGGACGCAAGCAAAAAGAAACAGTCCACTTCCGACGAATTGCTCCTCGTCGAAAGAAATGGTCGTCTCGAGCCCACGGACAAACCCCGCGCCGATTCGTCCGCCGATCTGACGTACCACCTTCCGAGTCTCGATGCTAGTTATTCCCATGATCTGCTTTCTCGCGACCGCGGAATCGTCGAGATTATAAAGTTGTAGGATCTCCTGGAGTGCTTCAGGAGAACCGTTCTCATTGTTTACGAGAGAAAGATAATTGAGATTGAGATGCGAGATCAATCTCCATTGTGCCGATCGTCGTTGCGGCGGACGAAGTGTCTCGGTCGGCTTCGTGAGACAACGTACACGCGACAATAGAGCAGTTCCCTCGACCTCGAAATCGCCTTCTTTACCGCCGAACGGCAATTTTCCGGGCAGATCCCGATTGGTACATGTTGTCTTGACGTTAAGTACCTCAACGGCGGGAACATGCGGATCAAAATTTGCATCTACCAGCGAGAGAAATATCTCGGTTCCATCGTCGTTTTCCCTCTGCGAAGGACGCCGAACAGCGTACCAATAAGATTTGTCCATCTTTTCGCCGTACGAATGCCGGATCGAATAGAAGGGCGAGAACTCACGAGATTGATTCGTACGTGGATCGGTCGTTACCACACCGTCTACCGAGTAGATCTCGGTCGAATACTGCCGATGCACGTCCGGAATTACTTGATATTCGTATTTTTGCTGCGAGAGATAGATCGGGTCCGAAAGCTTCGAGAAAAGATTTATGATCGGCGAACAACCCATTCGAAAAGTTTCGGCGGTGACAGGAGCGATCGGCGGAACGACGTCTCGCAAGTGAATAAGGATGTCAAAATGGCTGCCGAATTTCTTCAAGATGGCCTGATCCAATCCGTGAAGGTCAAAGAAAAGAAACTTATACGGAAACGCAAAATACTCGCTCAATAGCCGGTAACCGGCAAATGAACGCTTCGTATATGGAAGCATCGCTTCCTCTGCGGCAAACCCGACCTGCCTAATAACGTCCCTCGCTGCTACGATGACGGGGTCAGGAAGCTTTGCTTGTATATTTGTGATCGTTTTCAGCGACTTGTCGCTAATCGGCGTTTCCCGCGGCCGAAATTCCACAGAAACAGCGTTGTTGAGAATGATCTCATAAAGCGGGAATACAAGCTGCGGTTCGCCGTCGATATAGAAACGGATCTTCTCCGGAATGTCTCCGGTCGACCCTACTTTCATCTCATGCAAATTCGCATTTCCGAAACACCGCATGCTTAGGCGAACCGCACATTCAGCAAAGCGGCCACGGCCGTCTTTTGGAGCCGGTGATTCGAGGGCAGCGGATTCAATTTCGATCGGTAGAAGATCAACATCATAGGCAGTTTGGAATTTGCACGTCATTCCGTCAACCGGCCTTGAGTTAAGCCTCATGCCCCGTTCGAGCCGCTGGCCTGCAGTCAATTTGTCGTTAGGCGTTCCATATGAGAACTGGGCGATCGCCATCGAAGGGATGGGCGAGAGATAGTGTGGATAAAGTACGTTTAGGAATGCCTCAGTTATCTCCGGGAGCTCATCGTCGAGTTTGAGGCCGATGCGAGCCGTCAAATAGGCGAATGCTTCGATCATTCGCTCGACGTGAGGATCCTCGATCTTCTCCTCGTCTAGCAATAGGCGAGCCGCGATCTTTGGATATTTACCTGCAAAATCTGCGCCAATTCGGCGCAGAAAAATGAGTTCCCGCTCGTAATATCCTAGAAGTTCGTCTCGCATTTAGAAATTTAGAGCTTTACCGGCAAGGGAATCCCAGGCGCAACGTTTGCCAACATATGATCGGTGAAAAAGCCGAACATCCCACCGCGGGAATCGACCTCGACGTCGCGGCCGGGATTTCGGCCCGGTGAACTGCTGACGACCTCGCCACCACGCGCCACATAATTCGTGATCTGAGAATTATTTCCAAAGAGTGCATGCAACGACGCCGCACCGATGAGCGGAGCCGGGTTGATCGTGCTCGCCGGGCAATGCAGTGCGGACGAACAGTACGCCGCCAATCCGCCGCCGAGCGAATGCCCCGCTAGATGAAGCCGCGATGATGCCGCCGTCTGAGCCGCACGCGCAAGCAGCAACGCCTGCGGATATTGCGGGGGAACACCGCCAGTTGCTTGAACGATATCGACAACTGCGTCAAGCAATGAATCGGTGCCTGCAAATGCAATAACAAAAATATCGCTCCCCGAATCCGGTGCCATTGAAACGGCCTTAAAGCCGGTAATTGACGACGCCCAGTGCTGAATCACGGACCAAACTGCTCCGCCCGGAAAGCTATAGCGTTCCCCTGCTACGCCATCATAAGCGACGTGGCAGCATCCTTTCGTTTCTGCCAAACTCAATACAGCCATTTATAAGCTCCCATGCGAATGGATCTTTAAATAATACGGATCCGCCAGACCTCAATAAACTATTGTTAATAGAATTCTGATCAATTTGATGACCTATCCAAGCCATCCAAAAACGATGGCGAGCGGAATATTGGTCATATCCGACAATTGTTCGTCAAAAATAAGTTCAAGTTATCTGTCCTGAACCTCAAAACTCGAACCACCCAGCTGTAATACGGTATCGAACATCACCGGTTCGGGAGCCGGATCGACATCCAGTGTCGCCTCGATCTTAAATTTTAGTAACCGATCCACGCTGTCAATAGGTTCGAGTGTGACCTTCAGATCGGAGAACCTCGGCTCAAAGATCTTGATAGCTTCCTCAAGAGCTTGTGCCATGCGCCGTTGCTCGTTAGGGTTCTTGACGCTAACGGCCGTGAAATCCGGAAGCCCGTAGAACGCTACCGACTTCAAAGATTCCTCCAGACCGCCATCGATATTTTCAGTGAAGCATCTCGTGTTAAGAAGCCACTCCAAATCCCTTCTTACTGACTTTTTCAATTCCGCCAACGACACAGACCTTGCCTTAGGAGGATCCTGTGACATCGACGGCTCCTCATCGATCAGTCGGTCAAGCACCGATTGCGTTATGCGAATTTCGTTGTCGAAGCGGGACATTAGTTCAATGTCGAAAAGATATCGACCCGCCGCGAAGGCGGGACGATATCAATGGGTTGGCAAGTATGCCTTGCGGGTCTGTAGTGAACGGACCCGCGATCATCGTTACAAAAGATCTTAGGCACCTGAGCCTTCAACCTTCTTGATGTCGTAGTTGACCGTATTGGTCAGGGCCACAGTACCGTCCGGTTTCTGCTGGAAGTACTCCATCGTGATCTTCGTGAAGTTGAACGAGATCTGTTCCATCGGCAGGATCGAACTTCCGTTGCTGCCGCCCGTCTGGAAGGACGAGATCACGATATCCTTATAGGTTACCTTAAAGTACGTGAACGGATTTCCGTCACCACCTGTCTTTCGACATGAAAGGATCGCCTGCGGGATATGATTGCCCTTACAGGTAGCAAGGAAAAGCTGCGGCGATGCCTTGCCGTTCTGTACGACAAAATGAAAGTCCTGGAGGCTGACCTTTCCAACACCAAGACCTGTTCCCTGGACGGCTGAACCTGCATTGCTGGCGCCGAACGACCATGACTCGATCTGCATTTGTTTTTCAAAACCCGTCGCATCCGCTTCGCCTTCGATCGTGTCTATCTTCAAGTAATAATCTGCTTGTGCCATTTAGTTTAACTAAGCTCCTTTTTGTTTAGAATCAAAACCTAACCACCTGTTTTTTCAAGAAATCCATCCCGTATGCGTCCGGCCCAGTGGGCTGCAGTTCGCTTACAGATGGTAGACGAAATGCAGCCCGACTTTTGCCGAAAAAAGATGACGGCATCAGAAGCTGACCAGATTACTTCGCCGGCGGCGGAAGATCGGCAACCAGTCTAAGTGAAACGGACAACTCATCCAACTGGAAGTGTGGCCTTAAGAATGCCACAGCTCGGTAACAGCCGGGCTTTCCAGGGATCTCCGAAACGTCGACCCGAGCTTCGCGAAGCGGGTACTTTGCTTTTTGCTCCTGGGGAGCCACATCATTCTCAAGCACGTATTGTGAGATCCACCTGTTTAGGAACATCTCAGCCTCTTTCCTGGACATGAAAGAGCCCACCTTGTCTCGCATCATCGCTTTTAGGTAATGAGCAAAACGGGAAACCGCAAAAATATACTGCAACTGCGACGACAGTCTGGCGTTAGCGTTTGCCGCGTCGCTGTCATATTTCTTAGGTTTGTTTGCCGATTGCGTCGCGAAGAAAGCGGCATAATCGGTACCCTTACAGTGGACGAGAGGGATGAAGCCATTGTCCGAGAACTCCTTCTCACGGCGATCCGTGATCGCGACCTCGGTCGGGCACTTCATTGCAAGTTCGCCCTCGTCGGTCTGGAAAGTATGGGTCGGCAATCCCTGAACGAGGCCACCGCCCTCAACGCCGCGGATAGCGACACACCAACTGTACATCGAAAAGGCCTCGGTTAGCCTCGTTCCGAGAGCATAGGCGGCATTGCCCCAGAGGTATTTCTTGTGGTCCTTGCCGTCCACGTCTTCTTCGAAGCTGAAAGTTTCCGTCGGTTTCGTGGCTGCACCATATGGCTCACGCATCAAAACATGCGGAATAGTCAGGCCGACGTAACGCGAATCCTCGGATTCACGGAAACTACGCCATTTCATGTACTCGGTTCGGTCGAAGATCTTCGCGACATCGCGGACCTCGGTCATTTCGTTGAAATTGTCCCAACCGAACAGATCGGCAGATGCAGCACTAAGGAAAGGTGCATGGGCAGCCGCCGCGACCTCGGAGACCCGTTCAAGTAAGGCCATGTCCTGAGGATGGTTACCAAATTCGAAATCGCCGATCATCGCTCCGTATGGAGCTCCACCGAACGTGCCGTACTCTTCCTCGTAGATCTTCTTGAAGAGCGTCGACTGATCGAACTCAAGGGCCCGTTCAAAGTCCTTGAGGAGATCTTTCTTGGTCACACTCATGACTTTGATCTTAAGTTGGGTGCCGGTCAGGCTGTTCTTGACCAGGTGATGGAGTCCACGCCACGAGCCTTCCAGTTTCTGGAATTCTTCGTGGTGCATGATCTCGTTCATCTGGGCAGAGATCAGGCGGTCGATCTCGGCAATTCGCGAGTTGATAGCGACGTCCATGTTTTTGGACATCGTTAACTCGCCGCTCATGACCTGACTGACGAATTCGCCGATCATGTCCTTTGCTCGCTCTTTTTGGAAATCGTCGCGAGCCATCCTGCCGTCAGTCAATATCCGGTCCAGAAGACTACCTTCTTCCTGGACCTCGACGGTTCCGGCAGCGGCCGCTTCTTCTTTCTGTTTAGCCATTGTTAATTATTCCTCCTTTGCGAGCGCGTCGCTGAGTTCTTTTTGTTTGTCTGCACTCGAGATGACATCTTCAAGCAAGCTCTCCAACTTTTCGTTGCCATCCATCTTGGACCTAAGATCGGCAAGCTTTTGCCTGGCTTCGACAAGTTTTCTCAACGGATCGACCTGCTGAACGATCTGATCCGGCTCGAAATCTTCGATGTTGTTGAACTTGAGTTCAACTCCCATCTTGCTGCCGTCGTCCTGGAGCTTATTGTCGACCGTGAAGGCCAGGCGAGGCTTCATGCCCGCGATCACCTGATTGAAATTATCCGGGTCGATCTCAACGAACTTGCGATTCTTGAAAGCGGGGAGCGGTTCTTCGGGCTTTCCGACGAAATCGCCCAAGACGCCGATCACGAAAGGCAACTCCTTGAGTTCGATCGCACCGCCGACCTCCACATCGTATGTGATCTGAACGCGCGGTGGACGCACGCGATCGATCTTATGCTGTAAACTTTCTTTTTTTGGCATTGGCTTCTCTCCTTAGTATCGTTAAATTGGAAAAATTACTGGAAAATTCATTCGCTCGAGATGATCATCCGCTTTCAAACGTCAGTTACGTTCTCACTTGCCCCCGTGTTAAAACCAAGTGTCTGTCTTAGTTGATACAAAACGGACTCGTCCTTGATAACGTCTTGTAACCAGCTCTCAAGCGGCATATTGCCCCATTTTACGGCTCGCTGTACCAGGTATGCGACGGGACTGTGCGGTTCGGTCTTCTGGAAAAAATCCGCTATATCACCCAGCCGCTTCAACGCATCCCGGCGACTCTGGATGGCACCGGTCGCGGTTCCCATTCCGGTCCCCGGAGCACCTGTCCCACCCTCGGTTGCTTCGCCTTCGGCGGACTCCGAAACATCGGACTCATCGGGTTCTTCGGCACGTTTTTCCTCAAGCAGTCTCTTGACCTGTGTTTGTACGGAATCGAGCGATTTCTGGAGCTCCGAGAGACCAGGCATTTGATTCCGGTCGTACTTCTCTTCAATAACACGATTCAGCTCCTTGAACGCTGTCCAGCACTCGTCGACGGTCACATTCGTCGCCTCGCAGAATGCCCGGTTTGTTTCGGCAACGGACCTGCGCCACATTTCCCCGGTTACCTTTCGCTGGGCCTCGGCTTGCGCCTTCAGTTCGTTGAGGCGGACCTGCTCTGATGTGTCGAGCAGCTCCATATTTTCGGGGAAGTCATATTTCTTGGAATCTTCAAAATCGAGAAAACCGTAGCCCGAGCTAGTGATCGCCGAACCCATGATCGCCAACGACGCCTGGGCATCAAGCCATGCGATGGCGTTCGCACGCCCGCTCATGTCACCTTCATCGATTTCAGGGTGAAGTGTTTCCCAAAACTTGTCCTGGAGACCTGCGAGCAGGAGCAGGCTGTCACGGAGGCCCGCAAAACCGTGGATCTTTATCAATGCCTCGGACAACCATGCCGCGACCTGAAGGTCCTTAGACTGTGAAACAAGTGCCGGGATCGCAAGTTCTACTACCTTTCGAAAATCGGCGACCTTTAGTTCGGTCTGCCATTCCCCTTGGCTCACATCCATGTCGGCCCGGCGAGCTTCGGCGATCTCGTCATAGAGGCCGGAGTACCGGAGGCTCTCGCCAGACGGGGATTCCTCGGACACCGGCTGGAAAATGGCGTCAAGATCAATTACCGGAGGTTTACTCAGGACTTCACTCATCCAAATGCTCCTTGCTCAATAAAGACAAAGACGGAAGCTCTAACTTAGGTTGCCGAAATATTTCCCCATTCTACCCGAAAAAACCGCAGAATGCACCAAATATTTTAGTCTTCTGTCTCTTCGTGTTCGAATTCGATCGATTGGAGATCGAATATTGAACGGTCTTCGCCGTCCATCCAATAAAGCCGCGTTCCTTGCCCGATGAAAATGTCGTCCCCGAGGTCGAGCCAGTCCGTTTTGCGGCCCAGTCGAACCTGGTCGTCGCTGTGTTTCCAGCTGTTGCAATACAGTGACGGAATGAACATTTCGCCCTTTGTTCCTTCGACAAGTTCGATCTCAGCCTGGATCCAAAATAGATCGCGCAGGCTCTTCGGCTTAAAGAAGTTAATCGAAGCTATTTGTTCCATCGGAAGCCAAAGATACTGGTCCTTGAAGATGACCTCGAAGATGCACATGGTCAGATCGTTGTAGTCGCGAAAATCACTGACATCAACCCCATTCACTTTGGCCTTGAACGCGGGACGTTCTTCTTCGATGTTGTCGAGAATTTCACGGGCTTCGGCGGTATTTCCTTCGCGGATCCGATTATTTGCTTTTATTAAATTTTCAACATAAGGCGGCGGCGGCGCCATGATCCCGGGCTGAAGACTGTCGGAAAAATATCGTATGCGATCTTTTTCCGCCCTGAAGTTCTGCCTGTAGATCAACGAACCGATCGAGGCCTGTGCATCCTGATGCCCGATAACATCAAGCTGCTTTTCGGCCCGTTCCCAGTCGCCTGCGAAGCACGATAATTCGAAGAGAAAAATGCGAGCCGGGATGTCCGTCGGATTAGATCGAACAAAATTCAAGATCGATTCGACCGCTCCGCTGAGGTTCCCTTCGTCCAATAATTTCTTTGCTTCTTCCATCTTTGCTCTCCTGATCGTTCCTATTTCAATAAGGCCGGCGGTGCCTTAAGCTGCCGGAAAAGTGTCTTGTCGAACGGATCTCCGCCGTTCGGCTTGATCGTGGCACCGACGCTCTTACCGCCGATACTGTAACTAAGGTTGTATTCGCCGGTTGGCTGCTTTTGCGGATGTCCGGCATCGACAAAGCGGAACAGTCCCCAAGTGCCGGGGAATTTGAGCGGCGTAGGACCGGAACTGCTCGATGCGGTCGAGGAGGACGTGCTGCCAGTATTTGCGGCCGGCGGAGCAGTGGTTGTGGTCGATCCGGTCGAGCCGGCGGTAATGATCACACCAGTTTCGGCAGACGGCGCAGCCGGGAACGTGCCGTTGACTGACGCGGTTCCCTCGGACGTCACCTTTTGTCCGTCAATAGTGATCTCGATCAAAAGATCCTTACCCGCCTTGAGTGCAAATGCGTAATCAAATTTCGGCGTTTGACTGGTTCCGTAAAGGGCCTTTCTTAAGGCGAAAGCGTTATTCAAGTATGCGACAAAATCATCGCTGAACTTAACGTCTGACGAATCCTTAACCTTCAACTGGCCGTTCGACTCTTCGAAGTACTTCTTGAGTTTATCGTCGTAGAATTTCGACAGCTTTCCGTCTACCGGGTTGAGAAAGGCCGAAAGTTTCGTCAGATCGGATTCCGCCTGCCCATCCTCGAACGGGTAGCCTTTTTCTATCTCCTTGGCTGCCGGTAATATTTGTTCAGCCCAGGCTTTCTTGAGTTGATCCTGCGATCCCTGGCCGAGCAGCGTTCTAAGGTTAGCCAACGGCTGCTGGATAAGCAGTGCAAGTTCCTGCGAAGACGGCGTTGCGTCAAACCCCTGAATAAGGTTCGCGACCGCAGTTTCGCTGTCGCGCAGTTTCAGTTTATCGTCGTCATTTGCGAGCGCCGCAGCGATCTGTTTGATGTCATCGGCCGACCGGCCATTTAGCCGGTTGAAGACCGTGTTCAGCACCGCACAGTACTTTTCGATCGGAGCGTTATCCTTATCTTCTTTTTTGCCAACAAAGGTGAAAAGCGGCCGGAATTCCTTTTCAGGCTGCGTACTTCCGCCGGTGTCATCGGTCTTGGCTTTTGTAAAAAAGCTCATTAACCAATCCCACCATCCCTGAACTTCCGGTTTGGCCGAGAGATTTGTGTTCTTGCTGATCTCGATCAGCAGTATCTTCATCGGCGAACTCTGTGACGCCATCGACTGAAGTGCGGGTGCGGCGGTCTTGACGTCATATGGCTTAACGGTTACGCCCTTTACAAATGTTCGCCAGTTGTCGGCATAATCGCGATAATACCTATCTTCGATCTTAGCGGAGTCGGTCGTTTGAGCAACCTGTTTCTTACCAACTTCACCCATTACCCAGTCATCTTCACTTAGTTTCGCGTCCGCCTCGGCGATCGCCGTCTTCATAAGTTCGAATCCCGGCCTGGTGTATGCTCCCGGTACACGATATGTCCCCGACATAAGTCCGGCATCCGCACCGTTGCGCGTAAGGATCGAATCCACGGTCGTGAGACCTACCTTGTCGTCAACGATCTTCGAGATCTCAGACACTTTGCGTTTGTAATAACGGTAAATTGCAGGGAAATCCTGCAGCTTCTTTCGCGTGTCATCGACGAGCTTCCCGTCGGCCACGATCCGCGGGAAACTGTAATCCGCGTCATCGCGATCCACCTGCTTGGCCCAAAAATCGAGCTGTGCCTGAGCCACAAGCTTTTGGTCGGGCGGGATCTTAGGTTCGGTCGTCCAATATTTTGCCAGGACCGTCGAAATAAATGCCGGGTCCGCCTTTTCCTTGTACTGTCCGGTAAGCATCAGATATGCCTTAAGCAGATCGTAATTGTCGCTCAACAACTGCTCTTCGGCATCGGTCAATTTCGACGGATTTGCCACGGGATTTGACGAAGCAAATTTCTTCAGATCGGCTTCGACTCGCTTGATCGTCCCCGTCTTGTATCGGTTCTCGACGACCGACATGTATGTCTTCAATAAATATTGCTTGTAGACCCGGTTCCCGGAATAGAGGCCGAAACGCATGTACCATGGCGGCCCGTTCCGCTCATAATCGTCGAGATTGACCAGCAGTTCGCGAAGCTGGTCTGTCGCGTCGATCTCGGATTTGATGGCGCGTTCGTCCGCCTTAGAAGGGTCCTTATAGGCGTCCGTCTTTGTGATCGTTACAAGCCGCTCACCCCTTTCGCGGGCGACGTCGAGCAGTTTCTTGTTGTTATAAAGTGATACACCCGACAAGACCAACAGGGTCGTGATGATGAATGCGGCAAAAAGTGTCATCAGCCAACCGAAGATAGGCGGACCCTGTCTCTGGGCCTGTTGAATACGGACAAGGTCCTTGTCCCTGAGGATCACATCTCTGACGAGCCGCTCCGTGAAATAGGTGTCGGCGACCGTCGTCGGTGCGTTTGGACTCGCTTTAGCGGCAGGAGACGCCGTGAAGTAAAACCCACGCAAAAACGGACTTTCGCTGAACGGACTAGGCCGGAAAAGCGTTGATATAAACGCTCCGATCTTTCGCCTGGCCGAACCAAAATGTAGTGGGAAATTGAATATACGCAACTGACGAACCGGCGGGAATGGAGCCGAGAGCCGCAGGACCCGCCTCTTCATTACAGAATTGTGGAGCAGTTCATATTCCGGATCGAATTCGGCCTGCGCGTTCGCACTTTTCTCGAGCGGGATAGTCGCGCCCCAAACAAGTGTCCGGCCGTCGTTCTTCGACTGAGAAAACGAATCGCGGCAACCTTCGATCCCGTCAGCATGCGTGAAAACCACATATACCGGGAATTTGACCTTGACCCGGAGCATCGCTTCGTCGAGACGGCTCCGAAGCACCTTAGCCAACTCTTCGTTATCGCGCTCGTCCGACTTAATGGCCTTTTCCACGTCGACCGCTAAGATAAAACCGTCGATCGGCCGCTCGGGCCGGCGCTTTCGAATGCCTTCGATCAACGCGTTCCATTCGTCAGCGTCGATCCCCTCGGTCTGGTAACGGCCGGCAGTGTCGATGAACACTGCGTCGCTGGTTACCCGCCAATCAACATTTCCGGTCGGCCTGACGAATTTCAGTTCGGACTGCCGCTGGCTCGGCAATGTCTGTAGATTTAGGTTCGATCCTACGATCAGCGAGGTCTTTCCCGATCGGGGAGCTCCGGCCACGACATACCAGGGAAGCGAATAGACAGCGTCTTTGCCGCCAGCCCCGAGGTTTGAAGATTTCAAGAACTGTACGACCTCATCGAGGCCTTGATCGATCTCGCCATACGTGCCGACCGAGGTTGTCGTTGCCTTTCTCTGATCGGCCGTCGGGCCCTGTTCAGATTCGGCGACTGTTCCCGCCGCCGCTGCCGCCGCGAGTTCCTTCTTCTTCCTGCGACGGGATGCCAGATAGGCAAACAGCAGTGAAAACGGAAGCGTCAATAGAATGAGCGCGATGACGACGATCTTCTGGGTGTTGCCGATCGTGCTCGGCGGCAGCATATAGACGATGACGCCGACAATGCCGTAAAAAGACATCATGCCGCCGATGCCGAACGCGTATGTAAGTTGGCTGGTATGCCAGGAGGACATAGAACTCTATATATCTCTAACTATAGCTGCAAGCGATCCACGGTATCCTGAACGAACTTCGACGAGACAAAAAACATCACCAAATAAATGATAAACGCGATACCTGCGAAGGAGAACGCACCGATCTTGGCCCAAACCGGCATACCGCGCTTTGGCGGCGGCTTCGGTTGATCGTTCGCGAGCCAGTTCGGGGATAATTCGGTTGGTTTGATCTTGCCGACCTTGACCAACTCGTTCGCAGTGTTCTGCATGATCGCCAAGAGCTTGTCCTGCTCATAGACTCCGTATCTGCCCTTAAATCCAAGCAGCATGCAAAAGTAGTAGATCTCGATCGCGTCTTGTGTCACTTCCGGCTGGGTGATCATCGATTCGAGTTTATCGAAGAACTTGTTACCCGCGAGTTGTTCACCAAAATACTCTAACTGAAGCGGGTTTCTCTCCCATTCCTCACGCAAGGGAAAGTTGTTGGTCAAGATCGTTTCATCGACAAATGACGCGAGTGCGAATTTTGATACCGAAACTATCTTGTGATTAAACTTATATCGCTCGGCACGCCGCTCAAAATCGTCAAGCATCGCAGCGATCTTGGGTCTGAGATCATTCGACGGAGCCACGATCCCCGCTTTCAACCGGAGAATAAGGTCGAAGATCGGCCCGGCAAAGGTCACGAGATCATTTTTTGTTGAAGCAGAACTCATATCGCCGAACTATTCAAAAAAATAATAAAGGGACTTAGGGCTTTACCGCGTACATTTCCAATTTGACGTCAATTATCTCGTCGGGCACATAGACCGAGATCACTTTTGAACCTTTGATGCCATCCCAATATGGACCGATGCCGTCTAGGTGAAAGTACTTAAACCCAACGCGCGCCGGAATCGGCGCCGGCGGCGGATTTGCGTGCGTAAGTACAACGCCGGGCAAGGCCGATCCGATCACAGAATCGATAACGTCACGGGATGCGATCTTGACGACCCGCGGCACGCCGTCGATAAGTTTGGCCTCCGGCATTTGCGACCGCACGGCAAGGTAGAATGCTGCGTCCTTTAGCAAACGCTCGTCTTCGACTCGACCGACGTAAAGAGTTTCGCGGGTCTTCTCTAATGGGATCGGGACGCATCGGCTCGGTATCACCGTTTCGAGCAATTCCCGAAGCTGCTCCGACAAATTAAAGAAGGTGAAATAAAGGTCATCGTGATCATATCTAACGATGTCCTTAGGATGGGACTCGGTCGAAAAAGTCATCAGTTTTCCGACGAGGCTCGCCATTTCAAGATAGAGCCTTTCGGGGTGCACGAGCGGCGACCTAAAGAAGTGCGACATCGTCGGAATCGACGAATTTATTGTATGCAGCAGCCAAAATACTCCTGCGTCCGATGTCGTGAAATCGGCCAACCCCGAGCGTCGTTGCCGTCGTTGTTCACCGAGGCTTCCGCTTTTCGTGATAAGAATTTCAACCAGTTGTCGCAGCATGTTCGACAACCACATCGACGCGGTAACGTTCAGGATCGGCGGTATGAAGCCTTCTGCAATTTTGTATTGGCCGGTTGGGGTGCGTTCAAGTTCCGCGATCTTAAGCGTCGTAAACCCATCGCGGAGTTCATCGTCAAAAATGATCCGAAAATTACTTCTTGCAAATGCGAGCGGCTGTTCGTTTGAGCCGCTGGTCTCGTCCTTAACCAACGCTCCTTCTTGCAGGAACCGGAGATTATTGCTGGCCTTTGCACCGTTGGCCTGGTAATTAGCCTCACCGACTTTCATTGCCGGGATCGCCAAATGAACGCCCAATCTTTCGGCTTCCGCCTTGAAATGATCGCCGACAGGCCGAAGGTCCGGCACCGCATCGCTATCCGGAGCATTTACTACCAATCCATCCGGCATGATCGCACGGCAATTCGTCAACTGGAAATTCGCATTGGCGATGGCCTCGTTGTTGACCTGGAAGTCCAAGACACCGTAACCGAACACGAATGTCGATCGAAAACGTGCGTTTAGCAACTCTTCGTGGTAGTTGTCCCACTGTTGAAAATGATGGGGAGACAGGAGCATCCCTTCATTCCAAACTATTTTGCGATAGTTGCTCATAAATAGTGTGACACCATAGTAAA
This sequence comes from Acidobacteriota bacterium, assembly GCA_029781855.1. Lineage (GTDB taxonomy): Bacteria > Acidobacteriota > Blastocatellia > Pyrinomonadales > Pyrinomonadaceae > OLB17. The sequence continues at coordinate 30,899 of JAKOVX010000060.1, read as the reverse complement.
ACGGCGCAAGAAAATAGTAAACAAGTGTTGGCTAAGAATATCTTAGCCGATTTTTTCGCCTTTTTCGATGACAAAAATCAGCTTTTGTTTTTTGTCGGTTAAGTGTCAATTCCACCTTCGGGTATTTTGCTATTTGTCAGGTGTTCGAAAAACTCCGCCGCCCAACGTTCGCCTGTTTTTTCGCCGAACGACTCGGGGACGGTCTCGGCACATTCGAGGGCCCTAATAAGTGGAATCAAGCCCCATTTTGCCTGGAGTCCGGTCTGTCCAACATGTTTCATTGCCTTAGAAGGATCCAGCAGAAGCGGTACTTTGCTTATAGTTTCTGCCGTCGGGTGCGAACAATTCTCGGCGGGCGATGTTACCAGATACTCCCGGCAAGCAAGTGGTCGCGATTCATGGATTGAACACGATTCGTTCTCAAGAAACGGACAAGCAATGCCTTCATCAAAGTAGCTCATTACGTGTTCGATCAACTTCGCCGGGACATTGCTTTCCTTGTTGGTGCTAGCCGCTTTCGAAAGATCGACGATGCGCTGGAACCATCCGATCGAATCAAAGTGATCGACGGCGGCTTTGAACCGTTCCCGGATCACCGATCGCCGCGGTTCCGGCAAATTGTCAACGAGCTCGGCCAATTGATAGGCCTCGACCTCTGCAATCGGTACCGGCTGACGGCAGCAGGCGCCGCAACCCATTTTGCACGAAATTGTTTCGCCGGTCTCGAGAATCGCCTTCTCACTTAATTCAACGATCGAGTTTGCCATTTTTTGAAAAACGGGCAGCATCCTCATCGGCTTTACCGGCTGCGCCGGAACGGTGAGTTCTATATCTAAGGGAATATCCCCGACTTTTAAGGTTATGTTTCCGGTAACCCAGCTTTCGTTTTCCATTGCAGGCCTCCTCGAGCCGACTAAAAGGTTAATGCTTCTGCGTTGACGCCGAAATCCTTGGGATTTTGCGCAATCGTTCCAACCGCAAGAAATCTCAATGCGAACTCATATTCCGAATCCGTGATCTTGTTTTGTTTCTTAAGCCACCATATTGTTCGGATTTCCCGGTTTAGGTCGGGCATCTTTGTCGCAAGATCCTGTAACATGTTGCGCGTTTTCATAAAATCACCTGCCGCACCCTGATCGTAAACTGCGATTAGTACAAGACATTCCTCGCCAAGCTCGCTCGAAAGCTGCGTACTAAGTTTATCCAGGATCTCTGCCATCGATTGGGCCGTCTGATAGACGTCGCCGCTCGAATTCCCGAGCTTTGTGATGGCGGCGGCCGCGAGAAGATCCGGTTTAAGGTTTTTCGAGGCCGCCAACGCTTTTATTTGATTGGAACTGCGGCGGGCCGATCCTATGTTTGCGGCGAGTGCTGACGAACCGCTGATCGTTTTGATCTTTGCAAGGACGATCTTTGCCGGTTCTCCGATCACGAATGCCCGCGGATCATTTTGAGCGATCTTTCTCAGAAAGGCCGATGCGTTGTTTTCGGTCTTCGTGATCTCGGGGTCAGCGGCTGTCGGGGTTGGTAATGGCGATCCGCCCGAGATCACGGGTGTCGGATTCGTAGTGGCAACGTCGCCGGAATTCTTTTGGCCCGGGTCGTCGCCATCATCTTTATTGCCTTTTCTCGGCGTCGGTTTGGAATCAAGGTCCCTTGAGTAAGTGGGATCACTAGTGTCGATCGTTGGCTTTGATCCACGGCTCAAATATAAAAGGAATCCCAAACCTCCAATTACGATCAGGGCGAAGATCGGTGCAATAATAAAAAAGCTCTTAGGGATGCCAGTGTCGACGGCGGGTGCGGCGGCAGCCGGAGTGGCCCCCGCCGGGGAAGTTGATGCTGCATCGGGTGTCGGGGCCTGGGACGAACTATCTTCAGAGGGTATTTCGATCGTGGCTTCGAGCCCGCCGAAACTGACCACATCTCCGTCTTTCAGTGCAATAGGTTCCGTCAATTTCTGGCCGTTTACAACGGTTCCGTTACTTGAGCCCTTGTCGCTGAGAATAAATACGTCGCCAAAACGTTCGATCAATGCGTGATCGCGGGACAACCGCCCGTCGGCGATCGAAAGGTCGTTCTCCGAGTGGCGCCCGATCCTAAATTTCTCCTTGTCGACAGCTATGCGCTGCTCACCACCGTTCGGATCCTGATATTTCAGCCACAGTTCGACCATGTAAGTACAGACCTAAATTGTCCTATCTCGACTGACGAAAATCAATTAATCGATCCTCGACCTTGAAACGTTTTAACGCCAGGACAGATCATGAATTGCCGAAACAATCGAGCCCATTTAAAGACGATATGGGTGCCGGGCGGCCGGTCCGATCAGCAAAAATATTTGCTAAGTGTCACTGAAAACTTCTCTTTATGCAATTCCGGCAGCCTACTTTGTGTAAGAGGAGATCGGTTGAAGTTTAAGGCCAAAATCCTGGGGGTTTTCGCCGATAATGGCCGCAGCGAAGAACTTCGGAACGTACTTGAAATTTTCGGACTGAAATTGCTTAGAGAGCATTTCGCCGTTTGCAATCAGAGTCCAAAAATCGCGCGGCAGACCCGAGTTGGTCGAGAGGGCCTTTTCAAGATTAGTACTCAGTCCGCCCTCACCGCTGTTGTAGCTGCCGATCGCAAGCGGAACGCTCGCCGGACCCGTGCCATACCGTCCAGTCAGGGCTTTCATATACGAAGCGGCGGCACGCGCTGCTGGTTCCGGCTGGCAGCGAACGTCGGGATGTGACGGAGATGCACCCTTTACGACGCCGTCGCTTGGCTCAAAATGAAGTTTGGCCGTCGCGTATGTGAACTGAAACATTCCCAACGGACCAGTACCGCTCTGCAGGCAGGTACAATGCTCCGACTCGATCATTGCCAGGTAAAGCCCGACGCGAGGATCGACGCCTTTTTCATTGAACGCCCTAATAACGAAAGGAGCATCTTTGGCTGCCCGTTCATATGTCGCCTGTAGGTTATCGCCGAAGCGGCATCCACTGAGCGGTTTTACCTTGATCCGGGTCGAATATGCATCGACGAATGCCTTTATTTTGTCGACAGCAGCCGAAGGGATCTTTTCGCTGCTGCTGTTGCCGATGATCTGGGCGATCCGCATTGCCTTTGCTTCAATATATTGTCGCTTTTCAGGATCGGTCATTTCAGGATACGGTTTGCTAACCGGCGTACTCGTCGGTGTTATGGCATTACTGTCCGGAAACGTATCGTTTGTGCCTGAAGGCAATGGAGTCGACGATCCCGATGGGCTGGCCGAAGGATTCGGCTTTGGCGTCGGGCTGCTACTCAGGTCGATCGGGTCGTCATCGGTATTACGGCTGACAACAACAGTATTGTCTCTGCCGAAAACAGCGAATCCGATCAACACCAGCGAGATGCTGATCACCATGATCGCCACCGCGATCAAGGCGATGGGCAAAATGCTTGACGGCGAACCGACGCTTTCAACGATTTGAGCGTCTTCCGTCACTGTAGGCGACACCGGGGTGGCCTCGATCGACGGGTTTGGTTCTGACTTCTCCTCGATTTGAACGGTAAGGACGGTGTGGTTTCCTATGCGCAAACGGTCGCCGGACCTCAGCGGTGTTCCGGCCGGTGCCGTCGGCTGGTCATTAACAAATGTACCGTTTGTCGAATTTTGGTCCACGACCCAAACCCTGGAACCTTCGCGATAGATCACGGCGTGAAGCCGCGAAAGGCCGTCGTCGTCGATCCGATGGTCGACCTCACTGCCGCGGCCAAGGGAGATCTTTTCGCCGTCCATCACGATCGAACGAGATCCTTCGGGCGTTGGATAAATAAGCCTAATTTCGATCATTGCTGCAGAGTCACGCGGTAAAGTTCAGATAATGGCCGGTCCTTTGCCAGTCCGAATGCCTGCGGATTTTCAGTGACGATACCGGCGGCGAAAAAGCGTACCAGTTGGTCGCGTTCGTCCGGAGTCCGTATGGTGTTCCAGAGATCCGACCGATTTTGAGGCAGTGTCGCCTTCCAGGCGCCGGCATCCTGCGGCGATTTGCCGAAAGCCGCGGCAGTATAGATCGGGTCACCGTCAAATACGCTGAACATCAACGCCTTTGTGTAAAGAGCGGCCGATCTTGCCGCGCAATTTTGAGCGGGATCGGAAAGTGATTCATTAGGGCATTGACCATTATATTTATTCTCGTTAATAAACGCCGCAGGTAACTGCCATAGACCCTCTTTATCGCCTTGTTTAGCGGGCATGAATTTACTGCGGCTCATCGCCAGGATGAAGCCGAGCGGAGCGTCAACGTTTTGCTCACGGAAAAACGCCACAGTTATTATTTCGCGATACGCCGCCGCACGCTGCGAGTAACCTTCTTGCACGTAATCTGACGTTCGCTTTTGAATTTCCTGCAGGAATTGTTTGTTCGAGACATTGTAAGCCAGATTACCCGAGAACTGTTTGATCAACTTCTGTGCCATATCGTTGATCTGGACCAATGACGGCGTCTTGCCTGATTGCTTAGACGGTGTATTGTTTGCTGTAGTTGTTCCCGGCGTGGGAGAAGGCTTGGTCACCACGCGGGTCTCGAAGGCGAGGATCACTGAGCCCGGCTGCGGTATCTGTGTTCCTTTATTGTCGACAAGGACCACTTGGAGCGCGTGATCCGCACCGTCCGCCAGTTCCGGAAAGTCCTTGGGGTCAAGTGACGCGGTGAATAAAGGAGCCTCTGCCGTGGCAACCTGCTGACCGTCGATCGTGAATATTGCACTCTGAACGCAACCCGCGTCACGCGCGTCCAGTTCCACCTCCACCGGCGAACTTATTGTATCTCCGGTTTCCGGCTTAATAATTTGAGCCTTTGCAGCGCACGCTGATCCGCGGGTCAAATAGAAAGCCCCGGCAGCGACCGCGCAAACCACTGCGAGGCCAACGACGATCCCGGCGATCAAGATGGTAGAACCTGACGACGACGCGGATGGTGGGCCAGCAATTGCAGGCGCTCCGGCTGCACTGCTGACTGCAGATGGGCTACCCATCGCGTTGAGACCGCTAGCTGGAACACCGCCCGCAGCCGGAAGGCCGGTCGAGGCAGCTCCTGCTTCCGCACCCTCCATTCCCGGAGCGGTCCCGGCACCCTGATCTGCTTCGGCTTCGCCCTCGGACTTTTCCAGGAAGTCGGCTTCGCTCGATCCCCCGAAAACCAACTTGTCGCCCGGTATAAGTCTTCGTTCTCCGGTGACACGTTCACCATTTACCGTCGTGCCGTTGCTACTTTTGAGATCGATCAGCCAGTGGTCGCCGCCGCGCCTCTCGATCTCTGCGTGGTAGCGTGAAACGTTCGAATCGTCGGGAAATGAAACGTCGTTTTCCGAGACGCGACCAATTGTCGTTACGTCTCTATCAATGACGACCTCGCGTCCGCCGAATTGTATAACCGCGTCCGACATAGACTCTACGACGATATCGTATCAAAGAATTTGCAAAGTTTTGTTTGTCAGGTGTGGAATGACTAGAATCCGCCGGTGTTCGGGCCGTTCATATAAAGGAGATAATAAACGAGGACTGCGATTCCAGCAGCGATGAACAAAAGTACAAGCAAGCCGAGAACAAGCACGATCGGACGCATGGCACCTTTAGTTTGGCGCGGATGCGTTTCAACGACGATCTTCTCGGCCGATAATTGCTCCGAAACGTAAGGTTGCGGTTCGATCTCAACCGGTGTCGGCGGGGCGGGCGTTGGCTCAGGTGCCGACTCGACGGGTGTGTTTTCGGGCGGCGCGTAAAGTTTAGCAAGCGGATCGTCGGACCCCGCATCCGGCGGACTATCAGGCGTGAGTTCGTCGGCACTCTCGGCTACGTCCGGTACTGCCTCGTCAGGGAGGTTGGGAATCAAAGTGTCGGCATCCGGGTCAACCGCAAGTTCTGCCTCCTCGGGGGCATCAGGCACCAATGTGTCGGCATCCGGATCTACGGCGTTTACGCTCTCGTCAGGTGGGTCGGGTGCGAGAGTGTCGGGTTCGATTTCAAAGGCTACCGGTTTCGATGGCTTTACCAGCTCACCGGTCGAGTGCCTGAATATCGGTTCGGGCATCACCCATTTATTCCCGCTTTCTTGACTCATCGCGATTTGGTCCCCGGATCCTCAACTGGTCAGATCCAAAACATCAGAACGTGTAATGATACCAGTGATCCGTTTAAAATCTTCGATCAGGACTGCTGGTGATTTTGTCAATTTATGTTTGATCTTGTCAATACTCTCATCCATTTCCACTATGGGAAAGCTCGCATCCATTACTTCGCGAACTTTGGAGTTGATCATTTCTCGATCTTTTAACAAGAGCGCAAGAACATGGCTTTCGCGAATACTGCCAACGGAAGCATGCCCGTCAAGAACAGGAATCTGCGTAACACCATTCTCACTCATCTTGTTGAGGGCTTCGCTGACGGTTTCATCCGGACCGACCGAAATGATCGTATTAGGGGCTCCCGAATGTTTCGTCTCGGCGATCAAGCCGGCAGTGATACGCTGCGGTTCGAGCAGGCGCTTTTCCTTCATCCATTCATCGGACACAAACTTCGTCAAATAATGCTCACCGGTATCACAGACAATAAAGACGACTACGGCATCCTCATCGAGGTCCTTGGCGACCTTAAGAGCTCCGGCAAAGTTAGTCCCGGTCGAGCCGCCGCAGAAAATGCCCTCGCGGCGGGCTAGTTCACGTGCTAACTCAAACGACTCCCGGTCCGTGATATTGATGATCTCGTCGATCGTCTTCATGTCGGCGTTGCCCACCGGAAGACTCTGTCCGATGCCTTCAACGAGATAAGGTGTGGCCTCGGGCACTTGTCCGGATTCCTTGTAGGTCTTGAAGATCGATCCGTATGGGTCAGCTCCGATGATCCGGATCTTTGGGTTCATCTCTTTAAGATACCGGCCGGTGCCGCTGATCGTTCCGCCGGTCCCGACGCCCGCTACGAAGTGGGTGATCTTACCTTCGGTGTCTTCCCAGATCTCCGGACCGGTTGTGCGGTAATGAGCCAATGGATTAGCCGGGTGATTGTATTGGTCCGGATAGAAAGAATTTGGCGTCTCTTCTGAGATCCGTTTCGCCGTCGATACGTAATGCTCAGGTGTGCCGTGCTTAGCGGCGGCCGGGCAGACGACAATGTCAGCGCCGAGCCCCTTCAAATACCGCATCTTTTCGACCGACACCTTATCAGTCAAAACAAAAACACTTTTGTACCCGCGGACAGCAGCCACAAGCGCCAGTCCGATCCCGGTGTTGCCTGATGTTGCCTCGATAATGGTCCCGCCTTTCTTAAGGACGCCCTCTTTTTCGGCCCAGTCGACCATCGATTCGCCAATACGGTCTTTAACCGAATAGCCGGGGTTTAGGCTCTCCATCTTTGCGAGAACCGTCGCTTTGATACCGTGTTTTTTGGTAATGTGATTGATCCGGACCAGCGGAGTACGTCCGATCAATCCGAGAATGTCGTTATAGAATTTCATTTAAAATAGTAGAGCCGCACAAAGACGAACGAATAGCTGTATAAGGAAAACTTCTTAAGACAAGTTTATGCCCAAAAGGAATTTCAGGCAAGAATCCGTTCTACTTTGGCTTTTTCAGGGCTTCCGGTCGGAGAGTCGACGCTCAACAAATATCGCGTAAACCGTAGGAGTAACGACCAACGACAGCATCAATGCGAAGGTCAACCCGCCTATTACGCCAATTGCGAGCGGCTGGAGCATCTCAGAACCTGTTCCGATCGCGATCGCCAGCGGCAGCATCCCGAGGATCGCAGCGAGCGATGTCATAAGAACCGGTCGAAAGCGGCGGCGCCCTGACATGATCAGTGCCTCGGTGAGATCGCCGGTCTTTTTCAGGTTCTCCTCAACCGCATCAAGCATCAAAATTCCGTTTTTTGCCACGATGCCGACCACCATGATCATTCCCAACTGGCTGACGACATTCAGTGTAGTGCGGGTGACGAGCAGTGCGGTGATCACGCCGCTGAGAGCAAGAACCGCGCCGATCACGATGGCAAATGGATGAGCGAAGGACCTGAATTCGATCAACAGCACTAAGAATACCAACACGATGGCGAGGCCGAGCGCGATGACCAGTTCACGGAACGAGGCCTGCTGCTCGGCAAATAGGCCGCCGTATTCGATCGTCATTCCGGGAGGGAATTTAACGTCCCGCGCAAGTTCAGCCTTAATTTTTGTAATGGTGCCGCCGAGGTCGCCGCCGGATATCCGCGCCGTCACAGCGACGGTCTGCCGGAGCCCATCACGGTGCATTTCGGTCTGGCCCTCGTCGTATTCAACGGTCGCAACCTGATCCAAGCGAAATAGAGCACCTGAAGCCGATCGAATTTGCAGGTTCTTCAGAGTGTCGAGAGAATTGGCGGATCCGGGCGGGAACATAACACGTACGGCGATCGGGCGCCCGTGCTGGAGGATCGACGAGACCTGTGTACCGTTCACGGCGATCTGGGCCGCTGCTAAAACGTCGACCGCGCTAACGCCGAATCTTGCGGCAAGTTGCGGATCGATCCTGAAGGTCATCGCCGGGCCGCTGACCACAACGCCGCTGAAGGTGTCGACCACTCCGTCGACCTTCTTTATCGCTTCTTCGACTTCGGCCGCTTTGGCATGAAGCTCTTTTGTGTCGTCGCTAAAGATCTTGATCTCGATCGGCTGCGGGGCACTTGCCAGATCGCCGATCAGGTCGGACAGGATGCCGATGAATTCGGGCTCGAGCGCGGGCTCTGACGATGCGATCTGCTCACGGAGGTCGTCCATTACTTCGGCAGTTGACCGTTTGTGGCCGGGCCGCATCTTGACCGCAAAATCGCCCGTGTTCGGCTCGGTTACGCCCGTCAGGCCCAATTGCAGCCCAGTCCGTCGAGAGAAACTTTCGACCTCCGGCGTGTCCCGGAGCATCTGCTCCACATGGTTCAGGATCCGGTCCATCTCGGATAGCGACGTTCCGGCGGGGGCAACGTAGTCCAGCACGAAAGCTCCTTCGTCAAATTCCGGCAGAAACTCGGTGCCCACCTGCGAATACAAAATGTACGAAGCGAAGATCACGAGGCCGGCGATCGCGATCACGACCCCTCGGCGGGCAAGCGACCGCCTGAGCAGCCATTCGTACGGTCGAATAAAGAACAAAAGCACCTTTCCTATCTCGTCTCGGTGTTTCGTCCTGTCTACTTTCACAAATCGTTCAGCCAGGACCGGCGTGAATGACAGGGCAAGAACCAGTGAGGTTAAGAGCGCGACCGCCATAGTCAGGGCGAGCGACCGAAAAAAGACCCCGGTTACACCCGTAAGCAGCGTCAACGGCAGGAAAACAACCACCGGCGTTATAGTCGAACCGATGATAGGCACGGTGATCTCGGAAACTGCATTCCGGACCGATTCGCGCCTTGTTTCGCCGTGGAGCAGGTGTGAATAGATATTCTCGACGACGACGATCGCATCGTCGATGACCAGCCCGATCGCGGCCGCGATTCCTCCGAGCGTCATAAGGTCGAACGACAATCCGACCATATACATCGCCAGGAAAGTGATCAGGATCGTCACGGGAATGACCATTATCGCTACGAAGGTCGTACCAATATTCCTGAGGAATGCATAGAGAATTATTACCGAAAGTATCAGCCCGATGATGATCGAATCGCGGACCGAGGACATTGATTCACGAACAAGCAGCGATTGGTCGTAGAACGGAGCAACGACAACATCCGGCGGCAACGTGCTCCTGATCTGGTCGAGTTCGGACTTGACCTCATCGGTCACGGTCACAGTATTCGCATCGGTTTGCCGTAGAACGTTCACGAGTACGGCCGGTTTTCCGTCGGCCGTTACGATCGTGTAATTTGGCTCACTGCCTTCGCCGACCGTGGCTATGTCTGAAACGAGAATGTTCGAGCCGTCAACATTGGCCAGCACGATCTTGCTCAGGTCATCAGCCGAAAGAGCTTGGCCGCTGACGAGCAACAGCTCGAGATGATGGTTTTCTTCCACGAGTCCCGGAGATTCGATAATATTCGAATTCTTGACGGCGTCAGACAATTGCTGGGCAGTGATGTTTCGTGCGGCAAGCTTGGCCGGATCGACAACGATATGAAATTCGCGGACCTTGCCGCCAACGACCGTCACTTCGGAGACGCCGTCGAGCCGGGCGAGCCGCGGCCGGATCGTGTACTGGGCTAGATCACGGAGAGTAAGAGCATCGCGTTTGTCTGATGTCAGGCTGTACCCGATAACGGGGAATACCGCAAAGGTCAGCCTCTCGACATGAGTGATCGAAGCTGTTGGCGGCAGATCGATCTGGGGCAGCCGGGCCTGGACCAGATTCAGTGATTCCTTTGGGTCCGTTGACCAGTCAAAAAAGAGGCTAATTCCGGCCGATCCGCGGGCGGTCGTTGACGTGATCCGTTTGATGCCCGGGAGGCCGTTCATCGCCTCCTCGATCGGCCGTGTGACGGTCGCTAACATTTGGTCCGGCGGCACCTCGCCATTCTCGACCGTGATCATTACCCTGGGAAAATCGGTATTTGGAAAGATCGCCGTCGGCAATCGCCAAGCCGCATAGATGCCTGCGAGACAAAGCAGGAGCACGGTCACTACCACGGCTCGGGAATGACGTGAGACTGTTTCAGCGAGATTCATCTGATGTCAGGACTACCGATCCGTATCGTTCGCCGATCCTTTGTTCGCGGGTTCGTCCTTTGCCTCTTCCACGTGGGTGCCGTCAGGCAGGGCATAATTGCCTTCTACCACGATCGTTTCGCCACCCTTGAGCCCCTCCGTGATCTCGTATTTTACGGCCGTCCGGATACCGATCTTCACTTTGGTTTCGTGGGCTACCGAGAGTTTGTCCACTACCATTACCGTGCCTTCGTCGCTGTTGGCGGCGTCAAGCTGGACTGCCGCCACGGGAACGATGACGGCATCATTCTGCGGCGTCGAACTGACCACGAACGTAACCGAATCACCCGGGCGCAGCGTTCCGCGTCCATTTGCAAAATTCGCCCACACCTCGACCGTGCGGTTCTGCGGGTCGGCGGAACGGCTCACGAGCGTGACCTTGCCGGTCATAGGATCGTCCCCAATCGTCGCAGATCTAAGTTGCACCATATCGCCGTCTTTCAAAAATTGGGCGGCAGTATCGGAAAAGTCGGCTTTCACGATCACGTTCCCGATCTCGGCGATCGTTAAGAGCTTTGCCCCCTGCGAGGCAAAATCTCCTTCGAACTGATACTGGTCCGTTATAATGCCGGCGAACGGCGCCTTGATCTCGGCATAGCCTGCCTGGGTCTCGATCTGCCGCAGACGGCTTTCCGCCTGCTTGATCTTGTTCTCGGCGATCGCTCGGGCGTTCGGATTTATAGCCTTCACGCTCAACCCGGCGTTCTTTTCCGCGAGCGAAAGTGCGTTCTCGGCATTCGTAAGGGCCAGCTGAGATGCATCCAGATCTTTCAGCGAGATCCCTCCCTTGTTGAACAACTCCTTTCGTCGCTCGTAGGTCGCACGGGCGTTGTCGGCATTTGCTCTCGCATCACTCAGGTCCTTCTCGATCTGAGCCGACGTCTGAGGGATCGTCACGTTCTGCAGGGTTTGGAGGTTGAGTTTCGCTTCTTCAACAGCCGCCATCGCCTCAGCGCGCTGCGCGGCGATGTCCTGCGAGGCCAGGACGGCCAATACTTCGCCTTTTTGTACGAGGGTGTTCTTCAGCAGCCGCATTTGCCGGATCTGAGCAGAAATACTGGCGGCTACAGTAGATTGTTCGCCCGGGGCAACGGTGCCAACAGCCGTGAATTCACGAGCGATCGGGCCAAGTTCGACTTTCGCGGTTTTGACACTTACAACCACGTCGGCTTTCTTTTCAGTTTCGGGAGGCGAACTTGCGAGCCGCAAATATAGAAAGATGACGACAAGAATTATCGCCGCCGCGACGATACCCGCAGTTACGAGCCAACTTCCGCTGCGTCTCGGCAATGGATCGGGGGTTTCAACCGGATCACCTTGCTCAGTGTTCAGTTCGTCTTCGTCAGTCATCGGATACGATCCACGTTCTTATTTGCCTATCGATCTCAGCAAGTGGGACCTCGCTGTCTGGTAATCAAAAATCGCCTGATAAAGCGACTGTTTTTGAGCGATCAGCGTATTTTGAGCATCGGTAACCTCGATGATCGACGCTTCGCCCGCACGATAACGCGCGAGCGAGGCGTTCAAATTCTCGTTCGCGTCAGTCACCGAGCCGCCAAGCAGTCTTATCCTGCCGGACGCCGCAATTGCCTGCGTTCGCGCTGTAAGAAACATTTGGGCCAATGCCCTTTCTGTCAATTTACGGGAGTTTTCGATCTGCTCAAGATGAAGCCTGGCCTGTATTTCCCGCGACCGGCGAGCTCCCTTATCAAAAATCGTGAAATTTAGCCCTACGCTTACCTGAGCCCCAAAACCGCCTTTGATGCCGTTACCACCGAGCGAATCGGAAAGCACGCCTGTACTGACCGAATAATTCATCTGCGGGCGACGTTCGGCAGCGGATGATCGGATCTCCTGTTGAGCGGCGGCCGCGTCGGCCTCGAGCTGCGCAAACTCCGGACGGGTGGCGACCGCGGCCTCTGATATCTGGTCTATCTCGCCGGCGACCGGCATCTGAGTCAACAGGTCAACCGCTCTGATCGGATCTACGGGCCGCCCACCGATCAGAAATTCGAGTGACGCCGAGGCTATCTTCTCATCGGATTCGGCCTGGGCAAGCTCGTCGCGGCGAGCGGCCGTTTGCAGTCGGGCACGCACCAGATCGACCGGAGCTACTTCACCGGCCGTCAACTGGAGCTGAATATTCGCCTCGAAAGCATCCGCGGCGGCGAGGTTGCCCTCCGCTGCAGAACGCCGGGTCGTGGCGAGTGCCAACGAAAAATATGAATCCGCGACCGCCGAAATCAGCTCGAGCCGGGCAATCGCAGTTCCGGCCTTGGCCGAAGCGAGTAGGTACTCGGACTTGATCAAATTAGCCCTAAGCTGGCCCGAGATGTCTATCACGCCTGACGTATTGGTGAGGATCTGGTACTCAGTTATTGCATTTGCTCCGAGAAAAGAAGGCAAACGTGAGACGCCGACTCCGGCCGATGATATCGACGGGGTCGTGTAAATGACGTTCGGCACGGCCGCCACCTTCGGATACAGCGCGGCACGGGCCTGTCGGATGTCCTCACCAGCGATGTGTTCATTTATCAGAGCTCCCTTGTAGATCGATGCCTGAGCGAGGGCGAGATCCGTAGCCTCATCCAACGTAATGACTGGTACCTTCTGTGCCGGCGAAGCCACCGGCACCGATGATTGTCCGACAACATTTAACGCGCCAACCGCGATCATAACGAACAATACGATTTTTCGCGGTCGGCGAGATACCATTAGTCGTTTAATTCTTCTTCGTTTCCTTCCGTTCTTCCGCGGCCTCTTGTTTCTTTCCTTCGCGCTCTACGCCGACCACATTCCCTGAGTAAGCGTCGACATTGACCTCGCGGATCGAACCATCTTTATTCCTGAACTCAAATGAGTATATCCATTTTCCATGCTCTTTTTCGAGTTCCTTGGCTTTAAGTTTAAGCCCGCGTGCTCTCGTGCTGGCGATCCTCTGCGCCTTTTTCATCCCGATCCGCTTTTGTTGAGCGTTCGCCGTTGACCCGAATACTAACATTGAGACAGTTAGAATTGCTGCTGACAGAAATAACTTCATTTCACGTTCTCCTAAACTATTTGATTTCAAACCACTGAGTTTGTATCACCAAATTAACTACTTTTAGATGAACAGACGATGAATTTGGCAGACCAACTCTTCGAATATTCAAATTCCTGAAGGCGTCATAATTGCCGACTCACCGAGCAGTTTGGTCGGGTCATTTGTAATGACTGCGTAGATGCCGAGCTTCTTCGCTTTTTTGAAGATCTTTCGGTCATCGACGGTCCATATCGTGACCGGCATTCCTTGTTCGGCGGCGAGTTTAGCCAATTTTCGAGTTAAAAGCGCATTGTGCAGCGAGATCTGTTGGGCACCGAACTCACGGGCCAGTCTCAGCAGATGTTTGCGCCTCCGCAAATAGTCCATGACTATCGGCTCGAATAGGGCGGCAACCTGCACCTCGGGTACAAGTTGACGGACGATCGGGATGACGCCCAGCTTAAAACTCTTAACAATGATCTGAGGAAGCAGCGGGGAATCGCGGATAAGATCACAAACGGCCTCTGCGAGCATTCGCGAATCAGTTCTGCTCGGTTTTAGCTCAATATAGATCAATCCATTATGATCCTTACACAACTCCAAAACCTCAACCAGACTCGGGACCCGCTCATTATCGAATTCGGCCCTCGCACGTTTCGGAAATTGTCTGTTGAACCAGGAGCCAACGTCCAGCTTGGATAACTCTGCGGAGGTCGCCTCAGAAACCAATATTTGCTTGTGGCCAGTTCGTTTAAGATCCGGATCGTGGATGACGACAGGCACGCCGTCCTTCGCGAGGCGCACGTCGAATTCGATACCATCGGCACCTGCTTCATACGCCAACCGGAATGCTGCAAGTGTATTCTCGGGAGCATGCGCACTTGCACCGCGGTGGCCAATGACCAGTGGTGATCGACTCATTTTTTCTCCAGCAGGAAGATCGTCTTGGACCAGGCGATCGGGTGGGTTACCGGAAACCGATGGTTGCCGGCAAAGTGAAAGTATTTGCGGGCAGCTTCCTTGATCTCGTCGAGTGGATGTATCTTGAAATCGTATAGGACCTCCAATACGGAACCCACCAACGACGGCTTAACCGGCAGCAGTACAAGCGGAGCACCGCTTTTGAGAACTCGTGCGGCTTCGCTGAGGCCCGCGTCAAGCGGTGTGTATTCCAGAACGCCGCACATCATTACCATGTCGAAAGTTTTGTCTTCGAAAGGTAATTGAAGCAGGTTCCCCTGCACAGGCTCGAAATTTCCGGTCTTTTGTTTTCGCCTCGCCATGTCCCCCGACGCAATTTTCAAGGATCTTCGCGACAGGTCAAGGGCCACGGTTTGTTTCGATGCGAGGCCTGAGTCCTGAAATGCCATCGAGACAATTCCGGTGCCGCAACCAGCGTCAAGCACCCGTGAATTTGAATCGAGAGAGAGGTCGAGCGAGCGAAGGTATTTGGCCACCGAGGCGCGGTAGCCGTTGAGTTTCATCGCAAACTTCTGTACGTCTGCGATCCGGTCGTAAAGTCCCTGGGCGTCCGTCTTGGTGCCGAGGCCGTATCTGGTCATCGCAACTACTTTTCGGCCAGGAGTTTGACGATCATCGCCCTCATTTCCTCGAGTCGCGTCGGACCTGTGCCGGTTTCAATATAGCGAATTATCCCTTTTCGGTCGATAAGAACCGCGGTCGGAAGCGAGGTTGCTCCGTAAAGATTTTGTAATATTTGGTCCTTAGCCACGACAAAGTCATAAGGAAGGGCATATTTTGTTCGAAAAGTCTTCAAAAGTTCGATCTCCTCACTCTGGGTCTTTGCACCGACCTCTTGACCGTAATATCTCGTTGCTCCCAGTATCTCGAAACCATCCTTGCCAAATTCCTGATGCCATTCCTTGATCGACGGGAACGCTGCAAGGCACGGACCGCACCACATCGCCCAGAAATCGATCATTACGACCTTGCCCCGCAACTGTGCAAAGGTGACTGGTTTGCCGGGCAGCCAGACGTCATATTCCGGAAATTCCGGCGCCGGACCGCCTAGTAGCTTGTAGTGTTTTTCACGTCGACTCAATCTCGCATACGCATCGGATTGGGCGGATTCGGTCGGCATCAATTTCTTTGCGTCGGTAAGAGAGCTTAGGTAAAGCTCGATCGCCTCTCGTTTTCGACCGGTTTCGATCATGTAGTTGATCTTCTTATCAACGGAATAATAGAAAAGGCTCGGTGAACCGGTCTCGACGGCCGAATCGCGTAAGGCGTCAAGGGCTCCGTCCGCCCGTTTCTCGTCCGGAAGGTTGCTGTATGCCTCGAATACGAGCATTCCGGCATCGAGAATCTCGTCGATGGTTCTTGCTTTCGGCGCGGGGCCCCGCAGGTTGGCTTTGGCCGCCGCGTATGCGGCTTCGGCGTGAATTCCCATCTTCGAAAATTCGCCGCGCGGCTGATATGCTTTCGCGAGTTCAACTTCCATCCGATACAACTCCGATGCCCGTTTCGGATCTTTCTCAAGGTATTGCTTAAGCGTACTTTCGGCGGAGTCGAGCTTATTTTGCTTAGCGGCGATAACCGTTAAAATTGCACGGGCGGACTGGACGCGTTCGATGGCAGAGCCATCGGACGAAACAAATTTCTCGAGACTCTCTGACGCACCGTCAAAATTTTCAGCGATCCAATCCAGCATCCCGAGATAATAGTAATCGTCACCGGCAAGGTCCTTTCGAAGCCCGGCCACAGTAGCGTACTTTGCCGCAAGCTGGCGTTGCTCCAGCTTGGTCTGTTCGTAGAGCTTGTCGCTAAACGGCACCTTTTTCGTTTCAAATTCGCCAGCTTTGACCCTCAAATAGCTGTTTGCTTCTTCAAATAGTTCCTTTACGGTGGAGTTCGCCGTTTTGATAGTGGTCGGAGAATCGTTCGTGGCAGTTGACGTTCGTCCCGACTGAGCGGCAACAGAACAGATCAAAGCAATTATCAGGACAATTACACGCATAATTTCAACCGTTCGCGTTTGCCGCTCGAAATCGATCCGGTCCGAAAACGTCAAAGTAACTCGAATCCACTCCGTCGACAATTGCGCGGGCGATCGTCTCACCAGTTCGCGGTGCGAGTAGGATTCCATTCCGATAGTGACCGGTTGCAAAATAAAGCCCACCCAGCCCAACAAGACGTCCCAGAACCGGCAACCCGTCGGCCGAACGCGGCCTGAGGCCCGACCATTTGTCGGCGATTTTCAGCCCCGATAGCTGCGGTGCAATCGTCTCGGCCGAGCGTGTCAGATCCCGGACCGCGACATCAGTATTCTCCTTTACGTATCCTGCGTCTTCGGAGGTGGCTCCCACCAGGATCCGCCCATCGTTCCGCGGCACCAGGTAACCGTTCGGGCTATAGACCACGTGTTCGAACGATCGCTTTGCTGTCCGAAACATGATCATCTGGCCCCGAACCGGCGTCATCCTGACAGGTGCCGAAAACGATCCGATCTTGATCAACGACGTCCACGCCCCGGCCGCGAGCACCGTATTCTCGCTTTTGATCTCATCAATGCCGATCTTCGCACCGACTATCTTTCCGTTCTCATTGATCAGTTCGGAGACTTCGGCATTTTCAAATACAGAGATTCCATTGAGGTCCGCGTATCTCCTCAGTGCTTTGCAGAGTTTGCGATTTTCGACCTGCCAGTCATCGGGAAATAAAGCCGACCCGACGACTTCCGGCGAGATGAACGGCTCAGCTCGCCTTGCTTCCGCTCCGGTGATCATCGCCGCGTTCAATCCGGCAGCGGTCTGCCATGAAACACGCCTTTCTAATCGTGCGACATCGTCATCGCTGAAAGCGAGACACATCGTTCCTGAACGGTCGAGTTCAATATCAATGCCTGTCTCCTCGAAAAGGGAAGACGCAAAATCCGGATACGCAATTCGGGACTCAACGCAGAGTCCAAGCATATTCCCGGGCTCGTCCGTCTCTGCTTGTGGTCCAAGCATTCCGGCAGCCGCCCACGACGACTCCTCGCCGCAAATACCTTTTTCTACAATTACGATCCGTCCAACGCCACGACGATGCAATTCGCGCGCGATCGTTAATCCGATCACGCCTCCGCCGATGATCAGAACCTCCGGATGAATTGATGAAAATTGGCCCATCGCTGCTTCGATTATAGTTGATGAGTTATATCTTCAAGAAACTTAGCGACGGTGATACACCAATACTTTGTGAAATGTTTTGCTGGTTCGATTCTGACCGCCTGCCCGACCGTTTGTTCTGAAGTTCGATTCGCGTAAAATACTCGGATATATGAAACACAAGATCACTTTAATACCAGGCGACGGGATCGGGCCGGAGATCATTGCGGCGACCGTTCGGGTTTTGGATGCAACCGGCGTCGATATCGAATGGGAAACGCAGATCCTCGGCGCGCAGGCCCTCGAGAAATACGGTGAGACGTTGCCGGCGACGGCGATCGAATCAATGCGTGAAACCAAGGTCGCCCTAAAAGGTCCGATAATGACGCCGATCGGAAAGGGATTTACGTCGGTAAATGTCGGTTTGAGGCGGGCGCTCGACCTTTACGCTAACGTTCGTCCGGTCAAAGCGTTGCCGAACGTCAAGTGCCGGTATCCTGAACTTGATCTCGTAATTGTCCGCGAAAATACCGAAGGCTTGTATTCGGGACTCGAGCACGTCGTCGTACCCGGCGTCGTCGAGAGCCTCAAGATCATCACTGAAAAAGCATCGACCCGAATCGCGCGCTATGCTTTTCAATATGCCCGCGACAACGGTCGAAAGAAGGTCACAGCCGTCCATAAAGCCAACATTATGAAGGTGTCGGACGGCCTTTTCCTTGAGTGTTTTTACGCAGTCGCCAAGGACTATCCGGAGATCGAGGCTGATGACAAGATCATCGATAATTGCTGTATGCAGTTGGTTATGCGTCCCGAACAGTTCGATGTGATGGTCATGGAAAACCTATACGGAGACATCCTTTCTGATCTATGCGCGGGATTGATCGGCGGGTTAGGTCTTGCGCCGGGTGCGAATATCGGAGAACAAGGAGCCGTCTTTGAGGCGGTACACGGGTCGGCCCCCGACATTGCAGGTCAGGGAATTGCGAACCCGACAGCGATCATGCTGTCCGCGATCCAAATGCTCCTACATATCGGCGAACGTGAGGCGGCGGCTCGATTCGAAGCGGCGATGCTTGGGGTTTTTGCCGACGGCCACATGACGAAAGACCTCGGCGGCGATCTTCACACGGCAGAATTTGCGAACGAAATCATCGAAAAAATGCGTGCCGGTGCGACCGCGGCAGCCCAAGTTAAAGCGGCGTTTCAGCCCGAAACGCCGCCTTAGTCATCTACCAGACTTTGACCCTGTCTGCCGGTGCCAGGTACAACTTCGCACCGGGTTTGACGTTGAACGCTGTGTACCAAGCGTCGAGGTTTCGTACGGTGTCAGCGCGAAATTCGTCGGGCGAATGGCCATCGGTCATCACGATCACCCTCAGGGTCGCCGGCCGCATCTTCCCACGCCAACTCTGGCCGAATGCCACGAAAAATCGCTGATCGCCGGTTAGGCCGTTCTTGGTCGGAGCCTCTTTCCCGCCGTAGGATGCCCGGTAGGCGTCGTAAGCGGCCGACAGCCCAGCCACGTCGGCGATGTTCTCGCCGAGTGTCTGTTTGCCGTTCAGGTGCAGTCCCGGAAGTGGTTCGTACTTGTCATATTGGGCCGCGAGTTTTTCCGACGATGCCTTGAAATGGTCATAGTCGGCCGTCGTCCACCAGTTGATCAACCTTCCGGAGGCGTCAAACTGGCTGCCGGAATCGTCAAAGCTGTGGCTGATCTCGTGGCCGATGATTCCGCCGACGCTGCCGTAATTTTCGACCGGATCGGCTTTCGGGTCGAAGAAGGGCGGCAAAAGGATCGCGGCGGGGAAGTTCAGTGCATTCTGCAGCGGCAAGTTGACCGCGTTGACCGTCTGCGGCGTCATCCACCATTCGCCCTTGTCTACCGGGACCTTCAATTTCGAAAGTGACCATTGATAATCAAATTTGCCCAGCCGCTGCGCGTTTCCGAGGGCATCATCGGGTAATATTTTCAGCCCCGCGTAGCTTCGCCAATGGTCAGGGTAACCGACGCCGACGTATAACGTGGAGAGTTTCGCCTTGGCCTTCGCTTTCGTTTCCGGCGTCATCCAATCGAGATTGTCGATACGCTTTCCAAAGGCCGCAACGATATTCTTGACCAATGTCTGGATCTCGGTCTTAGCACTTGGCGGAAAATATTTAGCGACGTACATCTTGCCGACCACATCGCCGAGAGCTCCGCTCGTCACATTGATCGCCCGCTGTTCGCGGGGCCGCTGCTGCGGAACGCCAAAGAGTTCCTTTCGGTAAAACCTAAAATTTTCGTCGGCGTACGCTTTCGGCAGGAGTCCGGCGGCGCGGTCTATAGCTCTGAACGTCAAATAGTCTTTCCAGACGTCCATCGGCTGACTTGCGACCAACGCCGAAATTCCGGTAATTGCATTCGGGTGCCACGCCATTATCATCGGCTGTTCCGAAAGACCAGCAGCCTTAAAGAACTGTGACCATTCGATCCCGGGAGCTTTCGTGGCAAATTCACCGAGCTTCCACGGGTTGTTTGCCTTATGGACGTCACTCGACTCTTCGCGGGTGGCATGAACAGCAGCGATCTTGCTCTCGAGGTCATAGATCCGTGCGGCCTTGGCTTCGGCATCTGAGACTTTGGCGAGATTCAGAATCGTCGCAATATGAGTCCTGTATTTAGCCTGCAGATCCGTGTTGTGCTCGTCGGTGTTTACGTAGTTATCGCGGTCGGGTAGGCCAAGTCCGCCTTGCAGCATATATGGCACGTTCTTAGTCGGATTATTGAAATCCGCCGAAACAAACAAACCGAAAAGCCGATCGGTTTGAAAGTTAGTGGCATTCAGCGGGTCGACATCGGCCCGGAGCTGCGATCCCAGCAGCCGCGACAATTCAGTTTTGCTCTTAATTGATCCGATCTCGGCGAGTTCCGCTTTGATCGGCTCTATCCCACGCTTCTCGATTGCGTCTTCGTTGAGGAAGGCTTTGTAATAGTCTGCAACCAGCTTCGCCTCGGGATCCTTAGAATTGCCAGCGTCTTTTATTAGCTCCGCTGTCCGTTTACTGACCTTGTCGAAGATCACGTCAAACGCCCCGAAGGATGTTCGATCAGCCGGGATCTCCGTTGATTTCATCCAGCCGCCATTCACGTAGCTGAAAAAATCATCGCCTGGATTGACCGAACGGTCCATCCCGGCAATGTCGATCCCCGAAGTTTGGCCGATAGCCGCAAACGGGAATGAAAATGCCGCCATGCTCGAAAGCAAAACGGCCGCCAAGATTCTCTTTAAGTTGTAGCTATGCATAAATTCTCCGTTGTCGGCGAAAAGCCGATCACATTTTTGATGTCTATACGTCGGTTTGGGCAACGTGGTTTCTTTTTACGAAAGCCGATTTATTGCAACGTGCGGCACGCGCGATCGTTCTAAAAATGGGGGACAATCGAACGGTTGTGTCGGTCGGAGTCATTATGAAGATCATTATTACTACAATTCTCTTAGCTATTAGTTTGGTTATCGTTACGTCCGCCCAAACGGGTCAGTCCCTTACGATTTGTGCCGGCAAGCAGGCGACCGCAAAACAGAGCGGACTCAAAGTAAAATTTGTCGAGGTGCTTGAAGATTCCCGTTGTCCAACGGATGCGAATTGCATTTGGGCTGGCAACGCCAAGATCAAGATCGAGGTGACCAATAAAGCCGGCAGCAAGAGGATGCTTGAGCTGAATACAAATTCCGGCCCGAAGAGCGACCAGTTCGACGGTTGGGCGATCGATCTGGAGTCACTTACGCCTGCACCCCGCTCGGCTCAAAAGACCGATCCACAATCGTACCAGGCAAAAATCACGATTTCCAGACTTACGCGTTGAAGGTTAGCGCGCGGCATATATTAAACGACACATATCCATTGTGACATGTACTGACACCTCCGCCGGTGATTGTCGCTCGACCGGCGGAGACTATCAGCAAAAGATCTAGTCACCGACATTGATACGCTCGCCGATGACCTGGCCGCCGAACTCATCCACCTTATTGCCAGCCGGATCGTAGACGCCGATAGTAAAGTTGCCCAGCATCGTCTGCCCGTGGTTGTAGAGCTTGACGGACTCGGACAAATGCAGAGTTCCGAAATTGACGCCATTCGCGTCCGTATTCCAGACGCGATGAGTCAGATTGAACGTCTGGCGCCGTGAATTCCAGACACCGAGACAGACGCTGGATGAACGAGTATCGACATTCGGGTTATGGACCTCGGTACCTCCCGCATTCCATATCTGAAATGCTTCCTGGATCGTGACGTCGCCACCCGGAGTCGAAATCACGAAGCGAGTATGCCAGAGTCCGACGATCGCTGCGTCGTCACTTTCACTATCGGCGATCCATGAGGAAGTCGCATCCTGGACGTTTTTTCCCGACGTGATAGGCGACAGTTTG
Organism: Acidobacteriota bacterium; assembly: GCA_029781855.1. Lineage (GTDB taxonomy): Bacteria > Acidobacteriota > Blastocatellia > Pyrinomonadales > Pyrinomonadaceae > OLB17. Next base: position 8,662 of record JAKOVX010000060.1, on the reverse strand, counting down.
ACAGCCGAAGCCCTCGCATAGAGATCCGACAGTGCTCCTCCGCACTGGGCCGAGGCCGGAAGTGCGGCTATGCCTATTAGGAATGCAATTATTGAGCCCATCAAAAATATTGGGCGGGCCGATATTCGAGAAGGCACCGCTGAAGGTGCTGCCATTTTGAGATCATTTGACATCGTTTTTACTCCTTAATTCTTATTTGGATTCCAACAAGTTTCCGGCGAATCGTGATCAAACGCCACTTTTACACCGTGGAATTTGAGCTATAATCGTTGTATTCGCTTTCGTGACGGATTATTGTTTCTGAGACTGTTCGAGGTCTTTGATTTCTTCGGAGTTTTTTCGGAATTTTTTTTGAAATCGCCATTACATACGCACGCCTGTGACATTCGACGACGGAAAACGATACTTTTTTGACGGTTTTACCCTTGATCCCACAGAGCGCTCTCTGAGCCGAAATGGCGAAGAGATATCGCTTCCGGGAAAGGTATTTGACGTCCTCGTTGTCCTGGCTCGGAATCCCGGGCGGCTGCTCAGAAAAGAAGAGCTGATCGAGAATGTCTGGCCGGATGAATTTGTCGAAGAAGCAAATCTTGCAAGAAGCGTCTCTACCCTACGAAAAGCCCTCTCAGATACCGGCCGAGAACATAAATATATTGCTACCGTCCAGGGTCAGGGTTATCGATTTATTGCTGATGTGTCGGAGTCCATGTCTGGAGACTTGGACGAAATCGCAGAGAATACGCCCGAGACTCCAACGAGCAGCAATGCCGTTGTGAGGATCGAACGGCCGAGATGGATAATAATTCTGGTCGCTCTGTCTGTGATAATGACCGTCGTCTGGTTAACCTCCGGCAGATTTTTCACGGCCGATGACAGGATAAAGACACTGGCAGTTTTGCCGCTTCGACAGCTCGGTGAAAATAACTCCGCTCTTGGCTTAGGAGCTGCCGACGCCATTATCCGGAAACTAAACAGAACGGGGCGTCTTACGGTTCGACCCACCAGCGCAATATATCGGTATGCAGAACAGGAAAAAGACAGCTTGACTGCCGGACACGAATTGGGTGTGGACGCGGTCTTGGAAGGAACGATGCAGAAGTCGGGCGAGGTGATACGCGTAAGCGTCAACCTGCTAAGGACGACCGACGGATCCTCGATGTGGTCGGACAGCTTCGACATGCCGTCGAAAGACATATTTTCCATTCAGGATTTGGTGGCGGAAAAGATCGCCAATCATTTCCAACTGGACCTTCGCGCTCCGCAGAATAAATATCCCGCTAATGAGTTAGCTTATGAATACTACTTCAAGGGAATGTTAAGCCTCGACCAGCGGGGTTATCAGGCAAGAGCATTGCCGCAGCTGGAGCAGACGATCTCTCTATTTAAGAAGGCCATCGAAACCGACCCGAACTATGCGTTGGCCCACGCCCAGCTTGCGTACGCATATATTTGGGCCGGTATTTTTGTCGATGTTGAGAATCCAGAATGGGCCAAACTCGCAATGGGAGAGGTCGAACGTGCCGAAGACCTGGATCCAAACCTGGCTGAAACACATTTGGTAAGATCCCTTTATTACTGGGGAGCGTCCGGTAATTACCGAGTGAATGACGCTCTTCGCGAGTTGCTTACAGCCAAACGAATGGATCCGCTTTCCCACATCGAGGATTATTCCGGTATACTCGCCCACCTTGGGTTGGAGGACGAAGCACAACAAGAACTCGAGGAAGGCCTTCGTTCCGATCCTACAAGCAAGAGTTACGCGGATCTAGAGGTTTTTCTTCCGGGTATTAGCGGCGATGCCGACGCTATTCTGGCAAAACAGGGCTCGCCCGGGATACAGTCTGAAGAACCATTAGCCTACCTGCGAAAGGGGAGACTCGATGATGCTCGAAAGTCATTAGATGAAGAGCTGTCTCAGGCTCCAGACGCCCCATTCCTGAGGCTTTACCGGGCCATCTATCTTGCGTACAAAGGCAATGCGGATGCCGCTGAGGCCGCCACCAAAAAGGTGTTGGAGGAACCTGATCGCCAAGGTGAGGCGTATCACCACACGACCTACTACGCAGCGTGCGTGTATGCGATTGACGGTAAGACCGCTGAAGCTATTCGGCTGCTACGACGCACCGCTGGAACCGGTTATCCAGATTACCCTCTCTTTAATCGGGATCATCTCCTAGATAACATCCGCAATTCGCCAGAATTCATTCAATTCCTATCTGAACAGAAGGCTCAATGGGAGAACTTTCGGAGGGAATATTACGAACAGAATTAGAGGCCGAAGCCTTACCTCGCGGGTGTGGTCAAATACACAAGCGCTATCATCAACAGAAAATAAGGAACCAAGACGGCCGCGCCTGGATAATCTTTTGCTATTCGCTGACCGAAGAACAGGCCGATCAGCGTCAAAGCCCCGAGTGATGCTCCATAGAAGATGACGATGGTCGAGCCGTAGAGCACGAAATAAACTATCCCGACTGCATTCAGCAGTCCGGTCGCGAGTTCGAGGACGGTCAACTTAGCGAGCATTATCCAGACGAAAGGACTCAAAAACGTCTTCGAAAAATGGCCCGTCAGCCATTCCATGTTTCCTTTCCAGTCGAATATCTTGTCGAGACTCGACTGAAGAAAAAGTACCGTCACGAACAGTGCACCAAAAAGTTCGGGCAGGTGCCGAATAATGTTTTCCAGGTTCATCTATTTTCCAGATCTCGACGCGGCCTTGGATTTGCCATTGTTCATGATCGACTCTATCTCGTCCGGGTCTTTTGGTACGCCGGCGGTCAGGTTTACGTTGCCGTCTTTGGTGACAAGGACATCGTCTTCGATCCGAATACCGATACCGCGATACTTTGCCGGAGCTGATTTGTCGTCCGGAGGAATATAGAGCCCGGGTTCGACGGTCAGAACCATTCCCGGAGCGAATGGACGTGAGTTTTTCGCCGTCTGATCCGTAAAATACCTGCCGGCATCATGAACATCGAGACCGAGGTAATGACCGACTCCGTGCATGTAATATTTCATGTACGATTTCTTCTTTATCAGGTCCTTGGTCTTACCTTTCAGGAGGCCAAGTTTTTTCATCCCTTCGGTCAAAAGCTCGATCGAAAAATCCTGACGTGCTTTGACCGTATTGCCGGATTTTGTGTATTCGATGCACTGGATCTGGGTGTCGAGAACAACGTCGTAAACCTCACGCTGAGCCTTAGTGTATTTGCCGTTGACGGGAAAGGTCCGTGTGATGTCGGAGGCGTAGCCCTGGTACTCGGCTCCGGCGTCGATCAGGATCAGATCGCCGTCCTTGAGCGGCATATTGTTCTCGACGTAATGCAGGATCGTCGCATTGTCGCCGCCGCCGATGATCGAATTGTATGAGACGCCGTTTGCCCCGCGGTCGCGCATGAGCGCCTCCATTAACGATTCGACCTGGCCTTCGTTCATACCAGGCTTGACGCTCTTCATCGCGAGAATATGAGCCTCGCACGCAATGTCTGCCGCTCGCTGCATTAACTTGACCTCGTCTGCGGATTTATGCAGACGCATTTCGCCGGTAATGATCGTCGGATCGACGATAGTGTGCGGCGGGTAGGCGGTCTTTAGCCTTCGCAGGCGCTGATTGGACAAATAATTCAGGATCGTATCGTCAAGTTTACGATCGAGGGCAAAACGGTAATACAGTTTGTCATGGCCATCGAGCAGTTTACCGAGATCGCCTTCGAATTTTTCGATCGAGAAAGCCCTGTCGGCACCGAAATTCTTAACCGCACCTTCTGTACCCTGCCGACGTCCGTACCAAGTCTCCATCACCGGGTCGCGGGGGCGAACATACAACGTGAAGGGCTTTTTCGACGACGCGTGGATCACCGCGATCGCGTCGGGTTCGGGAAAGCCCGTCAGGTACCAAAAATCCGGGTCCTGATGAAACTTGAACTCGGTGTCATAGCTCCGGGTCGCTTCGTGTGCCGCAGGAATGATCGCGACCGAATTTGGCTCCATTGCCTCAATGAACTTCTTTAATTGTGCTCTCATAAATCCCTCGTTGTGCTGAATTGTAGCTCAAATTGTAGCCAAAGTCAGAGACACCCGGTCGAGCTGCATCAGAATTGCCGTAAAAATTGATCGAAAATGCTAATTTCCCGTTGCGTTTTCGTTCTAATGTCGGACATCGCTGATATAATTTTGAAAATTTCGTACTAACCCCAGGAGAAAAACGATGAAACGACTAGTAAGCCTGACCGCTCTTCTACTTCTTGTATCCGCCGCGGCGTTTGCCGATATTGCGAGGCCTGAGCCCAGCAAGTCGCCGAAACCCGGGAAACAGATCAATTCGATGATGTACATCCGACTCGATCGTAACGCCAAAGAGGCTCGGTTGATAATTCCAAAATCGCAGGTCAAGAAGCTTCGGGCTGAACTCGAACAGCTCGATGACGATACTGATAACACAGCCGCGGTAACTTCACCCGGTATTTTCACGCGAACCCGGACGATCGTCAGCGGAATGTTCCTAAGCCTGGCACTTGTTTTTGGCGGTGTCTGGTTCGTACGCTCCGGCAAAGCGGCGACAAGGTCGGGCAAGGCACTTGTCGTAGCTTTCGTTGCTATCGGCGCGGTATCGGCGGCGACCCTTGTTTATGCGAATGCCGGACCGCCGCCCGAGGCCCGCAGCATTACCGGCAAAATGTTTTCGCAATACGTGCATACTTACGGTTTTGGGTCCGGCAAGATCAAACTTGAAACGGGCGATACGGACCAAGTCGAGTTGATCGTGCCCGATCCAACGCCTGAACCATCGCCGAGCGGGGAATAATTATTCGCTTTTCAATGCAGGAAATTCGAGTATCCAGATTCGAAATGACGAACGCACATCTCTTTTTGATCGCGTTCGTCTTGTCCTGCGCTCTGGCGGCGGCCGTGATCGGAGCGGCCCCGCTCACAATGTCGATAGCGACGATCTTCTTATTTGCGGGAGTCCATAATCTTATGGAATTTCGCTATTTTGCAGCCCGGATGCCGCTGCGTTGGGGACGTTCACGCGTCTATTATTCGGTCGGCATCGGCGGAGTCGTGATTCTGGCGGCCGCCTATTTGACCTTGTATTTCGCAAGCGGGAACTGGCTCTGGAGCCTCGATGGCTGGGCGACGCTGACGGCCGTTTGGAACACCACGTTTGTCTTGTGGCTTGCGGTAATGTTCTATCTACGTGGCAGACAGCGGCCACGGAGCGATTGGTCGTGGGCATTTCCGGCAGCCTTTTTTCTCGCAGCTTTGGCGTGGCTAGTTCCGCAATACTGGAGTTTGTCACTTGTCTACATTCATCCGTTCGTCGCGATGTGGTTTCTCGAGCGACAGATGCGACGGACAAGGCCAGAATGGCTTCGGGCGTATCACTTCTGCCTCGCGTCGATCCCGGTTTTCCTTGTTGTCTTGTGGTTCGCTTTCGCATCCTCGCCTAATTTGCCCGAGGACACTAAATTGTTTTGGAGGATCGGACAACACGCAGGCAGTGAGATCCTGCCCGGCATCTCGAGTCATTTCCTGGTCGCTACGCACGTGTTTCTCGAATCGATCCACTATTTCGTCTGGATCCTTCTGATCCCGCTGATCGACCGCAGGGCGATCCCGTGGAAGCTAAGCGAGATACCACTTTTTGCAAATAAGCGAGGATATCCGAAGCTAGTCGCCGGTGTGCTCGCGGTGGGCCTACTGATCGTTCTTTTACTGTGGGGTGGATTCGCCGTCGACTACACAACGACCCGCGATGTTTATTTCGCTTTCGCGATCGGGCACGTCTTGGCGGAATTTCCGTTCCTGATAAAAATGCTGTGAGAGAGACGGTCGCGAGTTAACGGATCTTACCCGAAACGATCACTCGGTTCCGAACCAATCGATGTACCTATTCGACGACGTAGACATTGTGCGCACGTCGCAGAGCCTGCCGCTCCGCGACCTCTGGACGTTCCTGCCGATAGGCTATCTTTTCACCATCGCGATCGAGACGCCTGTGCTGCTCGTCGGCCTGTCGCCGAAGGTCTCGTTCCGGCAAAAATTATGGTGCGGAGCGTGGTTGACGGCGTGCACCTATCCGATCGTCGTGTTGGTGCTGCCGGCGATCTTTTTGGACCAGTCGAGAACGTTGTATCTGGCCGTTGCGGAGACGTTCGCTCCGGTCGCCGAGTGCCTCTTGTTCTGGTTCGCTTATCGCGGCAAGATCGACCTCGGCACAGGCGACTGGATCCGTTCACTCGTGGCGATCGTCATTGCCAATCTTGCTTCGTTTGGATTAGGCGAGATAATGAATTATTACGGATGGTTCGGACTATTTTAACGATTATGCGAAGAATATCGATAGTGATCGTGGCGATTGCGGCCGCTATATTAGCTGGTTCCGCTTTGGGACAGACTAAGTATCAGACATATTCAAACGCACGGTTTGCCTACTCAATCGATTATCCAGCCGATCTTCTGGTGCCGCAGGACGAGGCCCAGAATGGCGACGGACGTGTCTTCAAAGCAAAACGCGGAGACGCCGAACTGCGTGTGTGGGGTCAATACAACGCGTTGTTTGACACGCTGAAGAAGTCATATTTGAGCGATCTGAAAGAACGTGGGTCGGGCGTCACTTACAAGACACTTTTGACTGCCAGCTACGTCATTTCGGGCACGAAGGACGGCAAGATCTATTATCAAAAGACGATCCTATCAGGCACGGACGGTGACGCCGGTGCTACTTTCGCCACCTTTGTGATTCAATATAACAAAGCCGAAAAAGCCACATGGGATCCTGTCGCGGCAAAGATATCGAGGTCATTTAAGTTTGAATAAGACGCCGAACTACGATAATTCGCTCCGTATTACCGAAATATTCCTTTCTATCCAGGGCGAGTCGTCGCATGCCGGGCGGCCGTGTTCGTTTGTACGACTGACGGGGTGTCCGATGCGGTGCGTTTGGTGCGATAGCGAGTACACATTCACAGGCGGCGAGCGTATGTCGTTCGAGGAGATATTTGCAAAGCTCGACGAATTCGGCTGCAACCTTGTCGAAGTCACCGGCGGCGAACCGCTTGCCCAAAAGAACGTGCTTCCTTTCGTCACCGAGCTCTGCGATCGCGGTTTCGAAGTGCTGATCGAGACCGGCGGCTACGTTTCGACGAAGAATGTTGACCCGCGTGCGACGATCATACTTGACGTAAAATGCCCGGCATCCGGCGAGGCCAAGCGAAATTATTGGCCAAACCTGGAGCGGCTAAGGCCCCACATGGACGAGGTGAAATTTGTGATCGCCGAAATGTCGGATTGGGAGTACACGAAGGGAATTATTGAAAAATATGACCTTTCGAAAAGGACAAAAGATGTCCTGATCTCGCCTGTTCACGGCGTCGAAAGTTTGGCTGAAATAGCCGAGGCCGTTGCACAAAGCGGATTGCCGGTGCGGCTTAATTTGCAGCTGCATAAATACATTTGGGGGGACGATGCACGCGGAGTCTAGTCAAATTTCAATCGTTCTCGTTTCCGGTGGGATGGATTCGTGCGTGACCGCGGCGATCGCGGCCTCCGAATCCTGTGAGCTCGGCTTTCTTCACGTTTCATACGGCCAGCGGACAGAAAACAGGGAAAGAAAGGCATTCAACGATATCGCCGACCATTTTGGCGTCGATAAAAGGCTTGATATTTCCATCGAGCACCTCGCGAAGATCGGCGGTTCGTCGCTGACTGACGAGAACATCATCGTCACCGAGGCCGACCTCGAATCGAACGAGATACCGACCAGCTATGTCCCATTTCGCAACGCGAATATGCTTTCGATCGCGACGAGCTGGGCCGAGGTCCTTGGGGCGGACGCGATCTATATCGGGGCGGTCGCCGAGGATTCGAGCGGCTATCCGGATTGCCGGCCAGAGTTTTACGCGGCGTTCCAACAGACCATAAATGCCGGGACCAAACCCGACACTGACATCGAAATACGGACACCGATAATCGAACTGACGAAAGGGGAGATCGTGAAAAAGGGAATTGAACTGAAAGCTCCGCTGCATCTGACGTGGTCGTGCTACCGCAACGAAGATCTCGCCTGCGGTACTTGCGATTCGTGTGCGTTAAGGCTCAGAGGATTTGCCCAGGCCGGCATCGCCGACCCGATTATTTACAAATAACCACCGACGCTGATAGAACTGATTTGGCGGCGACCTATCCGAAAAGCGATGATCGCATCAGAAGAAGATTTCTTGTCGGGTCGATCGACGCCGTGGTATTTTTTGTTTGATACGAAAAACCGTGGTTCCCAAAATCGTAGGGATCGATGGCATTGCGTAGTATTCGTCGCCTCAGATGCCGGCGAAACGGATGCTTCGATCTGACCCATAGACGGAGGTAAAAATGATCAGAGCAAGTCAGCGGTTTGCGGTCCACCCAAATGGGCCCGAACTTTGTGCGCTTAGAAAGACAAAATGGATGTCGGTGGTTTTTGGCATTGTTCCGAGCTTATTTTTGCTGTCGTTCATCTTGCTTACGCCGGCATCGGCAATCGCTCAACGAAAATGCGGTGCGGAAGGACACCGTCCTTGTAAAGTCTGGGAGCGGATCCCGTCGTGTGACAAGGGACTCTACGAAGACTTCAAGCTAAACATGTGTGTCGGCAGCCACACCCAGGTTGACGCCCGCTCCG
>JAKOVX010000037.1 GCA_029781855.1 Acidobacteriota bacterium | reverse complement strand
AGCCGGGAACCATTATTTCGCCGCCGGTCTCGATAGTCGCTCCCGCGGCCCGAAAATCCTCGACGTGGTCATAGACTATCTTCAGCTGCCGTTCGGAGGACATCGCCCCAATGGATACGTCGTCGCGGTCGCCGGCTCCCTGCTTTAGCTGCTTTGTCTTTTCGACGATCTTGCGGGTAAGGGCATCGGCGACGCTTTCCTCGACGTACAGCCGCTCGACCGATGAGCAAGACTGGCCGGAGTTGCAAAATGCTCCCCAAACGGCGGCTCCGGCGGCGAGTTCGAGGTTGGCATCGGCGAAAACGATCATCGGGTCCTTGCCGCCGAGTTCAAACACGCAGGATGTCAGGTTCTTTGCCGCCGCGGCCGCGATCTTCTTGCCGGTCGCGACCGAGCCGGTAAACATTATCTTGTCGGGAGCGGCTTCGACCAGAGCCGCGCCGGTCGAACCGTCGCCGGTGACGATCTGAACCGCATTTTCGGGGAAACCTGCCTTTTCAAATATCTCGCCGATCTTGAGCCCGACCATCGGAGTTAGCTCCGACGGTTTGATCACGGCCGTGTTTCCTGCCATCAATGCCATCACGGCCTCGCCAAGCGGGATCGAGAAAGGATAATTCCACGCCGGAATGATGCCGACGACGCCGAGCGGGTGATAGACGATCCGCGACGAGCGGCCGAGCAGAGCGTAAAGGCCGATGCCGATCTTTCGCGGCCGGAGCAGCTTTTCTGCGTTCCGCGCAAAGTACTGCATCAGGTCGAGCACCGGCGCGATCTCCATCGAGAGTGCCTCGGCGACGGGCTTGCCGGACTCCCGCGAGATAAGTGAGGCGATCTCATCCATCTCAGCGAGGATCACCTCGCGGGCCGCCATGACGAGACGCTTTCGCTCAGCGAAATCCGTGGATCTCCAAGTTTGAAAGGCGCTCCGTCCGCGTCCTACCGCGTCCGCCGTTTGCTGCTGGCTGGCAACGGCCACACGGCCAAGTTCCTCTCCCGTCGCCGGGTCGATCGAGATCAATTCGTCGGCCATGACAGTCATTGTTTCATATTTTTACGTACGTCGGAAAAAATTCGAATTAAGCAAACCGTCGCGGCATAATTCACCCTGAACTACTGAAATTCCGGATCGAAGGCGTACACGATACATCCTGAGTTGTGCATCGTGTCGAACCATCTCGACATATTTTGCTTATTCACCCGGATCGTCTCGGGAAGGAGCTTCACATCTTCGGTCGAATAGGTCGTATTGCCAAGGTTGTAGTCGTCCGTCAAGCTGCGTAGAAAGCTGTCGAATCTGTAGTGAGCCTTATATGCGTCAAGCAAAATTGAACAATGCAATGTGTCCGACCGACGATTGAGCTCATCATTCGCTGCCATGTCGCTCTTTGTAACTATTTTCCCATAGACCTTTGATCTGGCGGTGTAATAGTTTGTAAATCCTTGCTTCGAGAATTTGAGAGCTCCCGATGCCAGAGCGGTCTTGATGCGTGCGACTATCCCTGTCAGATTGTTTTGGGCGATCTCGTAATCAGGATCGATATTCAAAGCCTGCATATACGCGTACATTGCGTTTTCGAGCAGGCCCTTCTTTGCGAATATCACACCAACATTACTGATGGCATCCCGATATTTTGGTTCGATCTCGAAAGCTTTCTGAAAATCTGCAAGAGCTTCGTCGTATTTTCCGAGCTGATAATACGCCATGCCGCGATTGTAGTAGAGCTCTTCGCTGGACGGCATCAGTTTTATCGCAGCATTCAGGTCAGTGACCGCATCGGCCGGCCGGGCGAAATAATTCAGATACAGGTTCGGGCGGTTGCTGAGGGCAATGGCGTTTTGCGGGTCTATCGACAGAGCCCGGTCATATTGTGCCAAAGCACCATTCTGATCGTTTTGAAGTATCAAAAAGATGCCGTAGCTGGCAATGATGTCGGCGTCTACAGGTGCGAGACTGAGAGCCTTTTCATAGTCCGCCTTTGCCTCGGGGTACATTTTTTGGATCCTTTCCCAATCGGCACGTGCCATGTAGTTTCGGGCGGCCCTCGACAAGGTAAAGAGCGTATCGACGTCCTTTTTCTCGAGATCGAACTTACGCAAAAAGCCGTATGTCTCGGCCCGCTGCTGCAGCACTGCCTCGTCCGTTGGGTTTGCGGCAAGGGCTTCATTCGCCGATCGGAGCGCCTCATTATAACGCTTATGCAGATTGAGCCAGCGAATGCGGCGTTCCGCGGTTTCACCCGGCAAGTCGGCACTCGTCGTGGCCGACACCGTCTTGCCGCACGATTTCTTCAACTGCAAGCGATACGTGTCGAGCACTTTTGCCTGTCCTGAGATGCCGGTCTCGAGATCCTTGGTCTCGGTTTCGGTCAGATCGAACCAATGTCCGTAAGCATCTGCCCGTTTCTTTAGGATCAGATCGTTGAGTTGGTTATTGATGTCGTAACCGTGCTCCATTTCGGTGCATGATGCAGCCGAACTCAGTTCTGCGGCCGTAAATTTCCCCATCGCGTCGGTCGACAGTTTCGACTCAACAAGAAGTCCGTTGATCTTGAGGTCATACGCGAGCTTAAGGCGATCACCGCGAATGGTCGTGCCGAGGCCGTTCTTGTCGCCCAGATTCGCCTGCTGGCCCTTCTTGATCTCGGCTGCAAATTCCGGGGTCAGAACATTCGGCGTGTCCATCGTAGCGCGAAGTGCTCGATCAAAATCGGCCTTTTTCGCGGCGTCGGACCCCGCATTTTGTTTATCAAGATCGGCAAGGCGGTCTTTGACGAGCTGAAAGTTCGGGTCGAGCTCCAGAGCCTTCGCATAGTCGGTTCGGGCGAGGTCGTATTTGCCCAGTTGAACATAGGTCAAGCCGCGGTTGGCGAAGGCGAACTTATTCTTGTCCAAAAGAGAAATGGCTTTGGTGTTGTCGGCAAGAGACTTGTCGAACTGCTTCAGGTTGAAGTAGCCCGACGCCCGGTTGGAATACGCGTAACTATAGTTGGGGTAGCGAGCGAGAAAGCTGTCGAGATCGGCGATGCCCTTTGCCGGCTGGTCGAGAACGAAAATATATAAATACCCGCGTTTGAAATACGCGTCATCCAGTTTCGGGTCGAGCTGTATGGCCTTTGTGTAATCGGCGAGCGCACCCGCGTTGTCATTGCTCGATGCTTTCGCAATGCCCCGATGGTAATAAACCGTTGCGTTCGTATCCTCGATATCGAGCGACTTTCCAAAGCTCTCTATTGCCGCCGGAAACTCCTTTTTGGCGACTTGCACCTGCCCGAGAGCGTCGAAGATCTCGGGGCTCTTGAAGAACGAATTGACTCCTGCCCTTGCCGCAGCCTCGGCATTTGCAAGGTCGCCAAGGTGCAGTAACGCGATCGCTCCCGCCGCCAAAATGCGCGTGTCGTTTGAGTTGAGCTCACGGGCTTGATTTAGGAGCGGAATTGCCTCGCGGTCCTTTCCCTGAGCGATGAGTGCGTTTGCCTGAGCGAGCAGTTTAGCCGCTTGTTCCACCTTCTTTTTGTACACCTCATCCGTCGCGTTTATCGCCTCTTCGTCGGTCATGTCCTCGACCCGTTTTGGCGTAGGCGTCGGTGCCGCGCTTTGAGCGTACATCGATATCCACAAACAACTGCTAAGAACGACCAGAGCAGCTCCCCTAGTAAAAGATCTCATAAATTTGATAGGTAATTTGCCCGCTTGTCAGGTAAGCATTCTCTCTATGACACCATACGCGGCATCGATCGCTTCGGACAGTTTGTCCGGATCAGTTCCGCCGCCTTCGGCCATGTCGGGTTTGCCTCCGCCGCGGCCGCCGACGATCGGGGCTATTTCGCGAATCACGTCGCCGGCTTTCACACGGCCGGTCAGGTCGTCGGAAACGCGAACGATGATTCCGACCTTGCCTTCGTCCTTGCGTCCGAGGACAACGACGCCCGATCCGAGCCTCGCCAGAAGCGTGTCGGAAAGTTGCCGCGTGCCGTTGCCGTCAAGGCCGTCGACGATCTTGCCCAAAACCTTGATGCCGGCGATGTCCCGTGCATCGTCGCCATTTGCCGACCCTTCACTGCCGATCGAGCCGGTCGCGATCTTGAGTTTCAGGTCGTCCATTTCCTTGCGGGTGCGTTTAAGTTCCTCCTGCAGCCGAGCGATAGCGTTCGGCAGGTTGTCACGCTGGGTGTTCAATTCGCCTAGACTGCGATCGATGAGAATTTCATCCTCGCGGAACCGTTCGAACGCGTCAACGCCTGTAATGGCGCGGATGCGCCGAACGCCCGAGGCGATCGCTTCGTCCGCGGTTATCTTGAACGATCCGATATCGCCGGTCGCGCGAACGTGCGTACCACCGCACAGTTCGCGTGAAAATTCACCGCCGCCGACACTCAGTACGCGAACGTCGGTGCCGTACTTTTCACCGAACAGCGCCATCGCACCGGCACGCATCGCGTCCTCGATGTTCATAACGTCGGTATTGACCGGCTCGTTCTTTAGGATGTAACGGTTGACCAGGTCCTCGATCTCGCGGACCTCGGCGTCGGTCATCGGCTGATAGTGCGTGAAATCGAACCGTAGATAATTAGGAGCGACGACCGAACCAGCCTGTTTGACGTGTGTCCCGAGCACCTCGCGAAGCGCTGCGTGAACGAGATGCGTCGCGGTATGATTGCGTCGCGTGGCGTCGCGTTTCTCGACGTCGACCGATGCGGTGACCGTGTCACCGACCTTGACCGAACCTTTATTGACCGTGACCTTATGGATGATCAACCCCTGAACCGGCGAATATGTGTCGGAAACCGTCGCGCGAAAGTCAGAACCACCTGCGGTAGCGGGTGGTTTAACATCAGGTTGCGAGCTGGTTGCGTTCAACCGCCCACTACCGTAGGCGGTTCCGACAAGAACGCCCGTATCGCCGACTTGCCCTCCGGACTCGGCATAAAACGGAGTCTGATCCAAAACGACGCTGCCCTGTTTGCCTTCGCCAAGCTCTTCCAACTGCGTGTCGCCGTCCAGTATCGCGACGACGCGGGCATCCGAGATCTGCGTAGCGTCATAGCCGTGAAACTTGTTGGCACCGACCTTTTCCAGGATCTCGGCATAGACCGGCGAAACCTGTGATTTTCGCGAGGTATGACCGACATCCGACTGCTGCTGCAGCTTCTGCAGCGCGGCGTCAAACCGCTCGTTGTATTCGTCCTCCGCGATCTCGATTCCCTTTTCCTCGAGAAACACGCGGATCAGGTCACGCGGTGTGCCGAACGTGTCATAGAGTTTCGCGATGTCGAGGAATAGCTGCTCGCCGGTCGCGGTCGCCGCCGAAAAGTTGAGGTCGTTGAGCTTCGACAGGCCGACGGTGACGGTCGCACCGAAGCGTTCCTCTTCGAGCCGGACCATCTTGCCGATGAAATCACGCTGCGTCTCGAGCTCGGGGTACGCCCCGCTCATCTCGCTGACGACGAGATCGCAGACCTTGTAAAAGAACGGCTCGGTCAGCCCAAGGTGCTCGCGGCCGTGGTAAATGGCCCGCCGCATTATCTTGCGCAGGACGTAATTGCGGCCTTCGTTGCCGGGCAGGATACCGTCGGCGATCGCGAACGCCGTCGAACGCGAATGGTCGGCGATCACCCGGCAGGCAAACTGTTGTGAATCGGTAAGTTCCTCGTAAACACTCATCTGCTCAATAATATACCAAATCGCCTATTGTCCTACGATGGGCCGCCGTTTGACGCAAAATGGAAGCGATCGACTGTCCCGGGTCGTCCCGCTTGTCCCACGCTTGTCCCGCTGGCCAGTGGGACAAATAACTATCTGTGTTTGCAATAGTTACGCCACAAATTCCCTCATTTTTCGCGGTTTTTTAAAAAAATATTTCAAAGTGCTTTTTTGGGGTCGCGAAAACCTATTTGAGGACGAGAGACGTCCCGGCCCGATTCGAATTATCAAAGATCCATAGGCTGACTGTGTCGTCCTATTTCAGGACATGGCCTTGTATTTCAATGATAGCACAATGTTGCACACCTCGGGGACCTTTCAAGTCGGTCTAAATTAATTTGGTCTAAGCGATTCGCCGGGCGAACAATCGCTGCACGACGATCCCGACGTACGCGTTAGAGCTTCGCATTATGCCGGCGCGTTTATTCGACTTTTGGGCCGGCGAAAAGCGCGAAATCGCCCTTGAAAATTAACTGCTCCATTTCGCGAACGGTGTGCTACGATAGCGCAAATCTTAACAAAGGAGGAGTCGTATGTTCGTAGTTCGTAACGTATTTAAATGCAAGCCGGGGAAAGCAAAAACCCTTATCGAAAAGGTAAAGAAAGTAAACGATCTGATGGTAGCCGCCGGAGCGGTAAATAATCAGCGCGTGCTGGTCGACGAGGTTGCCTCGTTCTGGACGGTCGTGATCGAGAACGAGGTCGATGACATGACCAAATTTGCCGAGAGCATGCAGGAATACGGTTCCCGTGAGGACGTGCAGGCGGCGATGGCCGGGTATATGGACCTCGTGGACGGCGGCTACCGCGAGATCTTTAAGATCGCCTGAGAGAGCCGCTCCCGAATACATTGACAAGCAACCCTCTTCAGCGGAAAATCAACCAACGCTCACGTCCGCTGAGACGGTAAAATATATGAAAAATCGCATGAAACTTGCCTTTTCGCTCGCAGTAGTTATCCTGGCCCTGTCGATCTCCGGTATTGCCCAGAAAACCGGCAAATACAAGCCTACCGACCCGGAAAATGCCGGTGTGGGGTTAGCCGCGGATTTCGCGGTGAAGACACGGTCTGATAAGACAAAGAAGACCGTAGAGCTCGTCAAGATCGTCAATGCCGAGGATCAGGAACCGGTGCTGGGAGCCAGAAATTTCAAGCTTTGCATGAACGTCACAACGAACGGCAAAGCTTCGTCTGCTCGGGCCTACGTGACGATGGACCAGTATTCCAACCTCAAATTGGTGAGCTGGGCCGCAGCAAAATGCGTCGCTCCCAAAGGCGACGGCTTCGAGAAGGTCGCGAACGATGATCCGGGAATCGGCCTGGCCGCTGATTTTGCCGTCAAGAAGCACTCAGAGGACACCAAGATCGAGCATAAGGTGGCCAAGATCTTAAAAGCGGAAGAAAAAGGTAAGTTCGAGATGACCTACCGCGTTTGTATGCAGGTTACCGAAGGCGACGAGAAGCCTGTCATCCAGGCGGTCGTCACGATGGACCAGTATTCGAATATGAAACTGGTCAGCTGGAAACACTCCGACTGCGGCAACTAACCGACGCCCTTAGTTCGGTCCCAACTGCCCTGCAGCTTGCGGAGCAGGACGATCTGTCCGCCGTGATGGGCATTGTGGGCGTTGATATTTGAGATCAGCGTCGCCCAGGACGCGGGGTTGGACGCCGACACAGGCTCGCCAAATTTGGTCTCATCAGCCGCGGATATCAAGTCGCGAAACTCGGTCAAAATGGAATCGAGTTTCGCGATCTCTGCTTTCCAGGCTTCGTTCGTAGCTTCGCCGGCCACAAACGTCGCGTCGTTGTCCGCCGCCGGATATTTATAGTCGACTCCCTTGAATCGCTCCAGATAAGCGTAATTGTAATAATTCAGGTGGCTGACGATCTCCCATATCGAGTTGTCAGCGCCCGCCGGTTTCCACGCCGCCTCGTCCGCGTTAAGAGCATCGAGCGTATTCTTTAGCGCCACGAACCAGGCGTTTTTGTCGTAACAGGCGGTGAATTGTTCGAGCAAGATCTGTTTCATAAAGATAGAATATCATCGATCGCCCATCATTTCGGACTGGAATTAAAACGTCTTGACGTTATAACGTTATCAGTCTATTATCTTAGTATGAGCGTAATATCAAAAAGAGCAACTATTTATTTTGACCCAGACCTCCACCGTGCTGTCCGTCTGAAGGCAGTCAATACAAATCAGTCGATCTCTGATGTTGTGAACGATTCGCTGCGAGCGATGCTTAGCGAGGATGAAGAAGACCTCGCGGCTTTTGACGAAACAGCGTCGGACCCGCTGATGACATATGAGGAATTACTCGCAAAATTAAAGGCTGATGGCAAAATATAAGCTTTTCTTCACTGAAACATTTTATAAATGCCTGAAGGTTATCCCTGCGAGAGATACTAAGCGAATCTTGTCACGAGTAAAAGCGCTGGCCGACGAACCGAGGCCCGTAGGTTGTCAAAAATTATCGGGCCAGCCCGACCGATATCGAATTAGGCAAGGAAATTACCGGATCATTTATGCAATCGAGGATGAGCAACTCGTCGTCGTGGTCGTTAAGGTTGGACATCGGAGAGAGGTCTACGACCGCTGAGCAAATCGCCGGAGAATACAATGAAGCGTGTGATGTGGATCGAGTATAAAGGAGACGAATTAGCAGGACCAGCACGAATCGGATGGGTAACGGTTCGGGATAAAGGTAATAGGTTGGAATACTGAAATCAAACCTTCTGCGAAACTCGTCTTATTCGCAAATTAGCTGTTCGGGTCCCATTCCGTTCCGTCGATCCTGCCGAGCAGTTGGAGACTCTTGCTGTCTCCTTCGAAAAAGCAACGTATGAGCCAGACAAGGCCGTCGCTTGTCTTTTTTGTCCACTGGATATCGTAGATGTGATACGGGTCATCGGGCTTTCGGACCTCGCCCTTGCCGTATTTTTTGATGACGTAACTCTTGAGGTCAAAATCCTTCTTGAAACCGACGTACATCGCGTAAACAAATCCTTTAGACGGTATCTTATCGGTCATCAGCCGGTCGGTCTCCGTCTCGTATGAATAGCCCTGATCGTCCTTTTTCGTTACCGACTCGTGTTTGAGGATCTTCGCTTTGTCCTCTTGCCTGAGGCCGTGGATGCGCACGGTAACGCTCTCGATATTTCCCTTTGCCACCGGGATCGTCAGTTCGAGCCAGTCAAACCGGGTGTCGCCAACCTCGGCTTTGCTTAGATCCACGGCTTTTGCAAAACGGTCGAACGGCATGCCGAGATAAATACGCCCTAGTTCCGCAGGAATGAGCGTTTTTTGGGCAGCGTAGTTGAATTTCGCAGGCTTCTGAGCGACCGCAAGACAAGCTCCAACGGTCAGGAACAGCGTCACTGACAGGCAAAAGAACAATTTTCTATGCATACCTAAAGTTTAAACCAAATGCAGGTGAAAATCGACGATCATCCGGGCCTAGAGCAATTTGACGGCCTGTTTGATCACATTCTCAACCGTAAACCCGTATTCGCGGAACACGTCCTCCGCCGGGGCCGAGGCGCCGAATTTGTCGACGGCGAGGATGTCGCCGTGGTCGCCGACGTACTTATGCCAGCCGAGTGAGACGCCGGCTTCGACGGCGAGGCGGGCGGTGACCTTGGGCGGCAGGACCTCGTCGCGGTATTTCTGGGGTTGCGCGTCGAAGAATTCCCAGCACGGCATCGAGACTACTCGGGTCGGCGTACCCGCGGCGTTGAGCTGCTCGCGTGCCTGCATCGCCAGGCCGACCTCGGAGCCGGTGGCGATAATGATCAGTTTCGGCGCGGTGGCTTTGCCGGCCTTGGTCTCCGCCTCGGCGAGGATATAGGCACCTTTGTGCAGGCCCTTTGCGTCGGCGTACCTTTTACGGTCGATCAGTGCGACCTTTTGCCGCGAGAATGACAATGCGGTCGGCGCGTGCTGCCTCTTGACCGCCGCACGCCACGCTTCGCGGGTCTCGTGGGCATCGCACGGACGAATGACCGCAAGATTCGGGATAGCACGCATCGCGGCGAGGTGTTCGACCGATTGGTGCGTCGGGCCGTCTTCGCCCAGCCCGATCGAATCGTGCGTGAAGACAAATATCGTTTGGATATGTGACAGAGCCGCAAGGCGGATCGCCGGCCGCATATAATCCGAAAACGTCTGGAACGTCCCGCCGAACGGTATCACGCTGCCGAACAGCGCCATGCCGTTCATCGCCGCGGCCATCGCGTGTTCGCGGATGCCGTAATGGATGTTGCGGTTTTGGTACGCTCCGGGCTGAATGTCAGCCGACGAATTGATATACGTATTGTTCGACGGTTTGAGGTCGGCCGAGCCGCCGACGAGCGACGGCAGGGCGTCGGCGATAGCGTTGATGACCTCCCCGCTGTAGGCACGTGTGGCTTTTGCCTCGACGCCGTCGAATTTGGGGAGCGACTTTTCCCAGCCGTCGGGCAGCGAGCCGCTGCGTATCGCCGCGAACGCGGCGCCGAGTTCGGGTTCGGCCTTTTCGTATTTCTTGACAGCGTCGTTCCAATCCTTTTCGAGTTTTGCGCCATTCTTGACCGCGGATCGGAAGTGCGAAAGGATCTCTTTCGGTATGAAGAACTGCTTGTCTTCGGGCCAGCCGAGATTTCGCTTGGTCTCCTTTACCGCCTCGGCTCCGGGAGCGTCGGAGTGGGCCTTGTTCGTGCCCTGCTTCGGCATGCCGAACCCGATGATCGTGTGGACGCGGATCAGAGACGGTTTATTCTTGACCTTTTGCGCGTCCTTGATCGCTCGTTCGATCGATTTCAGGTCGTTGCCGTCCTGGACCTCCGAAACGTGCCAGCCGGCCGCCTCGAACCGCTTCGTGCGGTCCTCGGTGAACGCCAGGTCGGTCGAACCGTCGATCGTGATCTGGTTGTCGTCGTACAGGTAGATCAGGTTGCCGAGCTGCAGATGGCCGGCGAGCGAAGCGGCTTCGTACGAAACGCCCTCCATCAGGTCACCGTCCGAACAGATGCAGTAAATAAAGTTGTCGACGACCTTCGCGGACTTCGTGTTAAATCTTGCCGCGAGATGGGCCTGTGCAATGCCCATCCCGACGCCATTCGCAAAACCCTGTCCGAGCGGCCCCGTCGTGATCTCGACGCCGGGCGTCAGAACGTTCTCCGGGTGGCCAGGAGTTTTCGAATGCAGCTGGCGGAACCGTTTGATCTCATCAAGCGAGAGGTCGTAGCCCGTCAAATGCAGCAGGCTGTAGATAAGCATCGACCCGTGCCCGGCCGACAGCAAAAAGCGGTCGCGGCCGAACCATTTCGGATTTTTCGGGTTGTGCCGCAGGAATTTGGTCCACAGCACATACGCCGCCGGTGCCATCCCAAGCGGCAGCCCCGGATGCCCGGAATTCGCCTTCTCGATCGCGTCGAGCGAGAGCATGCGGATGGTGTTGATACAGAGTTGGTCGATGTTGTTTGAATTGGTCATTTGTAATTTATGCTAGCACTTACAATTGCTCTTAATAAGAGCTTTTCGAGGATCTTTCATCAAGTCTTCGCCCTTAATAAGTTCGGTCTTTTCATGGTCGACGGGCAATTCGCCTTCAGGATGAACCAGCCATAACACAAATCTGGTTTTACCGGCAGTTTCTCTAACCAAAAACTGCACCTTCGAAACGTCGTAATTTCTGAACTTAATAGCCTGAAATACCTTCCCTAGTGAACGTAGCTTTCTTGCATCTGAGTCGTTCTTGTTGAAATAGACTTCGATGAGTCCGAGATATTGCGGACTATCGTTGATCGCAACATAAAAATTGTCGATGTGGGACTTTACTTCGTTCGGGCTAGAATCGACAAAACGGTCAAAGGGTTCTGCTTCGGGTATTGCCGCTACCGCAAACATATCGGAATATGTGTTCGCACATGCATCAGGGAGACCGTCAATTCTAAGAAAAACGCTCACGTTTCGTGCCTGATCGGCTTTGTCAAAATAAAGTTCGATCTGCCGAGTTCCGTTCTCGGAAACTAATTTCCCGACAGACGTTCCCCACGTCAATGACGCCTTTTCGGGCAGCATCCCGGTTATTTGTGCATTCACGATCGATCTTTCTTTCGCATTAAACAAACGGTTCGGCGAAATGATCTCAACTTTGGGACATTCAGCTTTGGCGACCTGTGCAACGTTGATGTCAGATAAACAACACGCGAATATGACGCTCACAAACAGCGATTTCCGAAAGGATTTTCTCGAATCGATCATGCTCGAATGCCAGCCAGGTACCGTCAAATAAGGTCTAATTATGTTCAATATTATCTATTTTGCCAATACTTTCGAGTGCAAGCAAAACGGGACGAAAACGAGGTTCAAACAACGGCCAATGGGTCAATCATTTTCAAATGCCCGATTATAGTCCGTAGAGCTGTGCAGAATGTGTAAAATTCGGATCCCGCGATCGGTCGGAACATAAAAGATCAGGTATTTTTCAAAACCTTTTACCCGCCACATTCTCACATCGGATAGCTCCTCGCAATCAAATTCGCGTTGACTTCCTATTAGTCGGTTGGCCGCGAGAAATTGAAATGTATCGTCGCATGCATTCAAGAATGTTTGAGCGACCAGCTCGTCGTTCTCAGCGAGATAAAATGACAAATTGACGAGTTCTTCGAAGACACCTTCGCCGTAGGTAACCGTCATTTTTTCATTTTCTGCCTTTTTGCAAGCTCCGCCTTGACTTCGGCGATACTAAATTCCACTTCGGTTCCCGACTGTAGTCGCTCCAAAAGGAGCCTTTCGAGCTTTAGACTTTCCTGTCGTTTCTGATCGGCCCGGATCAATTCACGAATGTATTCGCTGGCTGTCCCGTACCCTTCGCCGGAGAGCCTCTCGTCGATAAATGATTTCATCGAGACCGGCAGGGAAATATTCATTGTTGTAGTCGCCATAATCATTAACTCCTTCCACAATCATTCTATGATTTTGGCAATTTTTGTCAATATTTGGCGGTTACAAATTACCGTTATCCGATTTTGTCTATTTTGCCTATACTTTCGAGTGCAAGCAAAACGGCGCCGCGAGAAGATGATTCGCGGGCGGTATTCATCGTCAGGTTGCGGCCGAGGATGTCGGAGATCATCCGCGTCCAGACGGGCGAATCGCGAAGCGCACCGCCGGAAGCGACGATCTCCCTGACCTTAACGACCGAGTTTAGCTGTTTCAGGATCTCGGCAAAACGGTACGCGACGCCCTCCATTGCGGCCTGCAGGATGTCGATCGCGTCGTTCGAAGCCGTAAGGCAGTCGATCGCTCCGCGGGCGTCTTCGCGATAGAGCGTGCTGCGTTCGCCGTGAAAGTACGGCGAAACGGTGACCCCGTGAGCGCCAAGCGGGCGTTTTGCGATCTGCTCCTCCGCATCCTTCGGCAGATCGAGGTTTTTTTTCATCCAGGCGTACAGGTTGCCGCCGTCGGACAATGCCCCGCCGATGATCACTTTTTCACGGTCAATGCGGTAACTCCAGAGGCCGCTCGGAATCGCCGCAGGCGGCTCGCCCTCGTAAGCGACGCGCATCGCGCCGGAGGTGCCGATCATAAGTGCCGCTTTCGTTCGCGATATGCAGCCCGAGCCAAGATTGTCGGCCGCGCCGTCGGCGATCGCGGGAAACCATAAGGAATCGGCCAGCCACGGCCAGCGTTTGGCGAATTTGTTGCTGAGTTTGCGCGGTTCGTCGTCTGCTTCGGGAATAACGGGCAGCTTTTCGCGGGTGACCTTGAGGTAGCGGAGGAGTTCGTCATCCCAATCGCATTTTCGCTGGTCGAAGATCCCCGTTCCGGACGCGATCGAAACGCTGGTTCCCGCGTCGCCAACGAGCTTCATCGCGGCGTAGTCGCTGAACGACAGCCAGCGTGCGGTCGTCGCCCAGGCGTCGGGCCGCTCGTGTCTGAGCCAGAGCAGTTTTGCCGGCCAAAAGCTCGAATGAAACCGCGCACCGGTCCGGTTGTGGACGGTAGCCTCGTCGAATTTCTTTCTGAGAACTTCGGTGTATTTGCGGCTGCGGGTGTCGGCCCAGCTGAACACTTTGGTCGTGGGCTTTCCGTTCGCATCGATGCCGACGAGGCTGTGCCAGAAACAGCTCGTCGCAACGTGCGAGATCGGGTGCGGCCGTTTGGCTAGTTTTTCGCCAAGTTGATCGATCGCCTCGATCAACTGTGCCAAGCATCCGTCGGCGTCGATCTCGGCAACGCCCGAGCCGGAGACGACCAGCGAATGCTCGACCTTGACGGACGCTCCGCGCACAGGTTCTGCCGACTCGTTGTAAAGAGACGCGCGGACGCTCGACGTGCCGATATCGAGTGCGAGGATCAATGGTTTTTTCAAGGTCTTTTTACGAGATGCCGAACGAACAAAAAACGCCAGTTCATCCGAACGTCTTCTTCATCCACCAGCGGAGGCCTACGAACAGAAAGCGATAATCTTTGAGAAATTCGGGCGGTTTACCCTCGAAATAATGCCCGATGAATTGCAGTATCCACCCGACGACGAACAACCCGAGCGAGATTCGCCACGCCCCGGCAACGAAAAAGCACAGCGGCACCATCAGTACCGAAAGGGCGATCATCGGTATGCCGAATTTATGCGTCAATTGGTTGATCGGATTCTGATGGCTCTCGGAATATTCATCGATCCATTCGTCCCAGGTTCGTCCGCCCATCATAAGGTAATTCTCCTTCGGTGGTATTTGCGATGATTTTACACCAATCTCACTTTTTTCCAAGGATCTTGACGTGAATGCCGTCGCCGAGGTCCCTGGACTCGACCTCCTCGAATCCGGCCAGGAAATCGCGCGGCATGAATGTGTCCGCGTCCGTTGCCTCGTCCGGAACATAGGTCACGATCCATTTTTCGATGACATCGGCGAATTCGGCGTAGACCTTTGCCCCGCCGATGATAAAAACGTCGCGGTTCAGATATTGAGCAAGATCGAGGATCTCCTCT
>JAKOVX010000136.1 GCA_029781855.1 Acidobacteriota bacterium | reverse complement strand
ACAATGAGCTGACCGATGAACTGATCGCGAATTCCGATTGCGTCGTCATCTGCACCGAGCACTCGACCGTCGATTACAGCCGCGTCTGCGAACTCGCAAGCCTGATCGTCGACACGAGAAACGCGCTCTCGGCCGAGACCAGGAACGGGAGCAAGGCCCGCATCGTCCGACTCTAATGTTAAAGGTCCTCAACATCGTCGGCGCCCGGCCTAATTTTATGAAGGTTGCGCCGATCTATGCCAAGATGAAGCGGCGGCCGGAGGAATTTGCGCCGCTTATCGTGCATACGGGCCAGCATTACGACGCGGCGATGTCGGATGCGTTTTTTGACGATCTCGGGATGCCGAAACCGGATGTTTATCTCGGCGTCGGTTCGGGTTCGCACGCGGTGCAGACAGCGAAGATAATGACCGAGTTTGAGCCCGTTATCTTGCGTGAAAAGCCGGATTGGGTGCTGGTCGTCGGTGACGTAAATTCGACCATCGCGTGTGCCCTCGTTTGCTCCAAACTCGGGGTCAAGGTCGCCCACGTCGAGGCCGGTCTTCGCTCGGGTGACCGCTCGATGCCAGAGGAGATCAACCGAATTCTGACCGATGCGATCTCGGACCTATTGCTCACGACATCGCAAGACGCTGACGAGAATCTCCGCCGCGAGGGCATTCCGCCCGAGAAGATCCGCTTTGTGGGAAACGTGATGATCGATTCGCTGCTCGATCACATGAAAGTCGCCGAACATTCTACTGTACGTGAAGAAATGGGCGTGGAAGGTAAGGATTACGCCGTTTTGACGCTTCATCGGCCGTCGAACGTCGATGACCGCGAGACCTTTTCGGGCATCGTTGACGCTCTTGTCACGATCGCGGAAAGGCTGCCGATCGTCTTTCCTGTTCATCCGAGAACACGGGCGAAGATCGAGGAATTCGGCTTTGGCGAGCGTATCGCTGCGGCCGACATTCGGCTTGTGGAACCGCTCGGCTACCTTGATTTTATGAGGTTGTACAGCGGAGCCAGACTGGTACTGACCGACTCGGGCGGCTTGCAGGAAGAAACTACCGCACTCGGGATACCATGCCTCACGCTCCGGGAAAATACGGAACGCCCGATCACCATTGAGCTCGGGACGAACATTCTCGTTGGCACCGACCGTAACAAGATCGAACAAATAGCTCTCGACGTGCTTTCAAACCCGACCTCTGATCAAAACGCAACGATACCGCCGCTTTGGGACGGCAAAGCCGCGGGCCGCATTTGCGACGAACTCTTGAAATAAAAAGCCGCTAAGCACACGAAAGGCACGAAACGGAGATAAATTCCTGATTTCGTGCCTTTCGTTTGTTTAGCGGTTCAATCCTGCCTACTGGCTCTTTTCCATCGGATAGCCGGCGTTCTTCCATGCTGCCGTGCCGCCGAGCAGTGCGAATGTATAGGGAATTTCTTTCTGGTTCAGGGCGAATGCCAGACCGGCACTCGTATGTTCGTTCGGTCAGGAACAGTAGATGATGAGCTTTTTGCCCTTCGGCACCTTGTCCATCATCTTGTCCTGTTCGCCGAACGGAATATTGATCGAACCGGTTATGTGCTCGCCCTTGTAGGTAGCTTCGTTCCGGCTATCTATAAAGACCGCCGTTCCGGCGTCGTAGTCTTTCTTCGCATCGGCCAGGCTGATACGCGGCACATCTGCCTCGGTCTTGTACTTAACGAAATCATCCGCCTTTTGACACGCCGCCACGGCGAGTATCCCGACGCAGATCATTAGGAACGCTTTCAGCATTATTTTTCTCCAAAGGCTGCGAGTACCTCGTCAGCGTGCTCGGCAACATTCACCTTGTCGAAGATCTTGACGATCTTGCCGTTATCTATCAGAAACGTCTTGCGGATCGTGCCCATATACTTTTTGCCGTACATGCTTTTTTCGCCCCAGACGCCGTACGCTTCGACGATCTTCTTTTCGGTGTCGGCAAGCAGATCGAACGGAAGCTGATACTTCGAGATGAACTTCTGATGCGACTTTTCGTTGTCGGTCGAAACACCTAAAACCTTTATGCCCTTTGCGTTAAAGACATCATCGGCGTCGCGGAAGGAGCAAGCTTCCTTCGTGCAGCCCGGCGTGTCGTCCTTCGGGTAAAAATAAAGTACGACGCGTTTGCCCTTAAAATCGGACAGTTTTACGTCGCGTCCGTCCTGGTCCTTTGCGTTAAAATCCGGTGCTTTGTCGCCTTCTTTCAGCATAATCCTCCAAAATTCGGTAGTATTTCAATTGCCAAATTGTATCACGCGGCAAAGACGCGTGTCAGCCAAAGCCGGTTTTCGGCCACTAACAATGAAGACGGTCAGCGAATCATCAGCCCTAAAACGACTCTCAGACGTCCGGGACAAACTGCGTACGCTCGTCGCCGCCGGCTATGAACATCGGGCAAAAAGCTGCATCGCTTGCGATACGCCGGGAGCCTGTTGTCTCGACGAGCATTTTGTAAATGTTCGTATCTCGCGGCTCGAGGCAGTTGCGATCGGCAACGTCATTGGCGGCCTGCCGTCGGGAAAGCAAGCGGAGATCGTGACGAAGATCGATGATGCGATCGAGAAATACGGGCTCGTCGATACCAACGGCGATCCGACCAAGACATTTGCTTGCCCGCTTTACGAAAAAGGCACCGGCTGCCTCGTTCACACCGAGGCCAAGCCGATGCCCTGTATCCAGCACGCCTGTTACGAAAATGCCGCCGACCTGCCGCCCGACGAGCTGCTCGACGACGCCGAAGTAGCGGTCGACAAGCTGAATCGCGGCACCTATCGTTCGCCGCAGCCATTTTTACCGATACCGCTTGCGATCAAGCGGTTTGGGATGCGGGGCTAAAATTCTTCATCTTCCCGCCCGCGATCGTCACCGGAATCAACAGAACGAGGAATATGAGGTGGTACCAGACGGGCAGAAAATTCCACGCCATCACCTCGACCATCGCACCGAACAGCAGGAGGAGAATGCCGAGATAAAGTGTGCTCTTCTTGTTTTCGCCGGCCGCCAGCACCGCGATGTAGCCCGAGATGAACGAAATGATCACACTCCGGACAATATTCAAGATCAGTACCGTGAGGTCAGGCGAGAACGCTTCTTTATTAACCATCGCACGTTCAAAAGCGTGTTGATGATCGCCGTACCAACCGATCGTTTGGATCAGTACCTGGTCGCTGCCAACCCACAGGATCGACCAGACAACAAAACCGACGATCACGCCCAAGATAATTCTCAGCATTGAAATTCTTCCTCCGATCTTTTTAATTTGGGGCCAGGCAATAGACTTCTGCCCGTGAAGTAACATTTAGGACAACCGAAGATCCGAAAAAAACCTTCCCTCGTCCGATTTCAGAGCGTACTTTATCCGCAGGCTGTCGCAATGTCAACGATTCCGTGCGACGTTCTCCGTTACTAGTACGAAATTTGTTAATATCGGTTTCTGGTCCAAAGCGACCCTGGGATCTGACGGTTTCCGCTCTGCTATGAAAACTCTGCTCTCGGAAATAAGCGAGGAATTGAATTCGCGGATAAGCAAGGTCGGCCGTGCACGCTCGTTCGCGGAGGGGCGTGAGATCTTCGCCGAGGGCGACGAGGCGTCGATCTTACCGGTCGTCCTCACGGGCAGGGTCAAGATGGTCCATTACCTCGAAGGCGGCAAGGAAGTGATAATCGGGATCTTTGGCCCCGGAGAGATGTTCGCGGTTCCGGCTGTGTTCGACGGGGGAAATTACCCGGCCGGTGCGGTCGCGATGGAACGCTCAAAGCTGCTGCTGATCGAGCGGGCGGATTTTCTGGGGCTATTGCGTGATTCGAGCGAATTCTCGTTTGAGGTCATCAACTGGATGTCGTCGATGCTTCGTGAAAAGACGGCGACTATACAGAACCTTGCTACCGCTTCGCCCGATCACCGCATCGGAAAGGTGCTTTTGAAACTCGCCAACGGCCGCTCGTCAGACGGCCCGGTCAAGATCACGCTACGCCGCGAAGACATCGCTAACATGGCCGGACTGACGACCGAAACGACGATTCGTGTGATCCGCCGCCTGTCCGAACGCGGCCTGTTCAACATCGTTCACGGTAAGATCGTGATCGAAGATATTTCGTTGTTGGATCAGGCGTTCAGGGACTAACCGATGCAACGTACGACGTCATCCGGGCTGCGATCGCCCCGGCACGGGACTTCATGAATTCGTGCCGCTCGCCGGTGAATAATTCGTCGGCCACCTCGTGAAAGATCTTCAGCCACCGTTCGAAATGGGCGGGCAGCAGCCGTTCCTTGTCATTCAATTCGCCGTGGACCTGCAGCGGATTGCGTCCGTGCCGTGCGTAGATCGGCGTCTGAAAGACGATCGTCTCCCAAAAATCGCCGATGATCGGTAGATGCCTGTCGAGGTCGAGTTTCGCGACGTCGGTGAAAATGTACCCAATGACGTCGTCCGCCATCGCTCGTTCGTAAAAACGCCGCATCATCCGGTCGATGTCCGGGCGTCCTGCAATGTCCTGTTTGAATTGAACGGTCAAGGTGAAATTGATGATCGGCGGCCGGTTATATTCAGCCGGCCGCCGTCTTTGCTGCGGTTTACTATTCGGTAGAGGCCTCAAGGTCCGCCTCGACATTTTCACCTTTCGTCAGCATTAATTCGAGGGCGAACCAGACAAACGCGACCGCTCCGATCGCAAACACCGTGTCCCCGAACAACCTCATCCAGCGAAGCGTCTGCATCAGGTCGGTCTGCATGAATTCCGCCGAGCGCGCTGACCAGTATCCGGTCGAGACCGAACGATAGGTTTGCAGCAGGCCGATCGGCAGCAGACTCAGCACGATCTCGAGCAGGAGTCCGATGTTGATCGTCCAAAACGCGAATTTCAGCAAACCGGTCTTCCATATCCGCTGCGGCTGCATCGCCCGCATGCAGAACAGCAACAGGGCCAGCCCGAGCGTCCCGTAAACGCCGTAAAGCGCTCCATGGGCGTGGACCGCCGTCGTGTTCAGGCCCTGCATGTAATAGAGGGCGATCGGCGGATTGATCATAAAGCCGAACACGCCGGCGCCGACCAGATTCCAGAAAGCCACCGCCACAAAGAAGTACACGACCCACTTATACTGAGCAAGCCACGGGCGTGATTTGGAATGGCGAATATTATCGAACGCCTCGAAACCGACGAAAACGAGCGGCACGATCTCAAGTGCACTGAACACCGATCCGAATGCCAGAGCGACTGTCGGCGTACCCGCAAAATAGAGATGATGCAGTGTCCCGATAATGCCGCCGCTCAGGTAGATCGCTCCCGACAGAAGCGACGCGTACGCCGCGTTTTCGGAATTGATCACCTTCAACCGGGCGAATAGGAACGCGATCACGACGGTCGCAAACACTTCGAAAAAGCCTTCGACCCACAGGTGGACGACCCACCAACGCCAGTATTCGACCTCGGTCAGATGCGTTCGCATTCCCCAGAAAAGGCCCGGAGCATAAAACAGAGCTATACCCGCTGTCGTCGCGATGTAGAGCATTACGAGCGACTTGCTGTTGCCGTCCTTTTTCAACGCCGGGATCGCCGAACGTGCGATCAGGAAGAGCCAAAGCAGAAGTCCGATGAGCAAAGCTGCCTGCCAGACGCGGCCGAGGTCGACGTATTCGTAACCCTGATGGCCGAACCAGAACCAGAGGTCGCCGTTGCCGAACTTGTGCATGACGCTCATCCATTCACCGGCCATCGAGCCGAGAACGACGATGAGCAGTGCTCCGAACAGGACATCGACGCCGAGCTTTTGCATTTTCGGCTCGTAGCCGCAGATGTAAGGTGCAATATAGAGCCCGGCCGCGAGCCACGCCGTCGCGATCCAGAAAATGCCGAGCTGCGTGTGCCACGTTCGCGAGACCACGTAGGGCAGATAGTCTGCCAGCGGAATGCCATAGAGCCCGCCGCCCTCGACGCCATAGTGGGCCGTGATGATGCCCATTACGATCTGCAGCAGGAACAATAGCGAAACTACAAAAAAGTATTTGACTGTCGCCTTTTGCGACGGCGTCAATGTCTGTCCGATCAGTGGATCGAGATCCGGTGCGCCGTGGTCATCCATCGGTTTTCGCCAGCCGGCGTAGAACCAGACCATTGCTCCGATACTCGCGATCAGCATGATCACGCTGACGCCTGTCCATACGACCGCCGAGCTGGTCGGAACATTGTCGACGAGCGGTTCGGACGGAAAATTACTTGTGTACGAAATGTTATTGCCCGGGCGGTTCGCCGCCGACGCCCAAGACGTCCAGAAAAAGAACGAAACCAACTGCCGCAGCTTCACCGGGTCGGACTGTGCATTACGCTGGATGGCGTAGTCCTTGTTGCCGTTCGTGAATATCTCGCTGTAATGCTTGAGATTGTCCTCGAAGGCGGCCGCACGCACGGGGTCGATCGAGATATTCCCGGTCGCCGCATCGTACGTGTTCGTTCGCATCAGAACGGCGAGCCGCGCCTTAAGTGCCGCTTGCTGCTCGACGTTGAGGGAATCAAAGGCTTTCGCAAAATCCTTGTTCGCCCACGTATTCAGGATGAAAACGCACTCGCGATGCAGGTAATCGGCCGTCCAGTCGGGCGCGACGTATGAACCGTGGCCCCAGATCGAACCGCTCTGCATGCCGCCCATTGCCTGCCAAACGTTTTGGCCGTTCGAGACATCGTCCTCAGAGATCACGACGCGGCCATCGGTCGCGACGACCTGTTTGGGCACCGGCGGTGCCTGCCGAAAGATCTCAGTTCCGACCCAGCCGAGGATCGCAAAAGACCCAACAAAAACAAAGATCATCAATATCCACAATCGTTTCATCTCATCCTCTCCTTTCGAATTGCCCGGGACGCGCCGATACGGCGCTTTCGGGCAGGGGACGGCGCGTGCGCGAACAACAATCAGGCGCCGAGTAATATTTTTCAGGGGATGTCGATCATATTCCCCTATTGCGTCATTTTCAAATGCCCTTGAACTTACTGACCAGAATATGCAGGTCGGTGTCCGCGACGACTTCGTGTTCGACCGATGCGTCCAACGCGATCAGGGTTCCGGGCCGGAGCCGCTGGATGTCCTCGTGCTCGCCCCCGGCGGTAAACGCTCCGGTGCCCGACAGGCAAAGTACGGTGATCGGCTCAGGCGTGTGATGGCGTTTGAGCGTCGCTTTCGCCCGGATGCCGATCTCGACCACGCGGCGGCGGTCGTCGTTCAGCAGCTCCCGCATATTGACATCTTTCTCGCTCTCCCAAATTCCCTCGTCCCGAAGTTCAAAGACTGAATTAAGTTCATTCATAGTTATGCCTCATGTGACTGAATCTAACGCAATCCTTAGGCCGAATTTATGATTGAGGTCATAAACGCGCGATTTATTTCACGATCGCCCCAATTGTGGCAAAATGAAGTTATGTATTTCTCATTCGATCCGCATTTACGAGACATCGCCGACAAGGTCGAGGACGGCGAGCGGCTGACCTTTGACGAAGGGATGTCACTGTTCGCGACCAGCGATCTGAACGCACTCGGCAAACTCGCCGACACCGTCCGCCGCCAAAAGCACGGGCTGACGACCTATTACAACGTCAACCGGCATTTTAACCACACGAACATCTGCGTAGCGGACTGCAAATTCTGCGGCTTTTACCGCCGGGCCCGTCAGGACGACGCCTATACGCACTCGGTCGAAGAGGGCGTCGCCATCGCCCGCGAAGCCGTCGCCGAGGGAGCGACCGAGCTGCACATCGTCGGCGGATTGAACTCAAAACTGCCGTTCACATACTACACCGACCTTTTTTCGTCGCTAAAACGCGAATTCCCGAAGCTGCATCTGAAGGCGCTAACGATGGTGGAGCTGGATTTCATGGCTCGGTTTTACAAAATGTCGGACGAGGACGTCATCAACCAACTGCACGCGGCGGGGATGGATTCGTGTCCGGGCGGCGGTGCAGAGATCTTTGCCGAGCCGACACGTTCGCGGATCTGCGACCACAAATGCGACGCGGACCGCTGGCTCGAACTCGCCGGCAAGGTTCACAAGGCCGGCCTCAAAACCAACGCGACGATGCTCTACGGCCACATCGAGACCATTGAGGACCGGGTCGATCATTTTGTGCGGCTGCGAGAACAACAGGACAAGACCGGCGGCTTTCAATGCTTTATCCCGCTCGCGTTCTATCCGCCGGGATCGGCTCTCTCGACGCTTCCCGGCCCCGACGCGATCGATAATCTCAAGACCATCGCCGTCTCACGCCTGATGCTCGACAACTTCGACCACATCAAGGCCTACTGGGTCATGCTCGGGAAACAGACCGCCCAGACCGCCCTCCACTACGGCGCCAACGACCTCGACGGCACTATCACTGACGGCGGCGAACTCACCGAAGCCTACGCCGTCGAAAACGGCGAGGTCAAAATGACCAAGCAGGAACTCATCACCATGATCGAAAACGCCGGGTTTGAGGCCGTTGAAAGAGATACGGTCTACAACCGCGTCGACAAGGCAGCCGTTTAGTGCGAATTACCGTCTATTGTGGAACAATACGAACTCGAAAAATGGATTTGGACGGAAGCTGATTTCGACATGATGGGCTGGCATGATGCGACAGTCCATGCATTCGCCTTTATCCCCGAGAAGTTTGAATTGCTCCTCGACATCGATTACATCCTCCAGTGGGTGCACCCGCAAGAGGGAGAAACTTACTTCAAGTTTTGGGTGGCTCCGGCAACTCTTATTTTCGAAAATGTATACGATCTGAAGATCGATTTAGAACCTGCGTTGGGAATTGAACTTCAGGACATTCGAAGAGCCGATCCTAAAAGTCCGGCAAATGCTGAATCCATTGGCCGCGATCAAGAGTGGCGATGGACCATTGAAGCCCACGACGGCGAAATAACTTTCGCGGCGATAGGGTTTCATCAGTATTTTAGGAGAGCACCAAGTTTCGACAGTGTGCAAAGTTTGCCGTTGGACGTGCGAGGCGGCTTTTCGTTCGGTCGGAACACAGGCGAAGAACGATGAGTCGCAGCCGAACCCCTGCAACTCGCTCCCGGAGCCGTGAAAGTGCCTCACAAAGCTGTGCAAATGGCTTGCCGTACGGGCAGAATCTCTTACGAATCCTATAATCCCGGGCTTGCCCCAGCGCAGTGCGGTCAGGCTTGCCTGACCGAGCGACATTCCCTGGAAATATCAAGCCCGCTTTAGCGGGCTAAAAGAGCTTGTCGGAGGCACAGCCTCCTCCGGAGTTTTTTTTGGGGAGGCCTTACGGTCAGGCAAGCCTGACCGCCGTGCATTATGGCAAAGCCAAGAATCAAGTTCAAAAAACCGAAAGCATTACTCCAACTAGAGGGCTCTGCCCCGGCGCAGTGCGGTCAGGCTAGCCTGACCGCACTGCGTTGCGGCGAGCCGCGAAAAGCATATAGAATGCCTGCGACAAATGTTCCGAATCTCAAAGGACAATCCGGCATTCTATTTAACGGCGGTCACAACGGGTCGGCTGCCGATCTTTCGCACGGATGCGCTCGCACGGTTAATGTGCAATGCGTTGAATGAAGCCCGCGGCTCCGGGAAATTTCTCATATTTGCCTACGTCATAATGCCCGATCATTTGCATTTGGTGACAGATAGCAAGGTCGATTCAAAGGACATTCTCCGATTTGTTAAAGGCATCGCCGGCCGACGTCTGGTTGACCATTTACGGGATAATGGCCACACTGAATCACTCGAAAAACTCTGGATCCCGCATCGAAGCGACGGCTCCGACTATATTGTGTGGCAGCGGCATCCAAGCACCCGTCTCTTATGGAGCGAACGTATGTTGTGGCAGCGGGTACAATATACGCATCTGAACCCGATCCGCGCGGAATTGGCAGATCACCCCAACGACTGGAAATGGTCGAGCGCACGGATCTGGCATGGCAGGCGTTCAGAAGATGAGCCACTTGAGGTAGATCGCGGTAAGATCGAATGGCATCGATGACGTGTCGGAGGCACTGCCTCCTCCGGGATATTTGGGGTGAAGATTAACGGTCAGGCAAGCCTGACCGCACTGCGCTGCGGCAAGCCGCTTGATCATATGAAATGATCGGTAGCGCCGCAAAACAAAAGATGAATGAGTCAAGAGTCTGCGGCATCTCGAATTCCGACCCCGGCAAACTAGCCGCCTGGCTCAGCGCATCTCACGTAGAGAAAGCCCCAAAGAAAAAGGATTCGCCAACACCGTAAAATATGGTCAGCTGCGGGCAGTGGTTTCGCGTACGTCCGCATCGAACTAAGTAATGAATATCCGTTATGCGAGTTTCGTGACCGCCGTGCTCTTTTTCTTGAGCCTTTGTGCGTATGCCCAAAACGATTCTGTTCTGTTTCCAGTAGTTAAGAATGGACGCGTCGGATACATTGATCGAACTGGCGTTTTACGAATTCAACCTCAATTCGCTCATGGGTGGAAATTTTCTGAAGGGCTGGCGTGCGTAGTTCAGATGAATGGACAGACCGGCTTTATCGATGCAACGGGTAGGTTGGTAATACCCGCCAAGTTCGACTCTAGCTATGGATGCTTTAATGAGTTTCATGATGGACTTAGTGCGGTAAGCATTGGCTCAAGCTGGGTCAAAAGGCATGGCAAACTGGTTCAGACTGGAGAATGGGGATTTACAAATAAAAGGGGTACATTCAAGGTCCTGAAAAATGTCGGCTTTGTCTCAGATTTTCGAGAGGGGCTCGCATTCTTTCACAAAGGAAATCTTACGGGTTACATGGACCGTAACTTAAACATAGTCATTAAGCCGCGATTCAAGAGCGCCGGCGATTTCTATTTTGGCCGGGCACGAGCGGAGGATTCCGACGGCAAGGAGTACTACATTGATAAGACCGGCAAGAAGTTATTTCCAAATTGGAATGGAGGCGAGTTTCAAGATAGCCGAGCTTTCTTCGAAAAGAATGGTAAGTACGGATTTATCGATTTAAACGGAAAGATAATCATTCCCGCAAAGTTTGATAATGCTACTCACTTCGGCGAAGGGCTGGCTGGGGTTCGTGTCGGAGAAAAGTGGGGCTTCGTTGATCCATCTGGCGAAATGGTTATTCAACCACAGTTTGACGAGGTCGGTGTCTTCTCGGAGGGCTTGGTGAGTGTCGCAATCAACGGAAAATGGGGCTTTATCGATCCTACCGGCCGAATCGTAATCACTCCACAGTTCGATAAGTGGACGTACTACTTTGAAAACGGGCTCTGTGAGGTACACGTCGGCGATAAGATCGGTTATATCGACAAAGAGGGCAGATTTGTTTGGCCATTGACGAATTGACCCAAACCGGGTTCGTTGAAAAAGCTAGCGATAACAAGGAGATTATGTCCCAAGCAAAAAATACGATCTGTCTCTGGTACGAAAAGGACGCGGAGGAAGCGGCTAATTTTTATGCGGAGACGTTTCCCGATTCGCGGGTAACGGCGGTGCATCGGGCGCCGGGCGATTATCCTTCGGGTAAGGCGGGCGACGTTTTGACGGTGGAGTTTACGTTGATGGGAGTTCCCTGCCTCGGGCTGAACGGCGGGCCCGGTGTCGAGCACAGCATGGCATTCTCGTTTCAGGTGGCGACCGAAACCCAGGAAGAGACCGACCGGTACTGGAACGCCATTATCGGAAACGGCGGCGAAGAAAGTCAGTGCGGCTGGTGCACAGACAAATGGGGACTCTCCTGGCAGATCACGCCGATCGCCCTGAATGAAGGTGTAACCGACCCCGACCCCGCCGTCGCCAAACGTGTCTTCGAAGCGATGATGCCCATGAAAAAGATCGACATCGCCGCCATCGAAGCCGCACGGCTTGGTTAAGGCCTACATATGGAACACGGGAGATTTAGAAACATAAAGTTTGCCTTTCTCGTCGCGGCTGCAGTTGTGAGCATCTGTGTTCTGACGGCTCCGGCCCAAACGGGTCCGGAAAGACAGCCAAATGCCGGCAAAGTCAGCGTCTGGCAGCCGCCTTCAGGACTAGAACAGATCCCGATCTGGCCGGACGGTGCGCCGGATATGGAAGGCCTCTCGCAGCCTCCTGAGAGAGTCGAGACGACAAAGGCCCCTGATCTCGTTGGCGGCCGCCCGTACATCGTAGCCTACGACGTTACGTCTCCAACGATGACGATCTTTCCGGCAAAGGGCAGGAGTACGGGCGCGTCGATGGTGGTTTTTCCCGGGGGTGGATTCAAGCTTTTGGCGATGGACCTTGAGGGAACTGAAATATGTGACTGGCTGACTGCCAAGGGTATTACGTGCGTTCTGCTCAAGTATCGCGTTCCAAAAAGCGATCACTATTGGGACCAGGAAAGCCGTACCCACATCACACCCAAGGTACCCCGCGCACTTCAGGACGCGCAGAGAACAATAAAACTCGTTCGGGCCAGGGCGAAGGAGTTAAACCTCGATCCGAACAAGATCGGAGTGATCGGATTCTCGGCGGGCGGTTATCTGGTCGCGCAGACCAGCAATATATTCGAGCCCACGTACAAGCCGATCGATGCGGCTGATAAACTAAGCAGCCGCCCTGACTTCGCAGTCGCGCTTTATCCGGGTCACCTGTGTCGCGACGGCGGTACTCTTGACCCTGGCCTCCACGTCACAAAGCAAACGCCCCCGACATTCCTGCTCCAGGCGTGGGATGACCCCGTCGACGAGATCTGCAACAGCACGATCTATGCACGGGCGCTTGATGATGCAGGCGTGCCGGCTGAGGTACATCTTTTCGCCAAGGGCGGACACGCATTTGGCCTGAGGAGTAAGGAGCACCCGATCGCGTCGTGGCCTTCGCTGGTCGAAAACTGGCTCAAGGAGATCGGGATCCTGTAGCTCTTGGCCTTTCCCGATAGAGCAGAGACATTATGAACGAAGTCGCATCACTGATCTCCGCGTTAGAAGCGTCGCCGGGCGTTATTATTCCGATGATCCGCGAGGTGCCGCTGCAAATACTGAAGCGTCGCCCGAGCCCGGGGAAATGGTCGGCGTACGAGCACGCCATTCACCTGTCGCAATCCGATGCGGTGTTTCGCAGCCGGCTCGATATGATCTTATCGACTCCGGAGCCGGTCATTAAGACGATCTACAATTCCGCCGAGGACGAAGCGGGCGCGATGCTCGACATCGATCTCGACGAGAGCCTCGACCGATACGTCCGCGAAAGGGCGTCCCTCGTCGAAATGTTAAAACGGCTCTCGCCGGACGAGTGGCAGAAAACCGCCGTTCACGAGGCGTTCGATCATTATTCGGTGTTCATCATGTTCCGACATCTGCTCAATCACGAGATGCTCCACGCCTACAGGATCGAAGAGCTGCTGCTCAAAAAAGATTGGGACTAGATCAGCTAAAAGATCCGTGTCTGCGTTCGACGCGTCCAGCGGGTCAGAAGAATCGGTCTAACGATTATCGTTGAACACTTTCCTAATTCGTGAGATAAGATAGAAAATCTCAATTGGAGGTGCGAATGGACAGGCCTAGCATATTCTTGGGCTCGTCAGGCAAGCAGGCGAACCTGCTTGAAGCGCTCACGCTTGGGCTCGCGGACGTCGCTCGGGTCGAACCGTGGACGACCGTTTTCAATCCCGGAGTTTCAACACTTGAACGACTTTTTGAGCTCACGCACGAGGTCGATTTCGCGGCGTTCATATTTGCCCAGGACGATTGGACAAACGTCGGCGCACCGTCGCCGGATTCGGGCCAGCCGTCGCCGCGAGACAACGTCGTTTTCGAGGCCGGGCTCTTTGGCGGGGTTTTGGGCATGCGGCGTACATTCATTCTCCACGCCAGGGATTCAAAGTTGCCGACGGACCTGCTCGGCCTGACATGCGTTCGGTACGGCGGCTCTAGCGACGAAGGTGAGATCGACGCCATCTGCGAAAAATTACGAAACGCGATCAAGAACGAGGGCCGCGCGACGAGGCTCGAAGGCATTTGGTGGCATTTTTCACTGACGCCCAGAACGGAAAGGGAACCTTCGGCGGTAAGCCTAATAAAGATCACGCGAGACAGAAGCGGTTCGCTCGACATTTCCGGGCGGGCATGGCAAGAGGACGGCACGCTGTCCGCCCAATTTCATATGGAAGCGGTAAAGGAGCGAACAGATCCTCCCGGTATCTTTTACTATTACAAGGGCGAACGTCCGATGCATCCGGATGCGCCGCAGGTCTGGGGAACCGGCGAGTTCAAGCTGGAGTCCGCCGACCGTGCCTCCGGCTACTGGATCACTCGAACGGACAGCGACCCGAGCCTGATCGCTCGTTCATCAGGCATCTACCTGCGTGCCGACTCGGACGACCTCGCCGTCATGGACGGGCCCGACGACCAGAAACGGCTCGAAATGATCGCCGCACGGCTCGATCGATGGAAGTCAATCAGAAACTTTTAAGCTCGAAGGTCAGCAGTTCGGCTTTAGCGGGAGTTGGCGATCCAAAGTCGCGGTTTGCAGGTAGGGACAGCAAAAATGGCGGATGAAAAAGCTAATATTCAAACGATCTACGAAGCCGCGGGCGGCAGCGAAGGATTGCTGAGATTAGCGGCTGCGTGGCATGCCCGTGTCCTGGCGGACGAGGTCGTTAGCCATGCTTTCAGTCACGGTTACCATCCGCAGCACACGGAGCGGCTTGCTGCCTACTGGGTCGAGGCTCTCGGTGGTCCGGCGGATTATTCCCGTCAATATGGCGATGAGACCTCGGTTGTCCGGATGCACAGCGGCAACGGGCCCCACGAGGAGATGGACCGGCTGGCGATCGCTTGTTTCGATCAAGCATTGGAAGATGTCGGCATCGCCCTCGACGATCCGCTCGGGCATGCTCTGCACGATTACTTCGCCTGGGCCACCACGACGACGATGGCGCGTTATCATCGTTCGCCCGAAGACGTGCCCGACGGCATGGATCTTCCGAAGTGGTCGTGGGACGGACTCGTTACAGCCGAGACAGTGGCGTTGAGACAAGCCTACGCCGCGATCAACCGCAACGATATCGAGGGTTTTGCGCAAATTCTTGACCCGCAGATCGAGCGGATCGAACCGGAGGGATTTCCGTCTTCCGGAACCTACCACGGCATCGATGCCGTGAAAGAACACGTTGCCAAGGGCCGCTCGACCTGGGCCGAAGGCGCTTGCGAGCCGACGCACTTCGTTGCCGCCGGCGATAAGTTCGTCGTGTCGCTCCACGTTCTTGTCCGTCTAAATGGCCACACTGACTTGATCGACGCCCGCATCGCCGATGTATTCACATTTCGTAACGGCAAGGCCGTTCTGTTTCGCACCTTCGCCGACGAAAGCGAGGCCCTCGAATATGCCGGGGTCGATATAAAATAATTTCCGCCGCGCGCAAGCGGTAAACTGATGATGAAACTAGAATTTGCATTTCTCAAATCACGTCCGCGAATTAAGTTCACTTTGGACCGGGATTCTGTATGCGCAGGTGACGATTGCGAATCGCATGAGACATCCGTCGAAACATATTCCTTCACCGATCCGGTCGTTTTGGCAGAGGAACTCGGCTCCGGCTACCTAGCCTCAGTCGCCGGCTATGGCCATTGGTGGGAATGTACTTTGAACGGAACGGTTATCGCCAAGGTGTTCCCTAACGGCAAAGCCGAAAAGGTTGGTGAAGTAAATTATCTTGACGAGAATGTAGTCTACTTTAGGTATCATTCCGCGAGGTTTTGAATAGGAGACTTCTATGTTTCGTATCATTTTGGGCGTCATTGGCGGGTTCCTTTCCTGGATGGTCATGTGGTTTGTCGGCGAGCGGATCATTGCGGCCGTTTGGCCGGCATTCGGAGCTCACCAACGTGCGTTCGAAGAGGTCATTAAGAACGGCGGCCAGTTCACTTACGACGCGAGTGCTCTCGTCACGCATATTGTCCTCGGTTCGATCGTGTCGGTAATTGCCGGCGTTCTCGCCGCGTTGATCGCCCGTGAAAATACGTGGGCACCGTTCATCGCCGGCTGCCTTTTGCTGCTCATGGGCATTGCCAAAGCCTATATGTCCTGGCAGTACGTCCCGACCTGGTATCACGTCATTTTTACGGCGATGCTGCTTCCGCTGGCGATCGTCGGCGGCAAGCTGATAACGACTGCCTAGCCCGCCGTGTAAACTATTTCGAAAAAAGTTGCGAAACCGTTTGGTTGCACTTGACATCTGCAACCGTTTGGTTGCATACTCTGTTTCGAAGTCATGAAACGAGACATTTTCCAAGCCATTGCTGACCCGACGAGACGGGCGATCATTGCGTTGATAGCGATGCAGGCGATGACGCCGAACGCGATCGCCGAGCATTTCGACACCTCGCGGCAGGCGGTTTCGAAACATCTCCGCATTTTGACCGAGTGTGAAGTTATCAAACAGGAACAGAAAGGGCGGGAGATCTATTACCAATTGGAGATCAGCAAAATGAAAGAGATCGACGAATGGCTGGAGCAATATAGAAAGATCTGGGAGACTCGATACGAGCAGCTCGATACGTTGCTTGCAGAGTTGAAACAACAAGAAAAACAGGAGCGAAAGATATGAAACCCGCCGAAGTAAGCTTGCCGTCGGATACCGAGGTGCTCGTCAAACGGAGCTTCGATGCTCCCGCCAGACTGGTTTGGCGGGCATACATGGAACCGGACCTTTTGCGACGCTGGTGCGGCAGTACCCCGGGTTGGTCGATGCCTGTCTGCGAGATGGATATGCGCGCCGGCGGCGGGTATCGCTGGCGTTGGCGCAGTGACGAGAACGGCCAGGAATTCGGATTCACCGGCGAGGTAATGGAAGTCGTTCCGCACGCGAAGATCGTGCATACCCAAGTCTTCGATCCGGGCGATCTGGGCTTCAACATGGGAGGTGAACCGTCGATCATAACCCTCACTTTCGAGGAGGTCGACGGGATCACAATCGTCGCGACCTCGATCAAATATGCTTCGAGGGCCGACCGCGACGCAGCGCTCGAAACCGGCATGACAGACGGCATGGAGATGAACTACAAACAGCTCGACGGTGTGCTGGCGGTGATGCAGGAGGAAAAGTAGGCGTGAACTTTGCTTTCTTTGCGGAACCTTTGCGTCTCTGCGTCTTGGCGGGAGGGATTTTCCCGCGAAGCCGCAAAGTCGCAAAGGAAAACCAAGAAAGAAAATCAGTGAGGAAAATTATGGATTTTATTGTCAACAAAGAGACCAAGACGGTCACGATAACCAAAGAATTTGACGCAAAACGCGACCTGGTCTGGGACGCTTATACCAAACCCGAGCTCCTCGACCAGTGGTGGGCGCCGAAACCGTGGATGTCGCGGACAAAGGTCCTGGATTTCGAGGTCGGCGGCCGCAGGTTTTACGCGATGGTCAGCCCCGAGGGCGGCGAGCGTTGGGCGGTACAGCGTTATACTTCGATCACGCCGAAGACCAATTTTAAGTTCTTCAACGCTTTCGCGGACGCCGACGAAAACCTGGAACTACCGGGTTCCGACTGGGACTTCAATTTCAGCGAGCACGACGGAAAGACCAAGGTCCACGTTTCGATCTACAACGAATCGCTCGAACGCATGGAACAAGTGACTAAGGGCGGCTATTTCCGCGAGGGAACGTACGCTCAAATGCGGAATTTGGAGGAACTCCTCGCTCGACTTACAGAGGACGCGCAAATTAATTAGTAATTAGGCAATTACTAATTATTAATTAAGCCCAAAGGACAAGATGAGTGTGAAAAAACAGATCGAAGAGTTTATTGCGAGCCAACTCGAACCAAAACGCAGCGAGTTTCAAGAGCTGCACGGCCGCATTTTGCAATTAAAGCCGGGATGTAAATTGTGGTTCCTCGACGGCAAGAACGCCGAAGGCAAGGTCGTTTCTAATCCGGATATCGGCTACGGGTCTCGCCCTCATAAATACGCCGATGGGTCGATCAGCGAGTTCTATCAGATCGGCCTGAGCCCAAACAAATCAGGGATCTCTGTCTATATCCTCGGTATCGAAGACAAGAAATACCTGGCCGAAACATACGGAGAATCCTTAGGCAAAGCGACCGTGACCGGATATTGCATACGGTTCAAAACTCTAAAAGATATAAATATCGATGTTCTTGAAGCGGCGATTGCGTTTGGGTTTGAGAATACGAATGAAAAGACTCAAAGACCGAATTAACTGAACGTCCAGTTTTGGGTTGAATGAAGTGTCGGTGCTTCGTCCAGAAAGAAACCGACTAGAGCCCGGGGAAATCTTATGAAAGCTGCTTGGTATGAAAAACAAGGGAAACCTGCTGACGTATTGGTCGTTGGCGAGGTCGATGATCCGGTGCCTGCCGCCGGAGAAGTGAGGATCAGAGTTGCGGCATCAGGCATAAATCCCGGCGACGTCAAAAAGCGCGAAGATGCGTTCGGGTACGGAATGCCATTCCCGAGAATAATTCCGCATAGTGACGGCGCGGGCGCTGTGGATCAGTTAGGAGATGGCGTTCCGGCCGAGTGGTTGGGAAAACGCGTCTGGTGCTACGGAGCTCAAAGTTACAGACCTTTCGGCACCGCCGCTGAATATACCGTGGTCCCGATAGAGCAGGTTGCAATACTACCGGATTCAGTCTCCTTTGAGCAGGGAGCGTGCTTAGGGATTCCAATTGTTACCGCCCATCGAGCTGTCCATGTGGCGGGTCCAATAGAAAACAAAACCGTCCTCATTCAGGGTGGTGCCGGGACCGTCGGCAAGACAGCGATCCAGTTTGCACGCCAAGCCGGGGCGCGAGTAATTGCAACGGTTCGTACCGACGGTGACTTGGCATCTCTCGGCGATAGCGGTGCAGACCATGTTTTGGTAATGGACGATTCGCTCATCAAACGCTTGAAGGAGCTGGCTCCTGAAGGGATCGATCATATTGTTGAGGTCGCACTCGGAGCAAACATCGCCATGGACATCTCAGTGCTTGCACAGGGCGGGTCAATCTCGACTTACGCAACAAACGTTCCGACGCCCGCGATTCCGGTTTGGGAATTGGTCTTTATTAATGCACGACTGTTCTTTGTCGGCAGTGACGACGTTCCAAATGCCGCGAAGGCAGACGCGGTCGCGGCGACCAACCAGCTACTCGAAAATGGGTGGCAGAACTTTCAGATCGCCGCATCGTTGTCACTCAACGAAATAGCAAAGGCTCATGAACTGGTCGAACATCCGACCGGACCCGGGCGCGTAGTATTGTCGATTCCTGATTAACCAAAGAGGTGTACTTTTCGCGAAATGCGTGACCGTGATACGAAACTGATCAACTGAAATACGAATATGAGAAAAATAATTGCAGCAGAATTCATGACGCTCGACGGTGTGATTCAGAACGAGGACGAAGGCGACGGATTTAAGTATGGCGGGTGGTTTTTCCCGTTCGCGGACGAGGTGACGGGTGCCGTGGTGCAGGAGCGGCTGGCGAAGCCGATGGACCTGCTGTTGGGCCGGAAGACCTTTGACGGTTGGGAATCGTACTGGCCGACGCATTCGAACTTCTGGCCGAATGTCATGACCGCGACGAAGTACGTCGCCTCGAACACACGTGACTCCAGCGATTGGCAGCCAAACGTATTTCTCAGCGGCAACATCGCCGAAAAGGTACGCGAGATCAAACAACAGGACGGCCCTGATATCTACATCATGGGCAGCGCGGATCTGCTTCAGACGCTGTTCAAACATGACCTCGTCGATGCGATGGAGCTTATGATAATCCCGGTCACGCTCGGCACTGGCAAACGCCTCTTCCAGGACGGCACCATTCCCGCTGCCTTCAAAGTCACGAGCAGCCAGATCGCCCCAAAAGGCATCATCTGCGTCACCTACAAACGCGACGGCGAGGTAAAAACAGGTGCACCTCAGATAAAAGAGGACAATTGATTGATCATGTGGTCCAGAATTAAACCACTATGGAAGTAAATATCAATGCAAACATCTGCGACATTGCGACCGAGGGCATCGCAAAGGTGCTCCGCAACGTGTTCGGCATCATCGAAAAGGAAGTGAGTCTAGATTATGGCGGAACGATAGAGCATCTTTGGATTGATTTTGAATTGAGTCAATTTGGCACTGACCGCCGACCACCTTTTCCATTTCGCTTCCAGAAGAAGGTCGGTGGTGGTGTCTCCAGACTAACGGGTCTGCGAACCAAAGTTTATGAGAATGTTGGCCATTACAGTGTCAGACCGGATTTTGATGAGCTATTAAAACTGCCGCTTGATTCCATACCGAGTTATGCGTTGGGTTTGATCTATCTGTCCACATCCATTCTTGTTGAAAAAAGGAAAAAACTCGGTGGTTTCGACGCCGAGAGATTTCGTTCTGATTTCTTGTCGTCTTCTAATAAACACGGCTATGAAATTGCGGAATGATGCGAGGGGACCAAATATGAAGACAACAACTTTAACTATCACAATTTTCCTTATAATGTTTTTCATGAGCATCGCTTCGGCTCAACAAAAACCGGTTACGGGATACGCGCCGGTCAACGGGCTCAAAATGTATTACGAGATCCGCGGCCAGGGCGAACCGGTGGTGATGCTGCACGGGGCCTTTATGGCGATCACTGATGAGTGGGTAGACTGGATCAACGAGCTAGCCAAAACGCACAAGGTGATCGCGGTCGAGATGCAGGGCCACGGGCGCACCGCCGACATCAACCGCGACATTACCTACGAAAACCTTGCCGACGACGTTGCCGCTCTGATGGACTATCTGAAGATCGATCGGGCGGACATCGTCGGTTACTCGCTGGGCGCCGGCGCCGCGATGATGTGCGCGATCCGCCACCCGGAAAAGGTGCGAAAGGTCGTCAGCATCTCGCACCCTATCCGGCGCGACGGCTGGGTCCAGTCGGCGAACGACTTTTGGCCCAATTTCAATGTCGAGATGATGAAAGGCACGCCCGCCGAAACTGAACGTGAGAAGCTGAATCCGGTGAAAGGCAGCTTTCCCGAGTTTTTCGCTCACATCAAGGCAGCGGCAATGAGGCCGTGGGATTTCGGCGCGGAC
This sequence comes from Acidobacteriota bacterium, assembly GCA_029781855.1. GTDB lineage: Bacteria > Acidobacteriota > Blastocatellia > Pyrinomonadales > Pyrinomonadaceae > OLB17. The sequence goes on along the minus strand of JAKOVX010000136.1, from coordinate 83,084 downwards.
AAATTCGCTGCCACCAAGGCTCCGATTCTTTTCATCGACGGCGACGCCGACGGTGTGCGAATGGAGCACATTACTGAAATGTACCGGCTCAAGGGCGGCGGCAACATTCACGGCGACATGAGCCCACGGTCGGAATCGCGGCTTGCGATCATTCCAAATACGACGCACGTCACGCTGATGAATCGCATGTCCGTCATAATGCCGATGATCAACGACTTTCTCGACGCCAAGCCGCCGAAACAATAGAGCATTTGTTATCCGACGGTCGATCGGGGGCAGATCTGAAAACAAAAAACCGTTGATAATGTCGGAATATTGCCGTATTATCAACGGCTATCCGTTTTAGGTTAAGGTAGGCACTGAGTTACTTCACCGAAGCGATCTACCACCATCCTAAAACGAAGGTTCAATTCTCGGCGACTCAATTAGACAGACGATCATGAAAAATAATCACCTTGTAACAATTTTTACGCTATTGATGGCCATTGTCTTGCCCGGCTTTGGCTGTGCGTCGGCCCAGCCCGGTTCAAATAATGCTCAACCGAAAGCGACTGAAACGAAAACCACTAAAGTGACCAAAGATAATTTGAAAGCTCGTCTAACGGGAAAGAACGTTCAATTTATCGAAACTCGACCTGATAATGAAAAGCCAAACCCATTGTTTTTGCTGATAAAGATCGTAGGAGGCGGAGCGGACGGCAAAACCCCCTTAACAACCACGCTGAATAACGAACCGAAACAGGAAGTCAGCGACTTGGTTAAACAACTTCGTTCAATTTTCAAATCTCGTGAAGATCAGGGCGTCTTTCTGGAAGGTAAGAACGAAGTTGATAAGCGAGTGACTATTGCAGCCGGTGAAAGCGACATTGCCAATTTCGACAAAGAGAAGATATATGTTGAGGATTTTGAAAAGTTGATCGACGAACTGCAAAAATCCGGGATCGATCAGATCTCCATTGACTTTGTAGGCACAGGAACAGTTCGCGAGATTGACGATTTAATGCCCCCGGCTCCGCCAAAGAAGTCGACGCCATAATTGCGGCACCATATTAGAGAGTTCAATGCGGGTGCTCCCGGTCCTTTCGGCAGCTAATACATAAACACTGGAGAAAGATCTATGGCAAAGGTAACAGGCATCGGCGGGGTGTTCTTCAAGAGTGCGGGCAATGGCTCGGAGCTGGCGGCGTGGTATGAGAAGAATCTCGGCATCAGCCTCGAGAGTTGGGGCGGTGCGATACTGCGTTGGACCGACGATAAGGTCGTCGACGGCGGGCTGACTGTGTGGAGCACGGCCAACTCCGATTCCAAATGGTTCGCCCCGAGCGAGTCGTCCTTCATGATCAACTACCGCGTCGATAACATGGACGAACTCCTCGACCAGCTAAAACAAAACGGCGTCGAGATCCTCAAAGGCCCGGACGCTGAGGACAACGGTAAATTCGCCTGGATCATGGACCCCGACGGCAACAAGATCGAGCTGTGGGAACCGATGGCTATGTAGCCGAGTCGGCACCCAGCCGCCACCGCTCCCGGTTCTGACCTGCGTCCGCTAGACCGCAGAATTATGACTGACCCCGATCACAATATTTGCATTCCGACATCGGCGGGCGATTTTTTTACGATCACGCCAATACGACGGGGCCTAAAGGTTCGTCTCCGAAGGAGACAAGCGTAAAGCATGACCGATCGCAATTGCCCCGTACGCATTCCGACATCGAGCGCCGGACGTTTTGCATTGTAACCTCGGCGGAACGGAAGGCCGCCTGCGACTGGACGGCGGCACAACGTTGCATATATGATACGACTGTCTGTAGTCTAATTGACCGCCGTGATCTTTGATAAACTACGCCACGTGTCCCCCGCAGAATATTTTTTTTAAAAACCGGCTTTTTTAGCGGCATCGCGACGATAACGGTCGCGTTTACAATGATTTGCATGTCCCACTGGCCAGCGGGACAAGCGTGGGACAACAGCGGGACAGGACTCTGAGAAAAATGGTGTTCTTGAAGCAAATTACAACAATAAGCATAATATCTACAATGGTTTACGTCACCTGACCCGCGGTTATGGAAAACTACGAAAGTATCTATTACCTCGACTGCCCGCATTTCACGGTGGGACGCTTGGACCAATGGGGCGAGCATGGCTATTTGCTTTACGATGGCAAGGTTTACTCGTACGAAGAAGACCGAAAAGAGCAATGCGGAACAACGTATCCGCCGATGACGGTCCCCGAATTTCTCGCTTACGCGGAATCTCAGCGAATCGAGATACCGGCTGATTTTATGGAGCTTTTGACACCGCTTTTAATATGACCATTTCTGATCCGGATACGGCACTCGTCACCGTTCGAACATTGTCCGCGCAACCGCGAGACGTTTTCGCGGCGTTCTCGGATCCCGTCAAACTCGCGAATTGGTGGGGGCCGGCGGGTTTTACGAACACGTTCGAGACGTTTGAGTTCAAACCCGGCGGGCGTTGGATCTATGTAATGCACGGCCCCGACGGCCGCGACTATCCGAACGAGAGCGTCTTCCGCGAGATCGAGCCCGACACCCGGATCGTGATCGATCACGTCGTATTGCCGCTATACACGCTTACGATAACCATGGTTCCTGAAGCCGGTGAGACGCGTTTGACTTGGGAACAGAAATTTGAAAATACCGCTTTCGCAACGTCAATGCGGGACTTTCTTTCAACCGCGAACGAACAAAACCTCGACCGGCTCGAGGCCGTGCTCGCGGGATCACTCGCATAGCGATGATTTAATTGTATGAAGAACAAAATATTACCCGCAGACCGCGAAGAGTTACTTAAAGAACTAAAGACGCGTTTTGAGAAAAATGTGGGACGCCACAAAGGCCTCGAATGGGCGAAGGTGCAGACAAAACTAGAGGCTAAACCCGAGAAACTCTGGACACTCGGCGAAATGGAGCGAACCGGAGGCGAGCCGGATGTGGTGGGTTTTGATAAGAAGACTGGCGAGTTTATCTTCTTTGATTGTTCGGCCGAAAGCCCGAAGGAACGCCGGAGCCTGTGCTACGACCGCGAAGCGTGGGAATCGCGAAAGGAACACAAGCCGAAAGATACTGCCGTCGATATGGCCGCTGCGATCGGCATCGAAATTCTAACCGAAGACGAGTACCGCGAACTGCAAAACCTCGGCGAATTCGACCTGAAAACCTCGAGCTGGGTGAAGACACCCACGGATGTCAGATCTTTAGGCGGCGCCATCTTCTGCGACCGCCGATTCGGCCGCGTGTTCACGTATCACAACGGCGCCGAATCGTATTATGCCGCCCGCGGCTGGCGCGGTTCGCTACGGGTTTGAATTTTGCATTGATCTTTGAAATCGAAGCGGGGCGACGAACTAACAAGTCCACTACTTTTGTCGAGGCAATATTCGCTGAAATGAAAAAGGCGTCGAGCGTTAACCCGACGCCTTGTCGTATCCTACTACGGCAAAAGGGCCTAATTTGCAGCCGGTTTGCTGGTCGTTCCGCGCGGAGGCGGCTTCACCGTCATCGGATTCCCTTTGTAACCGAGAGCTTTCCAGTCCATTCGGCTGTTCGCTCCGTGACAATCGGCACATTTCAGTGCCTTTTCCTTGGGCTGAACACCGTGGAAGATGCCCATATAACGAGTCGTGTCCGTCCAGGTGAAAGCCGCGTTATCGATGCCGTAGATCTCCTTCGCGGCACTCTTCACGGCCGGGTCAATTTCCCCGTTCGCAAAGAAATGCTCGACGGTGATCGGGATCATCCAGTCCTTGGCGGTCAACAGCGGAAGTCGTGCCTTATGCACCTTGAACGCATAGATCTTGGCCGTCAGATCATTACGGTTACCCTCCGGCATCATTATGCCGACCGAACCGTCCGAGAGGCGATTTGCCGGCTGCCCGGGCAACTGGGCCCGGGTGTAGCCGTTGAACCACGCGTACACCGGAACGACATCCTTCTGCAAGGTGATGGTCGCTGCATACTTATCCGTTTCGGCGTTGTATGACGGCTTCGACCAGTCGCGGACCATATCCGTTGCCTCGTGCCGCGCGAACGACGGGATGTGGCAGACGGTGCAGTTTACCGTTTCGGCATGTTTGTTTAGCACCGCCAGTTTATGCGGCGGCGTACCGTGGCATGACGTGCTGTCACAGCTCAACTGTTTATTCAAGGTGTCGCTGCCTGAGAGGTCCGTTCCGCGTCCGACGACCCGGTGGTCTTCGCCGGCGTGGCATGCGATACACTGCATGTTCTTTCCCTCGGTAGCCATGTGGACGTCGTCGTCACGCGTCGGGTCAGCGAGTACGTACTCGATGTCGCCGCGTTTGAAATTAGGACCCCCGCCCGAAGCACTGTGGCAACGGAGGCACATCACCCGGGTAGGGGCGGAGATCCTCTTGGCGACCGAATCAAGGCCTTCCTGGTTCTTCCAAAGGATCGGCTTCCATTCGAAATCGCCTTTGTCTGTTTGGAAAAGATCACGGCGGTAACCGCTGGCATGACACATCAGGCAGTCGATATTTTCCGCCTGTTCCTGGGTGAATTTCTCCCCGGGCAGAACGCCTTTGCCGGCGTGACAGGCCGAGCAGCCCTTGCTGATGACCTCGCCCCGCGAGTTCTTGACGAATCCGATCCAGTTGCCTCTCGGACTTGTGCAGAAGTCGTTGAACGTGTTCATCTTGCCCAGCTTCTGGCCGTTCGAGTTGACGATCTTCGGGGCATTCCCTTTCCACTGGTAATGCTGCGAATAGAAAAAGGTTTCCGCCTCTTTTTGATGGCATTTCAGGCAAGTCTTAGTTCCCTCGTAATGCTCAAAATAGTCGGTGTGCGAGTAAGACTTTTCCTGAGCGAACGCCGTCGTAAGACCGAGGACCGCGATCGAACAAAATGCGAATATCAATTTCCTTGCATTTTTCCTCATCGTTTCCTCCTAGAACCTCACGATCGTACTGACCGTCAGCATATGTGCAGTTCTATACGTCGGGAATCCCAATATCGGTGTCGCCGTGAGGTCCTTCGGAGCACCAAGGTGCCAACCCGATCCGGAATAACGGTAGTTGTAATAAATATAGTCGCCCTTGATGATAAAGCGGCTGTTAATGCGGTGGGTTAGATAAGTCTCATATACCTCGCCGCGGGTGTTGGTCTTGGGGGCAATGATGTCGTCTTCGGCCTGGGCAAAGTTGAACCAGTATTTCGTTCCGTGATTGAACTCAAATCCAAGTTTCGTCCTCTCTTCCTCGCCAAATCCGTAACGGGCTCCGACGTAGAACATCGCTCCGTTCCGGTTCACCGGCGTTTCGAACGGGTCGGACATCATGCCGCCGAAGGGCGTCGTCTGGCCATTGGGCTGCAGCCCGACGTAGTTCACGCTGCCGAACAGGTCGAGCCGTTTGAACTTGCGTGTAACGGTGAGTCCGGCGAGATTGATCGAGCCGACCGTCGTCGAAGGCGTAAACCTCATCACGATCGGGGCTCCGACCGCTTCTCCGGTCAACGGGTTGTTCGGCAGGACCGTAAGTCCGTTGAAACCGTCCGTCACGTTGAACGCTCGGGCATAGGTCGCCTGGACAAGCATGTTCTCCGTGCTCCAGAGATCGAGATTCAGGCCCATGAAATGAACATCCTTGAGCCTGTCCTGCGGCAATTTGACCAGATCGCCGTTTCCGAAACCCGACTCATATCCGAGGCCGTAACAGAAACGCAGAACGGTCTTGTCGCTGACGTTATATCCGAAAGTAATGCCGTCGAACTGATAATCGATCAGAGCTCCGGTCGGAGTACCGCCGCGAAGTTCGTCCTGTCGGAAATTGAGCGGCGGCCCACTTGTCGACGGACGTCGTCCTATAGACAGGAAGAACTTAGTTCCGCCAATGTCCTTCCATGAAAAGTACGCACGCTCGACGCGTAACTGATCCGAATTCGGAACACCCGATGTCGTGCCGTCGATGTTCAGCGAGGTCGGCTGACCGTTGAAAACCTGAACGCCGGTCGAATCACCGAACACCTTGTACATGCTCAGCCTCGCGCTGAATGTCATATTCTCGGCAACCGGAGCGTCAATATGGAAACGGAAACGATTTGTGTAAAGAATCTTGTTGTTCGCCTGCGACTCAGGCACGAACGTTTCCGGCAGCAGCATGCCAAACAACTGTTGCTGCAAAGCCGGCGGGAAATTGGCCATCTGCTCCTTTAATTGGCTGAATGTCAGGTTCCCGGTGAAATATTGATAGCTGCCATAGTTGGCCGCTACCGTATTGTTGATCTCATTGACGCTCATTGGCGGACGGCCGAGGATGTTCATCGCGAACATCGAACGGACAAGCAGGCTCTGCAGCCTCATGCCGTCATAGTGAGCCGGGATGGTAGCCCTGATCGAATGGGCCTCGAATCGATAGTCGCCGCCAAAGCGGATGCGTTGAAGCTGGGTGTCGCGTTCCGTCTTCATGACTCGGCGGTCCAGTTCCTTCAGCTTGGCGGTGGTCTCGTCGTTGACGTCCACGGTCTTGGTCTCCGGCTTCTGGTTTTGCCTAGCTTCCTGAGCGGCAAGCCTGTCTTCGAGCACCTTGACCATTTGTTTCAGCTGGTCGAGCTCTTTTCGAACGTCGTCTTCTTTCGCGCTATCAGCAACAGGCGGCGTTGGAGTTGGCTCCGCGGTCTGTGCCCTTAGCGGATAGGTCATTAACAGCGTTAATGACGTAATTACCAAGAATTTGTAGATTGATTTCATGATCCCTCCTTAACGGACCTTTAGGCCCGATGGCTGCCAGACGGCAGCGTGTCCTCTATTCGCTGCAAGTCTGCGGCTGTTCGGAATCAGCTGCGTGATCTACGCAGAATTTCTTTATCTTTTTGATCTGATCGGGAGAAAGGAATTCGAGTAGTTTCTTCTTTTGCTCGTCGAGCACAACTTCTTTATGCGTCTTTTCGAACTTCTTGTCGAAGAACGTCCGCCATTGATCTTGGGTCAGACTCATCGGCGTGTATTCGCCGTGTGGTGAGTCCTTCGCATGACAGACCTTGCAATCGATCTTATAAAGATCTTTGCCTGATTCGTCCGCGGCCCCCGTCGGGATACCTCGGATCGCAGATGTGGCTGCGATGAACCCGATCCAGATGACGATCGTAAATAGTTTTGTGAATCTCATAAATGCCTCCTTTAAAATCGTTCGGGACACTTAGCGCCATCGGTATCTCTAAACACCATTCAGGCAAATCCTCTGCCATCGATTTGATATCCGCTCGTCTCCGCCGGTACGAGCATTTATCTATCTAATATATGCATATAACCATATATGCATATATCTAATATTCTAAGACATGTGAAAATTTTCACGTTTGACTGTGGTATTTTCCACGAAGGGTTGCCGGCCCTCTTCCTCGAAACAGACAAATGCCCCTTCCGAACTAAGAACTAGCCGTCAAGGAGAATATGGTGTTAAGATTTCGAACAAGGTTCAAACCGGCGTGCAAACGACCAAACGCTCTTGCTCGCCAGTCCGGTTTTCAAACGAAATGAAAAACAGCGAGCTTTCGGATGAAGCATTGGAAATGATCGCCAGTCGATTTGGCCTGCTCGCAAGCCCATCGAGATTACGGATCCTCAATAGTCTGGGCGACCAGGAGTTTAGCGTCGGTGAGATCGTCGTTCGCACGGATACGAATCAAGCCACAGTCTCGAAACACCTTTCGACTTTGTTCAATGCCGGGATACTCTCTCGGCGAAAAGAGGGGCTGACGGTTTACTACCGAGTTTCGGACCAAACGATCTTCAACATTTGCGATATCGTCTGCGATCGTTTGAGGGACCAACTCGAAACCCGTCAGATGGCATTTACTAATTTAGTTACCAAGCCAAAACGATCACGTAAATGATCGGCTAAGGCAAAATAACGAGTTCAAGAGTGGTGATAGTGTTGAAAACCGGAAATCCTGGAAATCGTCTTCATTCGGGCATAATAGCAAAGGCTAAAAAGGCGGCCCGTTTCCGAGCCGCCTCTTCTAACTTTCGACCAGCGATATCTATGCTATGTCGAAGCGATCAAGGTTCATCACCTTTGCCCATGCGGCTACAAAGTCGTTGACGAACTTCTCCTTCGAATCCGAACAAGCATAAACTTCGGCGAGCGCACGCAATTCCGAGTTGGAGCCGAAGATCAGATCGACACGTGTGCCGGTCCATTTGACATCGCCGGTCTTGCGGTCGCGGCCGTTGAAGACCTCTCCATTGCCGTTCGCTGGTTCCCACTTCGTGCTCATATCGAGCAGGTTGGTGAAGAAGTCGTTGGTAAGCGTTCCCTGCCGCGACGTAAAAACGCCGTGCCTCGAGCCGTCGTAATTGCCGCCGAGGGCACGCATTCCGCCAACAAGAACGGTCATTTCCGGAGCGGTGAGCGTCAGCAGGTTGGCTTTGTCGACCAGCATTTCTTCTGCCCGCGTAGATACGTGGCTGTTTTTGTAATTGCGGAAGCCGTCAGCCTGCGGTTCGAGGTAATGGAACGATTCCACCTCTGTCTGTTCCTGGGTAGCGTCGGTACGGCCCGGGATGAACGGCACCACAACATCGTGTCCGGCGTCCTTCGCCGCCTTTTCGACCGCGACGCATCCGCCGAGCACGATCAGGTCCGCAAGCGAAACCCGCTTGTTGCCTGACTGGGAACCATTGAACTCATTTTGAATACTTTCGAGAGTTCCCAATACAGAACCGAGTTGTGCGGGATTGTTAGCCTCCCAGTTCTTCTGCGGTTCAAGACGTATGCGAGCACCGTTCGCACCTCCGCGGAAGTCCGAACCACGGAACGAAGACGCCGAGGCCCACGCCGTCCTGACGAGTTGCGAGACGGTAAGTCCGGAATTCAAGATCTTACTCTTGAGTGCGACAATGTCGGCCGAGTCGACCAAATCGTGATCGACCGCGGGAACCGGATCCTGCCAGATCAGATCTTCGGACGGTACAAGTGGGCCGAGGTAACGGGACTTCGGGCCCATGTCGCGGTGCGTGAGCTTGAACCATGCTCTCGCAAATGCGTCCGCGAGCTGATCGGGATTTTCCATGAATCGCCGCGAGATCTTTTCATACGCGGGATCCATCCTCATCGCCATATCGGCGGTAGTCATCATCGGCAAGTGCTTTTTGTTCGGGTCGGCCGCGTCAGGCACATTGGGTTCGACGCCGACGGGCCGCCATTGATTCGCACCTGCCGGACTCTTGGTCAGCTCCCACTCATTTCCGAAAAGCGTCTCGAAATAGCTGTTGTCCCATTTGATCGGGGTCGCAGTCCACGCACCTTCGATACCGCTCGTGATGGCATCCGCCCCTTTGCCCGAGGCGTATGAACTGAACCAGCCGAGGCCCTGCGCCTCGATCGGAGCGGCTTCGGGTTCAGGGCCGACGTTTGCCGCGTCTCCGGCTCCATGGGCTTTGCCGAAGGTATGCCCGCCCGCCGTAAGTGCAACGGTCTCCTCGTCATTCATCGCCATTCGTGCGAATGTCTCACGAATATCTCGTGCCGAGCCGAGCGGATCAGGATTGCCGTCGGGGCCCTCTGGGTTGACGTAGATCAATCCCATTTGTACAGCAGCAAGCGGATTCTCGAGGTCTCGGTCACCTGAGTAACGGCTGTTAGCCTTGTCGCTAGTAGCGAGCCATTCACCTTCTGATCCCCAGTAGGCGTCTTCCTGAGCTTGCCAGACGTCGGCACGTCCACCGCCGAATCCAAAGGTCTTAAAGCCCATTGATTCGAGCGCAACGTTTCCCGTCAGGACAAAAAGGTCGGCCCACGAGAGTTTGCGGCCATATTTCTGCTTGATCGGCCAGAGCAGACGGCGGGCCTTGTCGAGGTTGCCGTTGTCAGGCCAACTGTTCGTCGGTGCGAATCGCTGCTCACCGCTGCCGGCCCCGCCGCGGCCATCGGACACGCGATACGTTCCTGCCGCGTGCCACGCCATGCGTATAAAGAACGGCCCGTAGTGGCCATAGTCCGCCGGCCACCATTCCTGTGAGTCGGTCATCAGGTCACGCAGGTCCTTGATCACGGCATCAAGGTCAAGTGATTTGAACTCTTCCGAGTAGTTGAAATCCTCACCCATCGGATCGGCCAAGGATGAGTTTTGACGCAAGATCTTCAGATCCAGCGCATTTGGCCACCAGTCGTGATTCGATCTGCCCGTGGTGGCCGTGTGGTTGATCGCTCCGCCCTTGAACGGGCACCCGTTTGAATTTGTGTCGTCTCCCATATGTTTTTCCCCTTCCTTTAGATTATTTCCTTCAAAATAGTTATTGTTCAATGCCCTTTTGATTTGCGGATCACTTCCAGAAGGGCTTACCGCGAATTAGCGAATACCGATGTTCCGCTATTCTTCATCATACGATCTGCGCCTTTGATTAGATTTAGAATAATTCTAAATATTGTCTTTGTCAAATGCTCCTTGACCATCGTAGAGGTGCCATCCTAAACAGATTTCCATGTATAATCACTACGAACCAAGCATCAAATAATCGCCAAAACGATCTAACGTAAATATGTTACCCAAGTCGATCATCTTCGTCCTTTTATTGATTTCGTTTGTGACCTGCTCCGCGTCGGCGCAGACGGTCAAAATACCGGCCGATCTGGTTATCACGATGGAACGAACGATGTGTTTCGGAACCTGCCCCGATTACAAACTCACGATCAAGGCGAATGGGACCGTTACATTCCGCGGAGGACAATTCACTAAAACCAAAGGAACTGCTAAGTCACGGATCACAAAAAGTTCCCTGCGCGAACTTGTCGCAGCATTCGACCGGGTCGATCTCGATTCGTTCGCGGACGACTATTCGCAGGGCAGCGTCTGTGAAAGCTATATTACGGATCTGCCGTCAGAGATCATATCGTTGAAACGAGACGGCAAGACGAAGCAGGTCAACCACTATTTTGGATGTACCGGCAACGCAGCCCGGAAAAAACTCGAACCGTTGGCCGAACTCGGTAAAATGATCGATAGTGTCACAAATTCGAGGCGTTGGATCCGTTGAAAATAGAGTTAGTCGAACGAATACAAATACGCGGCCGTGTTTGCTCGCGAACTGGGAATGCAAGATTGCGTCGGAATCTGCTCGACATGCCCCGCGTCGAGGTCGAGCACGAGGACTTCTTCCGAGAGACGGTCATGGGGCACCGCCTAATGTCGATCATGCGGGGCTCTTTGGCTGGGGCTGAGCTCCCGCTATGTCAGAGCCGGTGAACGCGTGGAATTAAACCACTCAACAAACTTCGGTATTCCGTCCGCGATCTTGGTTTTTGGATCGTAGCCGAGTAGATCGCGGGCTTTTGTAATATCAGCGTAAGTGATCGGGACATCGCCCGGCTGCATTGGCTGGCGGTCGATGACTGCATGCATGTCCAGGCTGCGTTCGATAAGCGAGATAAGTTCCTTCAGTTCGATCGTTTGAGATTCACCTAAATTGAAGATCTCGTGCATCGAGCCTGTGTAATCCATCGATGCCCGCACGCCCTGTATGATGTCGTCAATGTAGGTGTAATCGCGACGGGTCGTTCCGTCACCGAACATCTGGATCGGTTTGCCCTCGGCGATCAGTTTGGTGAATTTGTGAATGGCAAGGTCGGGCCTCTGTCGCGCACCGTAAACAGTAAAGAATCGCAAGCAGACCGTCCGAATGTCGTGCAGGTGAGAATACGTGTGACAGAGCAGTTCGCCGGCCGCCTTTGTCGCCGCGTACGGAGAGATCGGCCGGCAAACTCTGTCCTGCTCAGAGAATGGGATCTTACCGTTGACACCGTAAACGCTGGACGACGAGCCAAAGACGAACTGTTTCACGCCGTGTTCCTTGGCGAGTTCGAGAAGATTCAATGTTCCGGTAACATTAGTTTCGAAATACAACCGCGGCTGGCTCAGGCTCGGTCGCACTCCCGCTCGAGCCGCAAGGTGAACGATATGCGAAAATGTGCCTTCGTCGAATACAGGTTCGAGAGCGCATAACTCACGAATGTCCGCTTCTACAAATTTGTAGTCTGCTGAGCCAAGATGCCGGGCGACATTTGCCCGTTTGATCTCCGGCGAGTAGAAATCGTTCAGGTCATCAACAACGGTAATGTTCCAGGTGCCTTCGGCGAGTAGCTGGTCAATTAGATGGGATGCTATGAAACCGGCTCCGCCGGTGATAAGAATGTTATTTTTCACTAAAATACTGGATATGGTGCGTTTGAAAAACAGTTAAAGGTATCAGAACGACGCCATTTTCACAATTCTGGATGCTGTGTTAGCAGGAATCTTTGTCCAAAATCATCCTATTAACGTGCAGTTCGCCGGCGGCCTTTCAGCCGTCGATCACTGCGACCTGCCCCAAGCCCTCCTCAGTACGTGCTTTGGAGTCGAAATTATGGTAACCTTGCACCTAGTAACCTGATAAATCCCATTTTTCTCGGCGCTTCTAACCCAAAGGAGGTCTCTAATAATGCATCGCTCTCGCAAAGATTTAATTTCAATATTATTGATCATCGTCGTACATTTGTTCGCGCTTTCAGCCATTTCCGTCGCCCAGCAAAAAATGGACGGCATCGCCCGTGGCCAGGCGATCGGAATGCTCAAAAACATTAAGGGCGCCATAAAGAAGGACTATTACGATCCGAATTTCGGAGGCATGGATCTCGAGGCTCGTTTCAAGATCGCTGAAGAAAAGCTAAAGGCTGCCGAGACGTTAAGCCAGGCATACGCCATTATTGCCCAAGCCGTTGTTGACCTGAACGACTCGCACACACGATTTTATCCGCCGGCCAGGGCCGCGATCATCGAATACGGGTGGCGCATGAAGCCGTTTGGAGATACTGCCTACATTACCGCGGTTTTGGCAAAAAGCGACGCTGACAACAAAGGCTTAAAGGTCGGTGACGAGGTCCTCAAGATCAATGGGTTCCGGCCATCGCGCAAGGACCTATGGAAAATGATCTATTTCTACCAAACGCTTAGCCCGCAGGCGAAAATGGCACTCGAGGTCAGGAGTCCTGCCGGCGAGACGCGCCAGCTTGAGATCGAGTCAAAGATCACACAGTTGAAACGGATCGTGGACCTGAACAATGAGTTGGATTTCAGCGAAGCTGTCCGTGAAGGCAGCAGGCTCGAAAACACTGACCGGCATTATTTTAAGGAGCTCGGGAACACGCTCGTTTGGAAGATGCCGGACTTTATGTATGCTCCTTCGGAAGTGTCTGGTATGATGGCCCGGGCCGAGGGCAAGGAGTCATTGATACTCGATCTCCGCGGTAATCCTGGCGGTTTGGTCGATACGCTCGAGAAACTCGCAGGCTATTTTTTCGCGAAGGACACGAAGATCGCCGACCTCAAAGGGCGGAAACCCATGGACCCGCAACTTGCTAAGACCCAGGGCTCAAAGGGTTTCAAGGGCAAGGTTATCGTGCTTGTCGATTCCAATTCTGCGTCGGCCGCGGAGATCTTTGCACGTTTGATGCAGATCGAGAAACGTGGAGTCGTACTCGGAGACGTTTCGGCAGGTGCTGTGATGCAGTCGCGAGGCCGTAGTTTCGACGCCGGCGTTACCACGGTCATCGACTATGGCATGAATCTCACGATGGCGGATGTGATCATGACGGACGGTAAGAGCCTCGAACACGTCGGTGTCACGCCGGATGAGTTGATCGTTCCTACGGGCAAGGACCTGGCTGAACGGAATGATCCGGTGCTTGCCCGGGCACTCGAACTTGCCGGAGTTAAGATCGACGCCGGAGCGGCCGGAAAGATATTCCCGGTCGAGCCTTTCATAGAGAGAAAGTCGAACCTGGCCTTTACGCTCGAATTCTAAGTGGTTAGTTTAGGAAGCGCTCTTTTGCGTGAAATCGTTGGAGTAGTTCCTCGAGGAACCCTTCGTACGTAAAGTCAGCCATATTGTAATCAGGCCGTATTTTGTACATCAGCGGCAACGCGATCCGCCACGCCATCCAGATACGCTGGCGGTCAGTCAGGTCCCAGCGTCGGCGAAGAAAGCTCTCGACCACTTCGATCTCGCTTTCGGTTATTCGACTGACGTCGGCGCGGACCTCGATCCGTTTTTGGACGCGGGTAAAAGCAGTATCGCTGATCGGGTTCGAGAATGTCTCGGGGAAGGTCGGAGCCTCATCTGTACGTTCTCTGACGACCACGGTACCGGCAAAAATGTCCCCCACCCGCTGGTCCCGATCATTCAGAAATATCGTCACAAGCCCGATCGAGTAGATCGGAATGATAAATCCGGGAGCGGCGTCGCAGATCCTGAGCAGGTTACGGGCGATCGCCTCCCAGAGAGTTATGGGCCGCCCGTCATCGCGGATAACGCGCAGTTTTAACAAACGCTTTCCCGGGGTCTGCCCGTTCCACCACCATTCGAAGACAATAAAGTAACCCGCAAAGATCAGGAACATCGCCAGTATGAGGACCGCCTTTGTCCAATTCGGCATCTCGCTAAAGAATCTTTCAGCATTGTCGGTCGCTCCATCAGGTCCGGCGAGGCTCATGATGAACCACAAGACAATGAATATCGCGAAATACTGGATGAAGTGATCTATCGCCACCGCCAGGAACCGGTTTCCGATAGACGCCAGCGAAAATTCGAGCTGAACGCGTTCCGGCGTCTCGATGATCAAGGATTCTTCGGTTTCGATTATGTGGCCCGTCATTTTGCAGGCTTAATTATTCAGCTAATGACTAGGATTTGCAAAACTCGCGGTTTACCTTGTCAATCTGGTTTTTTCTTCTCTATACTCTATTGAGCGGAGTTGCCGCCGACCAGGAATCGAATTTTGAAAATAGATCTACAACGTCCAGAATTATCCGCAGCCGGTTTTCGCTTTGCGATCGTGGTCAGCCGCTGGAACGACGAACTCACCTCAAGGCTCGCCGCGGGAGCTGTCGAGGCACTGACTGGTGCCGGAGCCGATCAACAAGAAATAGAGATCTTTCGTGTGCCCGGTGCGTTTGAACTGCCGGGAACATGCCTCAAGGCTGCTGAAAGCGGCCGGTTCGACGCCGTGATCGCTCTCGGCGTTGTCATTCGCGGCGATACTCCGCACTTTGATTTCGTTGCGGGCCAGGCAGCCGCCGGGATCACCCAGGCATCTTTAGATTCAGGCATTCCGATATTGTTCGGTGTGATCACCGCGGACAATATGGAGCAGGCGGTCGCCCGGAGTGGCGAGAAAGCCGACAACAAGGGTTACGAAGCTGCACTCTCGGCCGTGGAAATGGCGAACCTGTTCCGCGAAATGGATGCAAAAGATGAGGAGTCGTCGCTCCAATTAAAGGGATTTCCTCATGTCGCTTGAAAAATCAGAAAAAAGCTCGGGAACCAGACACAAGGCACGCGAATGTGCCCTGCAGATGCTTTTCGCGTCGGATGTAGTGCATATTCCGTGTGCCGAATTGACCGCTAATTATTGGAACGAACTTGGCGATGCTACCTTCGACGACAAAACGCGGGAGTTCGCCAACGAACTGGTCTGCGGCACGATGCGTGAGATCAAGCTGATCGACGATCGCATTCGGACACGGGCCGAACATTGGCGGATCGAGCGTATGGCTATCGTGGACCGCAATGTTTTGCGGCTCGCGGTTTACGAACTCCTTTACAAAGACACCCCCGGCACCGTGATCATTAACGAGGCTCTCGAGATCGCCCGAAAGTTTTCCTCATTTGAATCAACACAGTTCATAAACGGCATTCTGGATGCCATCAAGCAGGACACGGAGACCGAATCCGGCTCAGAGACAACTGCCGAACCCACACAAGCCTCATCGACCACATCGTCCAATTGAACCCAATCAGACTCAAGCTGATCTACCCGGAAAGAACGCTTCCTATCATCTGGGACAGTCGTAGCGAAGAAACTACTTTTTTTCGCGTGATTGCGATAAAATTGAAGTTTGGTCGAGGCAAAAAGTAATATCGTGAACGAAAATCAAATCAATCTAACCGAGTTTATTCAAGAGAGTTTCGGGTCAAATGCGTCATACGTTGAAAGCCTGCTAAAGAGGTATCAGTCGGATCCCAAACTGGTCGACGAGTCGTGGCAGGAATACTTTGCCGAACTCCTCGGAGGTAATAAAGCCGACGAAACGCCTTTATCAGTTGTCGTCGGGAAGCCCGAAGCTGCTCCGCCTGTCGACGCAAAACCGGCCACTGCGGTCGTTCTCTCGGAGGACACCGAGCCAAAGGCGATTTACGGACCGGCTAAGAAGATCGTCGAAAACATGGAGGAGAGCCTTACGGTTCCGACCGCCACCAGCTTTCGCTCGATCCCTGTAAAGGTACTCGAAGAAAACCGCCGGATCATCAACGAACATCTGGCCGCCAAGGGCCGCGGCAAAGTTTCGTTCACACACATTATCGCCTGGGCGATCATTAAGTCGGTCAAGGCCTACCCGTCGCTGAATTGCGGCTTCGGCGTTGTGAACGGCGTCCCGTCGCGGCTCGAACACGAAAATATCAATCTCGGGATTGCCATCGACATTGAGAAGAAGGACGGATCGAGATCGCTGCTTGTTCCGAACATCAAGGGCGGAAACCGGATGGACTTCGCTCAGTTCTTTGCTTCGTACAACGAATTAGTTAAGAAAGCACGCGAGGGCAAGCTCGAGATCGTAGATTTCAAGGACACGACCATTTCGCTCACGAATCCGGGAACGATCGGCACTATCGCTTCGAACCCGCGGCTTATGGCTGGTCAGAGCGCGATCATAGCGACCGGTGCGATCGAGTATCCGGCTGAGTATCAGGCGATGACCTCCGCTGCGCTGTCGCAGATCGGCATCAGCAAGATCATGACGCTCACCAGCACCTACGACCATCGTGTCATTCAGGGTGCGGAGAGCGGGCTGTTTCTTGCTAAGATTCACGAATTCCTGATCGGCCAACACAAATTCTACGACGAGATCTTCGACGATCTCGAGATCAACTATCCGCCGATGCGCTGGGCCGAGGATTACAATCCCTCGCTGTTTGGCGGCGACCGAATGAGTGAGCAAACCGAGAAACAGGCGAACGTCCTGCAGCTCGTAAACGCCTACCGCATACGTGGTCATCTGCTGGCGGACATCGATCCGCTCAATATGACCTCGCATCACGCCGCGGAGCTTGACCTGGAAAACTTCGGGCTGACGATCTGGGACCTAGACCGCGAATTCATTACCGGTGGCCTTCACGGCGAAAAGACCGCGACCCTTCGCCGGATCCTCGACATTCTCCGAAAGGCGTATTGCGGCAAGGTCGGCAGCGAGTATAGACATATTCAGAGCAGCGAGGAAAAGGAATGGATCAGAGCACGCGTACGAGCGGCTTTTGTCGACTCGGAGCCGCTCGATCCACAGCTTCGTAAAGATCTGCTGCAAAAGCTGATCGAGGCCGAACAGTTCGAACAGTTCCTGCAGAAGAAATACCTGGGCCAGAAGCGCTTCTCTCTCGAAGGCTGCGAGACGATCATCCCAATGCTCGATCAACTCGTCGAAGGTGCGTCGGCTCGCGGTGTCGATGAGATCTACATGGGGATGGCCCACCGAGGTCGACTGAACGTACTTTCGAATATCTTCGGCGATGCTGTTCAGGGGACGATGGCCGAGCGGATATTCACAGTTTTCGAAGGCACTTCGCATCCGAGCTTCCCGGCGGACGAGGGAGACGTTAAGTATCATCAGGGAGCAACGGGACGCCGCGAGACCAAAGCGGGCCGGCAGATCTTGCTCCGGCTCTCGCCGAACCCAAGCCACCTGGAAGCGGTCGATCCGGTCGTCGAAGGAATGGCTAGGGCACGTCAGGATTACCTCCGAAATGGCGAGCAGAAATCTCGTGCCGAGGTCTATGACCGAATTTTGCCGGTGCTTCTCCACGGTGACGCGGCCTTTGCCGGTCAAGGCGTTGTGATGGAAACGCTTCAACTCGCCAATCTCCCGGGCTACCGTACGGGCGGTACGATCCATATCGTCATCAATAATCAGATCGGTTTTACCACCAATCCGAAGCTGGGACGCAGCTCTATATATTCGACCGATGCCGCCCAGATCACCCAGACACCGATCTTTCACATCAACGGCGACGACCCGGAAGCCGCCTATCACGTGCTGCAGATCGCACTCGATTACCGTCGCAAGTTCGACAAGGACGTCGTCCTCGACCTTGTCGGTTTCAGGCGGCTCGGCCATAACGAAGGCGACGAGCCGAGCTACACCCAGCCCGTCATGTACGCCCGCGTCAAGGCTCACCCGGGTGCCCGGCATATTTACGCCGAGCGGCTGATACGCGAAGGGGTTATTACCGAAGACGATGTCGAAACGATGACCAACGCGGTCATTGAAAAATTCGAGGGCATACTCGCTCGCGCCAAAAAGATCGCTGCTGAAAAGCCGCCGATGTCCGGCACCATCACGACTATCGCCGAAGACGATGGCTCGACGGTGCTCGAAACCGGAATTTCAGCCGCGGATCTGAAAGCCGTCGCGGATAAGATCACGCTCGTGCCCGAAGGCTTTAACATTAACCCTAAAATGGTAGGCCAGCTTGCTCGCCGGGCCAAGATGGGAAGCGGTGAGATCCCTATGGATTGGGGCTTTGCCGAGGCTATCGCTATCGGTTCGCTCGTACTCGACGGAACACCGGTGCGATTCAGCGGCCAGGATTCGGGGCGTGGGACATTCTCGCAGCGGCACGCGTCAATGTACGACACGATGACCGGCGAACGCTGGCCGCCCCTCAACGAACTCCGAAACGAGAAGAACCCGAACGCCCGTGCGTATATTTTTGACAGTTCATTGTCGGAATATGCCGTTCTCGGATTCGAATACGGCTATTCGGTGATCGCCCAAAACGAATTGGTAGCCTGGGAAGCCCAGTTCGGTGATTTTTCGAATGGAGCGCAGATAGTCATTGACCAGTATATTTCGTCGTCCGAGGATAAGTGGCAGCAGAAATGCCGCCTGGTAATGCTGCTGCCTCACGGCTACGAGGGCCAGGGGCCGGAACACTCGTCCGCGAGATTGGAACGCTACCTGCAACTGTGTGCGGAAAATAACCTTCAGGTTTGCTACCCGACGACGCCGGCTCAGTATTTTCACTTGCTGCGTCGCCAGGTCAAGCAGGAGATCGTACGGCCGCTGATCGTGATGACGCCGAAAAGCCTTTTGCGTCTGCCGGCCGCAAGCTCCACTATCGACGAACTAGAAAACGGAGGTTTTCAGCCAGTGATCGACGATCACCGAATCACCGATCGCAGCTCGGTGAAGCGGATCGTGTTCTGCAGCGGAAAGGTCTATTATGACCTCGATGCAGCTCGCGAAACGACCGAAAACCATGATGTTGCAGTTGTCAGACTCGAGCAGTTTTACCCGTTCCCGGCGGCAAGGCTTACCGAGATCGTTGCATCATATCCAAACGCCGCAGACATCGTGTGGACACAGGAAGAGCCTCAGAATATGGGCGGATGGACGTTTGTCGAAGATCGGCTGCGAAAGCTCGCCCCCAAAGGAGTTACTCCAAGATATATCGGACGCTTTGCTTCGGCCTCGCCGGCGACCGGCTCGTACGCGATACATAATCTCGAACAGACAAACCTTGTCAACGATTCTCTGACGATCGGCACGGGCGAACGGTCCGCGGTGGTTTAGGACTGACTTTGGAATTGGGCATCGGAAGATAGAAAATGAAACGGCCAATAATGACGTTCCCAAAACTTTTCGCCGCAGCGGTCGCGGTCTGCATTGCGATCTTTGCGTCGCTGGCGTGCCAGCCGAGGACCATTGCCGGAGAACCTCTGCCTGACAGTGCAAATACGCAACCCTTGCCGACTCCGTCGCCGAACGAGAACCAGATCACGATCGCGGCCGTCGGCGACATCATGATGGGCTCGCCCTATCCGAACGATACACGGATGCCGCCGAACGACGGCGCCGACCTTCTCAAAGAGGTTACTCCGATCCTGTCTGCCGCTGACATCGCCTTCGGCAACCTTGAGGGCCCGATAACCGATAACGGCGTTTCCCAGAAGTGCGGTCACCCGAAACCCGATGAACCGGTTCGCTGTTTTGCATTTCGTGTACCGACAAGGTACGGCAAATACTTAAAGGCGGCAGGTTTTGACGTAATGAGCGTCGCCAACAACCACGCCGGCGACTTCGGCAACATAGGACGAGCAAGTACGCGAAAGGTGCTCGACGAACAAGGGATCAAGTACGCGGGCAGCGATCGCAACCAATTTTCGACCGCCTATCTCGAGGTCAAAGGTAAACGCATCGCGGTCATCGGGTTTGCTCATAACAGCATCGTACCGAACGTCAACGACCTCGCTGCCGCCCGTGAATTCGTGCTAAACGCGAAGAAGAGAGCCGACATCGTTATCGTTTCATTTCATGGCGGGGCCGAGGGCACGTCGCAGCAGCACGTTCCCAACCAAACCGAGATATTTGTCGGTGAAAAGCGTGGGAATTTGCCCGCCTTCGCCCATACGGTCATCGACGCCGGTGCCGACCTCGTGCTCGGACACGGCCCGCACGTGATGCGCGGAATGGAAATATATAAGGGTCGCCTTATTGTTTACAGCCTCGGTAATTTCTGCACCTACGGTTGGTTTCGGCTCGAGGCCGAGACAGCTCTGACCGAGATCGCCGAGATCAGGATAGGCCTGGACGGCAAATTTATCGGCGGCACGATCCACGCCGGACGCCAGGAAGGCTGGGGCGGGCCGACACTTGATCCGACCGGCGAAGCGATCCGAGTCGTCCGAAGCCTTTCTGAGGCAGATTTTGGCGCTAACGCCCCTAAGATCGACGACGACGGAACGATCTCCCCAAAATGATCGCTATTTCTTCTTTTTTTCTAACTGTTTGATCAATCTGTCGGCGTGATTTCGGGCGATGAGCGGAAGACGTTCGTCATTAGCGATCCCACGTAGGAATGGGATCAAGTGCGGCGGATCGCTGATCTCGTTTCGTTCGAGATAGGAGGCGAATCCATCCATCAACCGCGGTGTTTCAAGCGGTTGATTAACGCGTGCCGCCGCGATCTCAAATTTCCAAACCGCTTCGTTGCTGATTCGCCGGTATTCGTCCATCAGGATCTTGGCGTCCGGATTTTCGGTCCAGTTGAATTTCACGGTTCGCTCACGGCCATCCTTGACGTAGCGAAATTTGACATTCCCCATCTGCGGGAGATCTTTTTCGTATTGGTAATCGGTGGTCGACGAAAGGAAATCTAGGCGACTGAGAGCGTCGCTGATCGTTTTGACCGTAACCGGCGATAGTTGGAGCGGATCGGTCATCATTTGATCGAGGTCTTGCTTGAGAAACGATATTTTACCCGTACCCGCCGCATCGTGCTCGATCAGGATAGGAGAAACGACAAAGCCCGGCCGCGTATATTCATAAAAGTAGGTCGGAGTGTAGTTTTTTACCGGAACCGCAACCGGAACTGAGCTCGGACGTCCATTCTTTTTCTGAACTTCGGGCGTTATTTCCGGAGTGTCATCTACCCCAGGAGTCGGAGTTGCAACCGGCGTTGGAGCCACGGGACGGGGCGTCTTTTTAGCCTGTGCCGAGCAGACGGCGGCCAATGACATTGTTAAGACCAACAAGGCCGCTATTTTTTTGATCTTGATCATCCGCATAAATATACCTTATTGAACTCGGCGGACGCCAAGCCACCATTGTCAGACTGGAATTGGATGACACTTATCGCCTGGGGTTTGCCGAAGTCAATCGAACTTGACCGACACGACCTTAGAAACGCCGGCTTCCTGCATCGTCACGCCGTAAAGCGCCCGGGCCGCCTCCATCGTGCGTTTGTTGTGGGTGATAACGATGAACTGTGTTTTTTCGGACATATCCGCGATCTTATTGACGAAGCGGCCCACATTTGCCTCATCGAGCGGGGCGTCAACCTCGTCGAGCAGACAGAATGGCGATGGACGATACTTAAAGATCGCCATCACGAGGGCGATCGCCGTCATCGCCTTTTCACCGCCGGAAAGGAGCAGGATGTTCTGCAGCCGTTTACCCGGTGGTTGAGCGGCTACCTCGATGCCGGCCTCGAGAATGTCGTCAGATTCGAGGAGCGTCATCTCGCCGCGGCCGCCGCCGAAAAGCTCCTGGAAAAACTCGACGAAATTCTCATTAATAGCTTCGAAAGCCGCACGGAACTTCTCA
The DNA here is from genome assembly GCA_029781855.1 of Acidobacteriota bacterium. Lineage (GTDB taxonomy): Bacteria > Acidobacteriota > Blastocatellia > Pyrinomonadales > Pyrinomonadaceae > OLB17. Next base: position 60,912 of record JAKOVX010000136.1, on the reverse strand, counting down.
CGCGACCTTTGCTTGATCTCGCGAAGTGCTTCCTCGGTCGCCGCGATGCTGTCGATAATATCCTGCCGCTGCGAGGTCAAAAAGAGCAATCGCTCTTCGGCTTCGGCCAGTTCGTCGAGCGCGAGCATGTTGATCGCCCCAAACCCATCCAGCCGTTGCCGGAGGTCCTCGGCGTCGCTCCTCGCTGTCGGCAGATCAAATTCGTCAGTAAGCTCGGTCGATGCGATGAGCTCCCGCAGATCGATGTTCAGCTCCTGATGACAATTTTCGCCGACGTTTCGCAGTTCGGTCACCGCCTCAGCCTGCCGAACCTCGATCTCTGCCCGCCGGTTCAGGGCATCGGCCGCCTGACGGTTGAGCAAATGGAGCTCCTCGCTCATCGCGTCCGAACTCTCACGGGCTGCCGCGAGTGCATTCACGGCCGCGGTCAGTGCTTCGTGTTCGCCGGCGATCTCATCGGAAGCCGATGTGATCCGGTCGGTGATCTCAACTATCGAGGTGTGAAGCGCCTTTATCTTCGATTCGGTCTCGCCGATCTCTAGCTTTTGCAAAGCCAAGCGGCTTTCGATCTCTTTGCGTTCGTTCTCAACGCGTCGAAGAGCCGATTGGACCGAACGTCGGCGTTCACCCGAAGTCGCGGCGACCATTCGCTTTTCATTGAGTGATTCGGCGGCAGATTCCACGCGTCCGCGGGCCTCATTAAAGCGTATCGCGATGGCCTGGAGCGATGATTCAGCGGCCGATCGGGACTGATCGGCGCCGGCCTTGCTCTCGCGGGCAGTCGTGATCCGCTGCTGGATCTCCGCGATCTCCGACAGGATCTGAGCCGTTTCGTCCTCGACAACCTTACGATGCCGCTCGGCACGCTCGATCTCCTCGCGTGCAGAACGAACCTGGATCTGGAGCCCGTGGATCCCGCGGTCGACTTTGATGATCAGGGACTGGAGGTCGACCATTTTGCTTTCACGTTCGACGAGCGTCGCCCGTGCCGCTTCGACCTTCGATCTTGCCGCATCGATGCCGCCCGACAGGCCGCGAATAGCCGTTCCAAGTTCCTGGAGTTCCCGCTTGAACGCAAGCAACGACGCGTTCTTGCCGTCCGGCCGAGATTTGCCGCCGACGAAAAGCCGCCCGCCGAGCAAAAGATCGCCGTCGTAATTGATCTCCATCTCACCGGCCACAGCCTGGCCGGAACCAAGTTCATCGACGAGCCGTGCCGACATTTCACGCGGAAATGCTTCGCGCAGGATCGCGGCGATCTCGTTTGTAACACCGAGTCGTTCGCCGATTGTGTCTCCGCCTGCGAACGCGGTAGTTTGCTTGTCGCCAAAACTTTCGCTGGGTAAGATCAACATCGCGGTGCGGCCGATCTTATTCGCCTTGATCCACTCCGACAGCTTCTTGGCCTCGGCAAGCGATTCAACGATCACCGCTTCCAGATAGCTTCCGAATAGGGTTTCGACGGCCGTTTCGGCCCGCTGGTCAACGTTCAGCCGATCAGCCAAAACGCCGGAGAGCTTCACGCCGATAGAACTTTGCTCGGCAAAGATCTTCTGGACCTGCGGCGTGTACACGGCGCGCTTCTCTTCGAGTTCATTGAGGGTAGCGAGCCTATGTTTCTTTGCAGAGAACTCATCGGACAGCTCGGAAAGTTCGGCTTCGGCAGTGCGAAGATCGGCGAGAGCTCCGGAAGTCAACGCCTGCAACTCCTCTTTCTCGGACGTGAAGCTCTTTAACTTCTCTTCTTCCGCGGCAAGCGATGCCGCAAGCTCCGCAGCGTGACGTTCGTGTTCGGTAAAATTCTGAGCCGCCCTTTGCCCTTCGGCCGCGAGCCCGTCAGAACGCAAATTCAGCTTTTCCAGGTTGATCTCGAGCTGTCGCCCGATCTCGTCAAAACGTTCGGCGGCCGTCGTGTGTTGAAGCAGGGCGTTGCGAAGCGTTTCGATCTCGGATTCGATCTTGTGAAGCTCCGCAGATTCGGCAGCGTGGATCTCCTCGGCAGACCGAAGTTCGGCATCGGCTTTGCCAAAATCGGTCGATTCGACCAACTCCTCTTTCTGTAACCGCTCGAGTTCAGAGTTAAGCAGGCTCATCCGCTGTTCGCTCGACGTTATCTCGCCGCGGAGCGACTCACAGCGATTATTGAGGTTCACGACCTGCTCGGATTTATAGACGTGCTCGCGTTCGGCACGGTCACGCTCAAGGGCGTTTGTCGCGTGGATCTTTCGGAGCTCAGCGAGACTTTCCTCGGCATTACGGGCGATCTGAGTCGCTTCCCGCGCCGCTTCCTCTTTGGCGGTCACGCCGGCCGCAAGCTCCGATTCCGCTTTTATCGCAGCGGCAAGTTGGACCTTTAATTCCTCGGAAAGCTCCGACAGATATTTACCCTCGGCCGCGTAAAGCTGACGGAGAAGCACTCGAAAATCTTCCTGAAGTATCTTGAAACGCCGCGTTTTCGCCGCCTGCCGACGAAGTGAATTAACCTGCTTATCGATCTCCGAAACGATGTCGGAGATGCGGCCGAGATTAGATTTTGCAGAATCAAGGCGTGATTCGGCGGCTCGCTGACGGGCACGGAATTTCGAGATCCCGGCGGCCTCCTCGATCAAATTTCGCCGATCAGCCGGTTTTGCCGAGAGGATCTGGCCAATTCGGCCCTGCTCGATGATCGCGTAATGCGCACCGGACAAGCCCGTTCCGGCAAAGAGGTCGGTGATGTCACGCAACCGGCAGGAACGGCCGTTAAGCTGGTATTCGCTCTCACCCGAAAGATACAAACGGCGCGTAACTGAAACCGCTTCTCCCGGTGCGAAATCAAGAGCGAACGATCGCGGCCGCCAATGGCGTTTGGTCTTAATTTTAGTTTCGACCGTCTTGACCGAGCCGACCTGCGCCGCCTGAACGGTTTCGACCTCAAATTCCGCTTCGTGATGGCCGTTGCCGTTAGACTCCGCCGCCGTCAAAGCATCGATCGTCTCGGGTTCTGCCTCGATGCCGAATCCCTCGATCTCGTCCATATCGACGGCCGCCTCGTCGATCTCGCTCAGGGCCTCGTCGATGTCACCAAGTTCGTGTTCATCGATAAAATCGACCGAATCGTCGCGGACGAGGTGCAGGACAACCTCCGCCATGCCGCCTGGCTTTCGGTTCTTGGTGCCCGCAAAGACGACGTCTTTCATTTCGCCGCCGCGCAAACTTTTTGCCCGCTGCTCGCCCAAAACCCACGAGATCGCATCGGACACGTTGGATTTGCCGCACCCGTTGGGGCCAACGACCGCAGTGATGCCGTTTCCTGTGAAAACGATCTCGGTGTAGTCGGCAAATGACTTGAATCCGGTTATTTCGAGGCGCTGAAGCTTAAACATCCTATAGTACTTGTCCTGCGATGGAGCACTATATTTTGTTGTATTTGGCTGTTGAAGTCAACTTATATTATCTCGTTGCCGACATCGCGGAGGCCCTGCTGTTCCGCCCGCTCATTATCGAGTTCGGTCAGTACGTCGAGGAGAAAATTGGTGTTGCTGGAAACGTTGATTACGACTGGGAACGAGTGGTCAGCGGTCGAGAACTCAAACGTTCCGCCGCCGATCTCGATGATCTCACGGAATGCGGCAACGCCGTTCTTGCCGTTGCACTCGGCGTCCACGATCTTTCCGTCGTTGAACGATACATTTGCGAGATGAAGATCTGATTTAATTACCAGCAGACCGGTCATTTTGGAATTTTCGATGACCTGCACGGCGTCGAATACGCTCACGTACGAAAGATTTCCGGCAAAGGTGACATCTGTCCGGACGTTTTGCGGAGTCTTATCGCGAGCGGCGGCAAACTCCGGCCGGCGGGCTCGCCGGATCGCCTCAAGCCCTGGAGCGACCGAGATCCGCGGATCGAGCAATTTTGCCTCCTGCAGACGGTCATAGGCGAGGTCGAAATCTTCTCGACCGATGTACAGGCTGACCAACGCGAGGCATTGCCGGGCTGCTTCGTTCAGGTTCTTTTGCTTGACGCAGATGTCGCGCATCTTTTCGCGCAAGTTTATAGACCGCGGGCTGCGGTCTATGGATTCGCGAAGCAGCTGAAACGCTTTGTCGGGAGAGCTGTATTTAACGAACAGGTCGGCGTCGAGCAGCACCGACTCGATCGAAACCTCGGTGAACGGAACTGTTGGTTCGTCTAGGACTTGGCTCATATCACAAGGAGTGAACAAAAATGTTCAACACTTTAATTTATCATATCCGCCGCTGACTAGTCACGATAAATCTGGGTCCAAATAACAAAAAAGCCGCCTTTTCAGACGGCCTCTAAATTTGAGTATTTTTGAATCAACAACTAGAAGTCGATCCTGATTCCGGCCCGCATTTGCCGCTGGCGGTAAGTGCGAGTCGGAACGAGGAATTTCTGCTGCTCCGTCGATTGGCTGATATTTATCGCCGAAAAGTCGATATATTCCGCACCGAAACTGAATACCGACGCATTAAAGACATTGTCGATCTCGAGAACCGGTCTGATTCGAACTCGTTCTCCGGCTTTCCACTCTCGTGTCACGTTCAGATCGAACGTGAACAAATTCGGTCCCGTGCCGGCGTTTCTCCCGATGTTTCCACCTATGGCTCCGATCGGCGGCAGTGAAAACTGAGAGATCAGTGTTGTCGGGATCGGTGACCCAGGCTCGCGGTACTTAATGTCCTTTACGTTTCCGCTGAAATTCACCCGATCAACGCTGAGGTCATCCAAATTTCGGTCCCTGCCGCCGTTTCCAATATTAAACGGAGCCGAACTTCCCCATCTAACAAGCGGCGAAAACTTGAGTTTTCCAAACCAGTAGGGCGTTTGGAATGATCCGGAAAATGCGATCCGGTGATGGCGATCCTGCAAGCTTCGCGCCCATTCGCGGCTGAAGTCGCCGTTTATCTCGGCATTCGAGGTATTGTTCAACCCGTCATCCTTGGTACTTGAGAGCGTGTAAACCAAGCGGAATGACGCTCCGAAACCGAAGCCGAGCTTTCGGTAACGACTTCGCAATTCGGCCACCAGACCCTGATAAAATGCGTTACCGCGTGAACCGATCCGTGACGTCTCTTCGACTGTCTGATCTGGGCGAAACTGTGCAACAGCTGCAAGAGCGATACCTATCGGCCCGCCCGTCGCATTGTTATTTTGACCCGCGACTGAAACGAGCGGCACCGTCGTCGATGTACTCGTCGTATTCAAATTTACGTAGCAATTCGCTGTGGTTGTGGTACAAGTGGTTCCGGTCTCGGAACCCGCATGAATTCCGCTCGAATCGTCGGTCGGCCCAAGGAAGAACGTGTACATCCTCGTCGGAGAAAGCGTGAACGGATGACCAAGCAACCACGCTGTCCAGTCGGCATACCCACCAGGCAGGACCGGAGCGTTCGGATTGTAGTCGCGCCAAAGGTTAGCCGTCTTGTTCCAGGTATAGTTGACCTCGAACACCCAGCCTTTGTAGACCTCGCGCTCAAATCCCACATTGAACTGATAGCTTTCTGGAATTTTCAGGTCGGCATCCACAGAGCGAAGCGGATTGCCGGCACTTGAAAGGTTGCCGATCGAAAAACCGGTGGTGTTGTTACAAGGGAAGGTCGTCGTGATCGTGAGACAGGTGGCGGCAACCAGTGACCTAAGTTCGTCGACCGACGCGTAGCTACTCGGGAAATTGCTGGCAATGGCGGCCAGGATCGGTCCGCGTCGCGGATCGCTGGCACTCGTGCCAATAGTACTCGAATCAAACGCAACCAGAGTTCCGCCGCTGTTCTGAATGGAATCTCCGACCGTACGCAGCAGGACGCGATTGTAAAAGATCCCAGTTCCAAAGCGAATGACGCCCGTGCCTTTTTTGAACGGGTCCCATGCGATACCGATTCGCGGCCCCCAATTGTTCGTATCCGTGACTGCTGTTTCCCGTTCGTACCTGAGGCCCGCGCTAACCGTGACATTTGACCACGGCTTGAATTCGTCGTTGAAAAAGAACCCGTAATACCTATTCCTCACATCCTGGCTCGTTCCGAAATTCTGGCGATACCGGTTGATAACATTTGTGGAAAACGCATACACGCTTCCAAAGTTGAATGTACCGGTCGCGTCGCCGAGGCCCGTCACCTTGGAAACGACATCCTGGATATCGAATCCCATTTTGAATGAATGGCGTCCGTAGAGATAGGTCAACGAATCCTGTAATTGCCAGCGCGTTTCAGTACGGGTATCTGCGAAGTATTGGCTTGTACTCGTTGTCGAATTTCCCATGATCAGAGTTCTGACCGAGTTGCTGACCGGATCGCGGTAACTAACCAGAACGACCGGATCGAAAGGATTAGGAGCCTCGTAACTTGGCTGGTACCGCGACCACTGCATTCGAAACTGGTTAACCACATTAGAACCGAAAACCTGATTATCGGTCAGGTTATATGCGTCGGTGTTGATGTTTTTGGCCTGAAATGCATTCTCGAGTCGTGTGGTCGAGTTACCGTTCGTTCGCTTATTATTCTTTCGGCCAAACTGAAACCCGATCGTCAGCTCGTTGTTCTTAAAGAGCTTGTGATCGACACGTGCGGTCAACACGTTACTGAGATTGGGGGTCGAGTAGAGTTTCGAATAGGCGGAGACCGCTCCCACGCCGGCATTACAGGGAGGCGGCAACGAGCCGGCCGAGTCGCAAAATTGTGCGCTGCCGGTCGGTGTCGCGGGCAGCGGATAAACCGGATTTTGAACGACCGGCAGATACGCGTCGATCAGTGTCGTGTCGGCCAGCTTGTCGTTCTCATAGGTAACTGAAAAGAAAGTGCGCTGCTTGATGATAGGTCCGCTAAATGTAAATCCCGGGTTGATATCCTGCAGCGACGGACGCGGAATTCCGCGACTGTTGTTGTACCACGAGTTTGCATTGGCACTCTCGTCCCTGAAGAACATAAAGAATCGGCCGCGGAATTTGTTGCTTCCGCCTCTTGTCCGGAGATTTACGCGGCCGCCGGACGCCCGACCGTATTCCGCTGAAAATTGATTTGAGATGACCTGCACCTCGGCGATCGCCTCGACCGATGGTTGAAAGCGGTCGCGGGACGAACGGTCGTCGTTATTGTCCAGACCGTCGATCGTAATGTTGTTCGAGTAAGCAGTTCCGCCGCCGATCGAGAAATTTCCCTGTTCGAGCGGTGCTGCGCTCGGGTTGGCACCACGGTCCTCGGCCAGTCCGTTGGTTGAGAGCTGTTCCTCTGTGGTTCCGCCGAGCGTCAGGACCAGGTCGAGGGCGTTTCGCGAGTTGTTCGGGATCTCTTCGATCTCGCGTTCGGTTATGGTGCTTCCTACGATCGTTCGCGTCGTGTCAACGGGCGGGCCGTTCTCGTCTGTGACAGTGACCGTTGCCTCGGCACGAACATCAGCAGGAGAGAGCCTGAAATCCTGCAGGACATTCTGAGCGGAGATCGTCGTAAATTCCGGTGTTTCCTGCGTTCCGAACCCGCCAGCGCTGACCGAGACCTTGTAATTGCCCGGTTTCAGGTTGACTACTCGGTACCGGCCATCGTCGTCAACGGTAACGGTTCGCGATATGTCCGTATCCGTCGATTTGATCGTAACGGTCGCCCCTGAAACGACCAGGCCATTGGGATCGGTAACTTTGCCACTGATCGAAACGTTGTCAAGGTCTTGCGCGGCGACCATCGCAGCGGCAGACACGAGAATTACTCCCGCGAAAACACACAAAAACATTCTTCTGAGAATCATCGATAACTCCTGGACTGTTGGAAATTTTGATTATCCTAGCCGATAACCTTGCTGAAAGCAAAATCCCGATGCCCTTCGATTATCGTGCTCGTAAGAATGGGTGGAAATGTAAGGAAGAGTTAATCAGCTGATCTACTCGTCAACAGTGTAAGTTCGACGCATACGGGCTGAGCGGATCCTGGAAACCGGGATCAGGGCCTCGCTAACCGAAGTGTTGTCGCCGGGACCGGCAAATTCGCCGGCGTGGGCCTTGAGATACTCGAAAAACCGCTCAAATTCGCGCTGCATCTCGTCCATCTTCGCCCGCATATTCAGGATGATCTCGACGCCAGCGAGATTGACGCCGAGTTCACGAGTCAGAGACAGGATAACCTCAAGCCTCTCGAGATCCGAGTCTTCATATAGACGAGTGTTACCGTCCGAACGCGACGGCGTCAGGAGACCCTCGCGTTCGTACAATCGGAGCGTTTGCGGATGAATATCGTAGAGTTCCGCAACCGCGCTTATCGAATATGTTCGTACACGCTTTTTCATTCCAATCCAATGACCTTTCTCGGGTTCTCCGGATTAAGTTTCTCAAACTGACGGAGTACTTCCTTGGTCTCCTCTGAGATAACCCGCGGGAGCGTTATCTTAACCTCGACGAACTGATCGCCGCGGAGGCTCGGGTTTCTCAAACTCGGGAAGCCACGCTCGCGAAGCCGAAACTTCTGTCCCGATTCCGTGCCCGCGGGTATCTTAAGCTGGGCTTTCCCTTCGACAGTCGGAACCTCGATCTTGGTACCCAGAGCCGCTTCGGCCACCGTTATCGGCACACTGACATAGATGTTGTCACCCTTTCGCTCGAGGAATTTGTGCTTTCCGACGTTCGTCAAAATATACAGATCGCCTGGCTCGGCCCCCAGACGGCCTCCGTGGCCTTTCTTCGGAATCCGCACCCGTGAACCGGTGTCGACGCCGGCAGGTATCTTGATCTTGACCTGCTCCGTTTTCGGCGTTACGCCCTTTCCGTTACACAGAGAACACGGCTGCCGCCGGCGTCCTGTTCCCTCACAATCCGGACACGCCTGTGAAAACTGCAACCGTCCGCCGGTCCTCATCACCTGTCCCGTGCCTTTACAGGTCGTACAAGTGACGACCGGGCCTCCGGTGTCTCCGGCTCCCTGGCAGCGGGAACACTGCTCGCTCCGGTTCACTGTAATATTTGTCGTGAGTCCGGTGAACGATTCCTCGAAACTCAGAGCCAACGGTATCTCAATGTCGCGGCCTTTCTTCGGGATCGCCCGCGGCGGTTCAGGCTGCTGTCTGGCTCCGCCACCGCCACCGCTAAATAGGTCCGAAAATATATCGCGAAAACTAGATCCACTCCCGCTGCTCTGGCTGCCGGAGAAATCAAAACCGGAAAAATCAAAACCCTGTGCCCCGCCGCTTGTCGCTCCGGTCGAGAACGGCGAATCGGCATCAAGGTTGTCGGCGTAATATCCAAAACGGTCAAAGACCTTGCGCTTCTTGTCGTCCGACAAGATATCGTATGCTTCCTGAACCTCTTTGAACTTGTCTTCCGAAACCTTGTCGTTCGGATTCACATCAGGATGATGTTTGCGCGCGAGCCGACGGTACGCCTTCTTGATCTCGTCCGCTTTGGCATCCTTTTTGACGCCCAGAATCTGGTAATAATCTTTTTTCGCCATTCGTTAAGCGAGCCGGAGCCCGTAGGTCGCGAGCAGTCTAGCTCAAGTGCCGCCGTCTTTCAAAAGCCGGGCCGATAAAACGCAGGAAGCGGCAGCAGTGAACGGTCCGGCCCACTGCATACCGCTCACTGCTGACTGGTTATTTATTGTCTTCGTCTTCGACGTCGACGTACTCTGCATCGATGACATTGTCATCCGCAGCTGTCGCGCCGCCGTCGCCGCCGTCTGCCCCAGCCGAAGCCGATGACGCCTGTTCGCCGCCGCTTTCGCCTTCAGAAGCAGCGGTCTGGCTATAAAGAACCTCTGCCAGCTTATGCGAAGCCTGCTGGATACGATCGAATGCATTGTTCATCGCGTCGACATCCGAACCAGCAAGAGCTGTCTTGGACTCCGCGATCGCCGCTTCAAACTCGGTGATCGAATCGGCATCCAGCTTGTCCTTGTTCTCATTAAACGTCTTCTCCACGTTGTATACGAGACCGTCCAAACGGTTGCGGGCTTCGATCTCCGCTTTTTTCTTCTCGTCTTCGCCTGCGTGTGCCTCGGCATCCTTCATCATCTTGTCGATCTCTTCCTTCGAAAGGCCCGAGGATGACGTAATGGTGATCTTCTGCTCGCGGCCCGTGCCGACGTCTTTGGCCGAGACATTCACGATGCCGTTCGCATCGATATCGAACGTCACCTCGACCTGCGGTACACCGCGCGGTGCAGGGGGAATGCCGACCAAATGGAATTTGCCGAGCGTTTTGTTGTCGGCTGCCATCGGACGTTCGCCCTGCAGCACGTGGACCTCGACCGACGTCTGGTTGTCAGACGCGGTAGAAAAGATCTCCGATTTGCGGGTCGGGATCGTCGTATTCTTTTGGATCATCGGTGTCGAAACTCCTCCGAGGGTCTCGATACCGAGCGAGAGCGGCGTCACGTCCAAAAGCAGAATGTCAGTCTTCTCACCGCCGAGAACGCCAGCCTGAACTGCCGCTCCAAGCGCAACGACCTCGTCGGGATTGACCGACTTGTTCGCTTCCTTGCCGAAGAAGTTCTTGACCATCTCCTGGACCTTAGGAATACGCGTCGAACCGCCAACGAGAACGATCTCTTCGATGTCCTTCGGCGTCAATCCGGCGTCTTTGATCGCCTGCTCGACCGGCGGCATCAATCGCTTGAGCACCGGTTCCACCAACTGCTCGAACTTCGCACGCGTGAGCTTCGTAACAAGGTGCTTCGGACCGGCTGCATCGGCCGTAATGAACGGCAGGTTGATCTCGGTTTCCATCGCGCTTGAAAGCTCGACTTTTGCCTTTTCAGCCGCTTCTTTGAGCCGCTGGAGTGCCATCTTGTCGTTATGCAGGTCGATTCCCTGATCTTTCTTGAACTCGTCAATGATCCAGCCGACGAGGATCTCGTCGACATCGTCTCCACCGAGATGCGTGTCGCCGTTGGTCGATTTGACCTCGACGACGCCCTCGCCAACCTCAAGCACCGAAATGTCGAACGTTCCACCGCCAAAGTCGAAGACGGCAATGATCTCGTCTTTCTTCTTGTCCAGGCCGTACGCCAAAGCGGCTGCGGTCGGTTCGTTGACGATACGAAGCACCTCAAGGCCTGCGACCTTACCGGCGTCCTTCGTTGCCTGACGCTGTGCGTCATTAAAATATGCCGGAACCGTGATCACGGCCTTTTCAACCTTGGAGCCGAGATAGTCCTCAGCCGACTGTTTCAATTTCTGCAGCACCATCGCTGCGATCTCCGGCGGGCTGTACTGTTTGCCCTCGGCCGCGATTCGGACGTCGCCGTTGCTCGCCTTTTCAACCTTGTAAGGGACCTGTTTGATCTCGTCCGACACCTCATCATACTTGCGGCCCATAAACCGCTTGATCGAGTAGAGCGTGTTTTCCGGATTGGTTACGGCCTGACGCTTAGCGACCTGCCCGACAAGTCGATTGCCGTCCTTTGAAAATGCTACGACCGACGGTGTAGTGCGTCCGCCTTCCGAGTTTGTGATGACGACCGGTTCGCCGCCTTCCATAACGGCAACGACCGAGTTTGTCGTCCCAAGATCGATACCTATAATTTTGCTCATATATTTCTCCGTTTGAATTATTGCAAAGCCCTAAAAATCACATTAACTTGAGCCTTGATTGAATATAATACTTGAGTGCGTTGTTGTCAAGTTTAAATTGATCATCTGTTGAATGGCCTTTTTGCACTTTTATTTGAGTCATATCCGGCCAGATCAAGCGATATTTGTTGCCGCCCAGTTTTGAGCGGTGAGTCGGATGGGAATTGTCATCGGCCGACAAGTGGGATCTTGAAGGCCCGTAATATTGGCTAAAAGTGTCGAAAACGTGCGAGTTGATCTCGCGCTGGACCGCCGCTGATCTCATCAGAACTTGCGCGCGGCATCACCAGGAATTAAGTTAACTGTATGCTGTAAGACCTCGAAATCGTTCATGTGGTTGAGCAATCGGGGTCGTTTTGCTATATTTGCAAGAATTTATTGATCCACAGGAGTATTAGAATTCAATGAGAAACTTATTTACAGCCGTCATTTTGTTGGTGATGGCAGCGGTCTTGTCGCAAGCTGCGTTTGCGCAAAAGCCAAAATCCAGAGATGACGCGTTCATGGAGATAGCCGTGCTTTCAAAATCACGAAAGCCAGAAGATTTGGACAAGGCGTATCAACTCGGAAAGGAATTCCTTGCCACTTATGGCAAAGATAAGAACGATCAGGTCACAAAGATCAAGTCTTTTGTCGATAAATACAGGGAACATGCTTTCTATGTGGCGGTCGACGGAAAGAAATTCGCCGAAGCGTTTGCCGCCGGAAAAGAAATGCTGGCCGAACAACCCGACAATGCCGAAGTTCTGATGAACCTGGCGTACACAGGCTACAATTCTTATTCAGTGAACCGTGACAGGACATACGCCGACGAATCGATCGGTTTCGCAAAGAAGGCAATAGCACTTTTTGACTCCGGGAAGTATCCGAAGGTATTCGCCCCTTTCAAGGACAAGACCGAAGCGAGTGCATTTCTGCATTTTATTGAAGGCACCTTGCTGTTCGACGTTGACAAGAAAGCCGGTGCAAGCGAGATCTACAAGGCGGCTCAATATGATTCCATAGTCAAGAACAGTGCCGACACATATTCTGTTCTTGCCACGTACTATGAAGGCGTTTATGAAAAAGGATCAAACGAGCTGAAGTCGAAAAACCCGAACGATGCGGATTTCAATTCCGTCACTGACAAGATCAATAAGGTCATTGACCAGATGATGGACGCCTATGCCCGTGCTGTTAAAAGAGGCGAAGCTGAAAAGAATCCGAATGCTCCGCAATGGAGACAGCGACTGGTCGAGATCTATAAGTTCCGCAATAAGTCCGATGCGGGACTGGCAGAGTACATCAACGTCGTAGATAACGCTCCGCTACCTGATCCATCTGTCTTCTAATTAGGCCGCTTGCCTAAGTGGTCCGTCTTATGTCGACATTTGTTCGGCCTCCCGCATAAGTCGGGCAACGTGGAATATGTAGTGAATGCCGGAGGCAAGCGCAAAGAAAGCAACCGTAACGTACACCGTCGGAAGATAGAAACCGTGAAGCCGCGGGAACACTGCGGCGATCAGGATGAGCATCACGCCGACGACCTGTACGAACGTGCTGGCTTTCCCGAGCCACGACGGCTGGAATCCCCGAAATCCGGTCATAACGTTTATCGCCCCAGCGACAGCTATGATCAGCACGTCGCGGCCGATGACCGTGATCGTCACGTACGGCTCGACCGGCAGATGGTTCGGCGGATTCGGACCGAAAACTGCCGGTATCGACAATATAATAAATGCCGTCGTCATCAGAAGCTTGTCGGCGATCGGGTCGATTATCGTTCCCAGTTCAGATTCCTGCTTTAGCCGCCTTGCAACAAAACCGTCAATTCCGTCGGAAAATCCGGCAACGGTGAATGCGACCAGCGCCCAGCCTTCGTGACCGTAGATCATCAGCATGGCGAAGATCGGCACAAGGACCATTCGAAGGAAGGTCAGAATGTTGGGAATTGTGAGAACCGAGGAGGTCATTCGCTGCATTTGAGTTCCAGCAGGCTGATCTCCGGCGGGCATTGGTACCTAACCGGCAAAACGACCGTGCCGATGCCGCGTGTAATGTAGATCTGCGAGTCGTAGCGGCGGTGCAGTCCGCTTGAGAGGCGACGCTTACGTATTAGGCGCTTCTTTTCCTCATCACGAAGCTTTACCTGGCCGCCATGTGTGTGGCCGCTCAGGGTCAAGTCGATCTTCAACCGTACGGACTGTCGGAAAATGGTCGGGTTGTGGGCCAGCAGAAGCTTTAGTTCGTCGGGATACGAGCCCCGAAGCGCAGCCGGAACATCCGTTTTGCCGACCATATAATCGTCGACGCCGGCCAACCAGAATGACGATCCTTCTGCTTTCACCCGAACACCCTCATTGACTAGCACATTGATCCCTTCGGCTCGAAAACGATCAGTAACCAGCTCGGCATCGGTCCAGTGATCGTGATTTCCTAGACAGGCGTAGGTTCCGTATCTTGCCCGCAGTTGACCCAACGCCTCGGAGACCGGTCCGATATATTTCCGATCGTGCGAAACATAGTCACCGGTGAGTACGAACATATCGGGCCGCAGCCGGTTCGCCACCTTTATCGCTTTCTCGATATGGGCCAATTCGGTAAACGGACTGTGGTGAATATCCGAAAGATGGATGATCTTGAATCCGTCCAGCTTTCTCGGCAGACGTTTAAGTGTGATCTCGAGGTGTTCGAGCGATAGGCTGTTTGCCTCATCAATTGCAAGTTTGGCCTTTTTTGACCAGTTGCCCGCCATCGCCCGCAGAGGTGCTTCGGAAGCCACGTAGGCGCTGATACGTTCGGACAATTTGACCCTTTTGGTTGAAACAGCTCTCATCTTGCAGTGTTCGAAGTATACCGCCCCAACAAGGAAATTACAAAGTTTTTAAATCTGTTTGTCGATGTCCAAGACACGCAGGTCAGCTTACGAGAACATCAATTTCGGATGCTTATTGGCCGCTGAGTTTGAGGAATTTTCGCTTGCCGACCTGCAACAGGCAGCCATCCGTGTCGAGCCCGATCTCCATATTTGCTACCGACGCTTTTTCGCCATTTACCCTGACGCCGCCTTGTTCGATCAGCCGACGAGCCTCGCCCTTTGAAGCAGCGAGTCCGGTCTCCGCGAGCAGATCCGCCAATTTGTAAGAGCCTGCAGGCATCGTCTTTTCTTCGATCTCGTCGGGAATTTCCTTTTGGACAAAAACCCGGTTGAACTCGTCCTCCGCGGCGTCGGCCGCTTCGGTCGAGTGAAAATCGCGGATAATGTACTTAGCGAGCTTTACCTTGATATTTCGAGGGTTCTCTGCGCCTGACGCACTGTCGGCCTTAAGTGCTTCGATCTCCGGCACGCTAAGATCAGTAAGAAGCTCGTAGTAACGCCACATCAGGTCGTCGGAGATCGACATCACCTTGCCAAACATCTCACTCGGCTCTTCGTCGATGCCGATGTAATTGTTGAGCGACTTCGACATTTTGTTGACGCCGTCGAGCCCCTCGAGCAGCGGCGTCGTGATGATGACCTGCGGCTCCTGGTCATACTCACGCTGCAAATTGCGGCCCATCAGAAGGTTAAATTTCTGGTCCGTGCCGCCAAGCTCAACGTCCGCTTCCAGTGCGACCGAATCGTAGCCCTGCACCAGCGGATAAAGCAGTTCGTGCAGCGAGATCGGCTTTTCATCAGCCATCCGCTTGGTAAAATCATCGCGTTCGAGGATCTGCTTGACGGTAGTTTTCGCGCACAGCTTTACAAAATCGGCGGCGTTGAACTTGTCCATCCACTCACCGTTAAACCGCAGTTCTGTCTTTTCAGGATCGAGCAGCTTGAACATCTGCCGTTTGTAGGTTTCGGCATTTACGTTGACCTCTTCGCGTGAGAGCGGCGGCCGAGTCACGTTCTTGCCCGACGGGTCGCCGATCATGCCTGTAAAGTCTCCGATCAGGAAAATTACAGTGTGCCCGAGGTCCTGAAATGCCTTCAGCTTTCTGATTACGACAGTATGTCCGACGTGGATGTCCGGCGCCGTCGGATCGAGACCCAGTTTTACACGCAAAGGCTTTCCGGTCTTCGCCGATCGCTCCAGTTTTTTGCGAAGGTCTTCCTCACGGATCACGTCGACCGTGCCTTTTTTGAGGTATGCGAGTTGTTCGTCGATCGTCATAGATGATTAAATCGAATTTCGTAATCCATAATTTTGCCTTATCGAAAAATTTTTAACAAACCTGAATTATATGACCAACGAATTGAGAGACCTGCATTTAGCGTTTATCGGCTGCGGCGTGATGGGCGAATCGATGATCGCCGGTTTGGTTCGAAAGAAGATCGTCGATCCGAAAAACATCGCCGCGAGTCATCCGCGGGCTAACCGGCGGGAGGAACTCGCTGAGAAGTATGGCATCAGCGTTTTCGAAAGCAATTCCGAAGCGGCCAAGTCGGTCGTTGGCGTTGAAAATTCGGCCGTCGTTCTATGCATCAAGCCCCAGCGGCTGGCACGCGTTTTGGCCGATCTGACAGGCGTACTGCATCTCGACCAACTTGTCGTCTCGATCGTTGCCGGTGCGACGATCGAACATTTAGCCGACGAGCTCGGAACGGCCAAGATCGTCCGGGCAATGCCGAATACGCCGTCGCAGATCGGCGCCGGTATCACTGCATGGACCTGCACCGACGCGGTCATCGAAACCGAGCGGGGACATGTTCGCGAAATGCTCGGAGCTCTCGGCAAGGAGCTTTTCGTCGAGACCGAAAATATGATCGATATGGCGACGTCGCTCTCAGCGACTGGCCCGACCTATATTTTTATGGTGATGGAAGCCCTCACGGACGCCGGCGTACACCTCGGATTTTCCCGCGATATGGCGAAGGAACTTGTACAGGAGACGATGCTCGGCTCAGTTAAATTCGCGATGGAGTCGCACAAACATCCGGCGGAACTGCGAAACATGGTCACGTCGCCGGGCGGCACGTCTGCCGAGGCGATCTATCAAATGGAGAAAGGGACTTTACGGACGGTTCTTTCAAAAGCGGTGTATGCCGCCTACCGTCGGGCGGTCGAATTGGGAAAGAAATGAGCTACGCGCCTGAACGCGTCAGGGTGAATTTCCACACCATCCTTTCAGCGCTTTCGTCGAAGATATATTTACCGTCAGTGACCTGCCAGTGTCCCATAAACTCCCAGCGGTTGACCCCCAGCTTGCAAAAAAGCGGAACGGCGAGTCCTGTCTCGATCGCGCTATGCAACGCACCGTTCGCCAGATCCAGTTTTTGGTTCCCACGGCGGCCTGAGCCGGTGTAATGAATTACATCAGTTGTGTCACCGTGAAAATCCGGATAGCACGGATTGATCTTGCCAAAATCGGTCAACAAAGAAACCAGACGTCCATCGCTCTGATAGATGCCGTTGCGTGAGCGGTGGATCGTGCTCACATCGGTCCACGAGAAGACCCGGCCCACATCGCTCGTATCGAGTTTCAGACTCATTCAGACGTGATTCTAGCAAACCCGGGCTCAAAAAAACGAGCG
Source organism: Acidobacteriota bacterium (assembly GCA_029781855.1). Classification (GTDB taxonomy): domain Bacteria; phylum Acidobacteriota; class Blastocatellia; order Pyrinomonadales; family Pyrinomonadaceae; genus OLB17. Next base: position 43,865 of record JAKOVX010000136.1, on the reverse strand, counting down.
GCCGAATTGACCGCTCGATGAGATAGTTCCAAGTTGACATTTGCGTCCCTACGGAATGTACGATGCCGGAGCCGGCTCGTCATTCAACAATCCGAATGAATAGGCACTGAACCCGCCATTGCTGCTATTTAGCCTATACCAGACGCCGCTGCTCGGCCTGAATACCGCCACGTCCGCCTTGCCGTCGCCGTCAAAATCGGCCGGCACCGGGATATCTCCTGCCATGCCAAAACCCGTTGCGTAGAACGAGTTGTCCGCCCGCAATACGTACCAAACTCCGGTCGATGGCCGCCAAACTGCCGTGTCCGCTTTGCCGTCGCCATCAAAATCGCCGGTGACCGGCTTGTCGCCGTTCGCTCCGAACTGGACCGCATAAAATCCGCCGGTCCCGCTGAAGAGCCGATACCAGACACCGTTGGACGGCCGGAAGAGATTAATGTCGGCCTTGCCGTCACCATCGTAGTCAGCGGCTACCGGAACGTCACCGTCCTGGCCAAAGGCGGTCGCCGAAAACGCACCATTTCCGCTCAACTGCTGATACCAGACACCTGTCGATGGTCGGAAGACCGCAAGGTCCGCTTTGCCGTCGCCGTCAAAATCCGCCGGCGCAGGAACATCTGTTGAGAGGCCGAAACTGACTGCATCGTACGTATTGGTCGCACTGAATAGCCGATACCACACGCCGTTGCGATATACGGCCGGATCGGACATTCCGTCGCCGTCGTAATCGGCCGCGACCGGCCTGTCGCCGGCCTGTCCAAATTGGATCCCGATGAATCCGGCGGTGCTCCGGGAAAGGTACCATGCACCGTTCGAAGGCCTGAAGAGAGATATGTCGGCCTTCGAATCGCCGTCAAAATCGAATCTGCAACCGGATGTGACGGTCAGACATTCATTGTTCGCTGAAGTGAAATTCTGGACCTCGCTCTGTGAATACGTGCAAAACGACATCGGAGTCGAACCAGAGAGTGATGCATTCATCAGTGAGTTTGCACAGGACTGAGCTGCATCTACGTGATTGGCACCGAGATTATGGCCGACCTCGTGTGCCGTGATCAGATACTTTGCGGGCGCCCAACTGACGTATCCGCTCAAACCGTAAGCAAATGTCGGGTTCTGGCAAACGACACCGATGAATGCCCATCCCTGCGAGACAGCCTGCGCCTTTCCGGTGAATAGATGTGCCGTGTCGCGTCTTACAGATGACAGCGGATAATTGGCGTTCCAGTAGGCCTGAAAGCTGCGAACGAGGGCCTCCGGGTTCGCACCCGTGTACGGGTCGGGCGCGGACCAAGTGTGTTGAAAAACAACTCGAATATCGAGAACCAGCTGGTCAGTGTAGAGTCCTTCGACGACGTTCAGGATCCCGAGGATCTCGGCGTTCGCCAAAGTCGGGCCGCCAAGCGTCGAGACGTATTCGGCGTCTGCCTCAGTCGCGATCTCGAGTCGTTTCAACGCTGGTGACACGCTTGAAACACCGGTCGAGGCGATCTCGCGTCCGAGTTGGATCTTTTCGTCCAGCTTCGACGAACACGCAAACGAATCGCCGCCGACCGCATCTTCCATTTTATAGACTACGAATTCACCTTTAGTGGCATTCGGCGAGTAATTGGTCGCAGGTTCGACAAAATACTGTTCTCCGGCCGATCGGAAGTAACCCTCGATATCCGAACCGTTGATATTTATTCGAGCATCGGAACCGACAACTCCCGAAATCGAACCCTTAAAGGTGTTCACACCAAGGCGTCCAAGAGTCGTTTCCCCGTTCATTCCGGTGTCCACCGATCTATAATTTGCGGCACGTATGTCGTGCGGTTCGAGTGCGAGCTCGACCTGTTTGCCGCCCTGTTCAAAACGAACGCGATGATTCCCCGACGCAGCCTTTGTATCGGATATGGAAACTACGTCCACATTTTTGAAAAATGTCCGAAGGTCGTTTCTCAGCGCATCTGACTGGCCGAATGCCGCAGACGCCAATAATAGAAGTCCAATTAAGGCAACGACCGATCTAATCGTGAGGGTTCTATACATTGTAATATACCGCCGAAATAAAACTGGTATGATGAGGGTTCACGGACGCTTTTTTCTGTTCGTCCTTACTGTTAATAAATGTTTATCAATGTTTGTATTCCATAAACACAGCCCTCTATTTCGCACCTCGGATGCTCAAATCGTTAGGTAAAATTTGGAAAAGATTGCCCCCGTGGGCACGGACGAAAATTACGCGGTTGACGCAGCCGACATTCAACGTGTCGGTGGCCGGCATCATTACCGACGACGAAGGCCGCGTGCTCCTGCTCAACCACCTGCTTCGCCCCCGTTCGGGATGGGGTTTGCCGGGTGGCTTTATCAAGTTCGGCGAGCAGCCGGAGGCAGCATTTCGAAGGGAACTAAAGGAAGAGACCGGGATCGACCTAAGGGACGTGAAACTGCTAAGGACGAGGACGTTCAAACGCCACGTCGAGATACTCTTTACAGCCAGGAGTTCGGGGAAAGGAACGGTACTGAGCCGCGAAATACTGGAACTCGTTTGGTTTGCACCGGAAAGCATCCCACCGGAAATGAATCTCGATCAACAGTTTTTGATCCGTAAAGTTTTGCTGCCGGATGTTTGATAATCGCCATAGGACTGTCTAGAATCGATACTTTGAGTAAAATCAGGAGTTTTTGAATGGTCAATTTAATCCCGTCACCCGATTCTGTAATGAAGATCCTGTCCTCGACCGGCGCGTACCAAAAAGGACATTTCATTTATCCCAGCGGCAAGCATGCCTCGCACTATTTCCAGATGCCGCTCGCGTTTCGTTACTACGACAATGCACGCGTGCTGTCTGTCGGCCTGAGCCGTATGTTCCGGATGCAAAAGAGCGTGTCGAGCATGCTTCCTAAAGTTTCTATCATTAGCCCGAGCCCGGGAGGGATCATGGTCGCATTCGGGGTTCGCGAAGCGCTCGGTGCCGACCAGATCTACTGGGCGGAAATGGAGGATGGAAAGCGTCAGTTTCGCCAGTTCATAGGCGACGGTGACGTGTATCCGGCGATCATCGTCGATGACATCCTGCGGTCGGGCCGGGCGATAGCGGAAACGATCGGCCTCGTTCGTGAACTCGGGGCACAGGTCATCGGGGTCGGGGTCATCGCGAAATTTGAGGATGCTCCAACCGACTTCGACGGTATCCCGGTCAAAAGCCTGCTCTCATTTGATGTTAATTTTTACGATACGGAAGAGGAATGGCGTCGGTCCAGAAGCGCGTCGGATGCTGCGGAACAAAAGGTTCGATACTAGCGAAATGCCGGCCTTGTCCGCCGACGGATGTCATTTTGCCGGATGGTAGTGATGTTCGGTGAACCGGTTCCAACCCTTTTTCGTCTTTGATTCGACGGCCCAGTGATATCCGCCGTCGACATCGGGCCAATAGATCATTCGGGCTAGCCCCGCAGGCATTTGGGCCTCAAACCCGATTGCCTCGGGGTGAACGTCGGTCACATCAACCAACTTTCCCTCGGAACGCTTTCCATCCGACGTAAACGACCAGAAACACACCTGTTTGTCGTCGCCCACGCCGATCAGGGCAAGCTCCCGATAAGCCTTCCCTTTCTCCATCGAGCCGAACACCCACTCAGCAGTCAGTTGCAAATAATGCCCGCCGAGTATCGGTTCGAGTGTGCGAGTACATCGCATCGGCCCCATCGGCGATGTTGCCTCGGCGACCCATTTACCCAATAGCGGCTCGAACGGCCCAAGCTTCCCACGTCCCTTTTTCCACAATTTTGGCATATGAGTAATTGGCGTTTTCAGATCTCGTGGCGATTTGAGAGAGCCTTGTCCATCGTGACCTCGTCGACAAATTCCAGGTCGGAACCGACCGGCATTCCCATCGCAATGCGAGAGACATAAACGCCTAGCGGTTTGAGCAGACGGGCAATGTAGTTTGCCGTAGCCTCGCCCTCGGTCGTTGGGTTTGTGGCGACGATTATCTCCTTGATCTCGACGCCTTCGTTATTTTCGGGCTTTAGCCGCGGAAAAATGTTAGCGAGCATCAGTTCGTCCGGGCCGACGCCCCGCAGTGGCGAGAGCGATCCGTGCAGGATGTGGTAGAGCCCTTTAAACGAGCGCGTTTTTTCAACCGCAACGAGGTTGTACGGCTCTTCGACAATGCAGATCACCGAGCGGTCGCGTTTCGGATTAGAACAATAAAGACAGGGGTCTACGTCCGTAAGATTGTTGCAGACCGAGCAAAATACGATCTTTTCTTTGACTTCACGCAGTGCCTCGGCAAACTGCTCGACCTCCGCCAGCGGCCGCCGCAAAATGTAAAAAGCCAGCCGTTGGGCTGACTTGCCGCCGATACCCGGCAGACGTTTGAATTCGTCGATCAGCTTGGCGACCGGTTCTGAATAATCCAACATAAGGAATAGTGATATTTGAAAAGTGATGAGTGATGAGTGATATGTGAATAGTCATCCGCTCATCACTCACCACTCACAGTTCACCATTCTTTAGATCAGTCCCGGGGGCAGCATGCCGCCGAGCTTGCCTTTGAGCGATTCCTCGACCTTGCGTCTCGCCTCGTTGAGGGCGGCGACCATCAGGTCCTGGATCATCTCGACATCTCCGTCTTTGACCAGATCTGGCGAGATCGTGACGGCCAAAACCTCAAAATCACCACGCATTTTTACCGTAACGGCACCACCGCCCGCTGCCGCCTCGACGGTCATCTGTTTCATTTCCTGGCCCATCTTTTCCTGCATTTCCTGGGCCTGCCTCATCATCGATCCGAGGTCCATTCCACCTGGCAGTTTCATATGATCTTTACTCCTCTGCTGTTCGCAATATTGATGCTCAATCGTAACCGTTCGGTCATCGGAATTGCAAATTAGAGCTTTTTACAAAAAGGATCAAAATACGTTCTAGATCACATTTTCTATATCCGATCGGGAGTATGATGTATCGGAATACGATCGGCGCAAAATAGGGAGGTAATGTTATGGACGGTGAACGTAAAGGCTTTTCAATAAACGCAGGTATCGCACTGGCAATCGGACTAGTGCTCTCGTCCGTGATCTTTGGCTGGTTCTACTCGACCGCCAAACGCGGCGACGAGGCGATAACGGTAACCGGATCAGCCAAACGCCGAATATCATCCGATCTTGTCGTGTGGAATGCCGGCATAGCGACCCAGGCCCCACAATTAACCGAGGCCTATCGCAGTCTCTCCGACAGCATCCCGAAACTCAAGCAATACTTGATCGGGAAAGGCATACCGGAGGCTCAGATGACGGTTTCGTCCATCACGACAACGCCGATAAAAAGGGCGGATAGCAATGGAAACGAGACCTCTGAGGTCACGGGTTACTCGCTATCGCAGCAGATCGAGGTGCGATCTAACGATGTTCAGAAGATAGCCCAGATCGCTCGGGAGGCGACCGAGTTGATAAATCAGGGAATCTTGATCGAATCGAAACCGCCGCAGTATTACTACACAAAGATAGGCGATCTTAAGATCGAGATGCTTGGCGAGGCGGCCAAGGACGCCAAAGAGCGGGCCGATCGGATAGCCTCAAGTACCGGAAATTCGATCGGATCAGTGAAATCCGCCAAGATGGGCGTACTACAGATAACTGCCGCCGATTCGACCGAGGTTTCGGACTATGGCACGTATGATACGTCGACGATCGAAAAGGATATGACGGCGGTGGTAAACGTGAGCTTTGCAGTGAGGTAAGGCGATTTAGATCACCAACGAACCATGCAGGATCAGATACCGATCGTGCCGATAATCCTTGCGCTATTCGCGATCGTCGCGGTCATTCTCTTTGTGGCGATGCTGGCGTTCATCGTGTTTCTGATGTCGCGGGCAGCCAAACGCCGGCGTTACGACACCGTCCGCGGTAGGGAAATGGAGGCCGCGGCACGGCAGATTGGATTCGTGTTCACCCCGCAAGCCGATCTCGGCTCACTACCGTTTTTCGCGGACTTTGAGTTGTTCGAAGGCGAAAAGCTCAAATTCGAAAACCTGATGACCGGCAGCTCACGTGGACACCAGGTAGCGATCTTCGACCTCGTTTACAGGAACATCGGCAATGTCGGTGCGGGCACGACGACGTCCCGTCAAACAATGGCAGTCCTGGTTTCGGACGACCTCTTGCTACCCGTGTTTTACCTTCGTCCGGAGGGGACTTTCGAAAAGGTCCTCAATACCCTCAGCCGCGTCGATATTAACTTTCCCGAGCGGCCGCGTTTTTCCAGCCAGTTCCTGCTTTACGGCGACGATGAACCGGCGATCCGCAAGCTCTTCAAGCCGTCCATCCTGGACCACTTTGAACAAAACCCGCAACTTTGCGTCGCGGGTTCCGGAAAGTGCCTGTATTTCTATACCTCCCGCACGCTGGCGTCACCCGCGCAGGTGGGGCAATATTTGGCATTCGTCGAACAACTCGACGATGCCTTCCGTCAATAAATTGACTCGATCACTGCGCCACAAGGTCCAGATCGGTCAACTCGTCGTTAACGCTTACGATTCGAGATGAGAATTGGAACCGCTTCGACGTTGCCGAGATAACATAATTCTGCCCGGTTTCGACATCGTCAAACCGATAGTAACCGAATGGACCGGTGATCGCCTGCCTTGACACTCCATTTCGATCCGTCAAGGTGACCAATACGTTCGTGACACCAAAGCCAGCAGACGTCACAGCTCGACCACTGATCGAAACCCCGGCGGCAGTCGGTGCCAGAACCGTGAAATCGAAACTCGTCGCCTGTCCGTCCGGATTTCGTATCTGTATCGTATGTGTTCCGACCGAGGCACCGACGGTGCTGATATTCAGAGTTACTTGGGTCGGGGAGTTAAACGTGACGCTATTGATGGTTAACGCCGCCGTCGGTGCGAGCGGCGAAGCTATGACGGATGCCGCAATATGACAGGTACCGGTGCCGGTCGTCGAGCAAGAGGCATTGCATGTAAATCCAGCCGGATTATCATAAAATTCGGTTCCGGTGAGCGAGATTCCGGTAACGACCACGTCGACGCCTGCAGTATCACGAGCCGCCGAAGCGGGCAAGGGAGTAAGGCTGGCGGGCGGTGCCGGAGCGATAAGCTTGACAGCGCGCAATCGCCACGAATTGGCGACATCGCAATATTCTCCGACGTGCCACATCGATTGGTTGTCACAGGGATCGACGGTTGTCTTCGAGTAGTCGCCCCAACGCTGAACGACGTTCCCCGTTTGCAGATTGTAGCTAGTCGTACTTGTTTGAATCTCGGTCGGGGCCTGAATCGTACCCAATGTATCAGTTCTCAGCCTGCCGGATGCATACAAAGCCGGAAATCTGGCGAGACCTGCCGAGCTGCTTCCGATCGCCATATGTCCCTGGCCCGAAACAGCAACACTCGGTATCCAAAAACTGTTGGGATTTGATCCGGCCGAGTCAAATAGGGTCCCAGATTGGATCAGGGCAGGCGTTGATGTCAGGTTGCCAATTTCATACCACCGCGAACCATCGCGACCGCCCGTGTTGTTGGCAACCCCCGCACTCGTAACCTGAATATTATGTGCGGTCCACAACCTCGCGACACCGCTGATATTGTCCCTTAGGATCTGAGCTTGAAACAGGCGGTCATCAAGATCGTCCAACGTCTTCGTACCTGTTCGTCCTTGGTACGGAACCGCTCGCCCTGTCTGCGGCCCCAATGGATAAACTGTAGCTGGAACGGAGAGCGAAATATTGCCCGATATTGTAGGCGTGCCCCCCGGATTCGAGACCCGGCGGATCTGCAGCAGCGAGAACGAAGCCGTATCGACACCGATAAAATAGCCTTCGGTCGCGGCCGGATCATCATTACTTACGCCTTGCGGTGCATACGGCCCGGCCGAGGTCGTGCCAATATTATCGAAAACCGTCGCGTTCAGCGTACCACCGATCAGATTCGCCTTGTTGATGACATAGCCCCTCGTACTCGCAAAAGATCCGGTAGAGGTGGTGAATATGTTTCCGCCAATATATAACGCATTTGCGTCAACTCCGAGGCTCGGGTAGTCGAGGAACTGAGTTGCGGTCGTGATCTGGTAAAACGTAAAACTCGACGAATTCGTTATTGTCGGGCCGCTGCTGACGGCGATCATGATCCGGTTTTGGGTAGCTGCAACATTGATCATGACCAGGAACCAACGTCCACTCAAACGGTCATATTCGACACGCGGATCGGATATTCCCTGCGCGTTACGGACCGAGTTCCAGAATGTAGTGTCGGCCACGTCGAGGCCACCGACTGCTCCAGTAAATTTGTCGTAGACCTTAACTCGCCCGTTTACGTGCATCAGGACCTGGGTCGGACCGACGTCACCAACGCTGTCCGGAGGGATCGCCCCAAGCGAATCTGCCGTTCGGCCAGGTCCGGCGACACTTATCCCAACGGTCTGCGGGAGAAAGCTATTCCGGATCACATTGTCGTCAGACGGGTCATACGGAAATCGGGGAACCGCCAACGCTCCTGCCGGCTGGACCTTTTTAGGGATAAATTCCTCGACCTCGGGGCGCTCCTCGACAAAGTTCGGGTCAAAACCCTTTTTCGGTGTGTTTCTTTCACGCCTCATTAGCTGAGAAACCGTCTCGGTGATGCCCTTTCCACCGTAATACGGTGTGCCGGCTATCTGATCGTCCGGACCGTACGCTTTTACGTCCGGTTTCGAGGCTTCATTGACCCGCACCTGTTGTTTTGTTGATGATGCCTTTTTTGTCCTTTTGGATTTTGATCGGCTGGCCGGAAACGTCGCGACTCTCGTTTGCGATGAGACGGGAACCGGGGATAAGAAGACCCAACAGAGAATCGCGGCAATGATCACGTTACGCCAATGGATATTTCCTTTCACAATTTCGTCACTCCCCGGCCAGATCGAACATTTGGCCGTAGTAAATCAATGGACTATGAGATTAACACAAATTATCGGCCAATGTCAATACAATATATTGGCAAGCTTCATGAAATCACGGCTGTATGTTGTGGTATTGAGAATCTCTGTGGAATGGACAAAATAGCCGCCGAAAAGGCGCCGCTCTCTAGCGGCGCCCGGGATCGATGATTAGATCCGAGGAAATCCGCTCAACTAAAGCTCGCGACGCGGACCTCAGATCGTACGAAACTAATAAGGACCGGCCGTGGGAAGCCGTTCGATCACATGTCCATTTTTCGTTCGGGCATGTCCATCCCTTTTTTGGGCTTATCCATTTTACCCTCGGGCATATCCATCCGTCGCAATCGGAGCAAGATCACCGAAACATGTAATTCGACATCGGACGCATTAGGAGATGGAGCCTTGAGCACGTTCTCGAGGTCCTGAATATACCGATTCATCATGGCGCTATCGGCGGCCATCTTGTCCATCATCGGCTTCATTTTCTCGACCATTGCCGGATCCGTTTTGCTCATCTTCGCCATATGGGCATTGTGGATATCATCCATCGCGCCGAGGCTCTGCTTTAGTCCGGCGAATGCCTTTCGGGCAAGGTCAACGTCTTCGATCTTCCCGTTCGACGACATATCCCAAAGCATCTGCGCAAAGGCGACGGCATTGTGCTGAAACGCCATTCGCATCATATGCTCAGGCCCGGGACGCGGTTGTTCCATTTTCATGTCGCCCTTTTGCATAGGCTTCATATCCATTTTCTTGTCCTGGCCAAACAGATTTCCCACCGACAAGACCATAGCGATGAACGCCGTCGTCAGAATCAGGTTTCTTTTCTTCATATCTTCGGTCCTCGTTTCAATTTCGATATTCAATTAACTCGATCGTTACAATTTCGCAGTCGCGGCCTTATTGTTAAATGCAGCGAAAGCCTCCTTGAACATCGCACGGTGATGTCTTTCCCGTTCAAGCGCGAGGCTGAAACTCGCCGCGGCGTCTGCCCGGCCGTCAACCTCGGCCTGCTTGATAAAGTTGGGATACATCGTTTCGATCTCGTAGTCCTCGCCGTTGGCGGACTCGTCCAAATTCTCAAGCGTTGTTCCGATTCCCCCTGCGGTTCGCAGGTGGCTGATGCCATGGATCGTTTCCGCACCTGCCGCCTCCATAAAGAGTTGGGCGTATTCCGGAAATCCTTCCTGCATCGCCTGCATCGCAAATGCCATGTATTCGAGCCTCGCCTTGGCTTCACCCGTTATCGCTTTCTGTAAATTTTCTTCTGTTTTTGTCATGATTCTTCCCCTGTGATTTGCTCTAGTCGCTTTGAGCGAAGTCGGCGCTTCCACATTCGCTTCTGATGCCCGTCGGTTATGAGCGCACCGGCAAGGATACCGAGGCCGAATCCCACACCGAACGTAATACCAACGGCACGAAACGGTTCGCGTTTTATCTTATAAGCCGTGTCGTCCACCAGGTCCTCCGCGGCATAGCGGCCCTTCTTGATCATTCTCTTTGCGTCGGTCACTTTGTCTTCGACTGCGTGCGTCGCAGCGACCTTGAGCCGCTCAACATCGAGTGCCGTTTCGGCCAACTTCTCTGCCTTTCCAATTGCTCCCTCAAAAAATCGCGCCGGCTTTTCGTCTGTTGTTCTTAGTTCTTGTCTCATTTCTCTACCTCCTTACTACAAGCGCGTTTCGATAGATCGTTTTGCGATCCACCGCGTTCATTCATTCACTCAGTAGTGAGGCAAACTATGTGCCAATCAGGGCCTTGAGATCAGTCAGTATTTGACGGCATCGCAGTTTCTGAAAGGTTGATTCGTCGGTCAAAACGCGTCGTTCGGCGCGGAATACTACGCGGTCAACCGGCGATCGTCCGGGACATCTCAGGTATTGTTCTTTTGATTGGTGGCATAACGTGCTATAAATGAAACAATGGCAAAGTACGTCATTAAGCGCGATAAAACGGCCCTGCCGGAGAAGCTCACACGGTACCGCAACGAGCTGAACGACGAGCAGTTTCGCGTCGTGACGGCCCGGCCGCGGGCCGCCCTTGTCGTCGCGGGTGCCGGGTCGGGCAAAACTCGGGCGATCACGTATCGGGTGGCTTACCTCATCGAACACGGAGTCTCACCGCAGCGGATATTGCTCGCGACCTTTACCAATCGTGCGGCCCGCGAGATGCTTCGCCGCGTCGAATCACTGACGGGCACTCAGAACGTTCATCGGGTCTGGGGCGGCACGTTTCACCGTATTGCAAACATGATCCTGCGGCGGCACGCAACGAGCATTGGATACGATACGAACTATTCGATCCTCGACAGTGAGGACGCCCGCGAAATGCTGAACGTATGCGTCGATGACGCTGCGATCGATACCTCCAAGAAGCGCTTTCCCAAAGCCGAGGTCGTCCAGGGCATCATCTCCTACGCGAATAACACCGACCTCCCGATCGAAGACGTGGTCGCCGTCAAGTATCCGTATTTCGAGCCGCTGACACAGCAGATCAAACGTGTCGACTTTCTTTATCAGGATCGCAAACGCGAGCGGAACGTCATGGATTATGACGATCTCCTGCTCAACGTAAAACGGCTGCTCGTCGAAAAAGGATCGATCGCCGACATCTACGCCGAGCAGTTTCAGCACATCCTCGTCGATGAATACCAGGACACCAACCGCCTCCAGGCAGAGATCATCGACCTGCTCGCAGTCAAGCATCGCAACGTAATGGTGGTCGGCGACGACGCTCAAAGCATCTTCGCTTGGCGTGGTGCCCATTTCGCAAATATCTATGAATTTCCGAAGCGATACCCTGAAGCTGAGGTTTTCAAGCTGGAAACTAATTATCGTTCGACGCCCGAGATACTTGGCCTTGCGAACACGTCGATCGCCTCCAACCGAAAGCAGTTCCCAAAAGTGTTGACAGCGGTCCGCCGTTCGCGTGACTTAAAACCGGCGCTCGTCCCGTGTTCCGATGTCGAACAGCAATCGGCATTCGTCGCTTCACGCATACTGGAACTCCGAGATGAGGGAACAAGCCTCGAGGACATCGCCGTGATGTACCGATCGCATTATCATTCGATCGAGCTGCAATTGGAGCTTTCGCGGCGAAATATTCCGTACCGGATCCAGTCGGGCGTCCGTTTCTTCGAACAAGCCCACATCAAGGATGTGATCTCATATCTGCGAATTATCGTCAATCCGCGCGACGAACTCGCCTGGAAGCGAATCTTGAAGCTTATCCCGGGCATCGGAAACAAAACCGCAAGCCGGGTTTATGAGGCGATCGCCTTGTCAGAACCGCCTGCATTAGCGGGCGGCCAGAACCCTGACAACGAGACCGGCGTAGTTACACGAAACGATCTCACGACGGTCTTGAAGAATATCGTTCTTCAACCACCGAATAATTCCACCGGGCCCGACCTGCTCGGGCGCCTGCGTTCGAGCCAGTCATGGCGGTCATTCATCGTGCTTCTCGAACTGCTCGTGGCCGACGAATATCGCAATAATCCGTCAAAACAGATCGAGATGATCCTGCTGCACGGCTACGAGCAGTATTTGCAGGAAAACTTTGAGAACGCCGACGCCCGTATCGAGGACCTGAAGGGACTCGCCACATATGCGAACCGTTACACGTCGACCGAGGATTTTCTCTCCGAACTCGCCCTGCTCTCGACCGAACGGTTCAAGGAACCGCAGCCGCTCGTCGGCGAAGAGGTCATACAGGGCGGCGACGAAGACGAACTTCTGACGCTCACCAGTGTTCATCAGGCAAAGGGCCTCGAGTGGAAAGCCGTCTTCATCATTTGGGCGGCGGAGGGCAAATTCCCGTCGCCCAAAAGCCTTCGCGAGATCGACAGTGAAGAGGAAGAGCGGCGCCTCTGGTACGTTGCCATTACGCGAGCCAAGGACGAGCTTTACCTAACATATCCGCTCCTGATGACAGACTACAATCGGCAGACAGTCCTCCAAAAACCATCACGCTTTATTACCGAATGCCCGGCTGCGCTTTACGAGATCTGGAATCTCGAAGAAGAGTCCGCGGTTTTTGATGCTCCTCAAATGCTCGATCCGTCCGAGACGAAAGAATTTATTAACTAGCAAAATCGCAAAAGGGTGATATATTTTCGTCATTAATTCGAACGAAGGGGCAACCTAATGGGTGTAAAAGAACAAATGATCTCAATTCTTCGCAGCGGCGAAGCTCACCGCATTTCGTTCAGCTTTAGTGGCTCTACGGGGGCGACCGTTTCAGTAAATGCACGCAGTTTTGCCCGGGTCGCAGACGCATTGGCGGACGGCAGCGTGAGAGTAATCGAAGGGAGATTCCCCAATGACATTGCTATGTATTCGTCCGCGGCCGACACGCCAAACGGTTTTGAAGCGAATACTTTTTACCTCGGGAACAATCCGCGATACTCCCGGTTTTTCAACGCGTTGATATGCCACGAATCGGTTCATGCGTCTTTTGATCTCACGCGTTCGACCCTTCCATGGATCGACAACGAAGCAGCAGCTTATATTGCACAAGCATACTACGCTCGGAATTCGGGCCTGCCCCGCACATCTTTTGAATACGGCTCGCATTCAATAATTGCCTATTCGGTTGTCGAAGGCATGCGTGCCAATAACACCAGCGATATTTCATTCTTTCTCGGCGAACTCCGCAATTCTCTCAACGCTGACCCTATGTATCACAGCTACATAGCTGGACAATTCATCGGCGACGGCTAATGGTACGACGAGATTTTTTTCTGCCAAAAGCAACCGATCAAAACGCTCGCCGCATCTAGGCAGATAAGTAGATCGCAAGATCCTCTCTCCGGGAACATTCTTACAAGTTGGGTGTCTAAGATTAGACGTGGGCCGAAAAAGTTCGGCCGTCTCGTGAGGGTAAAACTATGTCTAAAAAGAGCTTTATTGATTCGGTCGAGGTCAAAACACCGTGCACCGAAGAGTGGAATCAAATGACCGGCACGAACAAGATACGATTCTGTTCGCATTGCGCAAAGGACGTTAACAACATCTCGGAAATGACCCGAAAAGAGGCGATGAATCTAATCCGAGCGTCCAACGGGAATATCTGTGTGCGGTATTACCGAGACCCGCGAACTGATCGCCCTTTCTTCATGAAGCCGCTGCACCATATCGCACGCCGCTCTCCGGGCATCGCCGCCGGTGTGATGACGGCGTCGATCGCACTTTCGGCGCACTCATTTGCTCAGACGACCGACACCAAAGATCAGCCCCAAGCTCCGAACGCAGAGAGATTGGATAAAACCGGCGCCAAAAATGCGCCCTCTGACGGTTTTCGCGGGCAAATGTCCGGGACGATCGTCGACCCGAATGGCGCGGTTATCTCGGGAGCCATTGTCGAGGTCACCAATGAAGCGACAGGTGAAAAATTCACCCGATCGACAAACGACGAAGGCCGATATAGGTTTGAAAACGTTCCTGACGGCGAGTACACCATCAGATGTTCCGCAAATGGGTTCGTCGCGCGTCTGGTAGAGCACGTGGCCATCACAAACGGAAACGCGGATGATCGTGTCACCGAACTCAGGATCGGGGCGGTGGTAACGATGGGAGTGATGGCTTCGAGCTATCGCATCGAGTACAAAAATCCACTTACGATCGCCGTTCAGGACGAGGATATCGATCTCGTTCGCGACCTCATCGCCAGGGGAGCAAAGGTCCGCGAAAAAGAAGACGATGGAACCACTCCGATCGCTGCGGCCGTCGGAACCGGAAACCTTGAACTCGTTCAATTGCTATTGAATGCCGGAGCGCGGGTCAATGTCGCTGATAAGTCGAAAGAAACGCCACTAATGCGTCTCTCGGAAAACGCGCCGGCCGAACTTGCCACCACGCTTATCAACGCCGGGGCCAAATTGAACGTCCGCGACGACGAAGGCAACACGCCATTACTGCGGGTCGTTCGCGAAGTCAAGCCCGAGGTCCTGAAGGTCCTGATCGACGCAGGATCAGATGTGAACGCTAAGAACGACGATGGCGAGACAGCACTGATGATCGCCGCTGACGAGGATGATCTTGAAAAAGTCCGGATGCTAATACTCGCGGGTGCCGACGTCAACGCAAAGGATAAAGAAGGCGAAACAGCGTGGGATAAGACTTCCGACAGCGATGTGGAAGATCTTCTCGTGAGCTTCGGTGCTATTGTCGAGACTCCCGAGCCATCGTCAGCGGACAACGATCAGAAAGATAATTCCTGAATATCTGCTTATACTCCCAACCGAAAAGCGGTGGCCCGGTTTATCCGGGTTCGCCGCTGTTTCTGGTTTGCTCGCGATTCGCCGTGGAAATTTGCATGGCCCGCGCCGAAAAACGCTTCATTCGGTTGGCCGTCATCGTTATTTCCATATGGCGATTCGTGATAACATTCTGGCTGGCCTGGTCTGATTCCTCTCGGCGCCATCTAATTAAATATGAAAGTTTGCCCGATCTGCGACACAAAGTTCGACGAAGAGATAATCCGATTTTGTACCAAGGACGGTACGCCGCTCATCGATCTCGAGGAACCGAATTTTCTTGAGCTCCCGAGCGAATCGCTGGAAGAACCGGAAGATGATCCGGGCGAGATCACGGTCATCCGACGCAAGGAATCCGTGCCGCTGCCGCCGCCGATCGATGAGATCAACGCTCCGTCGGTTCCGCCGGCATCGGAGAGGATCGTTATCCCGACGACGAGCGAACCGTCTCAGCAGGTTCGGCCGCGCGTTCCGGAAGCGTACTATGCGCCGCCGCCGCAATCGAACACACTCAAGGTCGTTGCCCTGACCGTCATCGGAACGATAGCGGTGCTTGGCATCGGAGCGGCCCTATTTTGGTTCCTGCAAAAGGAACGCCCGTCGAATTCGAACGTCAATTTGAATACCAATCTCGGCGCGTTCAACGGCAACCTGAACACGAACACCGCGATCGACACGAATTTCAATTTCAACGCGGTGCCGGGCTACAACACCAATTTCAACACTAATTTCAATACGAACCTAAACGCGAACGTCAAAACGCCGACGCCGACCCCGACGCCAAAACCGAGCCCGAGCGAGACTCCGACACCTGACGCATCGCCGACTCCGACTCCGATGACGACGCCGAGCCCGCGACCGTCCGTGACGCCATCGAATCGCCCGTTACCCTCGCCGACGCCGCGAATGGGCCCGCGCCCGACGCCGAATCCGGAGCACTCGCCGAATTAGGCTATTTTTGACCCCGGAGTTTTTATGCGTCTGATCTTCAGTTTTGATTGGCCGAACGTGAGATTGCGGCCGGTTCAGTTCCTGCCGGTCAATGCCATTTCGACCGCACGGCGGGCGTCTATTACGCCCCATCCCTGGCGGTCGACCTCGTAATGGGGCAGGCGTTCGGCCGTCGAGATGAGGATGCGTTTGACTGAAGACGGGTCGAGGTCGGGATTCGCCTCCAGCATCTGAGCAACGACCGAAGATACGATCGGAGCCGAAAATGAGGTGCCGTCGACGTATTTGTAGTATTGCGTAATGACGTTCTCGCGTCGGAGTTTGAGGGTGATGATCTGGCGTATGCTGTGGATTTCGCGATCCTCAGCGGCATCTAGTTCGGGGTCGACACCGGGATTTTCATCAAGAATGCGGTGGACGTCCTCATCGTCGGCCTTGTCCAGGCGTGCAAGCAATTCGGCCTGCTGCGCCGTCGGCGTATTCGGCAGGATCGGTGCCGGCACCCAGATCGACGAAGCGATCACTTCGGGCTTTTGCAGGCCGTCGATCGTCGGGCCGTAAGACGAACGGTACATTCCGCGCTTTGCGCGGTTTATCGAATTCTGGTCGTCCAGTCCGCCGACCGCGATGCACGACGGAGCGCTTGCGGGCGGTACGACCGGATGGTGCGGCAAATGCCCAGCGTTTCCGACAGCACAGACAACGGTGATGCCCTCGGTCGAACATTCTTCGACGAACTGCGACAGCGGGTCATGAAGGTAACTTCCCTCGTAGTCGCCGCCAGCCGAAATATTGACGATCTTGATGTTGTATTTTTCGCGATTTTCGAGGACCCACGAGAGGCCGTCCTGAATATTCTTATGCGTAATTCGCCCGGTCCGGGCGAGTTTGACCAACACAACGTCTGCTTCAGGAGCAATTCCGCGATAGAAACCGTTCGACAACGTGCCGTTGCCCGCGGCCACGACCGAGGTCATCATCCCGTGCCAACTGGCAACGTCCGGTTGAAACAATGACGTCAGGTCCCCGTCCTTGTCGAGCATATTCCGGTAGGCAAGGATGCGGTTCCGCGGCGTGGTCAGGTCGACGTGCGGATAAAAGCCCGAATCGAGAAATGCGATCGTCACACCTTTTCCCGTAAAGCGCTCGTCCGCATCTAGCCTTAATGGCGTCGAGAGCACGTGCGAGCCGTCCTTCTGCATCGCCGCATCCTGGCTGATCTGGTCCTTGGCCCGTTCGAAAAGCCGCACGCAGCGGGAGCAAACCGCCTGGAATCCATGCGTGTCAGGGGCATTTGCCCGGATCAGTTTTTCGAGATCTTCAGGCAACGCCGCCAACGGGACAAATTCGTCGCGGGTCGCGCGTCCGCAAACGGGACACGAAACCTCGCCGGCAGCGATATCGGCGATCGTGCTCGGACGCGGAAATTTGATAGATTCTTGAAGGGTCATCGCGAGGATTTAAGTTTTCCACAAAGGGTAGTTAAAATCAATATGCAGAACGAATAGCTATGCCATCGAAAAAGATCGGTCTCGCACTGTCAGGCGGCGGCGCACGCGGATTCGCACATGTCGGCGTTATCCGGGTCCTTGCGGAGCATAATATCCGCTTCGACCTTGTCACCGGGACGTCCGCCGGCTCGATCGTCGGTGGTGCGTTGGCGGCCGGCATGACAGCCTCCGAGATCGAAACGATGGCCCGGAAAATGGGTTACACCAATACGATGCGGCCGACGTTTTCGACCGGCGGCCTGCTGTCGAACGCCCCGCTGGGCAAATTGCTTTCGCGTGAGTTTCCGGTCCTAAACTTCGCCGACCTCGTCGTTCCGTTCGGAGCGGTCGCGTACGATCTGCGTGCCGGAACGGAGGTCCTGCAGCTAGATGGCGATCTGATAACCGCCATCAGAGCGAGCTGTGCGGTGCCGGGATTGTTTTCACCGGTTACCAACGCGGAAGGCCGGGACCTCGTCGACGGAGGCATAACGTCACCGCTGCCTGCCGAGGCTGCCCGTGCAATGGGCGCCGACATTGTCATTGGCGTTGATGTGTTGTCGTGCGGCAGCAACGCGTTCGCCGATCCGTGGACCTCTTTGGGAGTTGGGCTCAGGTCCGTACTTTCGCTCATTCGTTCTGCCTCGGTTGCCCAGCATCATCTTGCGGATATAGTCATTGAGCCCGCGATCGCTCATTTGCGGCCGGACCAGATCCGAAAGCGCGAAGAATTCATCGCTCTAGGCGACGCTGCCGCTCGTGAGCGGATAGATGAGATCCTCAGTTTGATTGAGTAAAACGTGAAAATCCACACTTTTGTGGTTGCAACGCCGCTTCAGACTGTGCATCATTATCTTTGTTTATCCTGCTCTCGCGCATCAACGGTGATGCGCCCCGATACTGGTTCGACGGCGTTTTAGAAGTTCGAGGGTTGGGCTCCAATTGGCGTAGAAGTGGCCCGCTTCGTCGGGCAACCGGACTCGATACTTCGTGGGTGGCCGTTTCCCCTTAGATCCCATCGCGATCCGCACTTCTTTGATTAACCCCGAACGGGTAACACTATCTATCTATATGACAATGAAACTTTATGTTGGGAACCTCTCGTTCCAAACTTCGAGCTTTGATCTCGAAGAGTACTTCGCGACGATCGGCACCGTTGAATCGGCCTCCGTCGTCGAGGATCGCGAAACCGGCCGGTCGCGCGGCTTTGGCTTCGTTGAAATGGCCTCGCAGGAGGACGGCGAGCGGGCAATTGCTGAATTCGACGGTAAGGAATTTGCGGGCCGCGAGATCAAGGTGAATGAAGCGAAACCCCGTGAGGATCGCGGCGGTGGCGGTGGCGGCCGCGGCGGATACGGCGGCTCAAATCGGGGCAATGGCGGCGGATACGGCGGCGGCCGTTCAAACCGCTGGTAATTACAGCTTCGATCCGACCAATTGAAAAGAGCGGGGCATTTGCCTCGCTCTTTTTTCGTTATTCGTTCGGTTTTTGTTTCGCCGGCCGTTTCGGCTTCGCCCGAGGCTGAAAGCTCGACGCTCCGTCCAGGCTTCCAGATGCCGGCCTGATGTCAAACGCAAGGTCTTTGACCAGTTTCCCGTCCACGAATATATCGACGCGATATTTACCGGAATTCCATTTGTCATACGGCGTGCCGGTGAAATTTACGCGGCTCTGGTTCGGCTTTGTCGTATAGCTGGCCGTCACCACTTTTGTATCGGGCTTCACGCCCGGAACGCTGACCGCAACAAAATTCATCTTAACGGTCGCGACCGTCCGCTGGCTCAATTGCACGACACAGTAGATCGGAATATCAGTGGTGAAAAAACTGGTGACCGCGTCGCCCGCCTTGCCGTTTCCGTCATCCTTTGCGAGGAACGCGTCCTCGATGATCTCATCGCCGGACTTAACTACGTCGTTCACCTCTAGCGGCTTTGTCACTGTCTGAGCCGAAGCTGCCATCGTGAGGAATAGAAATATCAGGATCAGGAAAAGCTCTCTCAAAATATTGTCCCCCAAAAGCGTGCTTCCTGTTTGAACCATCAAATCGTCAATTAGTTGCTCAGGGCACCAGATTTTTCGGTATTTTCTACGCCCGATCTTATGATCTGATCGGAGATTCGATGATACAATTCTAGTCCTCTATGCGGTTTGTGTTCTCTTTCAGGTTCTACGTTTTGCTCGCGATCGCGTTCGTGCCGCTTTCCATTTCGTGGAGTGTCCCTGACATTCGAACCGGCGTCATCGCATTTGATCTGCTGCTGATCGCGGTTGCGATATTCGACCTCGTGATCAGCCGTCATTTGCCTGAGGGATTTGAACTCCATCGCGAATTCGATCGGCGGTTCGCGATAGGTGATCCGACGAGGGTCAGCATCCTGATCGAGAATGCTTCGGACAAAACGGTCTCCCTAAAATTGAAGGATGAATACCCGCCAGAGATGAAGCTCGACGAAACACGGTCAGCAGAATTTGACGTCGCTGCAAATTCCACAGCGGAGTTCTATTATCACCTGACGCCCGTAAAACGTGGATCGTATTCCTTTGGTTCGACGGCGATCAGGTATCGTTCGCGTTTCGGGCTGTTATGGTGTCAGGCCTTGCTCGGAAACCCCGAGACGGTCAAGGTTTATCCGAATATGCGCCGTGCCCGCGAAATGGAGCTCAAGGCCCTCGGGCCACGCTCATTTGTCGCCATCCAACGACGGGCCGTCCGGCGTGGTGAAGGACGCGAGTTCGAATCGATGCGTGATTATGTTCTCGGCGACGAGCTTCGGCATATATCGTGGACCGCGACAGCCCGAAGGTCGAAGTTGACGACCCGGCAATACCAGATCGAACGCGATCAGACCGTGATAATCGCGGTCGATGCCGGCCGTCTAATGACCGGGCGGATCGGCGGCGAAACGAAATTTGAGACTGCGATCCACGCGGCTCTTGCATTGTTCTCTGCGTGTGCCAAGGCCGGGGACAATTGCGGCCTTGTCGTCTTCGGCCGCCGGGTCAAAAAATACCTGCCGCCGAAACGCGGGCTCGGTCATATCGACGCAGTGCTCGAGGCCCTTCACGACCTCGAACCCGAGATCGTCGAGCCGTCATACTCGCGGGCGTTTCAGTTCATCGCGTCAACACTGAAAAAAAGGACATTCGTCGTCATCCTTACCGATCTGATCGATAAGGACAGTTCGCGTGAGCTGATCAATTCTCTAAAGCTGCTCCGGCCTCGCCACCTTCCGCTGGTCGCGACCATCGGGGACCGCGATCTGATCAGGACCGTAGACCGCGAACCTGCCAACGTCAAGGATGTCTTCATTCAATCTGCGGCCGAAGAGATAATTCACCAGAGGCTGTCGGCGCTCAGGCAGGTCGAGACGCTCGGCGGACTTGCTCTCGACGTAACGAGCGAGACCCTTGCTCCGAAATTGCTCGAAAACTATCTGATGGTAAAAGAGCGGGGCTTGCTCTAGGAAGGCAATGGCGAGATCCGACCTGACAGATCTGCTAAAGTTTCTCGAAACTTTCCCGCCGGAGTCGCGCGTGATCGCTCTCGCACTGCGAGATTGGGTTTGGGACCTTTACCCTAAATGTAATGAGCTAATCTACGACAATTACAATTTTCTGGCGTTCGGCTGGGCACCGACCGACAGAATGAGCGACATCTTTTGCAGTATCGCCGTCGGAACGCGGGGCGTGATGTTCGGCTTTATGTGGGGTGTCGAGTTGAATGATCCAAAAGGCCTGCTTGCGGGCGGTGGGAAGCAGTTTCGGAGTATTCGCGTGCCCGACCTTGGAAAATTTCCAAAGACCTACGTCAAGGGCCTGTTGAAGCAGGCGTATCTGATCTCGCTCGAGCGGCTTAAGGGTAAGGCCCAAACGCCATATGGCCAGACGATCACAAAATCGATATCACCGACTAAACGGCGTCCGGGAATGCCAAAGCGGGCAGCAAAAATGAAGCGAGAGCGGCATCGAATGCCTGACGACATATTGAAAGCCCTGGAAGCGAACAATTTGTTCGAAGCTTTCGGATCGCGGCCTCCGTATCAGCAGAATGACTACGTTGGTTGGATAACGGGCGCAAAACGCGAAGTAACTCGCATCTCCCGAATGGCCCAAATGCTTGACGAATTAAAACGCGGGCATACTTATATGAAGATGAAGTATAATCCCAAAAAATAGACCATCGATCGCGTTGATTTGTGTTTAGGTTTCGCTAAAAAGCCACGCGGTTGATCAGGTCTGGCAGGAGGCCCGATGAAGCTTCTAATTTTCGGTTCGACCGGCAAAACCGGAAGAGAACTTGTTAATCAAGCGCTCGACGCAGGTTACGAGGTGACTGCCTTCGCCCGCAACCCTCAAAAAATGGAAATTCGTCACGATAGACTAACTGTCGTGAAGGGCGATATTACCGATGCAGATTCGATAAACGTTGCGGTCCCGGGCCACGACGCTGTGCTCTCGGCACTTGGTTCGCCGGGTTTGGCGAAAAGCACTGAGCTTTCTGACGGAACTCGACGAATTGTAGCCTCGATGGAAAGCTCTGGGGTAAAACGACTCATATTTGAATCGACCGTCGGAGTTGGCGACAGTTCGAGCCATGCCACCGTTTTTGCTCGATGGTTCTTTTTTCCAGTTGTAATAAGGAATATCCTTGCCGATAAAGAGATCCAGGAGCGGATCATCAAGGAAAGTTCCCTGGACTGGACTATCGTGCGACCGGGTCGCCTAACGAACGGCCCGAGGCGCGGCATTTACCGCGAGGGCGATGCGATCAGCGGAACTGCTGTAGCCACCTCGATCTCGCGGGCAGATGTTGCCGAATTTATGCTTCGTCAGGTCACTGACAATGCATACCTACACAAGTGTCCCGCGGTCTCGTACTAGGGCAATCTTGCTGATCGCCCAAGTTTAGCTTTTCGTTAACTAACAGTATACTTTTCACTTACTTATGGCGGAAAGTAGCGTCATCCTTATCATCTATACAACCAAATACCGACTCGGCGGAGAGCAGTTTCCGGTGGTCGCAAAGACGCTTGCCGCCGAAAAACGTGACGCCGGTTTTGCGGGTGAGATCGTTACACGAGCGGTCGAGAGCAAGCTGGATATTCTCAAGGCGCTTGATGAGATTAAGACTGCCGGAAAGAAGATCCGGGAGTTTCATTTTGTCGGCCATTCGGGAATGTATGGCCCGATGTACGGAACCGTCGCGTTTCCCGAGCAGTTTTCGCCATATGAATGGGAGCAAATGGAAATTCCGTTCGCCGAAGGTGCGACCGCGTACTTCTTCTGCTGCCGATCGGCACGCTGGTTCGCACCTTTTTTTGCACGTACGTTCAATGTGCCGACCTACGGCTTTTTCTGGTACACGACCTTTTCCCGCAGCAAGACAAAATATGTCTCGGCGGGCGACAGTACCGACGGAAAGCTCTACACGATCGGCTGCAAAGGCCGCAAATCTCACGGATATCTCGGCGCGATCCAAAAGCGAGCCGGTTTTATGCCCGCCGAGGAAATGAAACGTTTCGAGCCGCGTCCGCCGGATGGCGACACGACATATGACCACGTCGCCGAGCTGTACGACGCAGCATTTCAGGATATTCGAGTTCGAAAGGACGAGTGGAAATGGCTCGGCGAGCATCTGCCAAAAGAGAAATTTGCGATGCTCGACATCGGCTGCGGTAATGGTGCACTGCTCGATGCTCTGGCTGATAGACTGGAATTCGGTCGCGGCGTCGACGAGTCGGCCGGTATCATCGAACGGGCCAAACTCAAGAATGCCGAAAACCGGCACTTGGAATTTCAGAAGATCGATGGGCCGGTCCTGCCGTTCGAAGATCACTCGTTCGATGTGGTTACGTCCCTGATGTCATTCCGCTACCTCGATTGGGACCCGCTGCTGTCCGAGATCAAACGCGTTACCAAACCCGGCGGCAAATTCCTGATAATCGATATGGTCACGGTCCCGGTCGCGTTCCGCGAATATCCGCGACTTCTCAAAGATAAATTGCGGACGAAACGCGACCAGCGATCGAACGCGGCTTTCGACGCCGCTCTCAAAAAGCTCGTTTCGCATCCGGACTGGAAAAAAATGCTCGAATACAATCCGATCCGTTCCGAGCACGAGATGAAATGGTACCTCGAGAGCCGCTTTCCGGGGCAGAAGGTCGAGATACTGAATATGGCATGGAACTCGCGGATCGTGGCGTTCGACAGCGGCCCGATCGAAAAAGGCATAGAGGTTAAACTCTCCTATCCATAAATGAAACGACTTGGGATCATAGATTGGGGCATCGGCGGCGTCAGTGTATATCGGCTTATCCGTGCGCAGCTTGGCGACGTTCCGATCACCTACTTCTCGGACACCGGCGTAACGCCGTACGGCCGCATGTCGCGGCCTGAGCTCGTCGCACGCCTCAAAAAAGTGATCGAGTTTCTCAAGACTAAAGGTGTGACCCACATCGTCATCGGCTGCAACGCCGCGAGTACGGTAATCCCGCATCTCGCCGATCACGGCATCCCGGTAAAAGGCGTGATCGAACCGGCGATCGAAATGGTCACACGACTCAAACCGCGCAAACTTGGCCTGATCGGCGGACGACGAACCGTCGTCTCGGGAGTGTACCGAAAGGGCTTCGCGAAACGAGGCATCGCGGTATCCCAAAGAATAGCCCAGCCGTTGTCGGCCCTGATCGAGAGCGGCGACGTCTCGTCACTCAAATTGAGGGCCGCCGCCGCGACAATTCTTGCCCCGATCAAGAATTGCTCACACATCCTGCTCGCCTGCACGCATTACCCGGCGATCGCCCCGATTCTCGCCGAGATGGTTTCCAAAGATACGGTCCTGGTCGATCCCGCAGCCGAACTTCTGGATACAGTCCGCGACTGGCAGCTCGGGACAGGCGGCCGGACCGAATTTCTCACGACCGGCGACGCGACCGCGATGAAACGGGCCGCAAAAAATGCATTCGGCGTGTCGATCGAAAAGCCGGAGGTCGTAAAGGTCTCGTAGAATGCAAGATTGATCCCCTCTCGTCGTTCCCATATCATACGGGCGAAATTTCGCCTCGGAGGTAACGATGAGATCTGGTTTTAATAAATTCGCATTTTCCGCATTATTTGTGTCATTGCTGACGTTGTCGGGTTTCGCCCAGGGTTTGCCTGAGGGCAAGTGGCAGCTTGTTTCGTACAACTTTCAGCAGAAGATCGCATTTCCGATCGACCGATCCGGGATCACTTTGAATATTCGGCCGAACGGGAGACTGGGCGGCAGCACGGGCTGCAACGTTTACGGTGGGAGCTACTCGTTTGACGACGGCAAACTGAAGATAGGTAATCTGATCTCGACGATGCGAGCGTGCGACGAGTCGTCGACGCAATTTGAACAGCTGTTTTCGAAAACGCTGGCGGGAGCTTCGGGATTCGAACTGAAGGATGGAGATCTGACGATCACTGACACGAAGACGGGCAATTTTCTCAGATTCGAGCGTGTGAAAGAGCCGCGGCTGCTCTGCCTCCCGCCAAAAAACTAGGCCAATTCCGTTTCGACGGATTCGCCGTCATCCCGCCCGACAAGCGCGAGGTAGGAATACATAACTACACCAGTAAAGAGTCCGGTGCCGATCTTGACCGCAGGCGGCAGTGATGAGGGCGACAAAAAGCCCTCGATCGTGCCTGCAACCACCAGGAAACATGCGCAGCCGATGACGATCTTGGCAGCCTCCATTCCTTTGGTTTTCAGAGCCTGGGCGCGTGTCATATCGCCGGGATCGATGATCGCGTAGCCGATCATCATTCCGGCGCCGCCGCAGAAAAAGATGCACGAGAGTTCGATCACGCCGTGGCCGACGACGAATGTCGCCAACGAGTTACCGAATGCCGGGTCGATCCGGTAGCACGCGGCGAAGACACTGCCGAGACGCGCACCCTCGAACGCGAGATCGTAGAACGCACCAACGCCGAAGAACGCCCCGAACGCGAACGCACGGATCGTTACGATAATGTTGTTCGACATTATCGCCGTCGCTCCGACCTGATTGGCGTCGTTCAGGCTCGTCCACCAATGGTCGTTTGACTTGATCTGTTCGGTTACACCGGAAAGGGCCACAAAATGCGTGAAATCGAGATCGATCCACGTCGCGATAAAACCAAATACGCCAAACCCCGCGAACACTCCGAACGCGATCGCCATGTACTTCCAGTTCTTACGGAACGTAGCCGGCAGGTCGCGTCTGAAGAATTTCGATATCAGGCTGACGCCCTCGCTCTCGGAGCGGTAAATGCGGCCGTGGGCTCGTATAACAAGGCTGTTCAGATAATTGATGAGTTTTGGGTCGCGTGTCTCGGCACGCGCAATTGCCAGGTCCGAGGCGGCCCGTCGGTAAAGCTCGCCAAACTCTCGCACCTCAACGCGTGTCAGCCCGCGAAGGCCCGAGCCGTCGAGCATGCCCAAAAGGTCCTCGAGCCGTCGCCAGTTGTCCTTATGCTGTTCAAATAGGCTCTTCATCGTTTATCGGCCGTCAAGCTCTTTTCGAAATTATGCCGACACCTTTTGCCATTCGCAAAACCCAAAACTAGAATCGTAAGGATACGATGTCGGATGAAGTAAACAAATATCACGAGGAAGAATCGATCGGAACCAAGTACGACCTTCGTGTTGCACGGCGTCTTTTCTCGTATCTTCGGCCGTACTGGCCGCTCGCATCTATCGGCCTCGTCCTGACGCTGCTTACGAATATCCTCATCAGCACACAGCCATACTTTACCAAGATGGCGGTTGACGACTACATCACACCGCGAAAGACCGACGGTATCTGGTGGTTCGCCCTCGCGTTCTTCGGGGTGTTTCTGTTCCGGTTCATATTCTCGTACCTGCAGGAGATATTGCTCAATAATGTCGGACAGAAAGTAATGTTCGACCTGCGGACCGAGATCTTTACCAAGCTGCAAAAGCAGGAACTTGCATACTACGACCACTATCCTGTCGGGCGCATCATCACCCGGATCACGAGCGACGTCGACGCCCTGAACGAGCTTTTCACCTCCGGCGTCATCGATGTGCTCGGCGATCTGGTAATCATCATTGCCATTATTGGCATGATGTTCTGGATGGACTGGAAACTCGCCCTCGTTTCGCTGGTGACCGTTCCGCTGCTTTTCACGGCGACAAACTGGTTCCGTAAGCACGCCCGTGACGGTTTTGACCGGGTTCGAACCCGTAATGCGAGGCTCAACGCCTTTCTGCAGGAATATATTTCGGGTGCCCAGACCGTTCAGCTTTTTAATGCCGAGGAAGAATCGAAAGGTAAGTTCGGTGCGATCAATGACGATTATCGCAACGCCAACATCGAAACGATCTATTACTACGCGATCTTTTATCCGCTCGTAGATTTTATCGGCGCAATTGGAATTGCGGTCGTCATTTTTTCGTTCGGCTTTGAAACGCTGAGCGGTCTGTCGGCGGCGGGTGCCGGACTCTCGATCGGTGTCCTTGCATCATTTATCCAGTATTCGCTTCAGCTGTTTCAGCCGATCCGCGACCTTTCCGACAAGTTCAATGTATTGCAGGCTGCGATCGTCGCGTCGCAGCGGATCTTTATCCTGCTCGATCGCGAGATCACGGTCTTGTCCCCCGAAAAGCCCGTTCGGACCGGCAAGGCCGAGGGCCGCATCGAATTTCAGAATGTCTGGTTCGCCTATAAGAATGAGGATTGGGTGCTCAAGGACGTCTCGTTCTCGGTAGATCTCGGCGAGAGCATCGCGCTCGTCGGCCACACCGGCTCGGGCAAAACGACCATAACGAACCTTTTGATGCGGTTCTACGACGTACAAAAAGGCCGGATCCTGCTCGACGGCGTCGACATCCGCGAATGGGCCCTGCACGACCTCCGTTCCAATTTTGCCGTCGTTCTCCAGGACGTCTTTCTTTTCAGCGGCACGATCGAGGACAACATCCGTCTGGGGAACGCTAGCATTTCTCGCGATCGTGTCGAATGGGCGGCTAAGGAAGTACGGGCCGATTCCTTTATACAGAAGCTCGACGGAACATACTCGTCCCTCGTCCGTGAGCGGGGAGCCGGCCTCTCTGTCGGCCAAAAGCAGTTGATCTCATTTGCACGGGCGCTCGCCTTTGACCCGAAGATACTGATCCTCGACGAAGCGACAAGCTCGATAGACACCGAGACCGAGCAGCTAATCCAACGGGCCGTCGACCGTGTGATGGACACCCGCACTTCGCTCGTCGTCGCCCACCGTTTATCGACCATTCAAAAGTGCGACCGGATAATCGTCCTGCATCACGGAGAACTTCGCGAGATCGGTACACACCACGAATTGCTAGCAAATCGGGGCCTTTATTGGCGTCTATATCAGTTGCAGTATTCGGACGAGAAACTGCAGCATACGTCGATCGATCCCGATCGTGCCGTGTTGGGCCTCGAGTCCGGCTCGCCCGGTTGATCGATTGTTAGCAGGATATTGATAGTTCGTTTATAATCTCGTTGATCGATCGCCATCAGCGGCTGCGTAATGAACGAAAGCTTAACCAAACTATTCGACGACCTGACCGGCTCAATGCACCGGCAATGCGAGGAGACTGCTCCGAATTTTGCCGTCACGCTTGAACGTTTCCGGTCGTCATTGAGTAAGACGGTTGAGAAGGCTCTCGTTTCTGCCTCGGCGTCTCCTTTGACAGAGGCAGAGCTGACGGAATTTTTGGGACAGATCCAGGCCGACGATCTTTTTCTCGCAATTGCCTGTGCCGACGGTAATGAGCGTGCGTGGTGGGAATTCGACCAGAGCCATCGTGCTTACATGGGCCGCGTCGCCCGACATCTCGCCAAAACTGAAATGGACGCCGATGAGGTCGTCGACTGGGTTTACGGCGAACTCTACGGCACGCGCGTAATCGATGGAGAGCGGGTTTCGAAATTTGCAGCTTACGGCGGCCGCGGTTCGCTTCGCGGATGGCTGCGGACGGTCATCTGGCATTCGATCGTCGACATGCACCGGGCGAGCCACGACGAAGTTTCACTCGATGAATTGACCGAAAATGCCGGCGAAGGTGCGGCTCACGCAGCGTTTGCCGAGTCCGGCCCCGACGCCGAGGACACGATGATCGACCAGCTGACACGCGACCGGTACGGCAATGCCACGGTCTCGTCGATCACCGCCGCATTCGGGACGCTCGACCAGCACGAGAAGTTGCTCCTCTCTTATTATCACGTCGACAAACTCAAATTACGCGAGATCGCCCGCTTGGCCGAGCCGGAGTCATCGCCGTTGCGTGACTGGTTCCAGCGGCGTTCGAGCAACCGCGAAAAAGAACCCGGAGCCCGCGTCCACGAATCGACCGTGATGCGGTGGCTCGAAAAATGTTACGCCAAGGTGCTAGGCCGCTTTAATGAGGAGTTGTCGCAGGTACATGGTTTACGGAAAGAGGAGATCGAGATCTGCGTCGGGCTGGCTACCAAGGATCTTGCGGGCGGAAAGCTGTTCCGCAACCTTGCCGCGGGATAAACAACTTTCGGCCCTGACAAGATTTTATGATCGGCAAAATTAATTAACGCAAATTTCAGTTTGGGCCCTCGTCATAACGTGGGGAGGTTCCGCAACAATGGGAAACATCGAAAACACATTGACAGGAGATGTCAGGTTCCAGGCCTTGCTTGAGGGCTATTTGAGGCTTCGTGCCCGACAAAATTCCGTTCCCGAGTCGGCCGACCATCTGGACGAGGATACTTTGTCCGCGTTCACAGAGGGTAATCTGACGATGCGTGAGGCCGATCCTATCGTTACTCACCTTTCCGATTGCTCCTTCTGCCGGCACAAGACCGCGGAACTCGTGCGGCTTGACCTCGCTTTTGCCGAGATGGATGTCGCTCCGGCGGCCGAACCCGAGACCGGGACTTCGCGGGTTTCCGAGGTAATGAACGGCATCCTTCAAAAGCTTTTTGGCGGCAACGAGGCGGCCGTGTTCGCTCACGAGGAAAAGCCCGCCGACGAACCGCAAGACGACTCTGAAGAAGAGACCAAGGATCAATAAACTCTATCAAGCTTAAAGCAACGGACACCGCCGGGATCGCGATTCGCGTTTCGGCGGTGTTTCTGATTTCCGAATTTTGCCGGATCCCGCAAGGTCCCGTGTCGGAATATTTTTACGTTCAGCCGCGTTTAGGTTTATAATCCAGGTATACTTAGTAGTATGTCCGATATACATGCCATCGCCAATTCCGCCGCCGAATGCGCGTGGGTGAAAAAGCCCTTGACGGTCGAGCGCGTCGCAACGGCGAATCTACCGACCAAACGCGGCTCGTTTCGCATCGCCGGTTACAGGTCGCTGATCAGCGACGAAGAATTTGTTGTGCTGTTCAAAGGCGAAATGACCCGCGATGTCCCGACGCTCGTCCGGATCCATTCCCAATGCCTGACCGGAGACGTTTTCGGTTCGATAAAATGCGATTGCGGCCCGCAGCTTCACCGGGCAATGGAAATGATCGAGGCCGAGGGCCGCGGTGCCATCGTCTATCAGCAGCAAGAGGGCCGCGGCATCGGGATTATTAACAAGATACGAGCGTACGCCCTGCAGGACGAAGGGGCCGATACCATTGAGGCAAACGAGCTCCTTGGCTTCGAGGCCGACGCACGCAATTATCAGCAATGTGCCGAGATACTCTACGATCTCGGCCTTTGCAAGGTCCGCGTGATCTCCAACAACCCCGACAAGCTCAACGCCCTCGAAGCCGCCGGTCTCACCGTTGTCGAGCGCATCCCGATCGAGGTCCATTCGGAACAGCAGGCGGTTTCGTATTTGCGAACCAAAAAGGAAAAGATGGGCCACCTGATCGATTTCAAGGCGCAAAATCCGAAATAGTGAATAAATTACGAAAAATTGTACGTTAAGACCGATCTGGTGATTCGGTCAGTGAATTTGGTTCAGCGTTAACTCCATTTGTTTACAACAATTTAACACTTTGGCCTCGTCGATCGTCGGCGAGGCTTTGAATTTGCTTATTACAATGTGTACCTTTGTGGTCTTTTTTACGATTAATTGGACTCGTTCCCGTAAATTGACCTTTTGTGTTTAGATTCTCAAATTTTTTTTAGGAGATAAAAATGAACAAGAACTTCAAATTTATTACCGTGGCTCTGTCCTTCGTCCTTTGCCTTTCGGCATTGGCGTTCGGACAGAAGAACACGGGTAATCTTGAAGGAACTGTAACTGACCCGAATGGTGCAGTTGTAGCCGGCGCTACCGTCACGATCCAGGCAACTGGAACGACTGCCGGTAATAACGCTACGACCACTACGAACAGTCAGGGTTCTTTTAGGTTTACACAGCTCCAGGCTGGTTCGTACATCGTTACGACCTCCGGAGCTAATTTTAAGACTTCGAAGCAGACCGTTAACGTCAGCATCGACAACACGACCATCATCACGACCAAATTGGAAGTCGGTGCCGCGAGTGCTGTTGTTGAGGTTGTCGGCGATTCGAACGTCCAGATCGATATGGGCGGCACCAAGCTCGACACCACGATCGGCAAGCGCGTCATTGACGACCTGCCGTCGGGAACGACGTTCTCGTCGCTGCTCAAGATCGCTCCGAACGTTCGTCCGGAACCGCTCAATGCTGGTTTCCAGATCGACGGTGCATCGGGTGCTGAGAACGTTTTCAACATCGACGGTCAGGAAGTTACTAACTTCCGTACCGGTCAGTTGAACACCGCGAACAACATCTCGTTCGACCTCGTTCAGGAAGTACAGGTCAAATCGACCGGTTACGAAGCTGAGAACGGCGGCGCGACCGGCGGTATCATCCAGGTCGTCACCCCCGGTGGTAATGACACGTGGCGTGGTAACTTCGGCGTTTCGTTCCAGCCGTTGAAATGGTTCGGCGATCCGCGTCCGGTCCTTAACCGCTACGGCACGAACGCTGCAGGCAACTACGAATATTTCACGCCGCCCAAGACACTCGGCGTCAACTATTTCCCGGTTGGCAACTTCAGCGGTCCGATCATCAAGGGCAAGGTTTGGGGATCGATCATCGTCGCTCCGCAGATCTATGACCAAAATATCAAGATCGACTATTTCTCGGCTCCGGGTGGTGCTAACAGCCCGACCGGCCGTACGATCAACCAGTCGATCACCTACAATGCCAAGCAGACCAGTCAGGAAATGCTCGGCCGTATCGACGCTCAGCCGTCGTCGAAGTTTCGTGTCTTCGGAACCTTCCTTTACAACCCCGTCTCGGTTCAGGGAGCACTTCCCTCGAGCACAGAGGGCCTCAGCGGAGCTCCGCAGTCCTCGGGATCGCTCGTTGGAGCGTCGTTCCTTGGTCAGCAGGGTGGACGCCAGAATTCGAATAGCGTGAACACGCAGGCGACATGGACCCCGGTCAACTGGATGGTTGTCAATTTCCGTTATGGACGTACGTTCCTCAACGAAAAGCTTGGTTCCTATGGCTTGCCGCGTTCTACCCGCTACCTCTGCTCGGCCTCCGGTAATCCGGCAGGCGCTCCGGGCGGAACCGCAGCAACAGGCTGCTCGGCCGGTTTCTCGAACTTTACGAACAACTTCCAGATCGACTATGATGTCTCGACCCGCAACACGCTTGACGCTGACGCTTCGTTCGTCGGTATCAATGCAGGCGGCCGTCACAACATCAAGGTCGGCTATCAGTTGAACGCTTTGTTCAACACGACCCGTCAGGGTTACATCGACACGGGCTACGTCGTGCTCTATTACGGAATACCCATTTCGTCGTTGACCGGTCAGACCCCGTCGGCTCCGACCTGTTTGTCCGATGGCAGCAACCTTCCGAACTGTGTTCTCGGAGCAGGCTTGTTGCAGCGTTTCGGAACTTCAGGCGAAGCCAGCAGTAAGAACCATGCACTGTTCGTGCAGGATTCTTATCAGATCGCTCGTCGCTTGACGTTGAACCTCGGTGTCCGTTTTGAGAACGAGAACGTTCCCAACTTCGGTAGCGCCGGAACGACGTCGATCAAGTTCGGCTGGGGCTCCAAGGTCTCGCCGCGTATCGGTGGTGCATTCGACCTTCTCGGCAACGGCAAGACCAAGGTCTTTGCTAGCTGGGGCTGGTTCTATGACCGCTTTAAGTATGAACTTCCGCGCGGCTCGTTCGGAGGCGACTTCTATCGTCGCGACTACTTCGAGATCCTGCCTTCGCGTGGAACCCTTTACACGAGCTACACACCGGCTGCTATCCTCGGAAGCGGAACGGATCCTATCGGCGGAAGCTGCCCGGGACCGAATGCTCCGATCTGGCCGGGTGGCTGGTCGATCTGCCAGTTCGATTTCCGCATCGCGACCAATATTTCCGGTGCTGATATCTTCGAATCTGGTGCTGTTGACCCGAACCTGAAGGCTGCTCGTCAGAGTGAATACACGTTTGGTGTTGAGCATCAGCTTGCCGCCAATACGGTTATCGCTGGCCGCTACACCCACAAGAATGTTGACCGTGCCATTGAAGACGTTGGTGTCGTTAATGGACAGGGTTCGGAAGCTTACATCATTGCAAACCCGGGCTATGGCCTCGTTTGCACTGTTGCTGCTTCCGGCGGTACGCCGTGCCCGAAAGCACAGCGTAAATATGATGCTGTCGAAGTTCGCTTCGATCGTCGTACAGCCAAGTACTTCTTCAATGGCAGCTATACCTGGAGCCGTTTGTTCGGTAACTACTCAGGTCTGGCCAGCTCTGATGAAAATGGCCGCTCCAGCCCGAACGTAAACCGTTTCTTCGACCTTCCGCCCCTCGGTTTCAACGCCGATGGCCAGCCGGATAACGGTCTTTTGG
Organism: Acidobacteriota bacterium; assembly: GCA_029781855.1. Taxonomy (GTDB): domain Bacteria; phylum Acidobacteriota; class Blastocatellia; order Pyrinomonadales; family Pyrinomonadaceae; genus OLB17. The sequence continues at coordinate 10,446 of JAKOVX010000136.1, read as the reverse complement.
CTACGGATCGCACGCATGTCTTCAAGGCATATGGTGGTTACAGCTTCGACTGGGCCGGAAACGGTATCAACAAGACGACGGTTTCGGCGTTCACGACTTTCGAGTCAGGAACTCCGTTGACCACGATCTACAACCTGTACAACCTCGGAACCACGATCCTTAACAAACGTGGCGACCTCGGTCGTACTCCGATGTTCACCGAAACTGACTTCTCGGTTTCACATCGTTACAAATTCGGACGTGACGCACGCTTCACCTTTGAACCGTACGTTGACATCCGTAACCTGTTTGACGAAAAGAACGTGCTCGGCGTCGACACGACGATCAGCACTGCTAACATCACAGCCGGTACGTTGGCAGCCAATGGCTGCACCACGTGCACCAGCGAGCAGCAGACGTTCTACACCATTTTCCATGGTGGTATCCGTACCTACGTCAACAACTACCTCGCGAACCCGAGCACACCGCTTGGTTCGCAGACCCGCAACACGTATGGCTTGGCTAACAACTACCAGTCACCCCGTGATGTTCGGTTTGGTTTCCGCTTCTACTTCTAAATCATAGAAGTTTGAGGTACTTTCGGCCTGTCCTTCGGGACAGGCCTTTTTTTGTCTTGCGGGCAGAATGTCCCGATGAATCAGATCGCTCTCTCGTGTCCGATCAGACCGAACAGGTCCGACGTGATCATAACTGCCTAACCTACAGCCTTCGTACCGGTCCTCAATTGATATAGGCATCCCGGCAACACGCCCGGCGTCTGCGAACAACGATCAAGGTGGATGGCATTTGGAGTCACACAGTTTGCCCCGACAATAGAGAAAAATGATGTCCGGAAAGGCAGCGATGATCTTTGATCGAAAAAAAAGAAGGTGCGGCGAACGCACCCTCTTTCCGGATCAGATTAACGGGAACGCTCCCCGGTAACGGCGAATCAGTTCTTGGTTTGATTCACCGCTTTTGCCCTTAGGTCAGCGATCGTCGCCTTGGTCTTGGCCACATCTGCATCGCTCATCTTGCCTGCCTTCATATACTGTTCAAGTTCATCAGCAGCTTCCTTGTACTTCTTCAAGTCGTTTGCGTAGAGTTGAGCAAGCTCGATCTGTATATCCGCGGATTTTGTCGGCGAGATCCTTTTGGCGAGCAGCAGGTGCTTTTCGGCATCTTCGAATTTCCCGAGCCGCCGTTCGACCTTCCCTAAATAGTAAAGGATCGGTGCAGTGCCCGGGGCTCGTTCAAGAGCTTTGGAAAGCGCGGAATATGCGGCTTTTTGGTAATCGGTGCCGAGCATACTCAACGACACACCGGCCCGCAAATATGCCGGAGCACTCTTTTCATTGACCGTCACTGCCAGTAAAAATGCGTGAGCGGCATCGAGATATTGTTGTCGCTGAAAAAGCTGCAGCCCAAGCTGGTACAGTGCGTCGTAATATGTCGGGAAAATACTGATCGCTTTTTGCAGCCCGGCAAACCCCTCATCCGGTCTTTGTCTGGCTATATCCGCCATCGCTTCTTTATAGGCCTTTTCGGCTTCTTTCGGAACGTCCTGGGCAAAGACCACGCTCGCTTCCAATTCGCGTATTCCGCCCTTTTTCGGCAAAAGATAAAAGTCTTCGTTGTTATACGAACTCGGCGACTGGCCCGACACCGAAGCGATCCCTTGTATCGTCAATGGCCGGGTCTCGTCCTCGAGGTCGTATCGAAAAGCATAAACCCGTAGATAATAGTTGCCACTGTTTTGTACGACAAACTCATACCGGCCGCTCGACGAGGTCTTCTGCCTGGAGATCAGCCGCTGATATTCGTCGAGAAGTTCGATATCGATGTCGGGCAGCGGGTTGCGGGCTTTGTCGTAGATCGTGCCGGAGATAATGTTTGCGGCAGAGACATTTTGCGAGAGAAAGAACAGGAATACAAAGGAAAGTGCTAATGCCGTCCGGAATGCGAACGGTGCGATCGTTGGTTTCATTTCAACCTCCAAAAACCAGTGGCCTTTTGATATCTGAGAGCCTTAATTATATCACCGCCTTTGCCTGAATTGAAGCTTTTTGTTAACGCCGTGATAAAATCCGCTTACAAGCGCAACGCGACCTTGGCTTCTCAGGAGAAATTTTCTGCCCGAAAGAATTTACCGCGACTCGGTTCACAACATCATCCGCATCGAGACAGTTTCCTCTACCGGGAACCTGCTCGTGTCGCTCGTCGATACGCCGGAGTTTCAGCGTTTGCGGCGGATCAGGCAGCTTGGATTGGCGTATTTCACGTATCAGGCGGCTGAGCATTCGCGGTTCGCGCATTCGTTGGGCGCGTTTCATCTTGCGACGCGGATCCTCGACCGGCTTCGCGAGCGGTATTCGATCTCAGATGAGGAGCACGCATCCGTCCGCATCGCTGCCCTGCTGCACGACATCGGGCACGGGCCGTTCTCGCATGTTGTCGAATCGATCCTCGGATTTCACCATGAGCAGTTCTCGATCGACGCCGTTCTCTCCGACACGACCGAGATCGGCCGTAAGCTTGCCACGTTTTCGCCGGCCATTGCAAAAAATGTCGCATCGATCATCCGCGGCGATTATGCCAAACGCTCGCTCGGCCAGCTCGTATCATCACAGCTCGACGTCGACCGGATGGACTACCTTCTTCGCGACTCGTTGATGACGGGTGCGAAGTACGGCATTTTCGATCTCGAATGGATCATCAAATCGATCCAGATCAACGAGCCTGACGATCATCTCTTCGTCTCCGCTCCCGGAATTTACGCTGTCGAAGATTACCTGCAGGCTCGATATTATATGTTCCGGCAGGTGTATTTTCACCGCACGCTCCGCTCGGCCGAGGCCGTGCTGAAAGCGCTTTTGCGTCGGGCATTGGTTATCTTTTCCGACGGCGGCGACGTCTGGTTCCGCTCGGGCACGGCGTTCGAAAAGGTACTACGCGGCCAGCCGCTCACCTTGACCGAGCACCTCTCGCTCGACGATTCGGACTTCTATTTCTATATCAAACAGTGGCAATCGTCGTCGGATCCGATCCTCGCCGACCTTTCGTCGCGGTTTCTCGATCGGCGGCTGTTCAAGGCATTTGACCTCGATATGCCCGAATCGGAACGCCCCGGATTCGTTGCCGACGTCCGCCGCATCGTTGCCGACCGCGGCTTCGACCCTGACTACTACGTCATCGAGGACGAGGCCGGCAACGCCGCCTACAATTTCTATTCGACCGACACGACCGACCCCAAGAATCTGATCTTCGTCGAGGACGGATTTTCCCGGCCCTCTATCCGCGAGATATCCGAGGTCAGTTCCGCGGTCCGCGGCCTTCAGCAGGGATATCGTATCCACCGCCTCTGTTTCCCTGCCGAGCTAAAAGATGAGATCGCCGAGCTTTATCACAAATAGGCTATGGGGAATCGCGGTTATTTTGGCCGCATTGCTCGTGCTGCCCGCGATAACGGCCGCCCGCGATCTGCAGCTCGCAGTCATCGCCCCTGACCGTAAAGAAGCCTCGCTCAAATACGCCGCCGAGCTTTCGAACGGCCTCGCCGATCACGCCGACGTCCTCGACGGATCGCTCGTCGCATCTGCCTACAACGCTGCCTCGCCGTCAACGCCGTTCAATATGACCTCCGCCGAGGCAAGGAATCTAGGTGCCGTGATCGGCTGCGATTTCTTCATTCTGGTCAGATCGGCTGACCAGCGCCGCAGCTCGTATGCCCGAGAGGAATATTACGAATCGTATGCCGTCGTCTACGCGGTCAGTTCCCGCACGGGCCGACTAGTCGATTGGTCGCTTCCTAAATTTGAAGCTGCAAAGCCCGGCGAGTCAGCCAAACTACTCGCTGCGTCCATTCCGGCAAAAGCTGTTGAACTCGCCGAAAAGCTTAAAGGCGTCTTCCGATTGGAGATCAACGAGCAAATGCCGGCGTCGATCGAGGAGTTGCCGCCTGACGATTCGCCGCTCGCCAAACAGTTTCGCGCTCCCATTCCATACCTACGCATCAAGCCCGAATACACGCCGCTCGCCTTTCTGTACGAGGTCGCCGCGACGGTCGAACTTCAGATGGATCTCGACGCCAACGGCAATATCCTGCGCACCGAGATCGTCCGCTGGGCGGGCTATGGCCTCGATGATTCCGTCCTGGCCGCAGTGCGTAAGATGAACTGGCGGCCCGCCGAGCGAAACGGCAAACCTTTGCCGATGCGCGTTTTACTGCGATACAATTTTAAGAAGCTGGATAAATGATCGCCCGACCGCCTTCGCAATATGAAGCAGATCCGAGCCATATTTCGCACATTTCTGTTCGTCTCCGCGACACTCGGGCTCTACGCCATCTGGTGGGTGGTCCACTTTTTCGTGCCCAACAAGATCTACTGGCGGCAGGTCATCTTTGGACTCTGGACACTGAGCTTTGTCCGGATCTCCGGAATGAAGATCGAGGTCATCGGCACGCCGCCGAAACCGCCGTTCTTTCTCGTTTCAAATCACCTCAGCTACACCGACATCGGCGCCCTTCGGGTCGTTGCGAAGGGCGTTTTCGTCGCCAAGAGCGAAGTTAACGGCTGGCCGGTCGCCGGCCGCATTTGCCGGGACATGGGCACGATCTTTATCAACCGCAAGAACCGCCGCGATATTCCGCGTGCCGGGCGTGAGATCCTCGAGCGGCTCGACGCCGGCGAAGGCGTCATCGTTTTCCCTGAGGGCACGAGTACCAAAGGCGAGACCGTCCTGCCGTTCAACTCATCGTTCATGCAGTTTGCCGCCGAACGTGACCTGCCGGTATCGTACGCTGCTGTCACCTATCGCGTGCCCGATGGCGAGCCGCCGGCTAGCAACTACGTCTGCTGGTGGGAGGACATCAGCTTTTTTGCCCATCTTCACAGGCTTTTTAAGCTGAGAGAATACACTGCGATAGTCACGTTTGGCGACGAACCCGTTCACGATCACGACCGCAAAGCGCTCGCCGCTGAATTGACGCGGCGCGTGGCCGAAAAATTCATCCCTGTATTGTGAAAATCGATGTCCGGGCGTAAACTTTTCTTTAAACCCCACCGTATTAATTGGACTTTATTGAGGAGCTACAAATGCACAAAAACTATTTCCGTTTCCTGACGGCTCTCGTCGTCATAATGTCGATCTATGCGAGCGCAATGGCGCAGAGCAGCGGGTTCAACGTTGCCAATATGGACCGCTCGGCCGACGCCTGCGACGACTTTTTCCAATACGCCAACGGCAACTGGGTCAAGACTACCGAGATCCCGCCGTCGCAGTCCCGTTGGGGCAGTTTCAACATCCTCGCGGAGAATAACCGCGACATCGAGCACGAAATTCTCGAAAAGGCCGCTAAACAGAAAAACGCGACCGGCGACGCGAAGCTGATCGGTGATTTCTACGCGTCATGCATGGACGAAGCAGCGATCGAGAAAGCAGGTGCCCACCCGCTCGACGCCGAATTTGCACGCATTAACGGCATGAAGAGCGTCGCCGATCTCAAACATGAGATCGCCGTGCTGCATCAGCAGGGCATCCCGGCATTGTTCCGACTCGGCGGCGGACCTGACCAGCGAAACAGTGCGATGGTCATTCTCGCTGCCGGCCAGGGCGGGTTGACCCTGCCGAATAAGGAATATTACACGCTCGATACGGGCAACTTCCCCGCGACACGGACAAAATTTGTCGAACATATGACCAATATGTTCAAGCTCCTCGGCGACTCGCCCGAGGCCGCCGCCGCGAACGCGAAAACGGTAATGGACGTTCAGACGCGTCTCGCCAATGCCTCGATGGCTCCGGACCAGCTTCGCAACCGCGACAAGAACTACAACAAGATCACGCTCGCCGCTGCCCAGGAGATCATTCCGAATCTCTCGTTGACCGATTATTTGAAAACCCGCGGCATGCCCGTCGAGAAAGAGATCGATTTCCAGCAGCCCACATTCTTTAAGGAACTGAACACGATGCTGACCGACGTCCCGCTCGATCAGTGGAAGACCTACCTTCGCTGGATGGTCGTCAATTCGTCCGCCGGCTCGCTGTCAAAGGCGTTCGTTGACGAAGCGTTCGATTTTCAGGGCAAATTCCTCAGCGGCATCAAGGAACAGCAGCCGCGTTGGAAACGCTGCACCGACGCCACCGACCGGACGCTCGGTGAGGCCGTCGGAGCCGAATGGGTCAAGGTCAAATTCACGCCGGCACAGGAAAAAGCGGCGAACGATATGATCGACCACCTTTTCGCCGCAATGAAGACCCATATTCAGAATCTGCCGTGGATGAGCGATGTGACAAAAACCAAGGCACTCGCCAAACTGGCAGGGTACAAACGAAAGATCGGCTACAACCGTCATCCCCGCGGTTATAAGGGCCTCAAGATCGATCGCGGCATCTATGCCGAAAACGTCCGCCGCTCGGCTGAGTTCCAGATCGCCCGCAATTCGCTGGATATCGGCAAACCGACCGACCGCACACGCTGGGGCTTCACGCCGCCGACCGTCAACGCGTCGTACAATCCGACGAACAACGACATCACGTTTCCGGCCGGCATTCTGCAGCCGCCGTTCTTCAATTTCCAGGCTGACGACGCCATCAACTATGGCGGAATGGGAGCGGTGATCGGCCACGAGATCTCGCACGGTTTCGACGACCAGGGCAGCAAGTACGACGCCGAAGGCAACCAGAAAAATTGGTGGACCGACGACGACCGTAAGAAATTCGACGAACGGGCAAAATGCGTCATCGACCAGTTCAACGGTTACGAAGTTCTGCCCGGCGTGTTCATCAAAGGCCAGCGGACGATCGGCGAAAATATCGGCGACCTCGGTGGTCTGAACATTGCGTACACGGCATTAATGGACGACCTTAAAGGGAAAAAGGCTCCGGGCCTGATCGACGGATTCACGCCCGAACAGCGGTTCTTCCTCGGCTGGGCTCAGGTCTGGGCCGCGAAGGCGACCGACAAGGGATTGAGGCTGCAGGTCGAAACGGACCCGCACTCGTGGGCACGCTACCGCGTCAACGGCCCGGTCTCCAACATGCCCGAGTTCGCCAAGGCGTTCGGCTGCAAAGCACCGCAAAAAATGGTCCGCACCAACGCCTGCTCGATCTGGTAGGCTTCGGGCCGGGAACCGAACGATGGAGGGGGAGCCTTTGAGGGCTTCCCCTTTTTTTGTTATCCCGACGTGTGCCCTGTCCCGCAAGAAACGTATCAGGTCAGCAAAACATCGGGAGATGCACGTTGAAATATCTGCAGAAATATCGCTCCCCGCGGCACACCCGAAAAGCGAATTTTTCGTAGGAAAATGCGCTGCCATTTGCGCACTTATGTGCTCCACGAGATGCTCACCTGAAGATCAACGGCGATCGCATGCAACAAAGTGGCATTTCAGCCCTCAAAATTTGATCTAAAACATAGCGCCTGAGAGGGGTAAACATAGCGCCTGAGGCAGGTATCGAGTGCGCCTGAGACGGGTTTCAAGTGCGCCTGAGACGGGTATCGAGTGCGCCTGGCATTCCCATGACCGTGCACAAAAAAAAGGCCGGAAGCAAAATGCTCCCGGCCCCTTATTTTACTGCGAACCACCCGAACTAGAGTTCGTCGTCATCGTCCAGGTCGATCTGCATCGCCTCGTCGATATCGAAGACCTCTTCCGTCTCGATCTCGGCTTCGTCGTCGATGTCGATCGCCTCATCCTCGAAATCGTCAGGCTCGACGCCGGGGACGTCCATCGGGATCGGGAACTCGATCCCGCCCCTGATGTCAGCCATCTCGTCGAACTCATCCGCCTGCTTTTGATTTTCGGTCGGATCGTAGGCGACACGAACATTTCGGTAGTATTTCATACCGGTGCCGGCCGGGATCAGACGGCCCATGATGACGTTTTCTTTCAGGCCGCGTAGATAGTCGACACGCCCTGAAATAGCGGCTTCTGTAAGCACGCGGGTCGTCTCCTGGAAACTCGCCGCCGAGATGAACGAGTCGGTCGAAAGTGATGCTTTGGTAATACCCAACAACAGCGGTTCGCCGACCGAGGTCTGCCCGCCTTCGTCCTGAACACGCCGATTCTCATCCTCATAGCGGAATCTGTCGACCTGTTCCTCGAGCAGGAATTCGGTGTCGCCGACTTCCTTGATCTTGACCCAACGGAGCATCTGTCGAACGATCACCTCGATATGCTTGTCGTTGATGTTAACGCCCTGTAGACGATAGACTTCCTGGATCTCGTTGACCAGATAGTTTTGCAACGCCTCCATACCGAGTACACGCAGGATGTCGTGCGGGTTTAGCGGCCCGTCCATCAGCGGTTCGCCCGCCCGGACGTGATCGCCTTCCTGCACGTTGATGTGCGTACCACGCGGAATGTCATATTCCCTCTCGCTGCCGTCGTCGCCGGTCACGATCAGTTTACGTTTGCCCTTTGAGATCGGGCCGAAAGTAATGTGGCCGTTGATCTCGGACATGACCGCCGTTTCGCCAGGGCGACGCGCCTCGAAAAGCTCGACGACACGCGGCAGACCGCCGACGATGTCCTTCGTCTTTGTGGTCTCACGAGGGATCTTCGCGATGATATCGCCCGCCTGAACTTCCTGACCGTCTTCGACGTGGAGATTGGCCCGTATCGGCATCTGATATGTTTTCAGCACCTTATTGCCGCTGCGTATCTCGAGACGCGGCTGATTCTTTTCATCCGAGTCCTTGACCACAAGGCGTTTCTGGCCGGTCACCTTATCGATCTCTTCTTCGACCGTCTTGCCTTCACGCAGATCTTGATACTTGATCGTACCGTCGACCTCCGAGAGAATCGCGAACGTGAATGGATCCCACGTCACGAGAATGTCGTCCTCTTTGACCTTGGCCCCGTCTTTTACGTGGATCTGGGCACCGTAAACGATCTTATAGTGAGCGACTTCGCGACCACGGTCATCGACTAGGGCCAACTCAGACTGACGTCGAAGCGAAACGTATTCGCCTTCGCGGTTCTTGATAACTTTGAGGTCGCCTAGGTATCTAACGGTACCGTCCATCGCCGCAACGTGCTTGGTCTCCTGCTCGAGACGTGCCGTTCCACCGACGTGGAACGTTCTCATTGTGAGCTGCGTTCCCGGTTCGCCGATCGACTGAGCTGCAATAACACCAACCGCTTCACCGATCTCCACAGTATTACCAGTTGCGAGGTTGCGGCCGTAGCACTTCACGCAGATACCTCGACGCGATTCGCAGGTCAAGGCAGAACGGATGCGGACCTTCTGTAAGCCCGAAAGCTGTACCTGGGCTCCAAGCTCCTCATTGATCTCGACGTTCGCGGCAACTATCACCGAACCGTCAACCGGATCGACGATGTCATCAAGCGACGTACATCCGACGATACGGTCGCGGAGGCTTTCGACCTCTTCACCGTTACGGATGATCGCCTCAGCCCATACACCGCGGAGCGTTCCGCAATCCTGTTCCGAAACGATGACGTCCTGAGCTACGTCGACAAGCCGGCGAGTCAAATAGCCTGAGTCGGCCGTTTTCAAGGCGGTATCGGCCAAGCCCTTTCGAGCACCGTGCGTCGAAATAAAGTACTGCAACACGTCCAGGCCTTCGCGGAAATTCGCTAGGATCGGATTTTCGATGATCTCGCCGGACGGCTTCGCCATCAGGCCACGCATACCGGCAAGCTGTCGGATCTGAGCTTCAGAACCTCGGGCACCAGAGTCAGCCATCACGAGGATCGGGTTGAGTTCCTTACGCTCTTCTTCACGCGTATGCATCGCCTTGAACATCTCTTTGGCGACCCGATCGGTAACGTCAGACCAGATGGCCGTAACCTTGTTGGTACGTTCCATATCCGTCATCGTGGCATCTTCGTACTGCTGACGGAGCTTGTCAACCTCTTTCAACGCTTCGTCTATGATGCCCTTCTTGCTCGGCGGCGTAACCATATCGTCGATACCGATCGATACACCGGCCCTGGTAGCATAAAGGAAGCCCATCGTCTTGAGATCGTCAAGCAACGCCACGGTCTGTTCGTGACCGAGCTTCAAGTGACAGAAGGTAACTAGTGACTGCAACCCTTTTTTCTTGAGGGTTCCGTTGATGAAAGGCAAACCGTCACGCGTAAGGCGCTCATTGAAGATCGCTCGTCCGGCTGTCGTCGATATAACCATATCGACGTTTTCGCGGACGTTCGCCCGCATAACGTCCTGGTTATTGTGCTCGAGCGAAAGATCGATCAGATCACCGCGCCAACGCAAACGGATCTTCGATTGGGTCTCGATCACACCTGCATCAAGCGCAAGCAATGCATCCTCGATCGAGTTGAAAGCCTTGTTGTCACCGAGCATTTCATCTCGGCCAAGTGTCAAATAGTAGCAGCCGAGAACAATATCCTGCGACGGAACCGCGATCGGCTGGCCACTAGCCGGTGATAGCAGGTTGTTCGAGGCAAGCATCAATACGCTGGCTTCGATCTGTGC